>NZ_JBEXHJ010000012.1:0-152445 GCF_040607775.1 Micromonospora sp. NPDC005237 | reverse complement strand
CCCGACGTCTACCGCCTGCGCCACGCCGTGGAATGCGGCATCAACCAGCTCAAACAACACCGCGCCATGGCCACCAGATACGACAAACTCGCCGTGCGCTACGAAGCCACCCTCACCATCGCCGCTATCAACCAATGGCTTCGTGCCCTACGAAACACGGCCTAGGCGGGGACGACACGATCTGGCCGGTCGTGGAGGTCCTCGAACAGGCTGCCTTCGACGAGCGCCCCTTTGACGTCGGCGTCATCAACGTTCACTCCGCCAACCCGGCGGGTGCCGCAAAACTCGCTCAGGTCCTGCGACGCTGGGGCTATCGCGTCCGCGTCGCGTCGGACTCCACGGATGTCGGCTATCTCGACGGCCCCGCGTGAACCGACCGGCACGAACGCCCGCCCAAGGGCTGTCACGCTCGGACGGCGCAAGATCAGCGCACGTCGAGTCCACCCCATCACCGAGGATCGTCGTCCTGCTGAAGGAGGAGTGCTGCGGCGGCTATAACCTGAAAGACGTTGCTGATATGGCGGCCACGGCCGGTGGCCGAGTCGTTGTGCTGGGAGGATGGCCGGCAGGCCCGACCTGGCAGGCTATCTGCACGACCCCTTGCGCCCCGAAGGGCCTGGACCTCGACTGTGTGTCTTGGACCAGGTGACGGCGACCGACCTGCTCGCCGTCATCGTCCGCCCCAACCCAGCACCGCCCGCCCGCCTCAAGATCCATCCGTGCCGCACGAGGCACCACCGAAGACCCGGCTGCCGCGGCAAGCGACCCGAGGCGAGCCTCGCAGCCGGCCCGATGCTGCCACTCGGCGGCTTCGCCTACGCGTCCTGGGCGAGCCCACCCTTTTCGTCGATGGCGAACCCCTCACCATCCGCCGCAGCGCCGCCCTCCAGATCCTCATCTTTCTGGCCACCAACCACCCCACCCGCGCTCACACCGCACAGCTGGCCGATGCGATTTGGCCGGGTGTCCCCCGCCGGTCTCTCACCGGACGGCTCTACACCACCCTCAGCGACCTCCGCACTGCCATCCGGGAGGCCAGCGGGCTGCACGTCATCGAACATACCGACGACCGCTATCGCCTCAACCCGACTCACCTAAACGTCGACTTGTGGGGTCTGCGAGCCGCCATTCATCACGCCGCCCCTGCCGTCACCAACACCACCGCTGCCTGGCAAGCAGTCGTTGGCGCCTACCCCGCGGGACTGCCCCCGGACGCACCTGGCCATAGCTCGACCCCGTCCGCGAAGCGATCCGGCGGCATGTCATCGACGCCTGCGCCGCCCTTGCCGACGTTGAACCTGACCTGCAGCGCGGCCTTGCCGTGTTGCAGGCGGGCCTCCGCATCGACCCGCATAACGCAGACCTACACGCCCGCGGTCGCAGGGCGCTCACCGCGACCACGAAGCGGCCACCGAACTGCAGGGCCGCTACCTGCGCCTCCTGTCGGAGGCAGGGCTCGACGACGATGTCCCCGATCGGCTCCCGAGCAGGGCCAGCAACGCAACCAGCGTCAGTCGGCAATAGCCCGGCTCACGTAACCTGAACCTCGGTCCTTCTGTTACCGACAGTTACGGTCGGTAGCTTGTCATCGATTTGCGGATCTTGACGCTGAGGTGCCTAAACGCCGCTACACGGTGATCAAGGCTTATCATCGATCGTCAGCCCTCTCAAGGGGTTTTCGGGGGGCACCTCTGACCCCAGCACACGTCGTTCGACCGCACCACGCGGCCATTTTCGGGCACCTGTGGTGGTTCGCACACCTGTTTGCACCCGATCAGCTCTGTACACCCGGACGGGCACCCTGGCGGCCCTGACTTGTGGCACCCGCGCTCGCAGCTGGCTTGGCGCCGGGTGGGCCGCCAGGCGAACCGTTCGGGCAGTGATCAGCGCCGGGCGACCGGCGTGGCCTTGCCACGGATCCAGTCCGCCCCGACGAGGTGGATCTGGTCCTCGTCGGCCGGCGGGCGCCCGTCCCCGCAGATGATCTTCGCGTCGTGGTCGGTGATGACGTCGGCGGCCGGGCTGTAGACGTCGCGCTTGAGGAAGGTGAAAAACGTCGCCTGGTTCAGCACGACCGGTTCCGGTCGGCCGGTCCAGCCCGCCCACACTACGGTGACCTGGTACTTCTTGCCGGGCTCGCGGGGTTCGACCTTGGCCCACACCATGCCGTAACCGACGCCGTGCACGCCGAACTCGCAGTGGGCGGTGCGGACCCCGGTCTCCTGGACCTGCATGGCGGCCAGGATGAGCAGCACCCCGAGTACACCGGTGATCGAGGTGGTACGCCGGAAGCCCCGGGGGCGCTGTTGCTGTCGGCGCCACCGCACGCCGAGGTTGATCAGCCAGACCAGCGCGGCCGACGAGCACACCAGAAGCGCCATCCCGAGTGAGCTGTTGATCTCGTAGGGCAGCGCGGGCCGGAACACCATGACAGCGACGGCGAGCACCACACCGGCCAGGCCCAGCACGGTGCCGAGGGTGTCCCCGCCACCGTGTGGCGCCGGGCTGCTGCCGGTGTGGGTGGTCATATCTCGTTCTCCGCAGCTCGGTGGCGGTCAGCAGACCGGGACGTAGTTGTCGAAGTACGGCGTGCCCCGCAGGCTGCCGGAGGTGCTTCCGTTGTTGTAAAAGGCGTCGGCGGAGGCCCAATAGGTGTTGTTCCACGGACTCGATGCGATGCGGTACCAGGCCGTGTTGCCGTCGGCGACGCGGAAGCCATCGGCCCGGCAGGCGACCTGCACCGTGGTTCCGGCCGAAATCGCTGGGCCGGGGGAGCCGCCCGCGTTCTGCCGGTTCGTCCAGGTATGGGTCACGCTGCCGGTGGTCTCCGCGAACGTGGCCGGCGCGGCTGGCTCGGATGGCTCGGCCGGCGCCTGCTGTGCGACGGGCTGGTCAAGCGGCCTGCTCCAGTCGCTTAGGTTCCGGACGACGGCGTACATGCCATCAGCCTCCTTGAAGCAGGCCTGCAGGTTCGCGTACTGCGTCCAATCGCTGAAGCGGTAGTTGCAGATCGACTTCATCTCCGCGCGGAACCGGTCGTCGATCCATCGACGGGTGTTCTCGTCACGCCCGAGCGTCAGGCTCTTGCCGTAGTTGCGGTAGCCGAAGTCGTGTTGCTGGCAGGCCGGGTGGAACAGCTTGCGCCAGCTCTCCGGCGTGGGCCTGCTGCAGCTGTCGGTGTCCCAGTCAAACTGGTTGTACGGCACCGGCTTCCGGCACTTGTCGATGTTGTCCAGCGTCCCGCAACCCGCGGCGAAGAAGTTCGTCTTACGCTCGGCGAACTGCCGGTTGCCCAGCAGCATCGTCTCCTTGGCATAGCGGACCTGCTCAGCACGCTGAGCGGCGGTAACGGCCTCGGCGGAGGAGGCGGGCATCACTGCCAACGCCAGAGTGCCCGCGGTCAACAGGGCCGCCAGCCGACGCCTGGTGAGTCGCGTCGTACCGCGCGGTTCCCGATGGCGGTCCGCTGTGGCCCGCCAAGACCTGTCATTCATGAGATCGTTCCCTTCAGCGGTCATTCGACGGCTCCCGAGCGACCGTGCCATCGGGGAGCCGGGCGGCCTCACCCCCTCGCGGGCCGCCGAATCGAGTGTGATCGCCGCAGTGGCTCTCCGGCGTCCTGCGTTCACCCCACACAATGGTGTGAACCGCGCCGATACCGTTGGCCCGCACACGTTTGCTGACGACGGGTGGGCTCTGATGCCGTACGTCCGACATGATCTGGTTGCAGAAACCGCGCGACTCGCCCGCTCCGGTGACGCGGTCGAGAGCCTTCGTGCAGCTGGCCGCCGGTACGCCGCCATGATCAGAGTAGTCACGCTACCGATCACCGCAGTGGTCGCGATAGCCGCCGCTGAGTCGCCGCAGATGCGATATGCCTGCGCCGCCGCCTCGCTGGTGCTCGCGGGCTGGAGCGTCTTTTACGCCCGCCAGGTCTTCCGCCACCCGCCACGCTGGGTCACCGCAGTGGATGCGAGCGCGCTGGCGGCGCTGGCTCTCGCCACGCCCTGGCTTGTCTCGGCAAGCTGGTTGAGCAGCGGAAAGTCATGGATTGTGCCGTTCTGCACTTTCGCCTGTGTGGCGTATCAGTATTACGAAGGGAGGATTTCCGGCAGTCTTGCCGGCCTCGTCGTCATCATGGGCATGGTTGTCGGGACGGTCACCGGGCGCCCCGAGGGTTCAGTGATCGACGGTGTGATCACGGCGTGCTGGGCAGTGGTCGTCACGGGCCTGGCCCGGTTGCTCTGGACGCTGGTCCACCGGGGTGGCGAGCTGGCCGACCAGACGATCGCCGAGGCGGAGACCGCACGGCGGGAGAGCCGGATCGCCGCGCTGGTGCGCGCCGACGAGCAGGCCTCCAACCGAGACCTGCACGATCACCCGGCGACGACACTGTTGATGGTCGGCCTGGGTTTGGCCGATCCCAGGATCGGCGAGCAAGCAGAACGTGATCTAGCGGTGCTGCGCCGGCCGGCCGACGAACGGCCGCCGGCCCGGAGCGATCTGTGCGGCCTGCTCGCGGTTGCCTGCGACGAAGCGCGGCTTCCGGTCACCCGCACCGGGGCTGAGCAGCTGATTGTGCCGACGAACGCTGCGCGAGCCATGACCAACGCGACGATTGAGGCGCTGACCAACGTCAGACGGCATTCCGGTGCGGGGTCAGCCGAGGTACATGTCGCCGAGGACGGGGGCATCGTGATCGTCGAGATCCGGGATGAGGGCCACGGTTTCGATCCGGAGCGGGTACTGACGACCCGGCGCGGTGTCCGAGAGTCGATTCGCGGCCGGATGGCCGAGATCGGCGGGTGCGCCGCCATTGAGTCGGAGCTCCGACGCGGCACCACCGTTCGTCTGCGGTGGACCCATGCTTGAGCAAGGACACCTTGCGGAGATCACGCGGCGGCTGCAACACGGCCTGCGGATCGCCGTGGTGACCATCGCCGCGGTCGTTTTGATCTTGCCGCTGAGTTTCGCGCGCAACCTCGATCGCTACCACCCGCTATGGCCGCAGATCATCGCATACGCCGTCTTGAGCGCTGTGGTCGTCGCCGAGGCAATGCTCGCCGCCCGGCGTCGCGGCTGGTCCCGCTGGCGGTGGCCGGCACTCGCCGTGGTCCTCGCAGCCGACGTGCTGGCTCGCGCCTTTCTGGCCCCCGGTGCCGCGGTCACGTCGGCGGACTGGATTTTCGGGGCGCTCGGGTGGATGGGTGTAATCCTGCTGCTGGACCGGCCGCTCGGCTACCTAGCGGCTTTCCTCGGCATGCACGAGGCGGTGACGCTCGCCGCGATCCTGCTGCCCGGGGCCGGCACCCGCGACGTCCTACTCAACTTCGTCGCTGGCTCGCTGGGCACCATCGGGTATCCGCTGGCCAGCGGAATCGCGGCAGTCGCGCTACGCGGGGTGGCCCAGGTAGCGGCCCAGGCCACCTATGAGACGGAGGAGAGGCGTACGGCCGAGGAGAGCTCGGAGCGCATCCACAGGAACCGCCAGGCGCGCCTCGCCGCGCTGGACGAATCTGCGGGCCGCCTGCTGCAAGGGCTGGCCGACGGCACGCTGGATCCCGCGGATCAGCAGGTAATGCAAGAGTGCACGATCGAAGCCGCACGCATGCGCCGGCTCTTCGCCGAGGCCGATACCCCCGCCGAGCCGCTCAAGCACCTCCTGGAACAGGCCTCCGACGTCGCCGCGCGCCGAGGGGTGAAGGTCGACCTGATCACGGTGGGCAGCTGGCCGGACCCACCGCCGGAAATCCGCCGGTCGCTCACCGACGCCGTGATCCCCACCATCACCGCGGCGTGGTCCGAGGCCCGGATCGTCGTAATTTGCATCGGCGGTGTTCTGTCCGTCAGCGTCCGAGCCGACTGCAGCATCATGGAATCGTTCCCGGCCACGGATCCGGCAGTGCGGGTCACTGCCACCTCGGATGACGACTCGACCTGGGTGGAAGCACAATGGGCGACCGGTTGACGACCGCTGTACTGATCGAGGACCACGCCGGGATGCGTGAGGGCATCCAGAAGTGGTGCTCGGAGGCCGACCCCCCAATTGATCTGGTCGAGGCGGGCGGCCAAGTAGCCCTGGCCTGGACCGAGCCCGGCCGCAGCGCCGACGTGGTCATCCTTGACCTCCTCGTCGAGGGAAAGGACCAGTTCGACACGATCACCCGGCTCGCCGAGTCCAGACGGCATGTGGTGGTGTACACGATGTACGAGGGCGAGGAGACAGCGGTGCAGTGCATCGACCGCGGCGCCCTGGCGTACATCGCCAAGAGCGAGGAGAAGGACCACCTGATCCGGGCCGTGCGCGCAGCCGCGATCGGCGAGACCTACACCACGCCGAAGCTGGGCGGCGCGATTCTGGTCGACCCCAAACAGCCCCGGTTGTCCGAGCAGGAGAAGAAGGCATTGTTGCTCTGGTTGCAGCTGGGCTCGAAAGCCGAGGTCTCCCGCAAGATGTTCGTGTCCGAAAGTACTGTCGACAAATACATCACCCGCGTCAGGATCAAATACGCCTACGTCGGCCGGCCTGCCTCGACGAAGTCCGAGTTGACCGTCCGCGCGATCAAAGACGGCCTGATCACGGTCGAGGAACTGGAAGCGCTCCTCGACCGTCGCGACACCTGACCGCCCTGACGCGCCACACCATGCCGGGTGCCGGCGTCAGTCTTTGCGACGTCTAGATCGCCGCTCGCCACACGGACCAAAGCGAGCGACTCTGCCGAAGAGCGGATGTCTGATCTTGGCAAGTTCCTGTTGACCTCAACCAGAGTTCAGATGCTTCACTTCGGCCATGAATCTTGACGGCCTGCGCGTCGCCATCACCGGTGCCGCACGTGACACCGGGCGACTACTGGCCGAAGCCTTCGCCAAGCGCGGTGCACAGATCTTTCTCTCGGCCCGCGACGTGGCTGCGGCCGAGCATGTCGCGGATGCGATCAGCCAGCGGGGGCCAGGTCGGGCTGATGCATTTCACTGCGACCTCGCCGTACCGGAGTCGGTGCGCGCGTTCGCCACTGCCGTGGCCGAACGGACGAAGCGCCTCGATGTGCTGATCAACAATGGCGCCCCATACGTCGAAGGTGATGACCTGGGAGACGTCTCGGACGACAAGATCGAAAGCGTGATGGCTGCGGGCGGGACCGGCACCATGTTGTTGACCAAAAATTTGCTGCCGCTGCTACGAGCGTCGTCGCGGCCCGACATCGTCAACATGATCTCCGCATGCGGTCAGGTGGGGCACCGCCGCTCGGGTGCACATCCCGCGTTCTATGCCGCTAAGCATGCCCACGCCGGGCTCGCTGAGATCCTGTCGCACCGGCTCCGGCCAGAAGGGATCCGGGTAATCTCACTGTTTCCGCCGGACTTCGTTCAGGACGGGCCCCGACAGGTAAACAGCGACCTCACGGCGCGATCGGTCATCGACTGCGTGCTTTTCGCGGTCGGCCAACCACGAGACTGTTTCATTCGCGAGTTCCACTTCGAGCAGGTTCGGCGGGCGTCCACACCCTGACCGCTCACTGCGCGAAGCAGCCCGAGCCCGGTCGAGGGCCCGGCAGAGATTCGCCCTTGAGACTGTCACCGTCTGAACTAAGGTCAGGTGCGCGGATCTGCCGCAGACAACGCGCGACCTACGACCGGCGCCGGTCATGGTGTGTGAAGTGGCGCGCAGGCCAAACGCAGCGGCTTGACGCATGTCGACGATCGATGTGTTCGCAGCGATCCGCCGTGACGGACGCGGGCGCAGGCGACCCGGTCGCAGCGGCAGTGCGCGCCCGCGATTGGCTAGCCAGTGGGCTGGGTGTCGGTCTCAGCGGGCATCCGCTTCCGGGAGACGCAGGTACGAACGCTTCTTCGGGGGTCGCTGGCCAGGGCATCAAGCACCGCAAGTGCGGTCTCGTTGCGGATGTGGACCTCAGCATGATCACGGATAGCGCGGGCCAGGTTGCGCCGCACGCGGTAGTCGTCGTCCCGGGCGAGCCGGACCGCGGCTGCGGGGGACAGCACGGCCGGGTTCTGCGCCCACCGTACGGCCGCAAGTGCCCGTACTGCCGGGATCGGGTGAACCGCGCAATGCTCGAGGTTGAGCGTCGTCGCGGCCGCGGGAGTCAGGAACAGGGCGCGGACGGCCCGCCACCGGCTGGGCTCGTCAGCCGTCTGCAGCAGGGCGATGCCGATCTGCTCGATCTCGGCGCGCCGGGCATCGCCGGTGGCGAGCCGAGCCGCGCATTCCAGAGCACGATCCGTCAGCGTCACGCCGCGCCGGAAGAAGTCGTCGACCAGGTGGTCGTCGTGCTCACCGCGCGCCATGTGCAGGACCGGCGGGAGCAGGCCATCGCGGGTTTGCTCGTCGAGGTGGGGAGCGAGCACGGTCAGCCCGGCTAGGCCGTCGTACCGGCTCGACGCGGTTTCCCTGACGTCCGCAGCCATATCCAGCATGGCCTGCGCCACCTGTCGACGGGTTGCCGGGTCGAGGACCGAGGCGAGCAGCGCCGTGTGCTGGGACCCGGCGTACACGGCTGTCACGCCCGGATGATGAGCCCTGGGAAGCAGGTATCGGGTTACTCGTTGCTGTGCGAGCGTCGTGACCGGTGCGGTGTCCAGACCGGCGAGGATCAGCGCCAGGCAGGCATGCTCGTTGGTGGCCGCGGCAGGACCGAGCAGTTCCTCGGTGATCTTGCTGTTCGCGCTGAGAACCTCGATGCCCTCCTGCAGGATGATCTCCGCCATCTGCTGGTCGGCGAGCAGGGCGCGCAGCAGCAGCACCACGGCCTCCCGCCGCCGGCCCGCGATAGAGATGAGGATCTTCGTGACGGCCTTGTCGCTGAACCGGTAGTGGTCGGGGTCGCGGTCGATGAGCGGGTCGAGAATCACGAGCAGCGAGTCCACCTGCTGGTCGCTCAGACAGCCGCCGAGGGCGGCCAGCGCGTCGAACGCCGCCAGCCGGGCCGACGGGCCGGCGATCGGCTCGGCACGGTGCCCGGCGACCTCACTGATGGCGGCATCCGCCCACTCGCGTGCCTGCTCGTCGGTGATCAGATCGGAGGCGGCCGCGACCGCGGCGTACGCGGCGGCGCGGCCCGCCTCGACCGCGGTGAGCAGGTCCACGCCGAGGTCGGCGGGCACTTCGGGAAGTGTTCGCGCGGCGGCTGCGGCCTGCCTATCCGATCCGGCCCGAACGAAGCAGGTAACGGCCGAGCGCGGATCTTCCGCCCGTTCGTACAGCGTGCCGAGCGCCGCGACGGCCTCGCGCTCCTCGGCCAGGTAGCCGCGCACGACGGCTTGCCATCGCCAGCGGCGGGCCTGCTGGACGGCTTCGCGGGGCTTGTCCTTGCTCAGCATTGCGCTCATGGCGAGCTCGGCGGTGTGCGGCGATCCGGGAAGCCGGCTGGGCGTGGCGTTCGCGCGCAACGCTTGGGCAAGAGGGTGCTCGTCATCGTCCCCGGCGACGTCGCCGTACCAGTACCGCACGATCCGCGCGGCGTAGAGCCAGTCGGCGGCCTCGTCGAACAATTTCGCGACACAGGCGCGCTCGACGGCCAGCACGTACTGTGCCTGCGCGCCGGCACCGTCGCCGTTGAGCGCGAGAAAACGGCCGTACCGGGCATGCGCCCAGGCCGTCATCGCCCCGCCGTGCCGGCGATGAATCTCGGGCAGCAGCGGCGCCCAATTCCCGGTGGCGTCGGCGACGCACATCAAAATCCGCGCGCCGCACCGTCGTGACGCAGCCTCGCCTTGACGGGCGGCTGCCCGGGCGATCGACTCGAGCGTGGTGGCGCGCTGTGCCACCAGCGTGGGCCTGCCATCCGCGATGGCCTCCTCGCACAGCAGCGCCGCCGCCCGCTCACGGTACGGATCTGCGTCCTGAGCGGCGTCGAAGGCCTTGATCAGCCCGTCGAGATCGGCGCCCTTCGCGACCCCGACGGCGGCGCCGGCGAGCGCGACGACCCGTTGCGCTGCCTGTCCGAGCGCACGCGGGGAACCAGGCTGCCGCCCGTCCTGGAGGGCAAACCCGGCTTGCCACGGCTGCACCGCGTCGAGGTGTTCCCACGCCAGAGCTGCCCGGCAGATGCCCGCGTCGTCTGCGGCCCCGGACCGTTGCCGGGCAGCCGCCTCACGCCGGCGCATGATCACGGCGTGCGGAAGCATGCCATGCTCCTCCAGCCGCTCTGCGATCTGGGCGAACAGCTGCGCCGCGGCCGGGTCCGCAGCTTCGTACCGGCGTTCGGCCTCGTCGCGGACTCCCTCCAGCTCGAGCGCGGCGATCGGACCACGAACGACCGCATCGGCGTCGAGCTCCGCGAAGCCGGTCGCGGCGGCGTCCGGGTCCGACGTCCGCATGCCGAGCCCACGTCGGCGCAGATGGCGGCGCACGGTGCCGGCGTCGGCAATGCCGGCCACCACACCCCATCCTTGGGCCAGGGCGGTCAGGTGCTCGAACAGGTCGACCGGCTTGACCGCCAGCGTCTGCGCGATCGGCCCGAGACGATCGAGGGCGGCGCGGTACTCCGCCCCGTCGGTGCTGTCGCTCACGCACCAGACGTGCAGCGCCGACAGGAACGCATGCGCCGAGAAGTCCACCCCGCCCAGGTCGGGCGCCTGTTCGGCGAACGCCGCCGCGACCGCCTTGCGCACGTGAGCCCAGCGGTTGCGCACATTCTGGTTCGTGACATCGCGGACGAGCAGCTCGGCAAAACGGTCGTGCGTCGTGTGCCCACGAGCCAGCTCGCTCAATGCCGCGAGCTGCGACAACGCCTCCGGATCACCTTGCGCCACGACCCCGAGGGCGAGGTCGCCGCGAGCCACCTCGTCGCCGCGGCGATGAAGCTGGTGCAGTGACTGCGTCACCACCTCGACGAACGGCGGGTCCGCGCCGGTGACCATGAGGCTGCGTTTGACCTGGAACTCTATGCACAACGGATGAGGCCCAGGTTCGGCGGTCAGCACGATGTCGTCGAGCAGATGACCGTGCACCCGTTGCTGAAGGCCCACCGCAACCAGCGGTACCACGAGACCTGGCGGGTGCGTGCCGGTCAGCAGGTGACTGTAGACGATCGCGGCGACCCGGTACTCGAAGTGCGTGCCGGCCCCGCCGGTGGACGCCGGTGAGACCGGCTTCTTCACCGTCATGACCCAAACCGTGATGTGCCGGAACACTTTGCCTCGGCCGGACGTCGGGGCCACCCGCCGTGGCTGGCCCGCGCTCGGTCAGGCCACCGGCATCGCCTACGTGTCTTCATCCCCCCCCGCCTCGGCTGGTTCGGCGCACATCGACGTGCTGCCCCGGGCGATGACGCTAGCAAGGAAAGCGTGCCCAGCGACATAAGCATCCGTACGGATGACGGGCGAGAATGTGCTTCCGGTTAAGGCGCCCGCGATCAGGCCGACAACGTCGCCACGGAGAGGACACAGGCTTGCTGCTGACGTTCGGCTACCACCGAGTTGCCCGCAAGGACCGCGACTTGCCCAGACCCAGGTTGAGGCACATGGGCCAACCGTCGACAGAAAGGACGACGGCTCCCCCACCTCCCATCGTGAGCTGCCAGCCCAGTGCTTTGGTGGGAACCAGCGCTGGCTCCCGCAGCCGCATCGGCCGATCGGGGAACACGTTCACGATCGCCGAGCCTTGTCAGCTGCGGCCCGCCTGGTTGAGATAGTCGGCGGCGTGGTCACCATCGCTGCTGTGTGCGGCTGTCTGGCATGCCGCCCTGCAGATCAGCGAGCCCTACACCGTCGCCTGCAAACAGATCGCGGGCCACTACGTGCACCACCGGCCGATCCTGACCGGGGCCATGCAGGACGGCACCGCCATCACCTACACACTCGCGGCGCTGCACGCGACCGGCTACCGGGTCGACATGGAATTCTGGGGCGGCGAGGCCGAGTCCTGCTGTCCGCCGAATCCGCCTCAGCCGGGCACGTAGCAGAGGAAAGATCCGATGCGTAGCGACTGGACCGCTCTGCCGGAGAGTGTCACGGCAGGGATCGCCGAACGGGTCGGCGGAACCTTTGACGTCACCTCGGCTTCCAGTGGCAACCACGCCGAGATCACCTCGACGGTGACCGGACCCGCCGGGCGGATCTTCGTCAAGGCTGCCTCCGGCGAGCTGAGCGTTCGGTCGCTGCGCTACGAACTCGCGGCCACCCGAGCCATCGACCGGCACCCGCCCGCGGTCCTGTGGCAGTTCGAATCCGATGGCTGGCTGGTGGTGGGGACCGAACATCTTGCCGGTCCCCACCCCGACCTGTCACCCGGCAGTAGGGACCTCGATCTGCTCCTCGCCGCGCTGAAAGCACTTCAAGAGACGCCTGCGCCTGGCGAGATGTGGTTCACCCCGGCAGCCCGGCTCGGGTTCGCGCACCCGGCGATGAATGGCGAGACACTTATCCACTCCGACGTCAACCCGGCCAACTTGATCGTGACGCCACTCGGCCTACGGATCGTCGACTGGGCGTGGGCAACCAAGGCCGCCGCATGGGTCGAACTCGCGCTGCTCGTCCAGTGGCTGATCGGCAGCGGCCACAGCGCGGAACAGGCAGAAGAGTGGCTAACCCAGCTTCCCGCATGGACGGCGACCGACCGTCAGGTCCTGGACCACTTCGCGTCGAAGAACGCAGCAAAGTGGGCCGTCAAGTCCCGGCAGAGCGCCGCGCTCTGGGTACACGACCTCGCCTTGTGGACCGGCGAATGGGCCAACCATCGGACCTACGGCCGCCAGTCAACCCATGAGCCATAACCGGGGCCACCCTCTCGCCGCGCGGCACCGGCAGCGGTCGACCCAACTCCTCAACTAGCCAGCAGGCCCGCTCGGGACCGCACATCAGGTCACTCAACCGGACAGGTCCATGGCGGCCCGAACAGAGAACCAGCCGCGCTGCTCCCAATCTGCTCCCAATGTAAGCAGCACATACGGCGAAGCCCGTTACCGACTCATTCGGTAACGGGCTTCTGACCTGCACAAACTGAGAGTGGGCGATGCTGGTATCGAACCAGCGACCTCTTCGGTGTGAACGAAGCGCTCTCCCACTGAGCTAATCGCCCTCAGCGCCACTGACTCTACCCGATCGTGGAACCAGACCGGAAATCCGGGGTCAGTGCGTCGCGAGGTACTGCATCGCCTCGGCCACCACGTCGATGCCGAAGCTGAGCTTGAGTGAGAGCCAGACCACAACGCCCACGAAGACCAGGCCGACGATGCCGAGCACGAAGCGCAGCGGCAGCGACTGTCGCGTCACCCACTGTGTCCAGCCGTGCACGTGTCGGCGGGTGAAGCCGAGCAGCCGGCGGGCCCAGTGGTATTCGACGGCCCAGATGCCGAGGCCGGCGATGACCAGCAGCCAGCCCGGCCCGGGTAGCGGGATGAGGGCGATGCCGATGGTGACCACCAGCGCGCCGGCGATCGAGATGAAGATCTTGAGGGCGATCCGGCCGGTGGGGTTGGCGCGGATCAGGTCGAGGGTGGTCGAGATGCGGTCCCGCCAGCGTGGGCGTCGCGGGGGCTCGCCGACGACGAGGACGCCGCCGGTGCGGCCCGTGTCGGGCGTCGACCGTCCGGGTCGCTCGGGTTGCTCCATCGGCACGTCGTACCCCCGCTTTTCGGCTGCTCGGACCGCGACTTTCGGCGGACCGGATGCGGCCACCGGATCCACTGAGGATCGGTTCGTGACCATTTCACCCCCCAGTGTCGCTCGGGCCCGTCACTGCAACGGCCGACTGGACGTTACCGGAGTAAGTCGACGACTGAGCCACCCGACGCCGGGCGGAATCACGCACTGGGCAGAACCGGAAATCCTACATGAATGCTCACATTCACGCGGCCTTTCCGTCCCCCTTCCCACCACTGGGTGAAGTCAGCGTATGGCGGAGCGTAGCCAGGAGTAGCACCTGAGTATGGGAAAAGCGGGACACGCGCGTTCCGCAGCGGTGCCGGGGGGAGAACGTCCATGAGTGTCATCCGACCGACGACCGTAGAGGTCGAGACGTCGCTAAGGCTCGTCGCACCTGACGCCACCGCCTTGCCGGTGCGTGCCAGTCTGCGTTACGACCCTGCTGACCCGTATGCGGTCCATGTCCTGTTCCATGCCGAATCGGCCGGGGGCGAGGCGGTGAGCTGGTCGTTCGCGCGCGAACTTCTGGTCACCGGCCTGGACGAGCCTGCGGGCATCGGCGATGTGCGGGTCTGGCCCTGGGCCACACCGCGGGGCGACTTCGTCGCGCTGGCCCTCTCGTCACCGGACGGCAACGCCCTCTTCGAGGTGCCGCGCAGCGTCCTGGTGCGTTTCCTTCGACGGACGTACGTCGTCGTCCCGCGCGGCCGCGAGGCCGAGCACCTGGACGTCGACACGGCGGTGAACCGGCTGCTCGCCGGTCGCTGAGCACCGCCCGAACGGGCAACACCGGCCAGACAGGGCCGCGCGGATCTGCCGAGTCCGCGCGGCCCTGGCACACCCGGGGGTACGCGGGCAGCCCGACCGGGGGTCGCCGGCGCTCAGCCGTGGGTGGTGATGCCGCCGTCGACGGGGATGACCGCGCCGGTGAGGTACGCGCCAGCCCGCGAGGAGAGGTAGATGGCGGTGCCGGCCATGTCCTCGGGGCGCCCGATGCGGCCAAGCGGCACCTGCTGCTCGATGGCGGTCCTGCTCGCCGGGTCGTTGAGGGCGAACGCCATCATCTTGCTCTCGAAGGGGCCGGGCGCGATCGCGTTGACGGTGATCTGCTCGCCGGCCAGTTGGTGGGCGAGGCTGCGGGTGAGCATGTGCACGGCCGCCTTGGTGGCCGAGTACGCGTACACCTCCATGAACGGCACCCGGATGCCGTCGATGGACCCGATGTTGATCACGCGGGCGGGGTCGTCGGCGCTGGCTGCGGCGCGCAGCGCCGGCAGCAGCGCGGTGGTGAGCCGGAAGACGGCCTTGACGTTGACCGCCCAGAGCTTGTCGAACGCGGCCTCCGGGTAGCTCTCCAGCGGAGCGCCCCAGGTGGCGCCGGCGTTGTTGACCAGCACGTCGAGACGGTCGACGCGCTCGCGGACGGCGGCGGCGAGGGTCTCGGCGCCCGCGTCGGTGCCCAGGTCGGCGGGGATCGCCTCGCAGTGGCCCTCGGCGGAGAGTTCCTTGGCGACCGTCTCGCAGACGTCCGCCTTGCGGGACGAGATGATCACGCGGGCGCCGGCTCGGACGAAGCCCTGGGCGATCATCAGCCCGATCCCCCGCGACCCGCCGGTGACCAGGACCGTCTTGCCTTCGACCGAGAACAGCTGCGTCATGCCCATCCCATCGCGTGTCGGCGGGTCCGCCGGGCGGTCGGGCGGACGGCGGGCGCCAGGCGGCCACGGACCGCACAGCGCTACCGCCGGGTAACGTAGCCCGGCCGCGGGGATCGTCACAAGCCTCGGCGCCGCCGCGCACGTTGATCGGGATGCGGTGACCTGCGGTTCGGGCTACCGTCGCAGACGATGGTCTCCACCGATCCCTCCCCCGCGCCATCGATCGGAACGGCGTCACCCGTACCCGACGAGATTTCCACGTTCGCGCTGGCCGACCTGGCCGGTGACCCCGGCTGGCGGCGGCCGGTGTTCGTCGAGCGGGAGCTGTTGATCCTCACCACCCGGGGTCACGGCGACGCCGAGCTGGACTTCCACCTGTTGCCGTGCCGACCCGGCACGCTGCTGCGGGTCCGCGCCGGTCAGGTGCTGCGCTGCGCCGGCCCACAGTTCGACGCGACGGTGGTCGGCTGGACCGCCGACGCGCTGCACGGCCTGGCCGTCGACCCGGACGCCCCGCAGACCTGGCGGCAGTTGGCCGGCGAGGACGAGGACGCGGTGATCAACGAGGTGAGCCAGTTGGCGGTGGACTGCCAGCGGCACGGCGGCGCCCCCGCCGGTCGTGCGCTGCTGCGCCACCAGCTCGCCGTGCTGCTGCTGCGGCTGACGCTGCCCGGTATGGCCCGGTCCGGGCACCGGCCGGAGGTCGAGACGTTCCAGCGATTCTGCCGGGAGGTCGAGCACGGCTACCAGGTGACCCGGCGGGTCGAGGACTATGCCGCCGCGCTCGGCTGCTCGGTGCGGACCCTGACCCGCGCCTGCCTGGCCGTGACCGGTCGCAGCGCCAAACAGGTCATCGACGAGCGGGTCGCGTTGCAGGCCGCCCGGCTGCTCGCCGCGAGCGACGAACCGATCGCCCAGATCGGCCGTCAGCTCGGCTTCACCGAGCCCACCAACTTCGGCCGGTTCTTCACCCGTGAGATCGGGGTCAGCCCGGGCGCGTTCCGCGCCGCCCGCGATCAGCCGGCCACCGGGCGGGTCGTCCGACCCCGACCGGCGGTCGAACCGACGGGCGCCAACAGCGGGCGGTTCCGCTCCGGCGCCGCCGTCGAACCGGCCAACGGCGGTCACGCCACGCGGTCCGGGAAGCCCACCGGGTCGGGCGGCGGGATCGGGCGGGCATGATGGCGGGGTGCAGATCTCCGCGCGCGGCGACTACGCGGTACGGGCGGCGCTGAGCCTCGCGACCGCGTACCCCTCGCTGTTGTCCACCCAGGCCATCGCCGCCGAGCAGGACATGCCCCGCAAGTTCCTGGAGGCGGTCCTGGCCGATCTGCGCCGGGCCGGCATCGTGCGCGCCCAGCGCGGCGCCGAGGGTGGCTACACCCTCGCCCGTCCGCCCCGCGAGGTGACCGTCGGCGCGGTGCTGCGCGCGGTGGAGGGCCCCCTCGCGGGCGTCCGCGGCCTACGCCCGGAGGAGACCCGCTACGAGGGCGCGGCGGAGAACCTGCCCGGCCTGTGGGTGGCGGTCCGCGCCGCCGTGCGGCGGGTCGTCGACGAGGTGAGCCTCGCCGAGATCGTCAGCGGTCGGCTGCCCGCACACGTCCGCAAGCTCACCGCTCTGCCCGACGCGTGGGAGCCCCGCTGACCCTGGTCACCGGGTGTGGATGACGTCGGCCGCGGGCAGGCGGGGCAGCCGCTCGCGCCAGGCGTCCGGGCCGGGGTGGCCGACGTTCAGCAGCAGCAGTGCCTCGTGCCGCCCGTCCGGAAAGAACTCCCGGGTCACCCCGGCGGCGTCGAACCCGGCCATCGGTCCGGCGGCCAGCCCCGCAGATTGTCGGGTCGTGCCGCGTCACCGTCCACCCGGGACGAAGAGGGGGTTTCGGAATTCGCCCGTTCGGGAATGTTCGATCTCGACACGGCAGGGAACGGTGACGAGGGGAGACCTCCGATGGGCCTCATGTTTCGCAAGCGCAAGAAGTACGGACCGATCATCCTGAACTTCACCGAGAACGGCTTCTCCTCGTGGAGCATCAAGATCGGCCGCTGGTCCTGGAACTCGAAGGCCCGGGCGCACCGCGTCGACCTGCCGGGTCCGCTGTCCTGGAAGCAGGACAAGTCCCGGTCGTAGCGTCCCGGGAGTCGAGCGGGGTGCCGGTGATTCACCGGCACCCCGCTCGGCGTCCACCCGCCCCACCCGCACCTCGTCGATCTTGCGGAATCCCCGGTAGGCCGGGGCAGAAATAGCACGATCGCGGAGGGGCAGGGGTGCGCCTCAGCGCGTGGGCGTGATGATTTCGTCGCCGGCGAGGCGGCCGCTGTCGCGTTCGCGGCGTACGTCGCCCGTCTCGACCAGGTTGGCGAGCGCCCGGTTGGCGTCTGCGGCACGGTAGACGGTCGCGGTGAGGGTGTGCCGGCGCAGCTCGGTGACCGGCCGTGGGCCGCCCCGGCGCAGCTCGGCCAGCAGTTCCCCGGCCAGCGGTTCCAGGGCCGGGTCCCCGGCCACGTCCACCGGCGGGGCCGTCGGGTCGGCGGGGTCGCGGTAGCGCACACCGAGTTCCGCGCCGACCGTCCAGAGCGCGTCACGGAGCGCCTCCAGACTCCGGTCCGAACGGCTGCCGAAGGCGACCACGCCGGCCGCCGCGCCATCCGGCAGCACCGGCGCCACCTCGGCGACCAGCGGGAAGCCGGCGGCGACGAGGGCCGCACGGGTGACGCCACCGGCGTGCAGCAGCACCTCGCCGGTGCGGCCGTTGGCGGCGGCGCCGAGCAGGTGCGGGGGCACCTCGCCGGGCAGGTCCAGGAAGCAGAACAGCGGCGACCCGGCCGCGCCGGCCGCCTTCACCGCCACCGGCAGCCGGTCCGGACCGCCGGGCAGCAGGTGCACCGTCACCTCGGCAGGCAACTCCGCCTCGATCGGCCCGAGCCGGGCCGGCAGGTCGGCGGCGCCGTCGGCCAGCACCAGCACCGTCACCTGTCGACCGCGCACCTGGGCGGCGTGGCCGACGACCACCCGCAGCACCGCCTCCGCTGCGCCGCCGTCGGCGCCGGCCCAGGCCAGCGCGACGGTTGCCCGCCGGGAGCGGTGCAGGGCGGCGGGCAGCCAGGTCGTCACCTGACGGACCAGCAGCTCACGAAGGAAGTCGGTGGTCCGGTTGGTCGGCATCGGTTCGTTCTACCCTATGGCCGGCTCAGGCCGGCACGGAGATCCCCACACCACCGCGGGTCTGCCCGCCGTAGCGCTGCCGCTCGGCGTCCAGGTCGAGCCGGCCGATGCGCTTGCGGGCGGCCAGGGCGGTGTCGTCGAGCAGGTCGGCCGGGATCAGCCAGACCACCTCGAACTCCAGACCGTCCGGGTCCTGGCCGTAGAGGCTCTTGGTGGTGCCGTGGTCGGACGCGCCGACCAGCGCCCCGGCGGCGGTGAGCCGCTCGGCGGTGGCGGCCAGCTCGTCGAGGGTGTCGACCTCCCACGCCAGGTGGTAGAGCCCGACGGTGGCCCGGCCGGCGGTGGACCGGCCGGCGGCCGCGCCGATCTCGAACAGGCCGAGGTCGTGGTCGTTGGTGGAGTCGGGGGCCTGGAGGAAGGTGGCGCCCCGGAAGCCGTCCGGGGTCATCGCCACCGGGCGGAAGCCCAGCACGTCGCGGTAGAAGGCGACGCTGCGGGCGAGGTCACTGACGTAGAGGACCGCGTGGTTGAGCCGGTGGATACCCATGACCCCAGGCTAGCGCCATTTGGTTGAACATTCAACCATTGCGCGTATGATGGCCGTCATGACCCGCTGGTTGGACCCCGATGAGCAGCGCACCTGGCGGGCGTTCCTCGCCGCCTCCCGGGCGCTGATGGACACGCTCGACCGCGAGCTGCAACGCGATGCCGGCATGCCGCACGCCTATTACGAGATCCTGGTCCGACTCTCCGAGGCCCCGGGTCGGCAACTTCGGATGAGCGACCTGGCCGATGCGGCGGGGTCGTCACGCAGCCGGCTCTCGCACGCGGTGGCCCGCCTCGAGGCGGCCGGCTGGGTACGCCGCGAGGACTGCCCCACCGACCGGCGCGGGCAGATCGCGGTGCTCACCGACGACGGTTTCGCCACCCTCGCCGCCGCCGCCCCGGGCCACGTCGAGGGGGTACGCCGACACCTGTTCGACGCGTTGAGCCCGGCCCAGGTCGACCAGTTGCGCCGGATCAGCGAGACGTTGGCCGAGCACCTGACCAGATCCTGACCGATCGGCACCGGCGCGGGTCTTGTACTTACCGTCGTCGGATGAGCACGATGGGGCGTGTCCTCCGGCTTCGACGAGTTGACTGACCAGGCGCACCACCTCGTGTCCACTGGCGACGTGGCCGGTGCGCAACGGCTGCTCTCCGACGCGCTCACCGACGCCGACCCCCGCCCGGCCAACGCCACACCCGAGCTGGCCGAGGCGGCCAGCCTCCAGGCGCGGGTGCTCGTCGCCCTCGGCGAGCCGCACTCCGCGCGCGGCTGGGCAGCCTTCGCGTACGCGGCCACCACCCGGTTGCACGGCCGCTCCGACCCCCGCACCGTCGCCGCCGCAGCCACCCTGGCCGCCGTGCTGCACCGGGTGGGCAGCCACTCCCGGGCCGCCCGGCTGTACCAGGAAGTCATCATCGAGCTGACCGCGCAGGACGGGCCCGAGTCGCTGCGGGTGCTTGCCGCACACGCCGACCTGGCCACCGTCGAGTACGCCCGGGGCCAGTGCACGGTGGCCCGCGACCGCCTCCAGGACGCCTGGGAGCTGCACCGTGAGGTGTACGGCGACGGTCACCCCAGCGGGATCAAGATGCTGGCCCGGCTCGGCGCCATGCAGCGCGACTGTGGGCAGTTCGCCGAGGCGCACGACAACCTGGCGCTGGCCCGCGAGCTGTGCCGGCAGCACCTGGCCGCCGACGACCCGCTGGCGCTGCAGGTGGCGGCTCTCGCCCGGGCAGCGGCCAACCCCGACCATGTCTGCGCCGACGACGCGCCCGCCGACCAGGACGCCCCGGTGGTGCCGGCCGCGCGTACCGCGCCGCACAACGACCGGCCGGTCGAATCCGCCTACCACCCACCCGCGCCCCCGCCGCGCCAGGTGGACCCGGGGATGACCGGTCCGGCCGACCGCGACGACGAGGGCCGGGCCGGGCACGGGGTCGGCTCGGTGCCGAACCCCCGGGTGCCGGCCGACGAGCCGGACGGGTCGCCGGGCTTCCGTTGGCCGCCGGACCCGACCGACGAGCCCGCCCCGCACTCCATCGTCCCGCCGGTGCCCCCATCGGTGGCCGGGTTCACCGCCGGCACCGAGGAGACGTCCGGCGTCTACCGGCTGCACCGCCCCGACGCGTCGACCCAGCCGGACCAGCCGGCGCAGCCGTACGCGCCGCTGGAGCCGTACACGCCGTCCCGGCTGCTGCCGGTGCCCGTGCACCGGGCAAAGGCGTCGCCGCGCAACCGGCTGGTGCCGGTGCTGGTGGCCGGCGTCGTCGTGGTGCTGCTGGGCACGGCGGCGGTGATCGCCGGGGTGGCGCGGGTCGGCGACGGGGACGACCCGAAAGCCGGGCCGGACAACGGCTCCCCCAGCGCCGGCCCGACCGGCACGGGTGCGCCGGCCGCCACCGGCACGGCAGCGCCGGCCGCCGCACCCGGCACCCCGCCCGGCGCGGTGAGCCTGCGCGACAATCGGGACAACATCGCTCTGCGCTGGACGTACCCGGCCGGGGGCGAGGGGCCGGTGGTCGTGTCGGCCGGCCGGGCCGGGCAGGAGAAGACGGCGATCGCCACGCTGCCCGCCGGCACCGACAGCTACATCGTCTACGCGCTGAACCGCGCCAACGACTACTGCTTCACCGTGGCCGTCGTCTGGTCCACCGACACCGTCGCGAGCGCCAACCAGGTCTGCACCCGCCGCCGCTGACATCCCGACCGGCTGACCACCGTCGTCATGGTGTGTCGACCGCCGCTTGCTGCCCGTCGCCGGTCGGCGTCCTCGGGAGCAGCAGACGCACCCGCAGCCCCTGCGTGCCGTCGGCGTCGGTCAGGGTGATGGTGCCGCCCGCGCGGCGGACCAGCTCCCACACGATGGCGAGGCCCAGGCCGGCGCCGCCGTCGTCACGGCCCCGACCGTCGTCCAACCTGGTGAAACGGTCGAAGACCCGTCGCCGGTCGGCCACCGGGATCCCCGGGCCGTCGTCGGTCACCGTCACCAGGTGGTACGCCGCATCGTCGTGCGGCTCGACGGTGAGCACCACGCTGCCCCGTGCGTGCCGGACCGCGTTGTCGACGAGGTTCGACAGCACCCGCCGCAGCTCGGCCGCGTTTCCGGCCGTCCAGAGCGGGCCCGGCGGCGGCACGAGGAGCACCGGCGGCGACGGGTACCGGGCGGCGACCTCGGTCACCAGCGCGCCCAGGTCGACCGGGCCGGTCCCCCGGGCCGGTGGCATCTCGTCCAGGCGGGCCAGCAGCAGCAGGTCGTCGACCAGCCGACTCAGCCGCTCCGTGTCGGCGAGCAGATTGACGGTCACCGCCGTCCAGTCCGTGCGGTCGGCGAGCCGCTGGGCCACCTCCAGCTCGGTGCGGATGTTGGTGAGCGGGCTGCGCAGCTCGTGGGCCGCGTCGGAGACGAAGGCGCGCTGCCGCGTCCGGGCCGACTCCAACCGGTCCAGCATCCCGTTGAGGGTGACCGCCAGCCGGTGGATCTCGTCGGCGGAGGCGGGCACCGGCAGGCGGTCGCCGCCCGCGCGGCCGGTGATCTCCTCGGCGCCCCGGCGCAGCGCCTCCACCGGACGCAACGTCGCACCGATCACCCGCCACGCCACCCCGGCCAGGATCGCCACCAGCAGCGGGAACGCCACCAGCAGGATGGCGCGTACCACGTGCGTGCTGTGCCGGACGTCGGCCATCGACCGGGCGACCAGGACGGTGAGCGGATCCGCTGCCGTGCCGGCGGGTACGGCGACCACCCGAACCGGGCCGGCGAGCCCCGCTCGCTCCGCCGGCACCACCAGACGCTGACGGCGACCGGTGTCCAACCGCTCGGGGCGGACCATCGGGACCAGCCGGTCCGCGTCGATCGAGGCGGCCCGGATCCGACCCTGCGCGTCGATCACCTGGACCCGGACCTGCCCGCCGGCCACCGGCAGCGGGTCGGGCAGCGCGTCCTCGGCGGCGAGCAGGGCGACCGCGTCGGCGGTCCGGAACGCCTCGGTGTCCACGGTGCGCTGGAGCACGAAGCCGAGCGCGCCCAGCAGCACCGCCCCGCCGAGGGCCAGCCCGAGTGTGAGACCGACCACGCCGAGCGCCGTGAGCCGCCCGCGCAGGCCCAACCCGCGCAGACCCCACCCCGGCAACCGGCGGACCCAACGATCGTCCACCGGGTCGACCGGTGTCACGTCGCCAGCCGGTAGCCGGCGCCCCGGACGGTCTCCAGCCGGTCCCGGCCGAGCTTGCGGCGCAGATAGCCGACATACACCTCGACCGCGTTGGGCGCCGTCTCCAGGCTGGCGTCCCACACGTG
The DNA here is from genome assembly GCF_040607775.1 of Micromonospora sp. NPDC005237. Lineage (NCBI taxonomy): Bacteria > Bacillati > Actinomycetota > Actinomycetes > Micromonosporales > Micromonosporaceae > Micromonospora > Micromonospora sp. NPDC005237. The sequence goes on along the minus strand of NZ_JBEXHJ010000012.1, from coordinate 129,673 downwards.
GTCCAGCAGCTCGATCTTGGAAATCACCTGGCCGGGACGACGCATCAGATAATCGAGCAACGCGAACTCCCGCGCGGTCAACGTCACCTCGGCGTCGGCACGGGTCACCCGTCGGCGGGCCGGATCCAGCCGCAGGTCACCGACCGTCAGCACGGTGGGGCGTTCCGGCGCTCCCCGACGCAGCAGGGCCCGCAGGCGGGCCAGCAGCACCACGTACGAGAAGGGCTTGGTCAGGTAGTCGTCGGCCCCGCAGTCCAGGCCGTCGGCCTGGTCGTACTCGCCGTCCTTGGCCGAGAGCATCAGGACCGGCAGCCAGTGCTGCTCGGCGCGCAGCCGGCGGACCAGCTCGTAGCCGGACAGCCCGGGCAGCATCACGTCAAGGATCATCGCGTCGTACCCGCCGTGCCGGGCCGCGTCCAGGCCGGCGGGGCCGGTCGCCGCCACGTCGACCGCGAACCCCTCCGCCTGCAGGCCGCGTTGCAGGGCAGCCGCCAGCCGGGCCTCGTCCTCCACCACCAACAACCGCACGGTCCAAGGGTGCCACCCGGGTCACAGTCGGAGGTTCGGCGTCCTCAGCGCCTTCACAGCGCCGACCGGGCAGGATGTCTGGCAGGAGGTGCACCATGTCGATCCTGAGAAGCCGCCCCGTCCTGCGCTGGTTGGTCCCGGCGGCCGCTGGCGTCGCCGTCATCGGCGGAGGGGCCGCGATCGGCACGTTCGCCGCCGAGGCGGAGCCGAGCCTGCCGCCGCGTACCGCCGCCCAACTCCTGGTGGATCTTCAGACCTCCCGGCTGGAGGGGTTGTCCGGGACGGTCGTCCAGCGTGCCGACCTCGGTCTGCCGCCGCTGGTCGGGCTGATTCCCGGCAACGACCTGACCACCCTGCTGACCGGCACGCACACCCTGCGGGTGTGGTATTCCGGGCCGGAGCGGCAGCGCGTCGCGCTGATGGACACCCTCGGCGAGCAGGACGTGATCCGCAACGGCCGGGACGTCTGGACCTGGGAGAGCCGGGGCAACACCGCGCGCCATCGCACGCTGGGCGACGCGGGCACGACCGGAAAGCCGGGTCCCGCGGCGACGCCGAGTCTCCCCGCCACCCCGCAGGAGGCCGCCGACCTGGCGTTGGGCGCGATCGATCCGAGCACCGAGGTCAGCGTCGGCCGCTCGGCCACCGTCGCCGGTCGGGACGCCTACGAGTTGGTGCTCCAGCCGCGCGACCGCGACTCGCTGGTGCACCAGCTGCGGATCGCCATCGACGCCACGCAGCACGTGCCGCTGCGCTTCGAGGTGCTCGCCAAGGGCAGCGACCAGCCGGCGTTCGAGATGGCCTTCACCCAGGTCGACTACCGGCGTCCCGACGCCGACCAGTTCGCCTTCAACCCGCCACCCGGGGTAGCCGTCACCGAGGAGACCGCCGAGCGGCCGTCCGCGGGCCGGCCCGCGCAGGCCGCACCGGGCGGAGACCCGCAGGTGCGTGCCGTGGGCGACGGCTGGGCCACCGTCCTGGTCGCGCGCCTGGACGGGACCCCGGGCAAGGCGGCCGCCGGCAAGCCGGCCGGCGCGGCGCCGGACGCGGACGTGTCGAAGCTGCTCGGCGGGCTGCCCGCGGTCAGTGGGGACTGGGGCAGCGGCCGACTGCTCACCGGCAAGCTGTTCAGCGTGCTGCTCACCGACGACGGTCGGGTGCTCGCCGGAGCGGTCACCCCCGAGCGGCTCTACCAGGTGGCCCGCGGCTGATTTCCCGAAGCGCTCACGCCGGGTCGACCAGATGGTCGGCCCGGCGTCCGTGGTTGTGTGACTCGAATCAGCCCGGTCGGCTTGGTGACAGCGAGCGGACCGCGCTATCTTCAACAATTCGAGGGCACAAAAAAGAACGGCATAAAAGCCGTTCCTGCAAGGCATTCTAATCTTAAGGGAGACGGCTTGTCAAGGCACTCCGGCGGTACCGGTGAATTGCCGCTCGACGACGAGATCGGCCGCGAGCAGGAGTACGTCTCGATGCTCTACGACCGGCTGGACGGGTTGCGTGAGCAGGCCACCCACCGGCTCACCGCCGAGCTGCGCAACACCGGCGGCACCCTCCAGGACCGCTCCCAGCGCGACAGCTCCGTGGCGATGTACGCCGACCAGGTCGAGCAGTTCTCCGCCGTGGAGAATGGTCTCTGCTTCGGCCGGCTCGACGGCGACGACGACTCCCGCCGCTACATCGGCCGAATCGGGATCTTCGACACCAGTGGCGACTACGACCCGCTGCTGATGGACTGGCGGGCCCCCGCCGCGCGTCCGTTCTACCTCGCCACCGCCGCCAACCCGCAGGGCGTACGCCGGCGGCGGCACCTGCGCACCCGCCAGCGCAAGGTGACCGGGCTCAACGACGAGGTGCTCGACATCGACAGCGCCTCGCCGGGCGGGCACGAGGAGCTGACCGGCGAGGCGTCGCTGCTCGCCGCCCTCAACGCCGGCCGGACCGGCCGGATGCGCGACATCGTGGAGACCATCCAGGCCGAGCAGGACGGGATCATCCGCGCCGATCTGCCCGGCGTCATGGTGGTCCAGGGCGGCCCCGGCACCGGCAAGACGGCGGTCGCGCTGCACCGGGCGGCGTACCTGCTCTACACACACCGGCGGGAGCTGTCCAGCCGGGGTGTGCTGCTGGTCGGCCCGAACGCGACGTTCCTGCGCTACATCTCCCAGGTGTTGCCCACTCTGGCCGAGACGGGCGTGCTGCTGCGTACCCAGGGTGATCTGTTTCCCGGGGTGAGCGCCCAGCGCGTCGAGCCGGCCGAGACCGCGGCGCTCAAGGGCCGGGCGGTGCTCGCCGAGGTGCTGGCGCTGGCCGTCCGGGACCGGCAGTGGGTGCCGGACGAGCCGCTGGAGATCGAGGTGGAGCGCGAGGTGCTGACCCTCGACCCGGAGACGGTGCGCGCCGCCCGGGACCGGGTGCGCCGCACCGACCGGCCGCACAACCTGGCACGGGCGCTGTTCGACGTGGAGATCGTGCACGCGCTCGCCGACCAGGTGGCGGAGCGGATCGGCGCCGACCCGCTGGGCGGGGACAACCTGCTCGACGAGGCCGACCGCGCCGAGATCCGTCGCGAGCTGCGCGAGGAGACGGAGATTCAGGCCGCCCTCGACCGGCTGTGGCCGGTGCTCACCCCGCAGCGCCTGCTCGCCGACCTGTACGCGGACCCGGACCGGATCGCCGTCGCCGCGCCGATGCTCAGCGAGGACGAGCGGGCCCGGCTGCATCGCGAGCCGGGCGGGTGGACGCCCGCCGACGTGCCGCTGCTGGACGAGGCCGCCGAGCTGCTCGGTGAGGACGAGCGGGCCGCCGCCGCCCGCCGGGACCGCATCCGGATGATGGAACGGGAGTACGCCGAGGGCGTCCTGGAGATCGCCCGGGGTTCCCGCTCGATCGACGTCGAGGACGAGGCCGAGGGCGGTGAGATCCTCGGCGTGACCGACCTCATCGACGCCGACCGGCTGCTGGAGCGGCAGGAGGAGGCCGACCGGCTGACCACCGCGCAGCGCGCCGCCGCCGACCGGACCTGGGCGTTCGGGCACGTGATCGTGGACGAGGCGCAGGAGTTGTCGCCAATGGCGTGGCGGCTGCTGATGCGCCGCTGCCCGAGCCGGTCGATGACGATCGTCGGGGACGTGGCACAGACCGGCGCGCTCGCCGGGACGCCGTCCTGGGCCGATGCCCTCGCCCCCTACGTGGCGCAGCGCTGGCGGTTGACCGAGCTGACGGTCAGCTACCGCACGCCGGCCGAGATCATGGCGGTCGCCGCCGACGTACTGGCCGAGATCGACCCGGCGCTGCGACCGCCGCGCTCGGTGCGCGAGAGCGGCGTACCACCGTGGGACCGGGCGGTGCCCGACGAGCAACTGCCCGCGGAGCTGGTGTCGGCGGCGACGCGCGAGGCCGCCGGGCTGACCGAGGGCCGGCTCGGCGTCATCGTGCCGGCCAGCCGGGTGGACGCGCTCGGCGCGGCGTTGACCGCCGCGCTGCCGGAGGCCACGGTGGGCGAGCACCCGGAGTTGGAGAGCCGGGTGGTCGTGCTGACGGTCGCGCAGGCCAAGGGCCTGGAGTTCGACTCGGTGCTGGTGGTCGACCCGGACCGGATGGTGGCGGAGTCGCCGCGCGGGCCCAGCGACCTGTACGTCGCGCTCACCCGGGCCACCCAGCGCCTGGGCGTCCTGCGCCCCTGCCGCTGACCGACCGCCGCGCCCCCGCTGACCGGCCGGTCGGCGGGGGCGGGCTCACCGTCGGTCAGTCGGTCGAGCGGTCCCGGATGGACTTGCCCGGCCCGGTGGCGGACGTGGACTGGTCGCTGGTGCTGCCCCCCATCGGGGTGCTCAACCCGCCGGTGGTGGCGTCCCCGGTCGTCGTCGGGGCCACCTTGCCGGGGTGCCGCTCCGGCTGGCGGGCGACCCGCCGCACGCTCGCCGGGCCGGCGGTGCCACCGGTGGTGGTCACCGCGCCCTGCCCGCCGACCGGGCCACCGTCGCGCAGCACCTGCGGGTCGACCCGCTCGTGCGCCGGGTCGAGCGGGTCGTCTCGCTGGATCTGGCTCTCGATGTCGGTAGGAGGCAGTGTCACCTCGTCGAGGGCGCCCTCGCCGTACACGCCGCCGGCGATCCGGTTCTCGGCCCGCCGGGCGGCCTCCTGCCGCATGTCGTCCTCACGCACGGTCATCACCTCGCAGAAGCTGTGGAACTGACGGCGTGCCCGGTCACCGGTCGGCCAAACCCGCAGCACTCGCCCGTCGACCCGGAAACGGACATTCGCCCCGAGCGGTGATGATGCGGGGCGCGACCGGGTGACACGGACGCGGCCCGGCTGCCGTCGATTCTTTTTCGGTCGGAGGAGAGTGTTACCTGGTCGGGGGCCTCGGGTAGTCGGGGGGTGTCCCCGCCGTGAAAGCGAAACCGTGCCGTGGCCGAAACGCGGTAGCGGGGCGAGGGAATGCAGGTACGACTCATCGCATCCTGAGGAGGACCAGATGAGCACGCAGGCTGCTTCCACCCGGCCGATGAACCGGCCCGTGAACGACCCGCAAAATCCCGCCATGATGCGGGACACGCAGCAGATGCCGGCAATGCGCGACGGGCACCGAGACCCGATGCCGTCGCCGGGTACGGAGACCAAGCAGGCGTTCCTGACGACGGAATTCTGGATCTACGCCGCTGCTGTCGCGCTCGTGGTGATCGCCGCGTTCTGGCGGGGCGCCGCCACCAACGGGTTGAACATCAACAACCCGAACCAGGCGTGGTGGTATCTGACCGTCCTGACAGGTGGTTACCTGGTCAGCCGTGGTCTGTCGAAGGCTGGCTCTGCCAGCCGGTCCGCCAAGGAGCGGAGCATGCGCTGACGCCCCTGCGTGAACGGTGGCCTCCGGGAGAGTTCTCCCGGAGGCCACCGTCGTCTGTGGAGGCGTTACTCGTCGCCGCCGAAGTCGCCGAAGTCGCCCTCGAAGGCGTCCTCGATCATCTCGCCGGCGATCATGCCGCCGGCGACGCCGAGCGCCGCGCCGGCCACCATGCCGCCCACGCCGCCCATACCGCCGTGCCCGCGGCCATGACCGTGGCCGTGGCCGTACTGGGAGCGCAGGCTGCCATAGCGGGACGTCGTCTCGCGCAGCCAACCGTCGACGACCTGCGCCCAGTCGACGCGGTCGACGTCGGCGTGCGACACCTGGTAGCGGCCGAACGCGTCGTGCCCGGCGCTGAGGAAGCCGCCCCGCTTGTCACACTCCAGGATCACCTCGACACCACGCTGACTCGTCACGAAGGTCAGCTCGACCTCGTTGATGGTGCCCGCGTACTGCGGGGAGGCGAAGAACTCGATCTCCTGGTAGAACGGCAGCGTCTGCTGCACGCCGCGGATGTGACCGCGCTCCAGGTCGGCGTGCTTGAACCGGAAACCGAGGCGCTGGAACGCCTCCAGGATCCGCTCGTGCACCGGCAACGGGTGCACCGCCACGTGGTCCAGGTCGGTTTTGTCGACCGCGCGGGCCACCGACAGCTCCGTCCGCAGGCCCATCGTCATGCCGTGCAGGCGCTGGCCGTACACGTCGGTGATCGGGGTCTCCCACGGCACCGGAAGCTGGAACGGGATCGACAACTCCTGCTTGGGCGCGAGCTGGAACGCGCCACTGACGGCCATCCGGTGAAACTCCATGGTGCCCGCGTACTCCGTGTCGTGGCCCTCGACCTCGACCCGGGTGACTAGACCGATCACCACCTGCTCGATGGCCGCCGGGCTGTCACCGCCGACGAGGTTGACCTGCCCGTCGAGGGTCAGGCCGGGCCGGGTGTTGGGGTTGGTCAGCACGGTGTCCACACTGGGACCGCCCACACCGAACGCGCTCAACATCTTCTTGAAGACCATCGAAACTCCTGTGCGACAGCCGACCGCTCCACCATGGAGTCGGACGTTGACTCACCGCGCACCCTATCCAGCACCCCTGTGAGATGGCTGTGAGCGCGCCACACCGGCGACCTGGTGTCGATCAGCGTCGCGCGCGGATCATGCCGGGGGTCAGATCCCCGATCGCCAGGTCGGCTGCGCGCTCGGGATCGTCGCCGGCCCGGCGGAGCAGCCCGTCGACACACCAGTGACCCGAGCGGTCGGCGCCATCGGTGACATCGAGATCAAGGTCGAGGTTGCACCGCTCGCCGGCGACGGTGACCTCCCAGTCGGGCCGACGCCGGTGCACCGCGAGCAGTAGCCGCCATGCCAGGTCGTTCCGCCGGTCACGACGCAGCGGATCGCATTCGCGCAGGGCCTCGGCGACGTGGTCCGCGTCGGGATCGAAGCCGTCCAGCAGCGGCAGCAGTGACGGATCTGCCAGGTACGCGGCGGCCCGGATGGTGAACCTGTGGACCTCGTCGTGGGAGAGCATCTCGCGTACCAGTGGAAGTGCCCGTGCGTCCCGCCGCCGGGCCAGCCCTCGGGCACCTTCCGCGCGTACCTCCGGGTCGACGTCGCGGGTACGGTCCCACAGCGCCCGGCGGACGGCGTTCCCGTCGGCGGTGCTCACCCAGCCGAGCCCGAAGGTGGCCCACTCCCGCACGGCGGTATCGGAATCGGTGGACAGGTCGATCAGCACCGCCTCGCCGGCTTCGGCCGGAGGATCGTCGAGGACCGCCGGCACCGCGACAGCGACCTGGAACCGTACGTCGCTGTCGGGACTGCCCGCGAGGGTGACAAGGGTGGGCAGGGCGCGGGGATCGCAGGTGGCGCCCAGGGCGCGCGCGATCGACCAGTGCACCTCGGGATCGGCCTCGGTGCTGGCCAGCGAGATCAGGGCCGTCGCGGCGGCCGCACGCAGGTCGTCCCCGTGCACAGCGCCCGCGTAGCCGAGCAGGTCGCACGCCGCCGCGCGCACCACGCGGTCCGGATCAGCGAGTTTGCCGACAGCCAGCCGGAGGGCCACCACGCCCGCGCCGGCCGCCTGCCGGAGCAGCTCCGACCCGTCGTCGGAGTCGCCGTCCTCGACGGTACGCCGCAACCGCTGCACCGCCCGGTCGAACAGGTCCGCCACCTCGTGCGCCTCCACGCTCGACATGGTGCCCCCCGGCCAGTGGCTGCCGCCACCAACTTTTGATCGACTCGACATCGCCGATATGGGGCTATCAGCCGGCCGGGACACCCCGACATCGGCGATGTCGAGTCGATCACGGCTCGGTGCGCGTGAACGTGCCGTCTTTGACCCCGTTGACGAAGGCAGTCCAGCCGCTGACGCCGTAGACGAGGGTCGCCGCCGCGCGGTCCTTGCTGTCCCGCACCGCCACCCGACCAGACCCGTCGAGAACAGGCCCGGCCTCGACGCAATTGCCACCGTTGTCGGGGCTCCTGGTGCTGATGTGCCAGGCGACATCAGGCATGGACTCGCTCATGACAGCTCCTCCGCGAGTGCTGTGATCAGCTTCGCCGACTCAGTCGCACTGAGTGCGGCCTCCCGGAGGCGATCGTACGCGCGGACGTACCGCGAGGCATTGTCCGATTCCAGGAAGAGACGCCCACCGAGGGTTTCGGCATGGGCGACGTCTGAGTACGGGGCCGGCATCCTGAAGAGCCAGAAAGTGCCATCCAAACCAGCATGCAACCCAAGTGTCAGCGGGACGACGCGGATCTCGACTGTCGGCTTCGCGGTAGCGACGGCCAAGTGGGCCAGTTGGGCAGCCATCACGCTTCTACTCATGATGGGTCGCCGGAGGGCCGTCTCTTCGATGATCACGGCGAGCCTCATCGGCGAAGGACCGTCCAGCAGCCGCTGCCGATCCATCCGCAGTTGGACCCACCTGCGGATCTCGACCTCGCTCGCGGAACTGGGCTCGGCATTCCTGATGACCGCCTCGGCGTAGTCGCGTGTCTGAAGCAGACCGGGTATCAGATGCGCCGCGTAGGTACAGACCTCATCGGCTCGCGACTCCAACCACGGGAAGTCAATGAACGAGTTGTCGTAGATCGTCTTGTCGAAGCCGTTGTCCCAGCGGTCGACGCGCCAGGCGTCCTGCGCGAGCTGGATGAGCCGCTCCCGTTCCCGCTCGTCGTAGACGCCGTAAAGGTCCAGCAACGCCACGACGAGATCTCTCCGGAAGGGCCATTCCGCCCTCTCGTAGCGAGCCAGCGACGAGAAGTCACGCTCAAGATACTGCGCGACGTACTTGAGGGTGAGCCCACGCTTCTCGCGCAGCTCACGCATCTGCTGGCCCAGCCATTGGGCACGCAGGGTTCGAACGAACGGCTCCCTGTTCGCGGCCATGCTCACCTCTCCAGGACACCCAAAGAAGGATTCCGTTGGTGTCGTTGCACCAATGCCGGGGCCACTGGAAACGTGGCCCGCGGGTGAGGGTGATCGCCGGCCCCCGGGGAAACCCGGTGCAAACACGGCAACCGCAGCTGTGCCAACAGCCGAGAAGGTGACGAGAGGCGGCCTCGCGAGTGGCAGTCGCATACCGGCTCTCGTCGGGTCTCAACTAGAGCGTCGGGATGTACGAATCCCGGCTCCGAACCGACTTGCACGAATACCTACCACGAAGAAGGGCGCTCTCGCGACCCCGACCCACCATCGACCGACGACGACAGAGGTGACCGATGACCAGAGGTGAACGATGACCAGAGGCACGCACCACGACGGCGGTCGGCTGCATCCGCGGCACGTGCGCGACCATCAGTTCGCCACCGTGGGCTTCGGCCGGCGGGGCTTCGACCCTCGGGAGGTACGGCGGTTCCTGCACCGCGTCGCGCTCGAACTGACCGCGCTGCACCACGACCTGGCACTGCTCAGCGAGGAGAACGTGCGGGTGAAGCGGGCGCTGCGTGCCCGGCAGAGCGCCTGGTCCGAAAGGCGTCAGTGGTGATCCCACCAGACCGGATCTTCGTACCGCTGCCTCGGGCCGCCGTGCTGGCCTTCACCGAGCCGACCGACTCGGCCGACGCGCCACCTCGGCACGTGATCCACCTTCCGGTGGCGGTTGTCGACCTGGCCGGCGCACTGGAATTGGCCCGTGCTCTCGCCCGGTCGCTGACCGCGACGTCACAGATCGACATCGGCGGCATCACCGTGTCGGCAGAGGACACGCAGCACGTACGACAGTGGGTCTTCTGTGACCGGATCATGCCCGACCGCCACCGGTGCGCGCGGCCGGCCGACCACGACGGTCCCTGCTCTCCTGTCGACGATCCCTGACCCACATCTATCCTCGTGGACGATGACAATGGGGAGAAGGGCACACGCCGCCGTGCTCGCTGCGGCGGTCGCGTTGCTGGCGGTGGTCGGGTGCGACACGGCAGCGGTTGACGAGACGCGTGGATGCCAGGAGCAGCGGCAGCTCGACGAGGCGAAGGTCCGGGTCAGCCGCTGGGAGCCGCCGGATGAGCTTCCGTTTATCGGCGACTATTCGGAGATTCACTGGCAAGCGCGCGCGTTGGGCAATCCGTGTTCACGGATGCCGGGCCCGACGGACTGGGAATACCAGGGCGTCATCATCCTGCGTCCCGAGGACGCACACCGGTTGGCCGAGCGGTTCGAGTTCGTTTCGTTCACATCCATCGACCCGGCCGAGCTGATCCACTCACACACGCCTACGGACGTGCGACCGGACCTCGCACCGTTCCTCCCGACCAAGCCACAGTGGCTGCACAGTCAGACCTACAACGATGCGCTACCGTCGACACGCTGGCGGGTGGTGTTCCTGGACGTGCAGCATCACACGCTCCTGTTCATGCTGAACGATCATTAGACGAGTCCTAACCGGTCTCCACGACGACCAGTTCGCCTACCTGTTCGCCGATCGTGGTGCGGGCGTCCGCTGGCAGCCCTCGGTCGGTGATCAGCACGTCGGCCGCCTCCAGCGGGGCGATGGTGGCGATGCCGATCGTCTCCCACTTGGTGTGGTCGGCGAGCACCACGAGCCGGCGGGCCGCGCCGATCAGACACCGGTTGACGCCGGCCTCCAGCAGGTTCGGCGTGGTGAAGCCGGTACGCGGGCTGAGCCCGTGCACACCCAGGAACAGCAGGTCGACGTTGAGCGCGCTGATCGCGGCCTCGGCCACCGGACCGGTCAGCGCGTCCGACGGGGTACGGATGCCACCGGTCAACACGACCGTCTGGTCGGCGCGCGGGTTCTGGTAGAGCGCGTCGGCAACCGGGATCGAGTTGGTCACCACGGTCAGCCCGTGCACATCGGAGAGCAGGGTGGCCAGCGCGGCGGTGGTCGTCCCGGCGGACAGCGCGATGGCCATCCCCGGCTCCACCATCGTCGCCGCCCGCTCGGCGATGGCCCGCTTCTCCGTCTGCTGGCGGATCGACTTCGCGGCGAACCCGGGCTCCTCGGCCGAGCCCGGCCCGGCGAGGGTCGCGCCGCCGTGGACCTTGTCCACCAGGCCGCGCTCGGCCAACACCTCCAGGTCGCGCCGGATCGTCATGTCGGACACGCCGAACCGGCTGACCAGGTGGCTCACCCGCACGCCGCCACGCTGGCGGATCAGATCGAGGATGGCGGTCTGCCGCTGCTGGGCCAGCATCTCAGGGAACCTCCTTCGCGCCGCGCTGGTCGCCGGGTCAGGCCGACTCGTCGGCCCGGTCCTCGCGGACCACGGCCACCTCGCCGGCCGGCACTGTCAGCTCACCCGCACACCGCGTCCCGGTCAACAGCTCGGTGCCGCGCGCCGCGACGCGTACCTCGGTCTCGGTGTGGTTGATCGCGAACAGCCAGGTCCGCTCGCCGTCGCGTCGTCGTACCACCTCCACCCCGGTCGGCGCCTGCGCCGCCGGGCGGACGCCGGCCTCGTCGAGCAGCCGGGCGACGAGCCGGTCGGTGGCCGGCTCGTCCAGCCGGGTGCCGACGTACCAGGCGGCGCCCGCGCCGACCGGCCGCCGGGTCAGCGCAGGCACACCCGGCAGGGGCCCGTCGGTGTACGACGCCAGCACCTCGGCGTCGTCGGCGTGCAGCCATTCGGTCCACACGTCGGCGGTGCTGCCGTCGTCGAGCCGGACCCGCTCGCCCTCGCGCAGCGGGAAGAACTCCTCGGTCCGTACGCCCAGCAGGTCCCGGAACGCGCCGGGGTAGCCGCCCAGCCGGATGTGGTCGTTGGGGTCCACGATGCCGCTGAAGTAGGTGACGGCCGCCGTGCCGCCGGCCTCGACGAAGCGGCGCAACGCCTCGGCGTCGGCGTCGCGGACCAGGTAGAGGGTGGGCACCAGGACCAGACGGTAGCCGCTGAGATCGGCCGACGGGTGGACGATGTCGGCGGTCACGCCGGCCCGCCACAGCGCGCCGTAGAGGGCGTTGATCCGGTCCGCGTAGGTGACGTCGGCGCTGGGGTGCGAATCCAGCTCGACCGCCCACCAGGCCTCCCAGTCGAACAGGATCGCCACGTCGGCGTCCACCCGGCTGCCGCGGATCTCGGCCAGCGCCTTCAGGTCCGCGCCGAGCTGGCAGACCTCGCGAAACACCTTGGTGTCCGGGCCGGCGTGCGGCACCAGCGCGGAGTGGAACTTCTCCGCGCCGGCCCGGGAGGCCCGCCACTGGAAGAACAGCACCCCGTCGGCGCCGCGGGCGACGTGCGCCAGGCTGTTGCGGCGCAGCTGCCCGGGCAGCTTGGCCACGTTGCGCGGCTGCCAGTTGACCGCGCTGGTGGAGTGCTCCATGAGCAGCCACGGGTCACCGCCGGCGACGCCCCGGGTGTGGTCGGCGGCGAACGCCAGCCCGAGGTGCGCCTGCGGGTTGGCGGCGGTCAGGTAGTGGTCGTTGGACACCAGGTCCACATCGGGGGCCCAGGAGTGGTAGTCCATGTGCTTGACGCCCATGCCGATCATGAAGTTGGTGGTGACCGGCTGGCGGACCAGCGTCGTCAGCACCTCGCGTTCGGCGCGCAGTTGGGCGCGCTGCTCGTCGGAGGAGAAGCGCAGGAAGTCGAGTTGCTGCGTGGGGTTGGCAAAGGTCGGCGCGGTGCGCGGCGGGTTGATCTCGGCCCAGTCGCCGTAGCGCTGGCTCCAGAAGGCCGTGCCCCAGGCGTCGTTGAGCCGGTCCAGGTCGCCGTAGCGGTCCCGCAGCCAGCCCCGGAACGCCTCGGCGCTGACGTCGCAGTAGCAGTGCACGTTGTGGCAGCCCAGCTCGTTCGAGACGTGCCACATGACCACGGCGGGATGCTCGGCGTACCGGCCGGCGACCGCCCGCACCAGCTCCAGGGAGCGCTCGCGGAACACCGGGGAACTGGGGCAGTACGCCTGCCGGCCGCCCGGCCAGAGGATCGCGCCGTCGGCCCGGCGGGGCAGCGTCTCCGGGTGCGCGCGGGCCAGCCAGGGTGGCGGGCTGGCGGTCGCGGTGGCCAGGTCGACCTGGATGCCGCCGTCGTGCAGCAGATCCAGGACCCGGTCCAGCCAGCCGAACTCGAACCGGCCCGGAGCGGGCTCCAGCAGAGCCCAGGAGAAGATGCCGACGGAGACCAGGTTGACCCCGGCCCGACGCATCAGCTCGACGTCCTCCGACCAGGTCTGCTCGGGCCACTGCTCGGGGTTGTAGTCGCCGCCGAAATAGATGTCGTTCCCCTGCCATCGCCGCATGACAGCTGAGGGTGCACCTGCCGCCGCACGGAAGTCAACAGGTTCCAACATCGACTTTGTTTCCAACGTTTACCACGTAACAGCCGTATCACGACTGGGTTATCAGAGGCGAACAGCCCTCTTGACAGCGGCCTATGGAGGGGTAGCTTGAGGCCCCAACTGGCCGATCGTGTTCGCCAATGTGGATTCTCGGTGGATCACGATGCGTATCCACAAGGCCGGACGCGCTCTTCACCACCCCTGACGGCCCTTGGGCGTAGCACCTCTTCATCCGCAGGAGGCACAGATGTCCCGTCCCCGATCCCAAGCCGAGTACCTGGCTCGGCTCGTACCGCCCTCCGTCGCCGGCATCAACCGACGGTCGCTGCTGGCCGGCGCGGCCGGCACGGGCGCGCTGCTCGGCACCGGTCTGCTCGCCGGCTGCGGCGACGACTCCGGCTCCGGCGGGTCCAGCAAGGACGTGTCGCTCGGATCCAACCAGTCCGACCCGAAGCCCAAGGACGTCCTCGCGAAGGTCGCCGACGGGTTCAAGACCGCCTCCGGCGTCCAGGTCGCGGTGAACACGGTCGATCACAACACGTTCCAGGAGAACATCAACAACTACCTCCAGGGCAAGCCGGACGACGTCTTCACCTGGTTCGCCGGCTACCGGATGCGCTTCTTCGCCCAGAAGGGCCTGGCCAGCGACATCAGCGACGTGTGGGGCAAGCTCTCGGGCTACTCGGACGCCTTCAAGAAGGCGTCCACCGGCGACGACGGCAAGCAGTACTTCGTCCCGGCGTCGTACTACCCGTGGGCCGTCTTCTACCGCAAGTCGGTCTGGCAGCAGCACGGCTACCAGGTGCCCACCACGCTGGACCAGTTCACCGCGCTCGGCGCGCAGATGAAGAAGGACGGCCTCATCCCCGTCGCCTTCGCCGACAAGGACGGCTGGCCGGCGATGGGCACCTTCGACATCCTCAACCTGCGGATCAACGGCTACCAGTTCCACGTCGACCTGATGGCCGGCAAGGAGGCCTGGACCTCCGACAAGGTCAAGAAGGTCTTCGACACCTGGGCCGGCCTGCTCCCCCTGCACCAGCCGGACAGCCTCGGCCGCACCTGGCAGGAGGCCGCGCAGTCGCTGCAGCAGAAGAAGAGCGGGATGTACCTGCTCGGTCTCTTCGTCGGTCAGCAGTTCAGCAACGACGAACAGAGCGACCTCGACTTCTTCACGTTCCCCGAGATCGACCCGTCCATCGGCGCGAAGGCCCTGGACGCCCCGATCGACGGCTACATGATGGCCCGCAAGCCCAAGAACGAGGACAACGCCCGCAAGCTGATGGAGTACTTCGGCGGCAAGACCGCCGCGGACATCACGGTCAAGAGCGACCCGACCACCCTGGTCGCCAACACCGGCGCCGACGTCAGCGGCTACACCGCGCTGCAGAAGAAGGCCGCCGAGCTGGTCGGGTCGGCCACCGAGATCGCGCAGTTCCTCGACCGGGACACCCGGCCGGACTTCGCCTCCACGGTGATGATCCCGGCGATCCAGCAGTTCATCAAGAACCCCAAGGACATCGACGGTCTCACGTCGTCCATCGAGAACCAGAAGAAGTCGATCTTCACTGACTGACGGCGGAAGGGGGAGGACATCGTGTCCGACCTGCCCCTGATCCAAGCGGATCGCGCCGTGCCGCCGCCGGCCGCGACCACCTCAACGGGTGGTCGTCGCCGGCGGCTACGGCTCCTGTCCCGCACCGACCGCGTGGTCATCACGCTGATGGTGCTCATCCCGCTGCTGCTCGTCACCGCCTTCGTCTGGCTGCCGGCGCTGGCGACCGTGGTGCTCTCCAGCACCGACTGGGACGGCATCGGCCCACTGAACGAGATCGACTTCGTCGGCGCTCGCAACTACAGCGACGTCGTGAACATCTACCCGCCGTTCGTGCCGGCGATCCAGCACAACCTGCTCTGGCTGGCCGTGCTGTTCGTGGTCGCCACCCCGTTCGGCATGTTCCTGGCCGTGCTGCTCGACAAGGAGCTGCGCGGCAGCCGCTTCTACCAGACGGCGCTGTACCTGCCGGTGGTGCTCTCGCTGGCACTGATCGGCTTCGTCTGGCAGCTGCTCTACTCCCGCGACCAGGGTCTCATCAACGCCGTCTTCGGCAGCAACGTCGACTGGTACGGCGACTCGAACGTCAACATCTGGGCGGTCATGATCGCCTCCGGCTGGCGGCACGTCGGCTACATCATGCTGCTCTACCTCGCCGGCCTGAAGGGCGTCGACCCGTCGCTGCGGGAGGCCGCGGCGGTCGACGGCGCGTCGGAGAGCCGGACGTTCTTCCGGGTGGTGTTCCCGGTGCTGCGGCCGATCAACATCATCGTGCTGGTGGTGACGGTGATCGAGTCGCTGCGCGCGTTCGACCTGGTCTGGGTCGTCAACAAGGGACGCAACGGTCTGGAGCTGATCTCGGCACTGGTCACCCAGAACGTGGTGGGTGAGGCGAGCCGGATCGGCTTCGGCTCCGCGCTGGCGACGATCATGCTGGTCGTCTCGCTGGTCTTCATCACCATCTACCTGGCGACCGTGATGAGGGAGGACCGGGAATGAGCACCGCGACCGTGACCCGGCGTACCGAGGGTGGCACCGACACCCCGGTCCGCCGCCGCAAGCTGACCCCGGCGCGGCTGCTGCTGCACGGCTTCCTCATCGTCGTCTCGCTGGCCTGGCTCTTCCCGATCGCCTGGGCGGTGCTGACCTCGCTGCGCTCCTACGATTACACGGCCGCCAACGGCTACGTCTCGTTCGGCGGCTGGACCTTCGACAACTACGTCACCGCGTGGCGGACGGCGGAGTTCGGCAAACACTTTCTCAACTCGGTCTACATCACCGTGCCGGCGGTGCTGCTGACGCTCTTCCTCGCCTCCTGCGTGGCGTTCGTCATCGCCCGGTTCAACTGGAAGATCAACCTCGTCCTGCTCGGGGTGTTCACCGCCGCCAACCTGCTGCCCCAGCAGGCATTGCTCATCCCGCTGTTCCGGCTGTTCACCGAGGTGCCGCTGCCGGAGTTCATGAGCGACTCCGAACTGCTCTACGACAGCTACTGGGGCCTGATCCTGATCAACGTGGCCTTCCAGTGCGGGTTCTGCGTCTTCGTGCTCAGCAACTACATGAAGGCGCTGCCCCGCGACCTGTACGAGGCGGCGATGGTCGACGGGGCCAGCGTCTGGCGGCAGTACTGGCAGGTCACCATGCCGCTGTGCCGGCCGGCCCTGGCAGCGCTCGCCACCCTGGAGGTGACCTGGATCTACAACGAGTTCTTCTGGGCCACCGTCCTCATGCGCACCGGCGACAAGTTCCCGGTGACCAGCTCGCTCAACAACCTGCGCGGCGAGTTCTTCACCGACAACAACCTGGTCTCGGCGGGCAGCGTGCTCGTCGCGATCCCCACCCTGGTGATCTTCTTTATGCTCCAGCGGCACTTCGTCCGGGGCCTGACCTTGGGAGCCTCCAAAGGATGACGATCCTGCACCTGCGCCGCGCGCGGACCAGCCTGGTGCTCGACGCGCGCGGCCCGGGGCTGCCCCGCGTCGTGCACTGGGGCGGCGACGTCGGCGACCTCGACGACGACGCCCTGCGCCAGCTCACCGACGCGACAGTGCCACCCGTGGTGCCGAGCAGCTTCGACGAGCCGCCCGCGCTGTCCCTGCTGCCGGAGGCGAGCGCCGGCTGGAGCGGTCGGCCGGGACTGGTCGGGCATCGCGACGGGCGGGACTGGTCCACCGTGTTCGGGCTCGACGGTCTCGACGTCGACCAGCCCTCCGATGCTCCGGCGCGGGTCACCGTGCGGGCGTCGGACCGGGTCGCCGGGCTGGGCCTGACCATCGAGATCACGCTGGACCGGTACGGCCTGCTGACCATTCGCCATCGCCTGCGCAACGACGGCGACGGCGCGTACGAGGTGCACGGGCTGACGCCGGTGCTGCCGGTGCCGGCGGTCGCCACCGAACTGCTCGACCTGACCGGCCGCTGGTGTCGGGAACGCTCGCCACAGCGGCATCCCTGGCAGCACGGCGCGTGGGTCCGCGAGGGCCGGCACGGGCGCACCGGGCACGATGCCACGCTGTTGCTGGTCGCCGGCACCGCCGGGTTCGGCTTCGGCCACGGCGAGGTCTGGGCGGTGCACACCGCGTGGAGCGGCGATCATGTCACCGTCGCCGAGCGGCATCCCACCGGCGAGTCCACTCTCGGCGGCGGCGAACTGCTGGCGCCCGGCGAGATCCGGCTCGCCCCCGGCGAGGAGTACGACACTCCCCTGCTCTACGCCGTCTGGTCCGACGTCGGGCTGGACGGGCTCAGCGACGTACTCCATTCGCATCTGCGGGCCCGGCCCGGACACCCGCGCTCCCCCCGCCCGGTGACCCTCAACGTCTGGGAGGCGGTCTACTTCGACCACGACCTGGACCGGCTGCGGGCCCTCGCCGACCGGGCCGCGCACCTCGGCGTGGAACGGTTCGTGCTCGACGACGGCTGGTTCCGCGGCCGGCGCGACGACACCGCCGGGCTCGGCGACTGGTACGTCGACGAGGACGTCTGGCCCGACGGCCTGCAACCGCTCGTCGACCACGTGACCGGCCAGGGCCTTCAGTTCGGCCTGTGGGTGGAGCCGGAGATGGTCAATCCCGACTCCGACCTGTTCCGCGCGCACCCGGACTGGCTGCTGGCCGCGCCGGGGCGGCTACCGCCGGCCTGGCGCAACCAGCAGGTGCTCGACCTGGGCCGCCCGGAGGCGTACGACTACGTGCTGGAACGCCTCGACGCGCTGCTGCGCGACCACCCCGGCATCAGCTACCTCAAGTGGGACCACAACCGGGACCTCACCGAGGCCGGGCACCACGGCCGGCCCGGGGTGCACGGGCAGACCCTCGCGGTCTACGGCCTCCTCGACGAGCTGCGCCGCCGGCATCCCGGCGTCGAGATCGAGAGCTGCTCGTCCGGCGGCGCCCGGGTGGACCTGGCCATCCTGGCCCGCACCGACCGGGTCTGGGCCAGCGACTGCAACGACGCCCTGGAACGGCTCAGAATCCAGCGCTGGACGGGGCTGCTGCTGCCTCCGGAGCTGATCGGCACGCACATCGGCCCGGAACGCTCGCACACCACCAACCGCGTGCACGACCTGGGCTTCCGGGCGGCCACCGCGCTGTTCGGCCACCACGGGATCGAGTGGGACATCGCCTCGATCAGCCCTGCCGAACAGGCCGAGGTGGCCGCGTGGGTGGCACTGCACAAGCGGCTGCGCCCGCTGCTGCACGCCGGCCGGGTGGTCCGCGTCGACCACCCGGACCCGGCCGTCTGGGCGCACGGCGTGGTCGCGGGTGACAAGACCCGAGCGGTGTACGCGGTGGCACGGCTCGCCACCTCGGTGGCGCAGGTTCCGGGCGCGGTACGTCTGCCCGGCCTCGATCCGACGCGGCGTTACCGCGTACGAGCGGTGGCGGACGTGCCGCCCCCGGCGACCATCGAGCGGGCCGCGCCACCGTGGCTGGCCTCCGGTGTCACGCTCATCGGAGCGGCGCTGGCCCGGGTGGGTGTGCAGCTGCCCGCGTTGCACCCGGAGCAGAGCCTGGTGCTGGAGGTCGACGAGGCCAGCTAGAAAATTCTTCCGCCGGAGTGTCGAGAACGGTGACGCGTGCTTCTACCTCAGGGTGAGAGCACCGACCACGGTGCGCGGACGTGAGGGGCGAACCATGAAGTACATGCTGCTGATGCAGTTCAGCGCCACCGGGACCGACTTCCCGAGCATCGACACCTGGACCCCGGACGAGGTCCGGGCCCACATCGCGTTCATGGGCGAGGTCAATGAGAAGCTGACCGCCGCCGGGGAGTGGGTCGACGCGCAGGGCCTCGGTGGCCCGCAGCAGGCGCGGATCGTGCGTGCCGGCGAGGGCAGGACGCCGGTGGTCACGGAGGGGCCGTTCGCCGAGACGAAGGAGTTCCTCGCCGGCTTCTGGATCGTCGACTGCGACAGCCCGCAGC
Organism: Micromonospora sp. NPDC005237; assembly: GCF_040607775.1. Taxonomy (NCBI): domain Bacteria; kingdom Bacillati; phylum Actinomycetota; class Actinomycetes; order Micromonosporales; family Micromonosporaceae; genus Micromonospora; species Micromonospora sp. NPDC005237. The sequence continues at coordinate 110,573 of NZ_JBEXHJ010000012.1, read as the reverse complement.
GGGCGGTGGAGGTGGCCGCGTACATCTCCACCGCGCCCGGCCCCGGTGGCCGGCCGCTGAACATGCCGATCGAGGTGCACCCGGTGATGTCCGCACCCACCGAGGAGTTGTGAGGGCTGACCACCGATCCCCACATCGAGGACCTGCTGCGCGAGTTGGCGCCGCAGGTCCTCGGCGTGCTCGCCCGCCGGTTCGGTGACTTCGCCACCGCCGAGGACGCCGTGCAGGAGGCGCTGCTCGCCGCCGCGACCCAGTGGCCGGCCGACGGGTTGCCCGCCAACCCGCGCGGTTGGCTGATCCAGGTCGGCTACCGCCGGATGATCGAGCTGATCCGCGGCGAGCAGGCCCGGCGCCGCCGGGAGGACCTGGTCGCCCGCCGGGATCCTGACGACCGGCAGTACGCGCCGGCAGCGGACGAGGAGTTGACCGCCGCGCGGGACGACACCCTGGTGCTGCTCTTCCTGTGCTGCCACCCGGCGCTCGCCCCCGCATCGGCGGTCGCGCTGACCCTGCGCGCGGTCGGCGGGCTCACCACCGCCGAGATAGCGCGCGCGTTCCTGGTGCCCGAGGCGACCATGGCCCAGCGGATCAGCCGCGCCAAGCAGCGTATCCGCGCGTCCGGGCTGCCGTTTCGGATGCCGGAGGAGGCGGAACGGGCCGACCGGCTGTCCGCCGTCCGGCAGGTGCTCTACCTGATCTTCACCGAGGGGCACACCAGCACCGCCGGCCCGGCCCTGCGCCGCGTCGACCTCGCGGCCGAGGCGATCCGGCTGACCCGCGCGCTGCACACGCGGCTGCCCGACGACAGCGAGACGGCCGGGCTGCTGGCGTTGCTGCTGCTCACCGAGGCGCGCAGCCCGGCGCGCACCGGCCCCTCCGGAGAGTTGATCTCCCTGGCCGACCAGGACCGCAGCCGCTGGGACGCCGCGGCGATCGCCGAGGGCGTCGCACTGATCACCCGGGCGCTGCCGCGCGGCCCGGTCGGCCCGTACCAGGTGCAGGCCGCCATCGCCGCCCTGCACGACGAGGCGCCGAGCACCGACGCGACCGACTGGCCGCAGATCCTGGCGCTGTACGAGGTGTTGGAACGGCTCGCCGGCACCCCGGTGGTGGCGCTCAACCGGGCCGTGGCGACCGCCATGGTGCACGGGCCGACAGCCGGCCTCACGGCCCTCGACGCCCTGGGCGACGATCCCCGGCTGGCGGGGCACCACCGGCTGGCCGCCGCCCGCGCGCACCTGCACGAGATGGCCGGCGACCGGGAGCGGGCGATCGCGGACTACCGCGCCGCCGCCGCGCGCACCAGCAGCCTTCCCGAACAGCGCTACCTCACCATGCGGGCCGCCCGGCTCGCCGCCGGTCCACCGACCACCGAGGACTGAGGAACCCTATGGCGTACGTGCTGCTGGGGATCGCCATCCTCGCGGAGGTTCTGGCGACCAGCCTGATCAAGAGCACCGCCGGATTCAGCCGCCTCTGGCCGACGCTGGGATGCCTGACCGGGTACGCGCTGGCGTTCCTCCTGCTGGCCCAGGCCGTGAAGGAGATACCGGTCGGTGTCGCGTACGCCCTCTGGTCGGGTCTGGGCACCGCGGCCATCGTGGCGATCGGCGCGGTGTTCCTGGGCGAGTCGGTCGGGCCGGTCAAGCTCGTCGGCATCGCTCTGATCATCGCGGGGGTGGTCATCGTGAACCTGACCGGGGAGCACTGACCGCGGCCGGCGCGGTGGCCGGGCCCGACGCGGGCCCGGCCACCTGGCGTCGGTCAGCTTGCCGTGCAGCTCACCTCCGGCTTGGGGTTGGTGCCGGTCCAGCCGCCGATGAAGCCGAAGCTGGCGCTGGCGCCGGCAGCCAGCCGGCCGTTGTAGTCCACGTTGCGCGCGGTCACCGTGGATCCGCTGCTGGTCACCGTCGCGTTCCAGGCCTGGGTGACGCTCTGACCGCTGGCGAGGGTCCACCGGGCGGTCCAGCCGGCGATCGCCGTCGACCCGGCGGTCACCCGCACCTCGCCCTGGAAGCCACCCTGCCACTGGTTGAGCACCGTGTACGTCGCCGTGCAGCCACCGGCGGGCGGTGGAGTGGTCGGAGGCGGCGTGGTGGGCGGCGGGGTCGTCGGCGGAGGCGTGGTCGGCGGAGGCGTCGTGGGCGGAGGCGTCGTGGGCGGGGGCGTGGTCGGCGGCGGGGTACCGCCGAAGACGCTTGCCTCGCGGGCGGTCTGCCGGATGCCGTTGGCGCCGTTGAAGACCCGCTGCCCCCAGGTGGTCAGGTTGGCCGGGTTGAACGCGGTGGCCATGTCGAGGTACTCCACGCCACCCCCGTTGCCGCTCCACGACCAGCCCAGCCAGCCGATCCCGTTGGCCTGGCTGTACGCGAGGATGGTGTCCTCGTCGGGGTCACCGTCGGAGTGGTTGAAGCCGAACTCACCGACCACGATGGGCAGCCCGGCCGCCCGGAAACGGCCCAGGTAGTCGGTGATCTCGGCGGCGGTGTCGAAGACGCCGTACATGTGGATGGAGAAGACCGTGTTGCGGGCCGGGTCCGCCGCGAAGACCGCGGCGGCGTTGTCGCGCATGGTGAACGACCAGTCCTGCCCCCAGTTCGGGGCGTCCACCATGATCGTGTGGGTCAGCCCACCGGCCCGCAGTCGCTTGATCGCGTTGGCGTTGTCGGTGGCCCACGAGGAGTAGTTCTGGTTGCCGTACGGCTCGTTGCCGATGTTGACGATGACGTACCGTTCCTGGCCGACCAGCACATCCTTCAGGCTGAGCCAGTAGTCGACGGCGCGGTCCAGCGTGATCGCGCCGCTCTGCTCGCCGTAGCCGGTGGTGTCGTGCACCTCCAGTACGCAGATCAGCCGGTTGGCCTTGCACAGCGAGATGACGTTGGCGACGTCGGCGTTGGTGTTGCGGGTCCACCGGTCGCCACTGGCGAGCACCACCCGCACGGTGTTCGCGCCGAGCGCCTTGACGTTCGCGAACGTGCTGGTCTGCTGCGGATACCAGGTGTGGGCGTGGTTCACCCCACGCATGATGAATTGGGTGCCGTTGGCGTCGTACAGCTTGCCGCCCGCGACGGAGAAGCCGGCCGCGGCGTGCGCCGGCTGGCTGAACGCCAGCACGGCGAGGAGCAACGCGAGCAGGGCCGAGCCGGCGGCGGAGAGTCGAGTCTTCATGGCCTTCCTCAGGGAGGACCCCCGGTGCCCGACAGGGGTGGGACGTGACAGGGGAAGGCGGCTGCAGCCCGACAGCCGCCGCCCGGCTCCCGGCGACGCTCGCATCAGCCTAGGGCGATGGATCAGCCCTAGCAACCGGTTCAGTAGCCTGGTCAGGGACGCGGACAGCCGTAACGGCCCGCGTGGAAGCGGGCCGTCACGGGGCGATCATCCCCACCACAGGATGTGCGCCAGACCGTAGGTCTTAACCGGTTAAGACGACCGTAGGCCGGTCGCTGGCATCCGTCAAGCATCGGCCGTCCGAACCGGACGAGAGGGTTGACGGCCGCTGACCTGGGTATCTCGGGACGAACCGTCGGCGAGAAGGAGATACCCGGATGGTGAGCGTCGGCTACACCCTGATGTGCGAGCAGGCCGGTCCGAAGCAGCTGGTGGACCACGCGGTGCGGGCCGAGGCGGCCGGCTTCGACCAACTGGTGATCTCTGATCACTACTATCCCTGGCTCGACGCCCAGGGCCACTCCCCGTACGCCTGGTCGGTGCTCGGCGCGGTCGCGCACGCCACCTCCCGCGCGGAGCTGATGTCCTTCGTGACCTGCCCGATCCGCCGCTACCACCCGGCCGTGGTCGCGCAGAAGGCCGGCACCATCGGGGCGCTCTCGGACGGGCGGTTCACCCTTGGCCTGGGCGCCGGGGAGAACCTCAACGAGCATGTCGTCGGCGGCTGGCCGCACGTGCAGCAGCGCCACGAGATGTTCGAGGAGGCGCTGCAGATCATCCGGCCGCTGCTCAACGGTGAGACGTTGACCTTCTCCGGCAACCACTTCGACGTGCCCGACGCCTACGTCTGGGACCGCCCCGAGCGGCCGGTGCCGATGGCCATCGCCGCCTCCGGCCGGCAGTCCGCCACCCTGGCGGCCGAGTACGGCAACGGCCTCGTCTCCACCGAGCCCGACCGGCACATCATCGAGATGTACGACGACGCCGGTGGCGTCGGCCAGCCCCGCTACGGGCAGGTGGCCATCTGCTACGGCCCGGACGAGGCCGAGTGCCGCAAGACCGTGCACGACCAGTTCCGCTGGTTCGGAATGGGTTGGAAGGTCAACGCCGACCTGCCCGACCCGGACGCCTTCGCCGCCGCCACCCAGTTCGTGCGCGAGGAGGACGTCGCCGAGGGCATCTCCTGCGGCCCGGACGTGGACGCGCACGTCGAGGCGTTCCGCAAGTTCGTCGACGCCGGCTTCACGCACGTGGCGATCATCCAGGTCGGCGGCGAGAGCCAGCCGATGTTCCTGGACTGGGCACAGGAGCAGCTGCTGCCCCGACTGCGCCAACTGTGAGGCTGACGCCTTCCGGTCGATTCGGGCCGGCCGAGCTGCGGCTCGCCCTGACCGCGCCTCGGCCGGCCGCCGGCTTGACCAGCGAGTGGCGGCTGGTCGACGGGTGGTCGTCCCCCGGGCCGCACACAACGTGGCCACCACGGCTCCGACTGCGGTCGCCGACGCGATCCGCCGGCTTCTTGCCCCGACACTCGTGAACAGGTGAAAACCCATGCGCTTCGGCAACACGGAGATCCGGCCCCTCGGTGGCGGCCTGGGCTGCCTCCTGATGATCCTCTTCTCGATCCTCGCCTCGGTGCTGCTCACCGTGCTGGTCAACGTGCTGCTCTGAGAGCACCGTGCCGGGTGGGGCCCGTCAGCGACGCAGACCCAGGGCGGTGAGCACCTCCCGGGAGGCCAGCCGGGCAGGGTCGAGCACCGAGCGGCGCATCCAGCGCGCGGCAGGGGTGACGGTGGCCCGCCAGGCCGCCCGCACGCCGTGCGCCACCGGCACGACCGTCACCGACCAGACCCAGCGCACCCCCTGCAGCAGGGGGCGCACGGTGTGGCGCCACAGCCAGCGCAGTCCACGCCCGAGCGGGCGCAGGAGGCCTCGGTAGACCAGCCGCAGCAGCCAGCCGGCCGTGCGCCAGGCGCCGACCACGGCGAGGACGATCAGCCGACCCAGGCCGCGAACCGCCCACCAGATCCCCCGGGCCAGCCCGACGAGCGCCACGCCCAGCCCACCGACGAGCATCACGAGGCCGCGCACGAGCAACCGCCCGACGGGCCTGAGCGCCGCGCCCAGCCAGCGCAGCGGGGACCACACCGCCGTGCGGGCTACCCACGCGATCCCCCGGCCCAACCAGACCAGCGGCAGCCAAACGAGCGTGCGCGCCACCCACGCGATCCCCCGCCCGAGCCACACCAGCGGAAGCCAGACGAGCGTGCGGGCGCACCAGCGCAGGGGCAGCCAGAGCAGCCGGTACAGCGCCCAGGCCAGGGGGGCCAGCACCCACTGCCGCAGGAACCGGCCGGCCGGGTTGATCAGGTGCCGGCGCAGCAGCCGGCCGGCAGCCGCGAACAGTTCCCAGAGCAGGCGTACCGGCAGCACCACGGCCAGCGCCACGGCGCGCGCGACGGCCGCGACCAGCGGGAGCGCGACGGCGGCCGGCTCCGGCGTGTGCGGTGCCGACAGGTCGCGGACCGGACGCGTCAAGGTCGGCGCGATCGGGTGCGCGGTTCGCGACGCGGGCGGTGGTGCGGGAACGGTGGGGCCGTCGGTCACGGTGGCACGGTAACCGGGCCGCGCCAGCCGGTGGGGATCGGCGTACGTCGCACCGCGTCGGCGGTACGGGCAGGGTCAGCCGGCGACCAGGTCCAGTGTGGTCAGCAGCGGATAGTGGTCCGAGGCCGTGTCCGCTGTTCCACCACGGATCACCTGGCAGCCACGCACCCGCTCGGCCACCGCGCGGCTGCCGAAGAGGTAGTCCAGCCGCATGCCGGCGAACTCGGCCCCGCCGAAGCGGGTGGGCACGGTGAGACCGTCGGCCTCCGGCGCTCCGACGTTGGACGACGGCCACAGGTCGACGAGGTTGGCGGCGAGCAGGCGGGCGATCGCGCGGGTGTCCACGGCGGCACCGCCCCGGCGCACATGCCGTCGCCGGTAGATGGCGCTCAGGCCGGTCAGGCGAGCGGTGTGGTCGACCGTCGGGTCGAGCGAGTTGAGGTCGCCGGCGAGCAGCGTCAGCGGCCCCGGGGCGCGGCGCAGCGCCGCCACCAGCCAGTCGACCTCCATCCGTCGGCGTCCGCCGGAGTACGGGTAGAGGTGGGTGCCGAGCACGGTGAGCGGGCCGGCCGATGTGGACACCACGACGCGGGCGGCGGCGTGGTGGAACGGCCGGCGCAGCGCCCCCGCGGCGAGAACCCGGTACGGCGGCCGGACCAGCACCGCCACCGGCTGCCCGAAGCAGGACCGGGCCAGGTGGGGCGTCATCCCCACCCGGCCCGCCACCGTGGCCATAAACCCGTCCCGGTCGAAGCCGCGCAGCTCCTGCAGGGCCAACACGTCCGGCCTCTGCTGGTCGATGACCTGAACCACCTGATCCAGCCGGTCGGAGCCACCGCGGTCCCGGCCGCCGGTGCGGATGTTCCAGGTCATCACCCGCACGGCAGCGCTCAGTCGGCTCGGCCGGCGCGCGCCAGCTCGTCGTCGAGGGTGTCCACGTCGTCGGACTCGATGGCCGGCTGGTTGCCCTCCGTCAGGTCGGCGTTCGGGCGGATCACGAGGTAGAGCAGCGCGATCCAGAGCGCGGAGAGCAGGATCGCGCCCATGAAGTCGGTCGGGTGGTGCATCCCCCGGTACATCCGCGAGGTCGCCACCCCGGCCGGCATGATCACGGCCAACGCCACGAAGACCCACCGCCACCAGCGGTCGGTACGCGGGAACACGATGAGGGTGATCGCCAGCCAGACGCAGACCGTCGCCGCGATGTGCCCGGACGGGAAGGAGGATGTGGGCATCTGCCCGTCCAGGTTCTCCACCGGGGGCCGTGGCCGGTCGACCGCACGCGCCGAGGCGAGGAAGAGGGTCAGCTCACCGACCATCGCCAGCGCCACGAACAGCACGGGCCGCCACCGCCGCCACACCGCGAGCACCAGCGGGCAGAACACCAGCGAGATGAGCAGGATCGCGTGGGTGTCACCGAACTTGCTCCACCACCAGCTCACCTCGGTCAGCATGTCGGTGTGCCGGGCGGCGAACCAGCGGGGAACCTCGGTGTCGAGGGTGTCGAAGAAGGTGCCCTTGGCGTGATAGCTGACGTACGTGCCGAAGCCGTACAGCGCGCCGAACACCAGTACCCAGCCGACCAGCAGCTCGGCCACCGCCGAGCGGGGGTGCGCCAGCACGTGCTCCTCGGCCGGGGCGGGGGCGATCTCGTGCCCGGCCTCCGGCTCCAGCCCCTCGCTCAGCGGCGGCACCGGCCGGCCGCGCTCGCGCCGCCACAGCCGGAAGGCGTACGCGGTCACGCCCAGCCACGTGGCGCCGAGCAGCCAACCGGCCAGTACGTCGGAGACGAAGTGCACGCCCAGCGCGATCCGGGTCAGCCCGATCAGCGCCACCAGCACACCGACGCCGACGATCGCGGGCTTGCGCCAGCGCGGTGCCATCGCCGGGAGAAACACCAGCAGCAGCGCCCCGTACGCGACGAACGAGCCCAGCGCGTGCCCGCTCGGGAAGCTGTTGCCGGGTGCGCTGGCGACCGGGATGTCCACCACCGGGCGGAGCCGGCCGACGAGGGTCTTGAGCGACGGGTCGAGGATCAGCCCACCGACCCCGGTGATGATCAGGTAGACGGCCAGCCGGGGCTGCCGTCGGATCAGCAGCCCGACCACCGCGATGGTGACCAGCCAGATGAGGATCGGCCGGCCGCCCAGGTCGGTCACCGCCTGAAGCACGGTGACCAGCGGGTGGTGCGGGGCGACGAGCGAGTTGAACCACTCGGCGACCGCGTGGTCGGCGTCCTGCAACGGGCTCCACCGCACCCGCACGAGCAACAACAACAGCCCGAAGGCCACGCCGGCACCGTTGACGGCCACCAGGCCGGCGATGCTCCGTTCGGCGAAGTGACCGATCGGACGTCGAGCCACCTCTTTGACCGCGGTCACCCCGCACCTCCCTTGTTGTACCTGGCGAGGCGCTGTACCCGATCCGGGTCAGGCGTACACCCGGGCGCCGCTCAGAGCGCCGTCATGTCCCCGGTGTCGAGCAGCTCGGCGCGGTCGGTCTCGGGCTCCCACAGGTCGGGCTGCGCCGGCTCCTCCACACCGATGCGCAGCGCCTCCAACTGGGCTGCGAAGGCCAGCCCACCGAAGAGCGCCATGCCGGTCAGGTTGGCCCAGAGCAGCAGCGCCACCATGCCGGTCAGCGCGCCGTAGGTCTGGCCGAAGCCGTCGCTGAACCGCACGTACGCGGCGAGCAGCAGGCTGGCCAGCCACCACAGGGCCGTGGCGATGCCCGCGCCGAAGAAGAGCCAGGACAGGCCGGGTTGGTTGCGGCGTGGCGCGTGCCGGAACAGCACTGCCACGGCGAGCACGGTCAGCCCGAGGCTCAGCGGGAAGCGGACCACGTCCCAGATGCCGGTGGCGACCTCGCCCCACTCGTAGTGCTTGCGGACCGAGTCGCCCATCGCCCCGCCGCCGACGAGGATCAGGAAGCCGGCCAGCGCGGGCAGGCCGGCGGTGACGGCCAGGACGGCCGCCCGCAGGTATTTCGGCAGGGCCGGGCGATCCCGTTCGACCCCGTAGATGCGGTTGGCGCCCCGCTCGATCTGGGCCATCGTGGTGGTCAGCGCGACCAGCCCGGTGAGCAGACCGAGGGTGAGCGCCAGCTCACCGGCGTCCTCGACGCGTTCGCCCTCGCCGAGCAGCTCGCCGACCACCTGCGCGCTCTGGCCCGGGGTGAGCGCCAGCACGGTGTCGGCGACCACCTGGCCGCCCTCCTCGACACCCAGCTTGCTGATCAGACCGGTGAGGGCGATCAGGAACGGCACCACGGCGAGGCAGAGCTGCAACGCGAAGGCGCGGGAGTGGCTGAACCCGTCGCCGTAGCGGAACCGGATGAACGCGTCGCGCAGCAGGTGCCAGCCGCCCTTGCGGCGCAGTGTGTGCCAGGCGTCGTCGGCCGACAGCTCCTCGTTGGCCATCAGCCGGGTCTCCGGCACGATCCGGGTGCTACTCACGGCGCGCTTCCTCGATCAGCTGCTCGCCCCGCTCCCCGGCGGCCTGCGCGTCGACGGACAGGTCGGGGGCGTCCTCGGGTTGCGGGACGCAGAGCCAGAGCGCCTGCGGTCGGATCTCGGCGTGCAGCCGCCGACCGGGGGCGATGAGGTCGCCGTCGAGCTCCCGCGGCTGCGCCCGGTCGCTGCTGACCACCACCGTCCGGCCGCGGAAGACCTCCATCTGCGGCACCTGGCCGCTGCGGCGGATCACCGCCCAGCCGAGGGCCAGCCAGTGCCGCAGGTTGCGCGGGGTGAGCACGGCGACGTCGAGCCAGCCGTCGTCCGGCTCGGCCTCGGTGAGCAGGCGGACCCCGCCCTGGAGCCGGCCGACGTTGGCGATCAGCACCGAGCGGGCCCGGCGGCGCACCGGCGGGCGGTCGTCGATGCGGATCTGCACCCGCATCGGCCGGTCCCGCAGGTGCCGGGCAGCGCCCATGACGTACGCCGGCCAGCCGATGCGGGCCTTGGTGGTCTCGTTGGTGGCGGCGAGCATCTGGGCGTCGAAGCCCATGCCGGCCATGACGGTGAAGTACTGGTCCTCCACCGCGCCGACGTCGAGCAGCCGCCGGCCGCGTTCGACGGCGACCTGGAGCCCCGCCGCGAGGTCGGTGGAGAGGCCGAGGTTGGCGGCGAGCAGGTTGCCGGTGCCCTGCGGCAGCACGGCGAGGGCCACGTCGGTGCCGACGAGCCCGCTGACGCAGGACATCACTGTGCCGTCGCCGCCGCAGGCGAAGACCAGGTCGACGCCGGCCTTGACGGCCTGCTCGGTCTGGCCGCGGCCGGGATCGTCGACGGTGGTCTCGAACCACTGCGGCTCGGGCCAGCCGGCGGCGCTCAGGGCGTCGTTCACGGTACGGCGCAGCTCGTCGAGATCGTCGACCTTGGCCGGGTTCACCACCACGGCGGAGCGCAGCCCGCCGTCGCCACCCGAGGGGCGCCTGTCCTGTCCAGCATCCACGGCGCAAGTGTGCAGCACCGGGCCGCCTTCAGCGACCCGATGACCGGCCGGCGTCGGAAGTGCCACAGACAGGTTTCAACGCGTACGCGTGCGTCACGCCGCCGTCCGCAGCGCGGTCTCCACCCGTCGGCGCAGATCGTCGAGGTCGACGCCCGCTTCGGTGAGCACCAGCGCGCCCAGCCCCTGGCCCTCGCGCAGCACCCCGAGCAGGATGTGCTCGGTGCCGATGTGCTTGTGACGCAGCCGCAACGCCTCGCGCAGCGACAGCTCCAGCGCCTTCTTCGACCGGGGCGAGAACGGCCCGCCGAGGTAGCGTCGACGCCGCCAGCGGCGGCGCGGCGCCGGGACGGCCTCGCGCAGCGCGTCGGGGCCGAAGGACTGCTCGATGCGGGCCACGATGGCGGCCAGGTCGATGCCGATCTCGCGCAGCGCCGCCGCGTCCGCGTCGCCGAGGCCAGCGCCTCCGCCGCTGGTGTGCCGCCGGACCCGCTCGCGCAGGTCGTCGGCGCGCACCCCGGCGTCGGTGAGCACCCGGCTGGCCAGGCCGGCCTCGTCGGCGAGCAGGGCGAGCAGCAGGTGCTCGGTGCCGACCGGCCGCTGACCCTCGGCCCGCGCCTCCTCCAGCGCCTGCCGCACCACGCCGCGCGCCCGCTCGGTGAACCGTTCGAACATCACGCCTCCCAGGATGAGTTGACCGCCGGTCGCCCAGCATGTTTCTTGTGCACCGCCTGCCGGCTGACCTCGAGCGCGTCGGCGATCTCCTGCCAGGACCAGCCCTGTCGACGGGCGTTGTCCACCTGGACCACCTCGAGTCGCTCGAGCAGCCGGCGCAGCGCGCGGACGGCGCGCAGCCCGACCCGGGGGTCGGTGCTGCCGGCTGCCGCCGCGAGTTCCGTCGCCTGACTCATGCCGTCAACATACGTTGACACCACCACCGCTGTCAACCTTTGTTGACGTCCGGTCGCGTCGCCCCCCCGATGCGCGGACCACCGCAGGCCCGTCGGCGCGGCCCGAACCGGCCCGCCGCCGCGTCCACCCGACTACCCTCAGTCAGGAGACAGCGCGGTCGTGCCGGGCGCGACGCCCGGGAGGTGATATCGGATGGCGGTATCCGCCGACGCGGAGGTGCTGGTCGGCCTCGGCTCGGACGGTGACCTTCCGGTCGTGGAGCAGGCCGCGCAGGAGGCCGCCGGGCACGGCCGACCGCTGCACGTCGTGCACACCTTCGACTGGCACGCGGCCTTCGAGGCGGCGACCGTCGCCGCGCCGCGGAACGAGGCCGAGAACCTGATCACCCGGGCCGCCCAGCTCGCCCACCAGGTCGAACCCGGTCTGACCGTACGCGCCGAGATCGTCGAGAGCGGCCTGCTTCCCACCCTCATCCGCCGGTCCGAGACGGCCTTCCTGCTGGCGGTCGGCGACAGCGGAATGGCCGGCAGCGGCCAGTGCGTCCCGGCCGAGACGTCCGCCGTGCAGTTGGCCGCGCGAGCCAACTGCCCGCTGCTGGTGGTCCGCCGCGAACCGCCGCCGCAGGGCCCGGTCCTGGTCGGGGTGGACGGCTCGCCCAGCTCACACCTCGCCCTGCGGTGGGCCGTGGACTGCGCACGCGGGCGCGACGCCCGCCTCGTGGCGCTGCGGGTGGCGGAGAGCAACGAGGACACCCACGCGGTCGCCGAGCAGCTCAGTGAGGCCCTGGCGCGCCACACCGACCGCCACAGCGGGGTGCCCACCGAGTGCCGGGTCGCTCGCGGCGACCCCGGGCAGGTGCTCGTCGACACGTCCCGGTCGGCCCAGCTGGCGGTGGTCGCCGCCCGGGGCGACGAACCGGGACGAGCCATGCTCGGCGCGGTCGCCCAGTCCCTGCTCTACCACTCCCCCGCCCCGGTGGTCGTCGTACGCGGCCTGGCCGAGATGCCGCTCACCGAGCCCGACGCCCGCCCGACCCGGGACCAACGGCCCTGACCGGCCGCATCGGCGGCGGCGAGGCTGGACGCCGGACACCCGCCCCCTACCCGCGAGAGGCAGCACCATGGACATCGCTCTCGACGTGCAGCGCGCACTCACCGACGAGGAGTTGCGCCGGCTGGACGCCTACTGGCGTGCCGCGAACTACCTCACCGTCGGGCAGATCTACCTGCTGGGCAACCCCCTGCTGCGCGAGCCGCTGACCCCCGACGACATCAAGCCACGGCTGCTCGGACACTGGGGCACCAGCCCCGGACTCAACCTGGTCTACGCGCACCTCAACCGGGTGATCGTCGCCCGCGACCTGAACGCGATGCTGGTCACCGGCCCCGGGCACGGCGGCCCGGCCATCGTGGCCAACACCTGGCTGGAGGGCACCTGGTCGGAGCGCTACCACGACGTGGCGCGCGACGAGGCCGGGATGGCCCGGCTGTTCCGGCAGTTCTCCTTCCCCGGCGGCATTCCCAGCCACGTCGCGGCGGACGTGCCGGGCTCGATCCACGAGGGCGGCGAGCTCGGGTACGCCCTGAGCCACGCCTACGGCGCCGCGTTCGACCACCCGGACCTCGTGGTGGCCTGTGTGGTCGGCGACGGTGAGGCGGAGACCGGGCCGCTGGCCGGCAGCTGGCTCTCCACCGTCTTTTTGAATCCGGCCCGCGACGGCGCGGTGCTGCCCATCCTGCACCTCAACGGCTACAAGATCGCCAACCCGGCCGTGCTGTCCCGGATCCCCGAGTCCGATCTGCTCGACATCATGCGGGGTTCGGGGTACCAGCCGTACGTGGTGTCCGGCGACGACCCGGCCGTGGTGCACCGCACGCTCGCCGCGACGATGGACCGGGCGCTGGACGAGATCGCCGAGATCCAGCGGCGGGCCCGTTCCGGCGGTGTCGTCGAGCGCCCCCGCTGGCCGATGATCGTGCTGCGGACGCCGAAGGGCTGGACGGGCCCCCGCGAGATCGACGGCACCCAGATGGAGGGCACGTACCGCGCCCACCAGGTGCCACTGTCGGGCGTCCGCGACAACCCCGCCCACCTGGCCGAACTGGAGCACTGGCTGCGCAGCTACCGGCCGGAGGAGCTGTTCGACGCCACCGGCGCTCCGGTCGACGAGCTGCGCACGCTGCCGCCACGCGGTGACCGACGGATGAGCGCCAACCCGGTCACCAACGGCGGAGTGGTCCTGCGCGACCTGACCCTGCCCGACTTCCGCGACTACGGCCTGGACGTCCGGGAGCCGGGCCAGCCGATGGCCGGCGCGACCGGGGTGCTCGGCCCGTGGATCCGCGACGTGATCACCGCCAACCCGCAGACGTTCCGACTGTTCGGCCCGGACGAGGTCGCGTCCAACCGGTTGGGCGCCGCCTTCGAGGTGACCGACCGGGCCTGGATCGCCGGCACGGTCCCCGGCGACGACCACCTCTCCCCCGACGGCCGGGTCATGGAGGTGCTCTCCGAGCACCTGTGCCAGGGCTGGCTGGAGGGTTACCTGCTGACCGGCCGGCACGGCGTTTTCACCAGCTACGAGGCGTTCATCCACATCGTCGACTCGATGGTCAACCAGCACGCCAAGTGGCTGAAGGTGACCCGGGCGATCCCCTGGCGGCAGCCCCTCGCCTCGCTGAACTACCTGCTGTCCAGTCACGTTTGGCGGCAAGACCACAACGGTTTCTCGCACCAGGACCCCGGCTTCATCGACCACGTGGTCAACAAGAAGGCCGAGGTGGTGCGGGTCTACCTGCCGCCGGACGCCAACACGCTGCTCGCCACGATGGACCACTGCCTGCGCAGCCGGCACTACATCAACGTGGTGGTGGCCGGCAAGCAGGCCGCGCCGAACTGGTTGACGATGACGGAGGCGATCCAGCACACCCGGCGTGGCCTGGGCATCTGGGAGTGGGCCAGCAACGACGGCGGCAGCGAGCCGGACGTCATCCTGGCCTGCTGCGGTGACGTGCCCACCCTGGAGACGCTGGCCGCCACCGAGCTGCTGCGCGAGCACCTGCCGGAGCTGAAGGTGCGGCTGGTCAACGTGGTCGACCTGATGCGCCTGCAGCCGGACACCGAACACCCGCACGGCCTGCCCGACAAGGAGTTCGACACCATCTTCACCGCGGACCGGCCCGTCATCTTCGCCTACCACGGCTACCCGTGGCTGATCCACCGGCTGACCTACCGCCGCTCCAACCATGGCAACCTGCACGTGCGCGGCTACAAGGAGGAGGGCACCACCACCACCCCGTTCGACATGGTGATGCTCAACGACCTGGACCGCTTCCACCTGGTCATCGACGTCATCGACCGGGTGCCCGGCCTCGGCGCCCGCGCCGCGCACCTGCGCCAGGACATGGTCGACGCCCGGCAGGCCGCCCGCGACTACACCCGCGAACACGGCGAGGACGACCCCCGGGTCGCCGAGTGGCGCTGGGTCCGCGAGACCGACCCGACCAACCCCTGAGGAGGACGACGTGCGGGACGCGGAGATCCTGGTCGGCTACGACGGCTCCACCGACGCGTCGGTGGCCCTGGACTGGGCGCTGGCCGAGGCCGAGCGCAGCGGCCAGCCGGTGCGGCTGGCGTACGTCTTCGAGTGGCTGACGGTGGCCAGTTGGGTCGGTCCGGGCGTGGCGCCCGGCGTCTGGCCGGACGACACCGCCCGGAGACAGGCGGACGACCTGGTTCGCAAGGCCGCGGCGGACGCCGCCGCCGCGCACCCCGGCCTGACGGTCACCGGCGAGGTGTACGACGGGCCGCCGGCCCTGGTGTTGCAGGAGCGCTCCGCCGACGCGGGGCTGCTGGTACTCGGCAGCCGCGGCCACGGAGGGTTCGGCGGGCTGCTGGCCGGGTCGACGGCGGTGGCGGTCGCCGCGCACGCGCACTGCCCGGTCGTGGTGGTCCGCGACGGGACCGCCAGCGGACCGGAAGCCCCGGTGGCGGTCGGTGTGGACGGTTCGGAGCCGTCGCTGGTGGCGCTCGGGTTCGCGGTCGAGCGGGCCGCCCAACGCCGGGTGCCGCTGCGCGTGCTGCACGCCTGGACCCCCGGCCCCGAGGCGGCGGCCGGGACGCCCGACGAGCAGGCCGCCGTCGAGGAGGCGCTGGAGCCGTGGCGGCGGACGTTCCCCGAGCTGGACATCACGCTCGACCTCGTCGCGGGCAGCCCGGCGGGGACGCTCATCGAGTCGAGCCGGTCCGCGCAGTTGGTGGTGGTCGGCAGTCGAGGCCGGGGTGGGCTGGCCGGGATGCTGCTCGGCTCGGTCAGCCAGCAGCTGATCCAGCACGCCGGCTGCCCGGTCGCGGTCGTCCGGGAACGCTGAGGCCGCGCCCGCTCGACTGCCCGCGTCGGCGGGTGGCGCGACAGCAGCGCGTCCCGGTGGCTCGACGCATTCGCCGGCACCCGAGCCGGCCGCCGGTCGAGGCACCAGGTGGGCGCAACGACCCGCCGATTCGGGACCTGCGGCCCCTGCCCGGCGTCCGGGATTGCCCCACGATGGAGCGGCAACACACCGCGCGACAGCGCCAGGTGAGGCACGATGGCTAAGACGGAAAGGTCGTGACGATGAGTCAGGACAGTCAGCTGACGACCGCGCTGACGGAGGCCGCCACCACCGCCGGCCAGGCCCCCTCGGTGCACAACACGCAGCCGTGGCGGTGGCGGGTGCTCCCCGACGCGCTGGAGCTGCGTACGGTCACCGACCGGCAGCTCGCGGCCAGCGACCCGGAGGGGCGGCTGCTCACGATCAGCTGCGGCGCGGCCCTGCACCACGCCCGGCTGGCGCTCGCCGCCGAAGGCTGGCGCGCGGTGGTGCAGCGCCTGCCCGACCCGGGCGACACCGACCTGCTGGCCCGGCTGACCGACCTGAGCCGGACCGCGGGCGACCCGGACGCCATGCGGATGGTGCAGTGCATGTCGGTGCGGCACACCGACCGGCGGCCGGTCAGCGACGAGCCGGTGCCGACCGCCGCGATCGGGGAGATCGCCCAGGCGGTCACCGCAGAGGGCGGCCGCCTACAGATCCTGGACCGCGACCAGGTGCTGGAGCTGGCCGCCACGGCCGGGCACGCCGACACGGTCGAGGCCGAGGACCCGGAGCTGCGCGCCGAGCTGGCGTACTGGACGAGCCGCGCCGACAGCGGCACCGGTCTGCCCCCCGAGGTGCTCCCCGAGCAGCCGCCACAGACCACCGTGCCCGGCCGTGACTTCGGCCGCCCCGGCAGCCTGCCGGTCGGCCCCGGCCACGACCGGGCGGCGGTGTACGCGCTGCTGCACGGCGACGAGGACGAGCGGGACAGCTGGCTGCGCGCGGGTGAAGCGCTCTCCGCCGCCTGGCTGACCGCCACCCGGCTCGGCGTGTCGGTGGTGCCGCTGAGCGCGGTGGTCGAGGTCCCGGGCACCCGACAGACCCTGCGTCAGGTGCTCGCCGGCATCGGCTTCCCGTACCTCGTGCTGCGTCTGGGCATCGCGGACCCGGCACACGCGGGCCCGCCGCACACCCCGCGGCTGGCCAGCGAGCAGGTGGTGGACACCTCCGCGGTGCGCGGCGAGCGGGCCTGACGGGCGATCGACGGTGTACGCCGACGCTACGATCGCGCGGTGACCAGCAGCGTTCCGCAGCCCCGCCCGGAATCCCCGGTGACGCCGTCGCTCGGGCTGAGCCCACTGTCCCGGGTCCGCCTCGACGAGCTGTTGCAGGAGATGCTGGACCGCGTCGGCGAGGTGATGACCAGCCGGGAGCGGCTGCGGGCGCTGCTCGACGCGGTCGTCGGCATCGGCACCAACCTGGATCTGCGCACCACCCTGCGACGCATCGTGCAGGCGGCCTGCGAGCTGGTCGGCGCCCGGTACGGCGCGCTGGGCGTGGTCGGCCCGGACCGGCTGCTGCACGACTTCATCGTGCACGGCATCACGCCCGAGCAGCACGCGCAGATCGGCGACCTGCCGCACGGGCGGGGCGTGCTCGGCCTGCTCATCGACGATTCCCGCCCGCTGCGCATGCCGGACATCACCCAGCACCCACGCTCCTACGGCTTCCCCACCAACCACCCGCCCATGCACAGCTTCCTGGGCGTGCCGGTGCTCATCCGGGAGCAGGTGTTCGGCAACCTCTACCTGGCCGAGAAGCAGGGCGGCGCGCAGTTCACCGAGGACGACGAGGAGATCGTCGTCGCGCTCGCGGCCGCCGCGGGCGTGGCCATCGAGAACGCCCGCCTGTACGCCCTGGCCCACCGGCGGGAACGCTGGCTCGCCGCGACCGCCGAGATCACCACGGTGCTGCTCGGTGAGGTGCGCCGCACCGACGCGTTGGCGCTGGTCGCCCGCCGGGCCCGGGAGGTCGCCGAGGCGGAGCTGGCGCTGGTGCTGCTCCACGACAGCGAGACCGCGCAGTTCACCGTCGAGGTCGTCGACGGCGTCGACGAGCGGGCCCGGGCGCTGGTCGGCGCGGTCCTGCCGGCCGTCGACACCAGCTTCGGGGCGGCCGTGGCTCAGGGCCGGCACGACCAGGTGGACGACCTGGCACACGCCGCGCCGTGGCCGGCGCTGCTGCACACCGGGCCCGCGATCGTCTCACCGCTGGCCACCGCCGACACTCTGCACGGCGTGCTGATCGTGGCGCACCGGCCGGAGCGCGGCGGCGGTGCCAGCGCCGAGGACGTGGCGCTGCTGGGCAGCTTCGCCGGTCAGGCGGCGCTGGCCATGGAACGGGCCCGCGGCCAGGAGGAACGGGAGCTGCTGGTGGTCCTGGAGGACCGCGAACGGATCGCCCGCGACCTGCACGACGTGGTGATCCAGCGGCTCTTCGCCACCGGCCTGCAGTTGCAGAGCGCCGCGCCGATGATGGCCCGCCCCGAGGTGGCCAAGCGGATCAACGCGGCCGTCGACGACCTCGACGCCACCATCCGCGACATCCGGCGCACCATCTTCGAGCTGCGGACGCCGATGACCGCCGCGCTGCGCACCGAGATCCGCGAGGCCATCGAGTTGGCCGCCGAGTCGCTGGGCTTCAAGCCGCACCTGGAGGTGACCGGCCCGGTGGACAGCGCCGTGCCGGACGCCCTCCGCCCGGATCTCACCGCCGTGCTGCGCGAGGCGCTGTCCAACACGGTCCGCCACGCGCAGGCCACCCGCGTCGACGTGGCCGTACGCGTCGACGGCGGGCAGGTCAGCGTGACGGTCACCGACAACGGGGTGGGCTGCGACCCGGCCGCCGCCCGAGGTGGCCTCATCAACCTGCGGGAACGCGCCGACCGCCTCGGCGGCACCTTCACGATCCGCCCGGTCGAGGCGCACGGCACCGAGCTGTGCTGGTCGGTGCCCCTGCGCGACTGACCGGCGCGGGTCGGCTCAGGGCGTTTTGCCCAACAGACGGGTGGCCAGGACGGCGGCCTGGGTGCGGCGCTCCAGGCCCAGCTTGGCCAGCACGCTGGAGACGTAGTTCTTCACCGTCTTCTCGGCGAGGAACATCTTTCCCGCGATCTCCCGGTTGGTCAGCCCCTCGGCCACGTACTCCAGGATCCGCCGCTCCTGCTCGGTGAGCGACTTCAACTCGCGCGGCTGCTCGACGCCGTTGCGGATGCGTTCCAGCACCCGGGTGGTGATCGCCGGGTCGAGCAGGGACTGCCCGGCTGCCACCCGACGCACCGCGTCGACCAGGTCGGTGCCACGGATCTGCTTGAGCACGTACCCGGCGGCCCCCGCCATGATCGCGGCGAACAGCGCCTCGTCGTCCTCGTACGAGGTGAGGATCAGGCCCTTGATGGACGAGTCGACGGCCCGGATGTCGCGGCACACGTCGATGCCGTTGCCGTCGGGCAGCCGGGCGTCGAGGATCGCGACGTCGGGCCGCAGCGCCGGGATGCGGCGGGACGCCTCCTGCGCGGAGCCGGACTCGCCGACCACCTCGATGTCACCGCTGCTCTGCAGCAGGTCGGCCAGGCCACGGCGGACGACCTCGTGGTCGTCGAGGAGGAAGACGCGGATCATCCCTCGTTTCTACCCGCGCCGCTCGGCAGGCGCACGGGCCGAAGGTCCCGACCGGAGGGACCGACTGTCGGTGGGGCGGTCGGGCCCGGGCGGTCGGGACGTCCGGCCCTGCTCGGCGCGGCTGGACCGGCGGACCGTGGGGGGTGCGCCGGCCGTTGCGGCTGAACGACCGGTCCACCGGAAGGAGCACCGCCATGGACCTCGGCTACACCACAGCCCAACTGCGGGCCGCCGCCTCGGACGCGGTCCGCGCGCCATCGCTGCACAACACACAGCCGTGGCGGTTACGGCTGCGCGACGGTGGGATCGAGGTGCTGGCCGACCCGGCCCGGCGGCTGCCGGCAACCGATCCGAGCGGTTGGGGCGTACGGGTCGCGTGCGGTGCAGCCCTGTTCAACCTGCGGGTCGCGCTGGCCGTGGCCGGCGTCCCGGCCCGGGTACGGCTGCGCCCCGACCCGGCCGAGCCGGATCTGCTGGCTCGGCTGGTGCCGGACATCCCGCGCCGGCCCACACCCGCCGAGCAGAGCCTGCACGCGGCCATCCCCCGCCGGTTCAGCAACCGGCTGCCGTTCTGGCCAGACCCGGTGCCGTCCGAGGCGCGGTGGCGCCTCGGTGAGGCCGCCCGCGCCGAGGAGTGCTGGCTGGAGTTTCTGATCGGGGTGAGCGCGGTGACGGCGTTCGGGGAGATCGCCCGCAGCGCGCACCGGGTGCTGGAGCGCGACCCCGCCTACCGGGCGGAACGCGAGCGGTGGCTGCGCCGGGAGCCCGCGCCGGACGGCGTGCCGGTCGCGGCCGGCGGCCCGCAGTACGAGCCGCAGGACGTGCTGCCGACGCGCGGCTTCGGCGGGCGCGACCGGGCGCCGGGACGGGACTTCGAACCCGAGCCGCTGGTGGGGGTGCTCGGCTCGGTCGGCAACACCGCCATCGACCAGGTGGTCGCCGGTCAGGCCCTGCAACGGGTGCTGCTCACCGCCACCGACTCGGGATTGAGCGTGTCGATGCTGTCCCAGCCGATCGAGGTGCCCACGGCCCGGGAGCAGCTGCGGGTGTCGCTGGGGCGGTTCGGCGCGCCGCAGATGGTGCTGCGCATCGGGTACGGCCAGCCGGGCCGGCCGACGCCACGGCGTGCGGTTGACGAGGTGCTGGACTACCCGATACGGAGCCGCTGATCAGGCAATCAAGACCCATGGCCGATCCTGACCGGTCGGGTGGGCTCTCTGATCTCGAGAGCCCACCCGACCTCACCGACCGCTGCTCCGGTCGCCGCACGCCCGGCAGGAGGGGCGAACAGCCTCCCGAACCCGTTAATCCGCGATGAGCTCGTCCAGCTTGCTGATCGACCTCGGCATTTCCAGTTCCTTCGCGGCTGACACAAGACGCTCGTAGTAGGCGGAGGTGATCGGGAGATCATCCTCGTATAGCCACGAGCACATCGTGTCGAAGGCCAACTCCTGTTCGCCCACGTTCATCAGATGACGAACATCGGCGATGACGTCCGTCGACGTCAACGGAGATTCGTCGAGGAGGTGCGAGATGAGGGAACGCAGGTGCTGGTATCTCTCCACCTTGCCTCCATCCCGCCGCTGACGCTGTCGTCCTCCACTGCCGTCGCCACGCGCCGAGGCCCCGCCGGGAACGCACCCGACGGGGCTTCGGGCCCGAACTCCACGGGGCGGAGATTCGGGTAACACACAGCTCAGCTCGACCAGAGCAGGCTATTCACCAATCAAGGCAACATGCCGCCGTGACTTTCGGTGTAACTGCGGGAAACCCCGCGGATGCCAGGATCGCCGCTCTCGGCGGCTCTGCCGATCACTGCACTCAGAGCCTCCCACGCTTCGACCTCGGCCAGCACGTCAGCCAGCCTGAGATAATCCTCGGCGTCCCCGTTGGACAGGCATTCCAGCGCTACCCGCGCGAACTGCGACGGGTCGATCTCCTTCCGGGCTGACCGGATCGCCTCACGGGCGGGCAGCGTCCATCCGCTCGATAGGGACAGGTCGACCAGCAAGTCGAGCAGCTTCGGAACGTCTTCAGGCAGGAGGCGAAGGAAGTCCAGGGCGGCAGACCGATCCCACGCCGAACTGCTTGACAGCGCCTTCGCCAGCACGTCCGCGCGGGAGGGTGATTGATTCACCTCAGCGCGACACCGAGCGACCTCTTGCTCGGCTGCCACCAAGGCACGCCATTTCTCCATCCCCAGGGCATCTGTTTCTGGACTCACAACTTCTTTCCTATGTTCTGCCAGTTCATCCCTTGGATGAGGCCTACATACTCATCGAACGACATGCGACGTGTGGGGTAAATCGTGTGGTGACCAAGTGCGCGTGGACCCCCGACCCCTCTGCCGTCAGCGATAACACCCAACCCGTCTGGAAGTGAATCCGTAGGGGTACGGACCTGCCCCTTCAACCCGACACGGCTGGCGTTTTCCACCGAATCGAACGTAGAGAGGCCCTGCACATCCAGAGACTTCAGTTGCTCAGCAGAAGGCCCATTGACGAAGCCGTCCGCATCTACATCGATATCTTTCCCTGGGCGAACCCTCGGCCCGCCCACCGTGTACACAGGGCAGTTGTTGTTGTGAACGAGCACAGGGGTAGCGCCAGCCACCACATAATACGTGTGGATGTCGGCGACCGTGAGGTCGTACATCGCTTCCAGGCCGGCGTACGACCGGACGGCCTGGACCGTGATCGCCGTGCCGTCGAGCGCCCGCAGCGCCTCACCGACCTGGACGTCGGCCGCGTCGATCCAGTCCTGACGATCCTCACTCCAGAACGGGTGGTGCTGGGTGGTCTTGATGACCGTCGCCTCGGCGCCGTCGGCCTTGACCGTGAGGTCCGTCAGGTCCGCATCCTCGTTGCGGTGCGTCCTGGTGACCTCGCGAGCCTCGGTCTTTCCGGTCTCCGGGTCGGTGGCGAGGACCAGGTCACCCTCGCGCAACTCCTCGATGGCCTTGTAACCGCCGCCGGCCAGCACCACCTTCGTCCCCGGCGCGAAACTGTGCCGTTTTACCAGACAACTCTCGGCTGCCTCGAGGACGTCGTCAGCCCACTTCGTCTCCTGGCTCCACTTCAACAGCGCCTTACCGGCCCTGGTGATCGTCTTGGCCATGGGCTTGGCCTTGCGGAGGAACTGGAGGGCCTTACCCACGGGCAGCATGCCGGCGAGCGTGAAGGCACAGGCCATCAGATCGCCGTGGATGCAGTCCAGGATGTCGTTGATGCCGAAGAAGTCGAGCAGGAGCTTCCCGCCGGCCTGGATGATGATCGAGACGGCGTTCTGCTTCTTGACCTCCTTGGCCCGCTTGATCTCCTCGTCGGTGGGGCCACCGTTCTTGCCGCCACCCTTGCCACCGCCGCCACCGTTGCCGCCACCGGCTTCGTGCGCCGCGCGGGCCTCGGCCCAGTCGTCGTCGCCACAACTACCACCGCAGCCGTCGTTGTCGCCCTTGACCTCGACGTAGTTGCCGTACATGTCCTCGTAGTCGGCGCCCGGACCGCAGGCGTCGTCGGAGCAGGCCCGCAGGCCGCTCGGGTCGGAGAACGTGATCGGGTTGTTGTTGCTGTAGGCGTACGCGTTCCACTGCTGCGGATCCGCGAGGTCCTGCACCGGGTCGACGGAGATGAACCGTCCCAGAGCGGTGTCGTACTGCCGGGCTCCGACATTGGTCAGGCCCGTCGGATCCTTGTCGCCGCCGACGAAGCCCTTGTTGTTCGTCCACTGCGGCTGGGTGCCGCGGGGGTCGCCGTACGGTGTCTGTCGGCGGACGGTGACCGCCTGGGACGCGGCGTTGATGCCGGTCTGCTGGGTGCCCTGGTGGTCCGAGTAGAGCCAGGTCAGCGCGCTGGGCGTACGGTTGGCGACCATCCTGCCGGCGAAGCTGTAGTAGCGGGTGCCGGTGACGATGGAGTTGTTGTCGCGCCGGATCTCCTGACCCGGCAGGTAGAGCGTGCTCCCGCTGGAGTCGCGACGGATCAGACGCGCGCCCTCGGCGTCGTAGATGTTGGTTTCGACGGTCTGCCCGCCGACGCTCACCGAGGCGAGCTTGCCCTCGGTGTTCCACTTCAGCGTCTGCGAGTTGGTCCCGTTGGCGCAGTTGTTCGCCGTGGTGGCCGCCGGCCGGCAGGTCATGTTGCCGACATTGTCGTAGGCGTACTGGGTAGTGACGGCGGCCTGGCCGGGCGCCTCGGTGAGGACCGAGGTGACCGCGTGCGGTCGTACGGCGTCCTTGCCGCTGGCCGGCGACGTGTACGTGCGGGTGGTGTCACCCGCCGCCGTGTGCACCTTCTCCGTGCTGCGGTTGCCGACCGCGTCGACGGTCCACTCGTGCCAGTACGGGGCCGGGCCGCCCAGGTTCGACACGCTCGGATCCGTCTTGCACTCGACACCCGCCTTGGGCGTCCACGCGTTGGTCATCCGGCGCAGGTCGTCGTAGCGGAAGCACTGGGTGTCCGCCGTGCCGACCTGCGGGGTGTCCTTGATCCAGAGGATGTTGCCGACGGCGTCGTGTTCGTAGTCGGTGTCCACCACCGTTCCGGCGGCGGTCTCCGGCTTGACCGTCATCCGGTCGACGCGTCGGGTGGTGAGGTCGTAGTAGGTGTTGTCCTCGACGTACACGCCGCCGTCGGTCTTGCGGGTGGTGAGCGTCGGCTCGCCGTACTGGGTGTACTGCTGGCCGATCACGTAGCGACCCACGTTGATCAGATTGGTGGACAGTTCGGTGGGTAGCCCGGTCGTCGAGTCGTACGTCGTCTGGACCTTCTCGGTGGTCAGACCACCGCCGGCCGGATAGGTGACCGCCGTCGGACTGCCGTCGTAGGGCGAGTACTCGTAGCCGTAGACCCAGGTGCCGGCGAGATTCGCAGCCTCGTTGGTCGGGATGACGTAGTTGGTGCCGGTGGGTTGGTAGCGGTCGCTGAAGCCGCGCACCTGCCACTTGTAGGCGTTCGACGATCCGGCCGACTCGTAGCGGATGCTCTCGGTGAGCTGACCTCGGACGGTCTGACCGGTGTAGAGCTTGTCGTACTTCCACTCGGCCAGCTTGTTCGCGGCGCCCACGCTGCCGGCGTAGAGACCCTTGCGCCGCCCCAACGAGTCGTACTCGTTGACGAGCACACCGTTGGCGTCGGTGACCGTCTCCACCTGGTCGTACTGGGTGAAGGTGGTCGTGGTGGTGCCCTTGTCCGGGTCCTTCGCGCTGGTCTGGCGGCCCTTGACGTCGTACGTGTTGACCCACTCGTTCTGGGCCGTGTCCCGGACGAGGGTGAGCTGGCCCTTGCGGTTGTAGGTGTAGGTCGTGACGTGGTCCGGCGTTACCTGCGTCCGGTCGGTCTGCTGGCGCAGCTCCACCGTCCGGCCCTGCACGTCGGTCTTGGTGGTGGTGACGGTGCCGCCCGGCGGCGGGGTCACCTTCGTGGTGTCGCCGAGGTACTCGGTCCTGGTGCGCCACTTCTCGATGAGGTTGGTGACCCCGTCGGTGCCGAAGAACACCTGGTCGGTGGGCCGGGAGGCGTTGTCGTAGAGCGCCTTGGTCAACGCCGGCACCGACCACTCGGGCTCCCACCAGAGCGCGCCGTCGGGCGTGCCCGGCTCGGCGTGGGCCTGGTAGGAGGTCACGGCCCGACCGGTCGCGTCGTAGAGGGTGTCGGTGACGACCCGGCCACCGCCCACCCCGGCTGCCTGCGTCTGGCGAGGCCGCAGGAAGGCGTCCATGATGTCGTACGACGTCAGGTACCCGCCGCCGGCGTGGAGGACCCGACTCTTCGTGTATGGGTAGGCATCCCGGTTGGGCGCGTAGTAGTAGGTGTACTCGACCGACGGGCTGTTCGGGTGATCCGCCTGCGGCCAGCCGACCTTCCAGCCCTTGGCGAGCCGCCCCATGGGGTCGTACACCAGGTCGGACTGCTTGCCGTTGTAGTCCTTGGTGCTGACCGGCTGGCCCCAGTAGGGCCGCACCTCGATGCTGTTCTCCCAGTCGACGGTGCCGCCGTTCGGATCCGGCGTCTGGGTGGTCACCTTCGTGACGGGTCCACCGGTCGCGGGGGTGTACACCGTCTTCACCGTGCGGCCACGGGCGTCGGTAGCGGTCGCCGGACGCCCGTAGGCGTCGAAGGTGGCCTGGCTGATGGTCTGCCAGACCGTGCCACCGGCGACGGACCAGTCCTTGAGCCGGTCGATCCGGGTGACCTCACCCCGGGTGGGTTGAGCGTCGATGCTGGTGGCGCCGTCGTAGAACTTGCGCTCGTCCGCCACGATGTCGTCCTGGCTGGCGGGCGCGGTGGCACAGGGCAGAGCCTTGACGGTGATCTGCTTGACCGTCCCGAGCAGGTTCGCGTCGGTGTTGCGGTTGTAGAGGTAGGTGGTGCAGGTCTCGTCACCGGTCTTGCCGACGTCGCCGTCGGACTGGATCGACTCGGTGCTGCCGTAGTCCTCGTTGAAGGCCGACACCGTACGCGAGGTGCGCCAGCCGGATGCCCCGTTGACCCCCAGCGCCACGGCGTTGTAGGTGACCCGGGTGTTCGTGAAGTGGGCCGAGACCACGTCCTTGTTGATGGTGCGGGTCGCGAGCGCCTTCGATCGCCACGGCACGTTGACCGTCTTGCTGACCGGCTTGCTCTCGACGCCGTTGTAGACGACCTGCTCGCGGACCATGCCAGCGAACTGGTCCTCGTCGTACACCGTCTCGCCACCGAGCGAGGCGCCGACGGTGACGTCACGGGTGCCGCCGGACGGAGCGAGCCGGTCACCGTGCATGCCGCGCAGGAAGGTCGTGCGGGTCAGTGTCTGGGCCGGGGCGTCGCCCTTGCGGACCTCCACCTGCCCGAAGCCGCGGAACTGGTTCCACGTCTTGCGCTTCGGCTGCACCAGCCCGTTGTCGTCGGCGTAGTGCCAGGCGGGGTCGCCCACGTAGTCGTAGTAGGTGTTCTGCACCGGCTGGCCGTGGTCCGTGCCGCCGGCCATGACCTTGATGTCCGATTCGGACACCTGCTTGACGACGTACTTGTGCCAGTACTCGGTGAGTTCCTTGCCCGGCTCGTACGGGTCGGGCCCCACCACCGGGTAGCAGAGGCGCGTATTGGTGTTCGGGGCGGACGGAAGGCTGTTGCTCTTGCAGTCAGGCAGGCTGTACGTGACCTGGATCTGCCCCCCGGTCTCGGTGAAGATGTTGCCGATCCGCATCCGGTTGTTGCTGGTGTTGTTCTTGCTCAACACCCGGTTCGCCATCGACACCGGCTCGAAGGTCACCGGCGGCATGACGACGGTGCCCCCGACCAGGCCCTTGTGCACCAGCGAGGTAAGCCACATTCCGGCGTGGTCACTGCCGTCACCGACGGGCGGATAGGTGTGACCCAGCGTCCAGGAGTCCACCGGCTGCCAGCCCGGGGTGGTCTTGGTGGTGTCCCAGACCTGTGTGGTGACCGTCGAGAGCCGCTTGGTCGTCCAGAACGTCGGACCGTAGTTCTCCTTGCAGTCCGCCGCGGCCGCCGTGCACTCCTGGTCCCAGGGGACGTCCTTCCAGTTGCCCCGGTTCGAGCAGTCGGTCACGCAGCGGTCCGCGATGTCGAGGACGACCTGGGCCAGGGGCTTGACCGAGCGGTCGGTGGAACTGCGGTCCCAGGTGCCGTAGTCGATCCGCCGCAGCGATCCGCCGCGGACGTAGGACGCCTTGTTGGTGGAGGTGGCGAGCTTGGCGTAGTAGTTGGATTCCTTCTCGTACCAGTACGACAGGGTGTTGCCGCGCGGATCGACGACGTAGTCGAGGTTCCACCGCCAGGCCTGGTTGCAGAACGACGAGGCGAACGAGGAGCCGTTGCACGGTTCGTTCGCGTGGTTGCCGGCGACCGGGACGGTCCAGGCGGACTCGGTGGTGGCGCTCTGACCGGGCAGCGTGTTGCGGCCGAAGAAGTACTGCGTGCCGTCGGGCGTGGTCGCCTTCCAGTACTCACCGTCGTCGTCACCGTTGGCGGTGCCGGTCAGCTTCTCGATCTTCGTGCCGTCCTCGTTGCGGCTGTGCCAGCCCTTGCCGGCCTCGAAGATCAGTTCGCCACCCCGACCGTTCAGCGACATCGTCGCGTTCTCGGAGCGCCAGCACTGGTCCCCGGTGCGGTTGGAGCTGTTGTTGCCGCCGCTCATGTCGTCGGCGCACGGGACGTAGCTGCGCTCGATGTAGCCGGACCAGAGGCTGAAGCCCTCACCGACCCACGACGGCTGGCTGTTCGAGGCGTCGGACTGGCCGTCGACCGCGTCGGACGTGTAGGAGAGGCCGAGGCTGGGTGCCGGGCCGCCGATCGCTGGCGGCATCCGCATCGGGTACGACCAGGAGAAGCCACCGGTCGACGTGCCCGCCGACCAGGTGGCGCTGGCCGACATCGGGGTCGCGGAGAAGTCACCCTCCGGACCCGAGCTGCCCGCGGCGAGCGCGACGAGCGTCCCGGCCTGCCCGGCGGTCCGCGCCGCCGCGCTGTCGGCGGCCACCGGCACCTCGGCGGTCACCGAGGTGCCGTCGTTCCTGGAGATCAGGGGCTTGGCCGCGCACTCGGCCCGCTGCGGGTCGCGCAGTCCGCACTCGGGGACCTGCCACAGCCGCAGCCGAGATGCCCAGTCGCCACCGAAGGCGTCCCGGAAACCGCGGTAGTCCACCGAGACGGTGGCCGCGCCGGGCTGACCGGGTGTCGTGGACCGCGCGGCGGCCTGACCGGCGTCGTCGATCCGCAGCATCAGTCCGTCGCGCCACCGGGCCGGCACGGCCGCGCGGTCCAGCAGTTGGACCGAGACCGCCGAGGTTCGGGCGCCTGCCGTGCCGGTCGCCCGCTGGACCGACACCGGCAGCGCACCAGCGCGCACCGCCGAGGACGAGGAGCGGCGCTGACCGGCCGCGCCTGCCGCGCCGTCCGACGGCAGGGTCACCGTCGCCTCGCCCGGGGCGGGCCACACGGGCGCGGCGGGCTTGGCGTTCGGTACGGCCTTCGTCGGCCGGGCACGACCGACCGCCGGGCCGCCGTCCTTGTCGAGCTTCTCTCGCTGACCGGTCCCGGGCTTGGGGCCGCCCGGCGCGGCCTGCGCCGGAACCGACAGCCCCATGGTCAACAAAGCGGCGCTGAGCAACCCCGCCAGGAGAGCCTTGCCGGTTTTATGGGGCTTTTGAAGGGTTTTACGGAGAGTTTTTGGGTAGGGGTTCACCATGCCTCCACGGACGAGGTCGACGTGCGGGGTTCGGTCAGGGGCTGCGGAGCGGTCAGTCCTCGGGTGCTTCCACCGACTCCGGCGACTCCGCATCGAAGAGCGTCTTGACCGTCGCGTCGGTCAGTGCACCCTGATAGAGGCCGAGCTTGTCGATGTCGCCCCGCCAGAGGTCGACCCACCGTGTCGTTCCGCCCACTGGGGTGAAGCGGGCAGCGCCGACGACGAGCGGACCGGTCGCGTCGAAGGCGCCGGTGAAGGTGCCGCTGCTGAAACCCTTGATCCCCTCCTGCTTTCCGTTGACATAGAGCCGGATCTCGCGCCGGGACGCGTCGTAGACGGCGACCAGATGCGTCCACCGGGCCCAGTCGTCCTCCGTCAGGACCCCCGACGTCATCGGAACCGCCACGGTCTGACCCGTGGTGTCATCGTCGTCGACGCCGAAGACGCTGACACACCACCGGTACTCGGTCGTGGTGCCCACCGTGAAGGCACGCTGGCCGAGGTAGAAGGCCGACTGTTGCGTGCCGGCCTGACTGACGGCGGTCATGGTGCCCAGTGCCTGTGCGTCAGGTCGCACCCAGACGGACACCGAGAAGGACTGATCCGTACGCAGCACGCGGCCGTCCTGCCAGACCGGGTTCTGCGGCTCGGCGAGATTGTCCTGTGAGCGCCCGTACTCTGTCGTCAGCTGGGCCGGATCCTCGATGCCCTGTCGGTCCAGCGTCAGGAACTTGTCGTCGGAGAGAGAGCCGAAATCGGCGCCCGCCGTCAGAGCCAGCCTGCGGCCGAACTGACCGTCCTCCGGCGCGCTGCACAGGGTGGGGTCCGTCGACTCCACGTAGCACGGCATGCCGTTGCCGAAGCCCCAGTCACCCACTTTGACCGCCGACAGCATTCCCGGCTCGTCGAAGCCTCCGGAGTCCGGATCCTCGGCGAGCTGACCGGTGAAGTCGTGGTCGACCAGCACCCGGTCGTACACCTGCACGTCGGCCAGGTTGCCCTTCAGCCAGTTGGCCGGCGCGCCCGAGGTCCAGCCCCGCCCGACGCTGAACGGGCCACCGGCGCTCCACGCGGCCGCGGTCCGATCCGTCTCGGCGGTGAGTTTGCCGTTGACGTAGAGCCGGATCTTCCCGGCGGTCTTGTCGTAGACACCGGCGATGTGCGTCCACCGCCCGACGTCCGCCGTTGTCAGGGCGGAGCTGACCGCTGCTCGGGTGGAACTGGATTGCAGGTCGGTGTCCTTCATCAGGAACGACCAGCGCGGCGTCAGCGGGGAACCCTCCAGCCGGGTACCCAACACGAAGCCGGCCGTGCTGGTGCCGGCCTGGGCGGCGACCGCCATGTCCGCCGTGGTGGGAAGCGCCGCCAGGCGTACCCAACCCGCGACACTGAACGACTCCGTGGTGTCCACCACCGGCCCGGTTGTGGCCAGGCTGGACGAGGTGCCGTTGAACGAGGCGGTCTCGCCGCGAATCAGCCGCAGATCTCCGGTCCACGAGACGCTGCCCGAGGACAGCGGGGTCCTGCCCGAGGGGGGCGACTGCTGCGTGTCGTCGAGTGCCTGCGACGCCGTGACCCCGGGGTAGGTCTCCAGACCCCAGCGGGCCGTGGCGGGCGCCGGCCGAGGGGCCGTGAACTCCAGCGAACCGTAGCCGATGTTGCCGGCACCATCGGTTGCGGAGATGTAGAGCGTGTTCAATCCGTACTTGGGCACCACCAGCGATACCTGCGCCTGCTTCACGGTGATGGGTTCGCTCGGTGGCCTCATCACTATGCGACCCACCGCCGTGACCTCGGTGACCGGCGGGTTGATCCAGCCGTACCGGAACTTGGTCACCGTGGAATCGGTGGACGAGATGAGGAAGGTCGCCGTGCTGCCCGGCAACCCAGTTCCGGAGGTCAGCGTCGCGGTCACCGGCGGCACCTTGGTGTCGGCCATGAACTTGCACCAGTCGGACCAGACACTCGTCCGGCTGTACGGAGCGGGGTCCGTCGCCTTGGCGCGGAACGCGTATGTCACCCCCTCGCCGGCCGTCACCGCGGCCGTCGTCGAGCGACCTCCGGCGGGAACCGACGCTCCGGCCGGCGCCGACCGGCGCGGGGTCGACGCGTCGATCACACCGTTGGCGGGTACCTGGACCCACTCGTACCCGGTCGTCAGCGCCTGCGTACCGTCCGCGTCCGGGAAGATCGCGGAGAACGTCGGCTTCAGGGTGCCGATGACCAGCGTCGTGCTGGCCGAGCAGGCAACGCCGGCCGCCTGCAGGTTGTTCGGCTTACCGGGGATGGAGTCGAAGTCGACCACCAGCTTCGCGTTGCCCGGGAAGAACTTCTTCCACCGGTCGGTCGTGGACTCGCCCGACCCGTCGGTGGCGCTGCACGCGCAGAAGCCGAAGGTGATGTTGGTGGCACTGCTGGTCGCGGAGGACTGGATCACGCTGGTGACCGCGGACCCGGTGAAGTTGACGGTCATGTCCGGCTGTGGCGAGTCGGAGCACCCGGAGCCCTCGTTGGCGTGCGAGCTGGCCGAGGACTTCAAGCCGATCAGCTTCGGCGCCCAGTTGGTACGCGGAGTCGAGGCGATGCCACCAGAGTGGTACATGTAGGTCGGCGTGTTGCCGCACGACCAGGAGTGATCCAGCTTCATCTGCACATACGCGGACTCGATGTGCTTGCCCCGCACGGTGGTCAACGGGAAGTCGAAGTAGGACCGGTACAGCTTCCCGGAGTCCGGGTCCCGGCCCACCCGGGCCACCGAGGTGTCCGTGTTGTTGCTGTTGTTGTTCGTCGAGTACGCCCATCGGGACTTGCCGGTGGACCAGGCCGGGTCGATGTAGACCGGGAAGGTCGCGCCGGCCGGCGAGAGCAACGCGGCGTCCGGGCGGAGGACCAGGTCACCGTCGGCGACCTGGACATCGACGGCGGCGACACGCGCTCTGTCACCCGGCGCCGCCGACGACGAGAGGTCGGACGACGACCCACCCGCGGACGCGGCGTCCCCGGCCGAGGCCGTCGCCGATCGCTGGCCTGACGTTGCGACACCGGCGTGGGAGTCCCACATGACGGCGCTGTCGGCGGCGGCGAGGACCTCGTCGCCGGCGAGCGCCGACAGGCGACCGTCTCGACCCCGCACCACCCGCGCGTCGCCGCCCAGGTCGAAGCGGAGTTCGCGCAGACGCGGGTTCGCCGCTGCCTCCGGCGTCTTGACCACGAGGACGTGGGTGAACCCGGTCCGGGTGGCCCGCAGCACCAGGTCCGTGCCGGGCAGCACGTCGGTGTAGGTGGCCGAGTCACCGGACACCGAGGGTCGGGGTAGACCACCCGGCCAGGACAGGGAGAACGACCGGCCGTTGCGGGACAGGACCACCGCGGCGGCATCGCCACCGTCGGAGAAGCGCACGTCCGCAACCGACGCCGTCGGCCGCCAGCCGTCCGCACCCCGACGTAGCGCGAGGTCGACGACCGCCCACGAGCCGTCGGGGCGCTTGACCTGCTGCGGCACCACGGCCAGTTCCGCCGTGAAGCCCCCGGACGGGTTGGCGAACACCTGGGTCAGTTCGGTACGCGCCGACGCGACCTCCACCCGCTTACCGGAGCGGCGCGCGGCGGCGGACGCCGAGGCGGGGTCGGCGGTCTCGGAGATGGCGGTTGACGGTTTCGACGCGGCAGCCGGCACGGCCTGTGCGGGCACCGCGACGGATGTGCCGAGAAGCGCGACCGCGCTTCCGACTACGAGAAGGGAACGTCTCTTTAGGAGCGCGGGCAGCAGCCAGCGGCCAGTGGTCATCAAAAACCCCCGTGCTGATGAGAACTAGTCGGCCGAACTGTAGGGCTGGCTTACAGGTTTGTCTATGTCCGCTACCGCCCGTGATAACAAATGGGGTACCAGCCCGCAATGATGACTACGGCCGCACCCGCCGTCACCGGTGAACGGCTGTCCGGCGCCTCCACGTGAGTGATCCGGCGGCCGCCGGTCAGCCCGCCGCCGGCTGGGTGGCGAGCAGTGCGGCCTCCCGGGCCGGGTCCAGGCCGACCGCACCGCGACGGGGCCTGCCGGCGCGCGGCGGAACCGTGCCCACCTCCCGCAACCACCGCCACGTGTCCGCCACGGTCTCGGCCACCGGCCGGCAGGTCAGCCCCGCCGCGTGGGCCCGGCTGGTGTCCCGCTCCAGCAGCCAGCGGTACGGATGCCCGAGCGGCAACCAGATCGGCAGGTCGTTCCACGGCTCCACCCCGGCGGCGAGGATCGACTCGGGGTCGGTCCAGCGCAGCCGGGCGTCGGAGCCGGTGACCGCCACGCACTCGCCGAGCAGCTCACCCATGGTGCTGTGCCCGGGGCGGCTGACCGCGTTGAACGTCCCGCCCCGCGCTCGGGCGCCCTGGTCCAGCATCCAGCTGGCCAGGTCGCGCACGTCGATGCACTGGATCGGCAGCTCGGCCGGGCCGGGGGCAAGCACGTCGCCGCCCCGCGCAATACGGCTCAGCCACCAGGGCAGCCGGCCGATGTCCTCCCCCGGCCCGAGGATCAGCCCGGCCCGGGCGATCAGCGCCAGGTCACCGAAGACCTCCCGCACCGCCCGCTCCGCCCCCGCCTTGAGCTGCTGGTAGTCGCCGTCGGCAGCGTCCGGGTCGGCGTCGGCCACCGGCGCGGTCTCGTCCGAGCCGGGCGCCACCGGGTCGGCGTAGACCGACCCGCTGGACACGTAGGTGTAGTGCCCCACGGTGTCGACCAGCGCACGGGCAGCGGCGCGCGCGGCGCGCGGCGCGCCGTCCCAGGTGTCGACCACCAGATCCCACTCGCCGTCCGCGAGCACCGCCAGGCCGTCCGGCGCGCTCCGGTCACCCCGCAACCGGTGTACGCCGGGCGGGACCGACCCGTGCAGCCCTCGGTTGAACACCGTCACCGACCAGCCCCGGCGAACCGCCTCGGCGACCGTCGCACCGCCCACGAAACCCGTACCGCCCAACACCAGCAATCTCATGTGCTCCACCCTGGCGGATGGGTGTGGCGGATTGCGCTCTTGTTCACGGCGAGCGGATCTGCCTTCGGCAGAACCCCCGCACCGACGCCCGCGCGCAGCCGGATCGGGCAGGTCGACTGGGGATCGGGCCGGTCAACCGGCGAGCAGCTGGTCCAGCGGGCGGGGCACGGCACCCGGCTCGAGAGCGCGCACGAGCGCCCCCGCGTAGCGGGCCTTGCGGCCACTCATCGTCCCCAGGAAGCGGCGTAGTTGCCGCTCGACCGGGCGCCCACGCTGGGCGGGCTGGTTCTGGAAGACCCGCAACCGGGCCAGGTCCCCCTGCTCGGCGATGACCCGCTCGACGCCGTCGCTGCCGAGCGCGCGGATCAGCTCGTCCTCCAGGTCGGTCACGCAGACACCGAAGCCGAGCTCCTCCATTGCCGACCGGGTCAGGCCGGCGCCGAGACCCACCTGCTCCAGGCCACGCCGGAAGAAGCCCTCCTCGGCCTCGTCACACAGCCCCCGCACGGTCACGGCGAGGCCCTGCGCGCCGAAGAGCCGCAGGTAACGACCGACGCTCATCGCGCCTCCGAGCGGCACCACGCACACGCCCTCGGCGGCCAGATCGCGGCGCCGTCGCTCAGCCAGCGCCTCCACCGCGAACTGGTCGCTGACCCCCTCGACGAGCACGACGGTACGCAGGCCGGCCGCCGACTCCCGGGCCGCGTCGGCGGCGGTCGCGGCGTCCGGACCGCCGGCCGCCCAGACGCGTACGGCGGCGCGGAAGCGGTCCGGCTCAGGCACGGGACCGAGTCTCGCAACGACCAACCCGTGTCACAACCGGATTGTCCGCGGTCTGCCGGGCGTCGGGATCCCGGTGGTGTCACCACGGCAAACGGCTCGTCACCGAGAATGCGGTGACGAGCCGTTGCGAACTGGTGGGCGATACTGGGTTTGAACCAGTGACCTCTTCCGTGTCAAGGAAGCGCGCTCCCACTGCGCCAATCGCCCGTGGTTTCCGCCCGACCCGGACGCTCAAGCCCGTCGAGGCGAATCGCGAGCGGACGACGGGATTCGAACCCGCGACCCTCACCTTGGCAAGGTGATGCGCTACCAGCTGCGCTACGTCCGCACGTCCCCGACGAACGCCGGCGACGCGGCAAACTCTACCCGATGCCAAGATCGGCGGGCGCGCGACCCTGGGCGGCGGCGATTGCGCTGGTCGCCACCGGGGTACTGAGTGACCTCGACAGCGCACCACACCCCCTAAGGAGGCTGTCGTGGGTATCGGCACCAGCATCTTCCTGATCGCGCTCGGCGCGATCCTCACCTTCGCGCTCGACGCGAGCGTCGGCGGCATCAACCTCGACGTGGTCGGCTGGATCCTGATGGGCGCCGGCGTGCTCGGCCTGATCATGACCACGCTGATCTGGGGTCGCCGCCGCCAGGCGGTCCCCGTCGCCACCGAGCAGCCGGTGGAGTACCGCCGGGTCGAGGAGCCGGTCGAGTACCGCCGGGTGGAGGAGCGGCGGGACATCGCCCCGCCGCTGTGACACGACCATCGGCCACCACTGACGGAACTGGCGGAGCACCCGGGCCCGGCCACCTCGACAGAGGCGGCCGGCCCGGCGTTTCGTGGCCTGCCGCGCCACGGGAGGCACCGGCTGCGAGCGTGACGCAGCCCGCCCCGCTCACCGCATGAGGGCGTTGAGCGTGCCGTAGTCGAGGGCGTCCGCCAGCGCGTCGTACGTGCCCGCGCCGAGGGCCTCGTCCGCCGCCCGGCGGGCGACCGCGTACGCGGCCTGCGCGATCGACGAGCCGAGGCTCACCCGGGCCACCCCCAGCCGGGCCAGGTCCCCCACCGCCGGGGCGCCCGGCCCGGCGAGCACGTTCAGCGGCGCCGGCACCGCCCGCACCAGCTCGCGGATGGTCACCGGGTCGACCACCCCGGGCACGAAGATGCCGTCCGCGCCGGCGGCGAGATAGGCGGTGGCCCGGGCCAGGGTCTCGGCGACGTCCCCAGCGCCAGCGAGGAACGTGTCGATCCGGGCGTTGACGAACAGCGGCAGACCCGCAGCGTCGGCCGCGCCTCGCACCGCGCCGATCCGGGCGCACTGGTCGGGCACGTCGCGCAGCGGTGGGCCGCCCTCGCGTCGGGCGTCCTCGATGTTCACGCCGACGGCACCGGCGTCGAGCACCGCGCGTACGGTCACGCCGACCTCCGCCGGCGTCGCGCCGTACCCGGACTCGATGTCGGCGGTGACCGGCAACGGCACCGAGGCGGTGATCCGGCGGACCAGGTCGACGGCCGCGTCGCGGCCGAGGATGTCACCGTCGGGCTCCCCGAGACTCCAGGCGACGCCGGCGCTGGTGGTGGCCACCGCGCGGGCACCGGCGGCGGCCACGACGCGGGCGCTCGCGGCGTCCCAGGCGTTGACCAGGACCAGCGGCGACCCGGGGGTGTGCAGGGATCGGAACAGTTCGGCTCGGGTGTGGTGTTCGCTCACGCGGCAAGTCTCGGCCGGCCCCGCAGCCGCCGGTAATGTTTTAGCGCCAGCTGAAACCATCGGGGGTGCCGTGGTCGCCATCAGCATGTCGGCGGGCGCCGTCGCCCGCATCCGGTTCGCCGTCTCCTGCCTGTGGGAGGTCGTCGCGAGCGTCCGGGTGCTGCGCGACCCCGGAGACCACGCGGTTCACCTGCCCTGGGTACGCCGGGTGCGTCAGCCGCTGGTCGAGGCGGGTGTGATCGAGTCGGACGGCGGTCTGCTCTGGCAGCTGGTGCCGGCACCGCCCGGCTACCTGGCCGACTTCCTCACCCCGCCGCCGGCCAACCTCAACCCCGATCTGGCCGCCGAACTGACGGCCCTGCGCGCCACCGGGGCCGACACCGTCCGCGCCCGCCTGGACCTGTACCCGGGCGACCGCACGCCAGCACTCGCCGCCCTGTACGCCGACCCGCCGGCCGGGCTGCGCCGCCTCAGCGAGGAAATCGAGGCGTACTGGCGGATCGCCCTGGCCCCGCACTGGCCGCGGCTGCGGCTGCTGCTCGACGCCGATGTCACCGCACGCGCCCGCCTGCTCGCCGAGGACGGCGCGGCGGTGCTCCTCAACGATCTGCACCGGCAGGTTCGGTGGGAGGGTGACACGCTGGTCGTCGCGCAGCGGCACTGCCTGGCCCCGGACGTCGCGGACGGTCCGGGCCTGGTGCTGGTCCCGTCGGTCTTCGTCTGGCCGTCGGTGCTGAGCGTCTCCGCCGGGGATGCGCCGCAGCTCGCCTACCCCGCCAGTGGGCTGGGCACCCTGTGGGAGCGGCCGAACGACGTCCCGGACGCGCTGGCCGCCGTGCTCGGCCGCGGGCGGGCCCGGCTGCTCACCGAACTGATCGGGCCGGCGAGCACCACCGAACTCGCCCGTCGCAGTGGGATGTCACCCGGCGGCGTCTCCCAGCACCTCACCGCGTTGCGCGCGGCCGGTCTGGTGGTGACCCACCGCCGGGGTCGGGCCCTGCTCAGCGCCCGCACCGACCTCGCCGAGGCGCTGCTCTCGGCAACGGCATAGCCGACATCGGTGCGCCCTCACCTCGTCACCCATCGCCGAGGCGGTCTACCGCCGCCGCGGCTTCCCGCCGTGGGCGAGTTCCGGCTGCTGACCTTCTGACCGGGCCGCCCGCCCGCTGACACGTTCCGGGGCAGATCCTCGTCCGGAACGCGGAAAAGCCGCCCGGGGCATGGTCAACGAAGCCGCGGATTGCGAAACTGCTGGCAATGTCCAGCACACCGCTGTCCCTGCCGCAGCCATCCGCGCGGGCGCCCGAGTTCGGCCGGGACGCGCTCATCGTCTGCGAGAACCTGGTGCGGATCTACCAGACCGGTTCGATCGAGGTGCAGGCGCTGCAGGGACTGGACCTGGCCGTGCAGAGCGGTGAGCTGGTCGCCGTCGTCGGCGCCTCCGGGTCCGGCAAGTCGACGCTGCTCTCCATCCTGGCCGGCATCGACGCCCCCACCGCCGGGCGGGTCCGGGTCGGCCAGTGGAATCTCCTGGCGATGTCCCGCGCGGACCGGGTGGACTACCGGCGGCACACCGTCGGGTTCGTACGGCAGCAGACGGCGAGCAACCTGATTCCCTACCTGACCGCACGGGAGATGGTGGACCTGCCGATGACTGCGGCCCGTACCGCGAAGAAGGAGCGCCGGGAGCGCGCGGCCGAGCTGCTGGACAGCCTCGGTGTCGCCGACTGCGCCGACCGGCGCCCCGGGCAACTCTCCGGAGGTCAGCAGATGCGGGTCGCGATCGCGGTGGCGCTGGCCAACCAGCCGCGGGTCCTGCTCGCCGACGAGCCGACCGGCGAGTTGGACGCCGCCACGTCCGCGGAGGTCTTCGGCGTGCTGCGGGACGTCAACCGGCGGTACGGCGTCACGGTTGTCGTGGTGACCCACGACCCGGAGGTCAGCGGCCAGGTCGAACGGACCATCGCGATCCGGGACGGGCGCACCAGCAGCGAGGTTCTGCGCCGCACCACCACGGACGCGGAGGGCGACACGCACGTGATCGCCGAGGAGTACGCAGTGATGGACCGGGCCGGCCGGGTCCAGGTGCCCCGCGAATTCCGCCAGGCGCTGGCGCTGACCCGACGGGTCCGGCTGGCCCTGGAACCCGACCACATCACGATCCGCCCCGATTCGGGAAGCGACGAATGAGCAGCGAGCCGCTGCTGCGCGTGCGCGGCGTCCACCGACGCTTCCGCACCGGGCCGACCGTCGTACACGCCCTGCGCGGCGTGTCGTTCGACGTGGCCGCCGGTTCCATGGTGGCGCTCGTCGGCCGGTCCGGATCGGGCAAGACCACCCTGCTCAACGTCATCGGCGGCCTGGACCGCCCCGACGCCGGCACCGTCCACGTCGACGGCGCCGACATCAGCGCGCTCGACGAGGACGGCCTGTCCCGGCTGCGGCGCGAGAAGGTGTCGTACGTCTTCCAGAGCTTCGGACTGATCCCGGTGCTGTCGGCAGCGGAGAACGTCGCCGCCCCGCTGCGGCTGGCCCGCGTCGCCCCGGCCGAGCGCGAGCGGCGGGTCGAGTTGCTGCTGGATCTGGTCGGCCTGGCCGATCACGCCCGGCAGCGGCCGGCCGAGCTGTCCGGCGGCCAGCAGCAGCGGGTGGCGATCGCCCGCGCGGTGGCCGCCTCGCCCCGGCTGCTGCTCGCCGACGAGCCCACCGGACAACTGGACGCCGAGACAGGTCTGTCGGTGATGGCCCTGCTGTGCGGGATAGCGGAATCCGAAGGCGTCACCGTGCTGGTGTCGACGCACGACGCGGTGATGATGGCCCTGGCCGACCGGGTGATCCGCATCCAAGACGGGCACCTCGACGAACAGGCGACCGGGCCGTACGGGCCCGAGTCGGACGCCGGGTGACACGACGATGCTGAGGCTGGTCAGCCGGCGCGCCCGCGCGCAGTGGCCGTTGCTGGCAGCCCTGCTCGGGGTCGTCACGATCGGCGCGACAGTGCTGGGCACCTGCACCCTGCTGGTCACCCGCACCGCCGAGCGGGCGCTGGAGGTCGCCATGGCCCGCGCCGCCCCCGCCGCCGTCGACGTGACTGTCTACACCGGCGCCGTCGAGGGCCGGGACGCGCCGTCCGTCGCGGCCGACACCCGCACCGTGGTGGCCTCCGCGCTCGCACCGTTCCCGGTCACAACGACCGCGCGGGCGTCGACAGTGCTGCGGGCGCTGCCGCCCGCGCTCGCCCCGGGCACCACGGTCCCGGCCCAGGCGTACCTGTCGGGGCTGGACGACCTGCCGGCCCGAGCCGAGCTGATCACCGGACGCTGGCCACAGCACCCTGGCGACGCGGTGCTGCTGGAGGCCACCGCCCAACTCCTCCGCCTCACCCCCGGTAGCCGGGTGCGCCTCGGCGCCGAGCTGGCCCACCCGCCCGTCCCGGCCATCGACGTGACAGTCGTCGGTGTGGTACGCCCGCTGCCCGGGCGCGGTTGGGACCGCGACCCGCTCGCCGCGGCCGGCTCCGCCACCGGCTACCGGGACGGCCGCTTCCTGCAGCCGGTCAACGCCTACGGCCCGTTCCTCGTCGACCTCGCCGACCTGGTCACCACCGGCGCCACCGTCGACCGGCTGGAGGTCACCGCCCATCCGGACCTGTCCCACCCCAACCGCCGCGACCTGGAGACCATGGCCGGGGCCGTCCGCAGTGCCGACCGCAGGCTGGCCGGCACCCTCGGCGACCGCGTCACGCTCGCACGTGTCTCCTCCGACCTGGCGCTGACCCTGCGGGCCGCCGACGACCAACGGCACGTCACCGCCGCCGTCGTGCTCGCCATCGCCGTCCTCGGCGGTGTTTTGGCCGCGACGGCACTCGTCCTCGCCGGCCGGCTGACCGCGGGAATCCGCGCGGACGAGACCGCCCTGCGGTCCGCCCTGGGCACCAGCCGCCGCCAACTCGCCGCCACCGCGACACTCGAGGCCGGGCTCGTCGCCGCCGTCGCCGCGGCGCTCGCGATACCGGCCTCGTCGGCCCTGCACGCCGGCCTGACCCACCTGCCGCCGCTGGACGACGCCGGCCTGACCGTCCGGCCAGCCATCACGAGTGCCCAGGTTCTCGCGGTGGTCGGCGGTGCGCTGGTGCTCACCGCTGTGCTCACCGTCCTGGCGATCCGGCCCGTCGGGGCACCCGGCGACCGGCGCACCCGCCGCGAACTGCTGGCCCGCTCCGGCGCCGACCTGATGCTCGCCGTGTTCGCCGCCGCCGGATGGTGGCAGCTGCACGCGCAGCCCACCGCCGCCAGCCCACGCGCCGACGCGGTCCGGGTGCTCGCGCCGGCGCTGCTGCTCACCGCGGGCGCCGCCCTGGCGCTCCGGGTGGTACTGCCCGCGCTGCACGGCGCCGACCGACTGGCGTACCGCGCCCGCGGGTTGGCGCTCCCGCTGGCGGTCTCCGAGAGCGCCCGCCGCCCCCAGGCGGTCGCCGCCGGGCTGCTCGTCGGGCTGGCCTGCGCGGCCGGAACCTTCGGCCTCGCCTTCGACGCCACGTGGCACCAGTCGCAGCGCGACCAGGCCGCGCTCTCCGTCGGCACCGACCTGGCACTCACCCTCAGCACGGCGCCAGCACCCGGCGACGGCGCGGTCGTCAGCGCGGCCACCGCGGGGGCGGTGAGTCCGGCCCTCGACCGTGGTACCGCAGTCGGTCAGTGGCTCGGCACCGCCGGCGATGCGCCGCGCCTGGTCGCCGTCGACACCACCCGAGCCGACGCGCTGCTGCGCGGGCCGGTGGACAGCGACCGCGGATGGGCGGACGTGGGCGCCACGCTGGCACCACGCACCCGGGTCACCGGCCTCGCCGTTGCGGCCGGCGCCCCGCTCGTCCTGAGCGGGACCGCGGCCGGCGGCACCTCCCTCGCCGTGACGCCCCGGCTGCTGCTGCAGGACGCCACCGGCCTGCGCACGTCCTGCACCGGTCCCGCCGTACCGCTCGACGGTCGGGAGTTTCGGCTGCCCGCCTGCGCGACGGCTGACGGGCTGCGCCTCGTCGCGGTCGCCCTGCCGGTCACCGCCGACCCGGTCGGCGGACCCGTCGCCGTAGCCGTCACGCTCACCGTGCCGCCCGCCGGGTCGGCGGAAGGGTCCACCGACGGGTCGGACTGGACCGCCACGTCCGCGCCGCCGGTCCCGAGCAGGGTGCGCGACCTGAGCGTCACGCTGTCTCCGGTACGGACGGGAACCGCGCTGCGGATGGCCGCGACAGTCGACCTCGGCGGCGCAGACGACGCCGCCCGGACTATCGTCGCCACCGCCTTTCCGGACCCCGGGCCGGTGCCCGTCGCCGTCTCCGCCCGCTTTGCCAGCGAGGTCGGTGTCGACAGTGGCAGCCAGCTCAGCGTCACGGTCGGCACCACGCCCGTCCCGATCGTCGTCACCGAGGTCGTGCCGACCGTACCGTCCGCCCCCGGCGCCGTCGCCGTCCTGGCCGACCTGGACACGCTGTCCCGCGCACGCGCCGTCACCGGCGACCTGACGTTCCCGGTCGACGCCTGGTGGGTCGGCCACCCCGCCGGTCCCGGCGCTGCCGAGCGGGCCACCGCCCTGCACCTGGGCACCGTCACGAACCGCGAGGCGGAGACCGCCCGCCTCACCGGCGGCCCGCTGCGCGCCGGGCTGCCGGCCGCGCTCCGGCTCATCGTCCCGGCCGCGGCCCTGCTGCTGCTCGCCGGCGTCGTCCTGCACGTCACCTGCGATCTGCAGGTCCGCGCCGTCGAGGTGGGGCGGCTGCGCGGCCTCGGGATGTCCCGGCGCGGCATCCGGGCCGTGCTGCTCGGCCAGCACGTCGGCGTCCTGCTGCCCCTGCTCGCGGCGGGCGCGGCCGTCGGCGCGCTCGCCACCCGCATCGTCGCTCCCCTGCTCGTGCGCTCCGACACCGGCGCCGCGCCCGTCCCGGCCGCCCAGCCACAGTGGCCGTGGCCAGCCGAGGCCGCACTGCTCGCCGTACTGCTGGCCGGATGCCTGCTGGCGGTCGCCGTTGTGGTCACCGTCCAGGTCCGCCGGGCCGACGCCGCGCACCTGCGGGTGGCGCCGTGAAACGGTGGCTGACCCGCCGGTGGCCGGCACCGCACTGGCCCAGCGTCCGGGGCCGGGGCCGGACCGACGCCGGACCGCTGCTGCTCACCGCCGCCGTCATCGCGGCCGTCGCGCTGCTCGCCGGGGCCGTGCCGGCGCTGCTCCGGGCCGCCGCCGACAGCGCCGTCCAGGACACGGTCCGCCGCGCCGGCCAGGACTCGAACGTCCTCGTGCGCGCCGACTGGGAACGCGACGACGGCCCGACCGGCGGGCGGGTCCGGACAGCCCGCCTCGCCGATGACGTCGACGACTTCCGCGCCCGGGCGGCCTACGCGCTCGGGCCCGACCTGGACGCCGCGCTGCTCCCGCCCATCGCCGTTGTCAACGGTCCGATCCTCAGCATCACCGACGGCAGCGCGCCGCGTACCTTCCAGTTCACCTACCTGGCCGGCGATCTCGGTGGCCCGGACGTGACCTGGATCGCCGGCAGCGCGCCCGGCCCCGCCGTCACCGACGAGTTCGTCGAGACCCCCTACAACGGACCGCCCTGGCCGGTGCAGGTCGGCATCTCCGAGGCGGAGGCCACCGCACTCCACCTCGGCCCCGGCGATCGGATCCCGGTCAAGGACGGCCAGGGTCGCGACCGGGACGTCCGGATCAGCGGCATCTACCGACCCGCGGACAGCGCCGACCCCGCCTGGCGACTCGCCCCGGCGCTTCTGCGCCCCGTGCCCGGCGCCGACGGCGTGAGAACCACCCGGTTCGCCGGCCTGCTGTCGGCCGAGTCGTTACCGGACGCCCGGCTCGCCGTCG
Source organism: Micromonospora sp. NPDC005237 (assembly GCF_040607775.1). Taxonomy (NCBI): domain Bacteria; kingdom Bacillati; phylum Actinomycetota; class Actinomycetes; order Micromonosporales; family Micromonosporaceae; genus Micromonospora; species Micromonospora sp. NPDC005237. Next base: position 67,870 of record NZ_JBEXHJ010000012.1, on the reverse strand, counting down.
ACGAGGACCAACTGCGACGTACCATCCATTTCGCACCCGTTCCCGACGCGCTCACCTGGGACACCACCGCGGCACTCGCCAGCCAGGTGGTCAAGCTCAAGGCAGCCTCCGGCTCCTCCGGCGCCCGCGACGAGTCCCTCAAGTGGGAGTCGCAACTCGACACCACCCTGCGCGCCGCCCGTACCCGGATCGGCGCCGTTGCCGTGCAGGCCGCCGTCCTGCTCACCGGGGTGCTGACCGCCACGGTGCTGGTCCTGCTGCTCGCCGCCGACCTGCTGGTCCGCCGCCGTACCCCGGCGCTGAGCGCCGCCCGGCAGCGTGGGGCGGCGCTACCCGACCTCGGTGCGGAACTGGCCATCGAGTCCACAGTGGTGTCCCTGTCGGCCGCCGCCGTCGGGCTCGCGCTCGCCCGCGCGGCGGCTCCCGGCGTCTCCTGGGCCTGGGCCGTTCCCGCTGTCCTGGCCGGCGCCGTCGCCGGGCCGGCGTTCGGCATCCTCGCCGCCGCCCGCGCCAGCCGCGACCGGCGCCAACCCGCCAACCGGGCCGCTCGGCGCTGGATCCGGGCCACCGGCCAGCTACGCCGCGCCGCCGTGGAGGCCGCAGTCCTGATCGCCGCGGTCGCCGCCTTCGTCACCCTGCACCAGCGCGGGCTCCTGTCCGTCGCCTCCGACGGCGACACCGGCGCGCTGACCGGCGACACGATCCTGCCGATCAGCGCGCCCGCTCTGGGCGTGCTCGTCGGCGCGCTCGTCCTGCTCCGGCTGCTGCCCCTCGGGGCGCGGTTCGCGCTCCTGCAGGCGCTGCGCTCGCGCCGCCCGCTGGCCGTGTTCGGTGCCGCCCGGGCGGCCGCAACGGCCGGGCGCGCGCTGCCGCTGCTGGTTCTGGTGAGCGCCACGGCGCTGGCGTCGTTCGCGCTCATCCTCGGCACCACCGTCACCCGGGGCCTGGCCGACGGCGCGTGGAGCAGCGTCGGCGCCGACGCCCGCCTCGACGTCGGCGCCGAGGCCGGGGTCGCCACGCCCGCGGTCGCCGAGCGCATCGCCGCCGCACCCGGGGTCGGGCAGGTCGTCGTCGCGCAGGTGACCGACTCGGCGCGCGTCTTCAGCGATTCGACACTGTTCACCCCACGCCTGGTCATCGTGGACGCCGACGCGTTCCAGCGCCTGCTGGCGACCACCCCGCTGCCCGACGCGCCGGCGCTGGCCCGGCTCACGACACCCGGTCCCGGCCCCGGGGACGTCCCAGCGCTGGTCCGATCGAGCGACGGCGAGCTGCCGACCGGCACGCGGTTGCAGCTACCCCGGGACGACGCCCCGGCGATCCGGCTCACCGCCGTCGGTACCGCGCCCTCCGTCGGCGGCGCCGGTGACGTCGTCATCGTGGACGCCGCGGCCCTCGCGGGCGCCGGGCTGCCCGCCGTTCCGAACACCGTCTGGGTGACCGGCCCCGGCGCGGCGCGGGCCGTGTCGAACAGCGGCGTCGCCGCCGACGTCGTGCTGCGCGCCGACGTCCTACGGGCGCAGCGAGTGGCTCCGCTGACCGCAGGGCTGGTACGGCTGGCGTGGACGGCCGCCGCGGTGCTGCTGGCGCTGGGGCTGCTCGGCCTCACGCTCGCCGCCGCCGCAGGCGCGTCGGAGCGGTGGCAGACCCTGACCCGGCTGCGGACCCTCGGCCTGCGGCCACGCGACGCCCGCTGGGTCGCCGCCGGAGAGGTGCTGCCGCCGGTCGTGGTCGCCGCGGTGTGCGGCCCGCTGCTCGGGGCCCTGCTCGCACGCCTGACGCTCGGCCCGCTCGACCTGCGGCTGCTCACCGGCCAGGCCGCCGACCCGGGGGCGGTCCCGCCGTGGTGGCTGCTCGGCCTGGTGAGCGTGGCGCTGCTGGCGGCGGCCGCCACGGTCGTACCTGTGGAGTCGGCCCTGCGGCGACGCGACCGGCTGAGCGAGGTGCTCCGCGCCGGCGAGTAGCCGGCCGGCGACCGGTGCAAAAACGAGGCCCGTTACCGGATATCCGGTAACGGGCCTTCTGACCTGCTTGTACAGCTGGTGGGCGATACTGGGTTTGAACCAGTGACCTCTTCCGTGTCAAGGAAGCGCGCTCCCACTGCGCCAATCGCCCGTGCATAATGCCGAGGTGGGGACGGGATTTGAACCCGCGTGGACGGCTTTGCAGGCCGTTGCCTCGCCTCTCGGCCACCCCACCGAGGTTGCCCCCGTCACGCGTGGCGGCAGCTCCGAGCGGACGACGGGATTCGAACCCGCGACCCTCACCTTGGCAAGGTGATGCGCTACCAGCTGCGCTACGTCCGCACGCCCCCGGCGTTCCCGGGTGACGGATGAGAACTTTAGCCGAGCCGGTGAACGACTGCCAACTCGGGGGTCTGTGTCGGCGCGTCCCCTCCCGCCCGGGAGCCCGAGCGGGGGCCGCGTGCCGGATCCCGGGGAGGGTCGGACTCACTCGCCGCAGGCTTCCTAGGGAGCTGGCCTGGTTTCTCGACTGACTCCCGGCCGTCACACTCCGGCATCATGCGACGCTCGCTGTCGCCACCGGGACAACGGCCCCTCGCCCGGCGGCGACGCGCGCCCGCGGCGAGCGGCGGACCTCGACGAACACCGCCGGGAGACCGAACCGCGGCACGCCTGGAAAGTGTCCGACTTCCGACTCTTAGCCCACGAAACGGACGGTGGCGGTAACTGTTCGTGTTCGGGTGGATGGGCTACGGTAACGGTCGTGACGAGACGTGCGGCCGAGATCCGCCTGGATGCCCTGCTGCGCACGGCCTGCGACGTGATCGTGGAACGCGGTCTGGCCAACACCCGGACGGCGGACGTGGCACAGGCCGCCGGTGTGAGTCAGGCCCTGGTGTTCTACCACTTCGCCACCAAGGAGCGATTGCTCGCGCAGGCGTTCGCGTACGCCGTCGAGCAGGATCTGGCCCGCCTGGACGCGGTCACCCGCTCCTCCGCTCCGCCGTTGACGAAGCTCCGCCGGATCCTCAAGCTCTACACCCCGGCCGGTCGGGCTACCTCCTGGTCGATGTGGATCGACGGCTGGTCCGAGTCGCTGCGCACCCCCGAGTTGGAGAAGGTGTCCCGGCGGCTCGATCTGCGCTGGCGGCAGGATCTCGCCGCCGTCATCTCCGCCGGGGTCGCCGACGGCACCTTCCAGTGCGCCGACCCGCAGGGGGCCGCCTGGCGGATCAGCGCCGTGATGGACGGCCTCGCCGTGCAACTCGCCGTGCACGACCGGGTGATCTCCCGCCGGCAGTTCGGGGAGTGGGTGCGGCTGGTCACCTCACGGGAGCTGGGCCTGGCCCCGGCCGACCTGGACTGAGCGGCGACGGCGGAACGGCACCGCAGGTCGGGCCGGGCAAAACGGGCTCGGGCCACCGCGCCGAGGAGAACAATCGACGGCATGGACCTGCTGGAGGCGTACCGCCGGAGCCTGGCCGAGTTCGTCGACCGGGTGGACCAGGTCGGGCCCGGCCAGTGGGCCGAGGAGACACCGTGCCCGGACTGGGACGTCCGCACCCTGGTCAACCACGTGGTCGGCGAGGACCGGTGGAGCGTTCCGCTGCTCGCCGGCCGCACCGTCGACGAGGTCGGCGACCGCTTCGACGGTGACCAGCTCGGCGCGGACCCGGCCGCGACGGCGCGGGAGGCGGCCGCGCAGGCCGAGATCGCTGTCACCCATCCCGGCACGATTGACCGCACCGTGCACCTGTCGGCCGGCCCGACCCCGGCCGCGGAGTACGTCCAGCAGCTCCTCGCCGAACATCTGGTGCACGGCTGGGATCTGGCGGTGGCGATCGGCGCCGATCCGCGGCTCGACCCGGACGCGGTGCGCGTGTGCGCCCGCTGGTTCGCCGGGCGGATCGACGACTACCGGCGCGACAAGCTGGTACGCGACGACGCGCGGCTACCCGCCGACGCCGACGAGCAGGACCAGCTGCTGGCCGCCTTCGGCCGCGACCCCGACTGGGCCCCGGGCCACTGAGCGGTCAGCGTCGGGGCCGCGTGTTGGCCAGTCCCCGGTCGCCGCCGTAGTGCGCGAGCACCCGGTGGTCCATCACCCGTCGCCACAGCGGCGGGACCAGCGCCACGACCACCATCGTCGCGTACCCGGCGGGCAGCTGCGGTGAGGTGTCGAAGCTGCGCAGCGTCTGGTAGCGGCGCAGCGGGTTCGCGTGATGGTCGCTGTGCCGCTGGAGCTGGAAGAGGAAGACGTTGGTGACCGTGCGGTCGCTGTTCCAGCTGTGCCGGGCGTCGACCTTCTCGTAGCGTCCGGCGGCGGTGCGCTGCCGGGCCAGCCCGTAGTGCTCCAGATAGTTGACCACCTCCAGCAGGGAGAAGCCGACCACCGCCTGCAGGACCAGGAACGGCAGCACCACCGGGCCGAAGACCAGGGTCAGCGCCGCGTACAGCACCAGGGTCATGGCCCACGCGTTGAGCACGTCGTTGCGGTGGGTCCACGGGGACCGGCCGCGGATGCGGAACCGGCTGGTCTCCAACCGCCAGGCCGAGCGCAGGCTGCCGAGGACGGTACGCGGCCAGAACGCCCAGAAGCTCTCCCCCAGTCGCGAGCTCGCCGGATCCTCCGGCGTGGCGACGCGGACGTGGTGGCCGCGGTTGTGCTCGACGTAGAAGTGCCCGTACGCGGCCGGCGCCAGGGCCACCTTGGACAGCCACCGCTCCACCCGCTCGCGCTTGTGGCCCAGCTCGTGGGCCGTGTTGATGGCGATGCCGTTGACCACCCCGACGGTGGCCACCAGGCCGGCGGCAGCGGCGAGGGAGAGGCTGTCGCGGGCCCACACCGCACAGCACAGCACCAGTGCCGCGTACTGCGCCGGCAGGTAGAGGTAGGTGAGCCAGCGGTAGTAGCCGTCGGCCGCCAGCCGGGGCACGGCCTCCTCGGGAGGGTTCTGTCGGTCGTCGCCGAGCAGCAGGTCGACCACCGGGATCAGGCCGAAGACGACGGCCGGGGTGAGCCACCACGCCCAGGCGCCGCCGCCGGCCCGCCACAGCGCGAAGCCGACGAAGGGCAGCGCCGGCACCAGGAGCGCCAGCGGCCAGAGCGGCTTGCGACGGTCCCGCCAGGCGGCGGGCTCGACGGTCGGATCAGCATCGACGGTCATGGCCAACCTCCGGTCTCGCGTTCTGACATCGACAGTGACAGCCATCACGCACTTTTACAAGGGCGCACGTTTTGTAAAGTCGATTTATCTCGATCAGTCGGCGCGTCGGCGGTCGGGGGCCTTGCCGCGCCCCCGGTCGGCTGATATCCACAGATGCGCATGCGTCACCGCGCTGCGTCGGTCGGCAGCCGCCGGCCATCCCGCTCCCACGAGGAGGTCCCGTGCCACAACCGGAGTGGTCACCCCCGATGAGCCGGCGTCGACGCCGGCTCATCGCCGTCCTGGCGACGACCGCGACCATCGCCGCGCTGCTACCCACGGGCGCGAGCACCGCGGCCCCCGCCGGGGCGCCGTCCACGCAACGCTCGTCCGGGCCGTTCGCCGAGGGCAACCACGAGCCTGCCGACCTCGACAACCGCTCCGGTACGGCGGCACCCGACGCCCGCCAGCGCGGCCTGGCCCGCGCCGCTGATCCCGACGTGCGGTGGAACCGGTTCGGCACCCCGCAGGCACTCGGCCCCGGTCGTACCCCGCTCGCCACCGGGCTGTCAGGCGACCCGGAGGCCGCCGCCCGCGCGTACCTGAGGGCCAACCGTGACCTGTACGGCATGGACGCCGCGACGGTCGCCGACCTGGAACGGGTGCTGGTCCGACCGATCGGCAGCGGTGCCGTGGTGACCCTGCGGCAGCGCTTCGGCGACCTGCCGGCCGGGCCCGACGGCCTGGTCACCCTCGCGGTCCAGGGCGGCTCGGTGCTCGCCGTCAACTCCTCGCTGGCCCGCGACACCAGCGCGCCCGCGCCGGCCACCCGCACCGCCGAGCAGGCGTACGCCGACGCGCTCGCCGACGCCGGGCTGACCGCGACGGCGGTGGCCAGCCACACCGTGCGCGCCGTGGCCGTACCCACCCCGCTGGACGGGCCCCGGGCCGCCTACGAGGTGACCATGATCGGTGCGGACGCCGACCACCCGGCGGCGTTCACCAGCTACGTGGACGGCAGCACCGGAAAGGTGCTGGTCCGCGAGGACCTCGTCGACTTCGACTCGGACAACCCGAGCTGGGCGGTCTTCCCGGCCACCCCGCCCCGCGACCTCGCCGCCGGGCAGGACCCGCGGGTGCGCTGGTGCGGTGACCCGGCCCCCGGCTGCCAGGTCGCCCAGCGGGACCCGGCCACCGGCCAGCCGTGGGACGTCGACGCGGCCACCGGCGCACCGACCTTCACCTCGCGCGGCAACTCGGCCAACACCGTGCTCTCCTGGGGCGCCAACACCCCTGTCGTCCCGGCCACCCCCAGCGCGGAGCGCCGCTACGAGTACCCGTTCACCGACCAGTGGCACCAGGCGAAGTGCAACCCGGCGGTGTTCACGTCGGCGCAGCGCAACGACGCGGACGCGGCGATCGCCAACCTCTTCGTCATGCACAACCGCATGCACGACTGGGCGTACCAGTTGGGCTTCACCGAGTCGGCGTGGAACCTCCAGGCGGTCAACCTCACCCCGTCCGGGCTGGGCGGCGACGCCGAGCAGGGCCGCGCCCAGCAGGGCGCGCTGACCGGCAACCGCAACAACGCCAACCAGGGCACCGGGCGCGACGGCCTGCCGCCGACCACCAACATGTACCTGTGGCAGCCGCAGGCCGGCGGCCCGTACCCGCCGTGCGTGGACGGCGACTACGACATGACGGTGATCGGCCACGAGTACACCCACGCCATCACCAACCGGATGATCGCCGGCCCGGACAGCGGGATCAGCGGCCACCAGGGCGGGGCGATGGGTGAGTCGTGGGGCGACCTGCTCGCCGCCGAGTACCTGTACCAGAACGGGCTGCGCGCGCCCGGCGAGTCGCCCTTCGTCACCGGCGGCTACGTCACCGGCAACCTGGTCAGCGGCATCCGCAACTACGACCTGAGCCGCAGCCCGCTGAACTACTCCGACATCGGCTACAACACCGGTGGCCCCGCCGTGCACGCCGACGGGGAGATCTGGGGCGCCACCAACTACCGGGTCCGCTCGGCGCTGGTGAAGCGGTACGGCCTCGGCACCACCCAGCGGCAGCTGGAGTGCGCGCAGGGCAAGGTCACCGCCGACAAGTGCCCGGGCAACCGGCGCTGGTCGCAACTGGTCTTCGACTCGTTCCTGCTCCAGGCCGCAAGCCAGGTCAGCATGCTCGACATGCGGGACAACATGCTCACCGCCGACCTGCTGCGCTTCGGGGGCGCGAACCAGGACCTGATCTGGGCCGAGTTCGCCCGCTCCGGGATGGGCCGGGACGCCGCCACCAACGGCGCCGCGGACACCGACCCGACGCCGAGCTTCGCCTCGCCGCGCGGCGGCAACGCCACGCTCACCCTGCGCCCCCGCGGGGACAGCGCCGACGCGCCGATCCGGGTGTACGTCGGGGCGTACGAGGCACGGGCCACGCCGATCGCGGACACCGACCCGGCCACGCCGATCCCGGACACGGTGGAGATGGTCGCCGGAACGTACGACCTGCTGGCCGTCGCGCCCGGCTTCGGGCACCAACGGCTCAGCGTGGTCGCCGACGCCGGCCGGACCGGCTACGTGGACCTGCGGTTGAGTCGCAACCTCGCGTCCACGGCCTCCGGTGCCACGATCAGCGGCGACGGGGTCAACCTGGACCGGGTCGTCGACGACACCGAGGCGACGAACTGGGCCTCCCTGGACGGGGTGGCCGGCCGGCAGCTCACCGTCGACCTGCCGGGCGACGGCCCGCAGACGGTCAAGCGGGTGAACGTCAGCGCCATGCTGCGACCCGCGATCGTCGGGGACCCCGACACCGGCAGTCAGAACGCGCTCAGCGCGCTGCGCTCGTTCGCGGTGTCCGCGTGCGACGCGACGACGACCGACTGCGCGGACCCGGCGCACTGGCGGCGGATCTACACCAGCGCGGGCGACGCGTTCCCCGGCGGGGCGTACCGGGCGTACAGCCGCGACATCAACCTGCGGACGTTCGCGGTGCCCACCACCCTCGCCACCCACCTGCGCCTGGAGGTGCTGGCCAGCCAGTGCACCGGCGGCCCGCAGTACGCGGGTGAGCAGGACGACGACCCGGCCACGACGACGGACTGCGCGACCGCCAGCCCGGCCCGGGCCCAGGTCAGGATCGCCGAGTTCCAGGCGTTCACGAAGTGACACCGTCGGGGCCGGCGGTCCTCCGCCGGCCCCGACAACCCCCGATCAGCGGCGGGCCGGTCGCCAGCCACCCGCCGGCGCCGGCCGCTCCCAGAGCCGGTCCACCGGCGGGTCCTCGGCCTCGGTGGTGGCGGCCCGGGTCAGGTGACGCAGCCGCAGCAGCAACCCCACCCCGAGCGAGAGCAGCAGCCCACCGAGCAGGAACGCGGCCTGCACCATGCCGAACCCACCGGTCTGTGAGACCGGACGGCCGGCGGCCGGCGGCGCGGCGTCGATGGGCTGGTCGGCGACCGGTTCCTCGGCCGGGTCGCTCTCCTGCGCCGGTTCGCTCGGCGGATCGCTGGGCTCGGCCGGCGTCGCGCTCGGCGTCGGCGTACCGGTCGGCCTGACCCCTGCCCCCACCACCGACCGGGTGGCCGTCTGGCGGGCCAACAGGCGCAGGTTGGCGTCGTACGCCTCGGCGGCAAGGGTGACCCGCCCCTGGGTGACGTCCTCGGCGAAGGCCACCCGGTAGCGGGCGGTGACCGTGCGGCCCGGGCAGAGCGTGCCCGGGTCGAGTTGCCGATCGGTCAACCGGGCCACGTCACCCTCGGTCTGGACCTCCAGCGGAAGTCGCCGTTCTCCTCCACCCGGTCCATCTTCACCTGGTCGAGCCGGATGCCCTGCACGCGCAGCACCATCGACCAGCGCACCTTCGCGCATCCGCCGCGCCGGTCCGTCTGGGAGACCACCGCGGAGATCGTGCGCACCTGGCCCCCTGCGGTGAACCGGGCCGGCAGGCCGCTCATCTCGGTGGCGAAGGCCGCCTGTGCCGGCGCGGCCATGGTCAGCACCGCCCCGGCAACGCCGGCAACCAACGCTCCGAGCCGCAGCGCGTACCGCCACACGATCACCACCACCTCGCTCCTTCTCGTCCCTGGAGGGAAACGCTAGGAGGAAACGGGCGGGCCGGACAGAGGGGTGTCTTCGCATCGGACGCCAAGCAGGAGGGGTGATTTCACCGAGAGTGGTGAACCCTTCACGCGTACCCGCGATCCCTCGACCACCTCCGTGCGTCGCCGGGGCTGACCGGTGCGCGAGAATCGCCGGGTGTCCGAGCTCTCCAGCACCTTCGTCCGGCTGCACGCCCGGCTGGCCCCGGTCCCCTTCGTTCCCGAGGTGCGCCTGCACCAGGCGGACGAACCGATCGGGCTCTGGGAGCTGACCGAGGGCGAGTTCTCCAGCGACCGGCCGCCGCCGTTCTGGGCCTTCGCGTGGGCCGGCGGGCAGGCGCTCGCCCGCTACGTCACCGACCACCCGGAGCTGGTCGCCGGCCGCCGGGTGCTCGACCTCGCCTCCGGCTCCGGCCTGGTGGCCATCGCCGCCGCCCGGGCCGGCGCGGCGTCCGTGCGGGCCGTCGAGGTGGACGAGCTGGCGGTCGCGGCCGTCGCGCTCAACGCCGAGGCCAACGGGGTACGCGTCGACGCCGAGTTCGGCGACATCCTCGACGGCGACGCGGGCGACGCCGAGGTGGTGCTCGCCGGGGACGTGTTCTACAGCGAGGCGATGGCCCGACGGGTGCTGCGGTTCCTGCTGCGCGCCACCCGGGCCGGGGCGCCGGCGCTGGTCGGAGACCCCGGCCGGGCGTTCCTGCCCCGGGACCGCTTCGACGAGCTGGCGACCTACGACGTGCCGGTGCCGGAGGCCCTGGAGAGCGTCCGGGTGAAGCGCACCACCGTCTGGCAGTTGCGCGCCGGCCTGCCGAGGGCTGCCGGCTAGCGTGTCGACGTGCTGTTCTCCGGCTGGGCGTCCGAGGTCGAGGCACCCTGGCCGGACGTCGCCGAGGTGACCGACCACGTCGGCGTACGTCACCTCGTCGTCACCCGGCACGCGCTGGTCCGGCAGGTCCTCGCCGACCCGGTCCGCTACCGGCCGGACAACGCCCTGGACGCGGTGACCCCGATGCCGGTGACCGCGCTGCGGGTGCTCGCCGGGCACCGGTTCCGGCTGCCGCCGACGCTGGCGAACAACTCCGCCGCCAGCCATCCCCCGATCCGGGCGATCGTCGCGGACGCGCTGCACCCGACGCGCGTGGCGGCGCAGCGCCCCTGGCTCACCGCTCTGGTCCGGCAGCGGGTGGCCCGGCTGCGCGCCGCGCTCGACGCCGGTGCGCCGGTCGACCTGTACGCGGACCTCGCCGCCGACCTGCCCCTGCTGGTGCTGGCCCGGCTGGTCGAGCTGCCGGCCGCGCCGGTCGGCGCGGTCAAGGAGTTCGCCCGCGCCGCACTGGAGCTGTTCTGGGCCCCGCTGGACGCCGACCGGCAGCTGGCCCTCGCCACCGAGGTGGGCCGTTTCCACGGCGTGCTGCGCGAGTTCGCGGCCACCGGCGGCGGCCTGGCCGCCGAGCTGCGCGCGGGCGGCCACCCACCGGACGTGGTGGTCGGCGCGCTCTTCTTCCTGCTGGTCGCCGGCCAGGAGACCACCTCGCAGTTCCTCACCCTGCTGCTGCACCGATTGGCCGTCGAACCGGCGGTACGCGCCGGCCTGCGCACCGGCGACATCGCGGTGGCCGACGTCGTCGAGGAGGGCCTACGCCTCGAACCGCCCATCGTCACGTGGCGGCGCGTCGCGGCGGTGGACGGCACGCTGGGTGGGACCGCCGTGCCGGCGGGCACCAGCATCGTGCTGTGGCTGGCCCGCGCCGGCCGGGACCCGGCGATCGTGGAGTCCCCCGACGAGTTCCGCCCGGGGCAGCGCGGATCGCGCCGACACCTGGCGTTCGGGGCGGGCGCGCACCGCTGCGTCGGGGACGTACTGGCCCGGATGGAGGCGGCCGTGGTGGTGGCCGAGGCGACGCCACTGCTCGACGGGGTGAGCGTGGTCCGGCCGCCGTGGTGCCCGGACAACCTCACCTTCCGGATGCCGGACGCCTTCGTGGTGCGGCGTCCGCAGGTCGCACCGGGCTGACCGGGCCGAGGACCGCTAGGTATGTTTCCGGGCGTGTCCGCCACCCCCGCCCGTCGGATCCTCGCCGCCACAACGCTTCTGGCCCTGCTGACGCTGAGTGCCTGCACAGCCCGGCCCGCGTTCCACGCCCGGCAGATCACCGCGGTCCCGCCGAGCCCGTCGGTCGCGGCACCCACCCTGTCGGCCTCGCCGTCGCTGTCCGCCTCGCCGTCCCCGTCGGCCCCGCCCGCCCCCGGAAGCCTGGACTGGTACGTGTCCCAGGTGCCGACCTTCGCGGAGGCGCCGCCGCCGCAACCGGTGCCGCTGGCCGTGACCGGCCCGATCCCGTTCTGGCACCGCCTGCCGACCGACCAGAAGGTCGCTTTCATCACCATCGACGACGGTGGGCTGGCTCGCCCGCCCGCGGTGGCCGACTTCATCTGGCGGGCGCACATCCCGGTCACGATGTTCCTGAACTCACCGGCGGCCGAGGAGCACGACGTCTACTTCCGGCAGATCCAGGTGGCCGGCGGGGTCGTCGAGGGCCACACGATCCGGCACACCTCGCTGGCCGGCCGGTCGTACGACTACCAGAAGCAGGAGATCTGCGGGGCCGTGGACCGGCTGGAGGCGTTGTTCGGCAAGCGGGCGACCCTGTTCCGCCCGCCGTTCGGCGAGTACGACAGCACCACGCTGACCGCCGCTCGGGACTGCGGCGCAAAGGCCGTCCTGCACTGGTCCGAGACCGTCCACGAGGGGAAGGTGCGCTACCAGACCCCGGAGAAGGTGGTCCAACCCGGCGACGTGCTGCTGATGCACTTCCGGCCGGCGCTGATGGACGACCTCCTCGCAGCGTTGCAGGCGATCCACCGGGCGGGGCTCACCCCGGCGCTGCTGGAGGACTACATCCGCTGACCGGGGCGACCTGACGAAAGTCAGGGTCGGGTGGTGCCGTTCGGGCGCGGCGGGCCGACGTGGCGGACGCCTAGCGTCAGCGCATGATCACATTACGTGGGTTGACGAAACGGTTCGGGGCGGCCCTCGCGGTCGACGCGCTGACCGTCGACATCGCACCCGGCCGGGTCACCGGTTTCCTCGGCCCCAACGGCGCCGGCAAGTCCACCACCATGCGGATGATCCTCGGCCTGGACCGGCCCACCGCCGGAACGGCGCTCGTCGACGGTCGGTCGTACCGGGAGCTGCGGCGACCGCTGCACGAGGTGGGCGCCCTGCTCGACGCCCGGGCCATCCACCCCACCCGGTCCGGGCGCGCGCACCTGCTGGCCATGGCCCGCAGCAACGGCATCCCCGCGCGGCGGGTCGACGAGGTGCTCGACACCGTCGGGCTGGACGGGCGTGCCGCCGGGAAACCGGGCCGAACCCTCTCCCTGGGCATGGGCCAGCGGCTCGGCATCGCCGGCGCGCTGCTCGGCGACCCGCCGGTGCTGATGTTCGACGAGCCGGTGAACGGCCTCGACCCGGACGGGGTGCGCTGGGTCCGGCAGCTGTTGCGCTCCCTGGCCGGGCAGGGCCGCACGGTCTTCGTCTCCAGCCACCTGATGAGCGAGATGCAGCTCACCGCCGACCAGCTCGTGGTGATCGGCCGGGGACGACTGCTCGCCGACGCCCCGGTCGGCGACGTCATCGCGGGCAGTGGACTCGCCGTACGGGTCCGCAGCCCGCACCCCGACGGGCTCGCCACCCTCGCCGCCCGTCTCGCCGCGCACGGCGCCACCGTGGAACCGGCCGGCCCGGACGAGCTGACCGTCACCGGGACCACAGTCGACCGGATCGGTGACCTGGCGTACGAGCTGGGGGTGCGGTTGCACGAGCTGAGCCCGCACGGCGCGTCGCTGGAGCAGGCGTTCATGGAGCTGACCGCCGACAGCGTCGAGTACGCGGGCGGCCCGACCGGAGGTGACGCACGATGAGCACGCAGACAGTGGTGGGCAGCCGTCCCACCGCCGCGCCGGCCGTCAGCGCGCCGGCCGCCTTCCGGGCCGCGGTGGCCGCCGAGTGGACCAAGCTGGTCTCGGTGCGCAGCACCTGGTGGACGATGCTGGCCGGGCTGTTCCTGATGGCCGCGAGCGCCGGCCAGCTCGCCATCTACGCGGCCAACGCCAACACCAACGACGACCCGGCCGACGACCCCGGCATCGTCGCCGTCGGCAGCGTGCTGATCGACGCGGTCGAGCTGACCCAGTACGCCGTGCTGGCGCTGGGACTGCTCGCCATCACGACGGAGTTCACCAGCGGCACCATCCGGACCACCCTGCAGTGCGCCCCGGCACGCGGTCGGGTGCTCCTGGCCAAGGCCGTGGTGGCCGGCGCGGTCACCTTCGTCCTCGGACTGCTGCTCGGCGGGGTCGGCGCCCTGGTCGCCCGGCCGGTGCTCGGCGAGTGGGGCAGCGCGCCGACCGCCGGCACGATCGGCGACATCGTGGCGGTGGCGACCTACCTGGCCCTGGTCAGCGTCCTGGCGCTCGGCCTCGGCGCGGCGCTGCGCAGCGCGGTGCTCACGATCATCGTGCTCTTCGCCACCCTGATGATCGTGCCGCTGTCCCTGCAGGAGCCGGACATCACCGTCCTGAACCGGATCGCCGACGCGTTCCCCGGCGTGGCCGGTGGGCACTTCCTGGCGGGCGACACCGAGCCGTACCCGGGCGCGGTCGGGCTGCTGGTGCTCGCCGGTTGGGCGGGCGCCGCCCTGCTGCTCGGTCAGGCCGCGCTGCGCCGCCGCGACGCCTGAGCCACACCGAGCGGGGGCCCTCGCGGCCCCGCTCACTGCTCGACCAGCCCCGCCTCGTACGCGAGGATCGCCGCCTGCACCCGGTTGCGCACATCCAGCCGGGTGAAGATGCTGGTCAGGTAGCTCTTCACGGTGCCCTCCACCAGGTGCAGCCGGCGGGCGATCTCCGCATTGGACAGCCCCGCCCCGACCAGGGCCAGCACCTCACGCTCCCGCTCGGTCAGCCCGGCCGTCCGGTCCCGCGCGGCGGGCTGGCGGGCCAGCCGTCCGGCCCCCAGCTCGATCACCCGGCGAGCCACCCGCGGCGACAGGTACGCCCCGCCGTCGGCGACCGCGTGCACCCCGGCGATCAGTTCGCGCGGGTCACCGGCCTTGAGCAGGAACCCGCTCGCGCCGTGCCCGAGCGCCCGGGCCACGTGGTCGTCCTCGCCGAAGGTGGTCAACATGAGCGTCGCGGTGGCCGGCGCGACCCGGCGGATCTCGGCCGCCGCGGCCAACCCGTCCAACCGGGGCATTCGGATGTCCAGCACCGCCACCCGGGGTCGGTGCGCGCGAACCAGCTCCACCGCGGCCCGCCCGTCGCCGGCCTCGGCGACCACCTCGATGCCCGGATCGGCGGCGAGGATGGCCCGGACGCCGGCCCGGATCATCGCCTCGTCGTCGGCGAGGACCACCCGGACCGGAGGCGGCGCGGCCGTATCGGTGTTCACTGCGCGATCCGCTCCTTGCTGGCCAGTCGACCGTCGGTGAAGCAGAGCCGCCACGTCGGCTCGGCGAGGGGGAAGTTGCCGTCGGTGTAGTACTCGCACCCCGGCGTCGCCCCGCCGACCGGCGGGGTGAGCTGCCGGTGGGGCAACCCGGGCAGGTCGGCGCGCAAGGTACCGGGTCGCATCCGGTCGTACGTCGACTCGTCCAGCACCGTGCCGGTCGTGGCGACCGAGTAGTAGACCAACGACAGGACGAGCGCGAGACCGGCCGGGGCGGCGAGCGCCGTCAGCAGGCTGCGCCGCGCCCGGCGACGAGCCTCGCGCAGCCGGCGCTCGGCGTCGGCCGGCCGTTCCGGGCCACCGCCGACCGGGGCGTCGCCGTCGAACGTGCCATCGGTCACGGCGGCCACCGCGACGGGCACTCCCGACCATCCCGCGCCGTAGTGCGATTCGGCGGGCAGCGGCAGCCGGGCGCTCACCGCGAAGCCACCGTCGGGGCACGGGCTTGCATCCAGCACGCCGCCGGCCAGCCGGACCCGCTCGGCGAGGGCGAGCAGACCGCTCCCCGAGGAAGCCGGTCGGGGCAGCGGGCCAGCCGGCGCCGACGCGTTACGCACCCGCACCTCGACCCCGTTCCGGTCCCGAGCGAGGGTGACGGTCACCGGCGCGCCCGGGGCGTACCGGGCCGCGTTGGTGAGCGCCTCCCGCACCACCTGATGAGCGGCGGACCCGGTCAACCCGGGCAGCTCGACGGTGTCGGTCGGGCCGTCCAGCCGTACCGCCATCCCGGCCTCGCGGGCCCCGACCACCAGGTCGACGACTGTCTCCCCCACCGGGCGGACGCCGGCCGGACCGCCCTCCTCCCGCAGCACCCCGATGATGCCGTGCAGCCGTTCGGTCGCCGCCGCGACGCTGGCCCGCAGCTCCCCCACCGCCGTCCGATGCTCCGGGGCGAGGTCGTCGGCCAGCTCCAACGCGGCGGCCCGCAACGCGATCAGGCTGAGGTCGTGACCGAGCGAGTCGTGCATCTCCTCGGCGATGCGGGCCCGCTCCCGCAGCCGGATCCGCTCCGCGGCGCCCCGCCGCTCGCGCGTCAGCGCCTCGACGTGCCGGCGGCCGGCGTCGGTCAGAGCCTGCTGCTGCCGTCGGTACCGGCCCACCAGCCACGGGAACACCCCGGCGAACAGCAGCACCGAAGCGAGCAGGAACCAGGTCGCCGCCCCGGTACCGAGCAACCCCAGGTTCAGCACCGTGCCGCCGACGGCGATCACGCCGAACAGCGCGGCCGCCGGCGCCGCGCCCGCACTGCGCCGCCCGCTCAGATAACTGAACACCGGGATGGCGAAGACAAAGTTGCCGTCCACCAGCGAACCGAGCACCACCAGCAGCAACCCGACAAGCGGCCAGCGCCGCGCCGACGCCACCGCGACCGCCAGCAGCGCCAGCGAACCGAGCAGCAGCGCCACGTCGAAACGCGGGTACGGCGGCGTCAACCGGGCAGCCGCGATCGGGGCGGCCACCACAGCCCAGAGCAGCACGTCCAGCAGCGGACGCCGCCACCGCCCCGGCAGGTCCAGGATGCTCACGGCGGCCACGCTACCCACGCCCGACCTGCCCCGACACCGACGAAAGTCAGGTGTTCAGCTGCTCTCCTCGGCCCA
Source organism: Micromonospora sp. NPDC005237 (assembly GCF_040607775.1). Taxonomy (NCBI): domain Bacteria; kingdom Bacillati; phylum Actinomycetota; class Actinomycetes; order Micromonosporales; family Micromonosporaceae; genus Micromonospora; species Micromonospora sp. NPDC005237. The sequence continues at coordinate 51,545 of NZ_JBEXHJ010000012.1, read as the reverse complement.
GACGCGCCAGTCGTCGAGCACCCCGTGCAGCGCGGGAGTGAGCCAACCCGGCGCCGACCGCCGGAACACCCCCGGGTCCATCGCACCGGCGCCGGCCGGCACCGCGCCCAGCAGGTTCGGCACCAGGTCGGTGAGGTTCGTCCAGTGCACCAGCTCCGGCGACGCCGGCCAGGCGCCGATCACCACGCCGGCCGGCACCGCACGACGGTCCAGGGCCTCCAGGGTCAGCGCGGTGTGGTTGAGCGTGCCCAGCCCGGCGCGGGCGACCACCACCGCGGGCGCGCCGAGCGACACCGCCAGGTCGGCCATCGTCCACGGCTCGCCGGACGGCCGCAGTCCCATCGGCACCAGCAGGCCACCGGCCCCCTCGACCAGGACCAGGTCGTGCTTGTCCGCCTCCTCGCGGACGGCGTCCACCGCCGCGTACAGCTCCAGCGGCGGCAGGTCCGCGACCCGGGCCGCGGCCAGCGGGGCGAGCGGGTCCGGAAAGCTGGCCAGCGTGCGACCGGTCAGCGGGGCCGCGAGGCGATTGACCACGTCCACGTCGCCCGGCTCACCGCCGGCCGTGCCGGTCTGACCCGGCTTCAGAACCGCCACCCGCAGACCGGCGGCCTGCGCGGCCGCCGCGATCGCCGCGGTGACCACCGTCTTGCCCACCTCGGTGTCGGTGCCGGTGACCAGCACCGGCCCCTCCCACGCGCTCACGGCGCGCACTCCACGATGACGCTGAGGGCCCGCTCGAAATCCGTCCGGGGCACCCCCGCGCTGACGGTCAGGCGCAGCCGGGAGCGGCTGTCCGGGGTGGAGGGCGGCCGAAAGCAGCCCACCGCAACTCCCCGGTCCCGGCAGTCGGCGGCCCAGGCGGTCGCCGCCTCCGGGCCGGGCGCCGCCACCGAGATCACCGCCGCGTCCGGCGCGGAGACGGCCAGCCCGGCCGCGCCCAGTCGACCGACCGCCAGCGCCACCCGGTCGGCCACCTCGGCGCGCAGGTCGTCGCCGGCCCGGGCCAGCCGCAGCGCGGCGTGCACACCGGCCGCGACGGCCGGCGGCAGCGCGGTGTCGAAGATGAACGTACGGCCGGTCTCGACCAGGTGTCGGACGAACTCCGCCGGGCCGGCGACCACCCCACCCGCCCCGCCGAGCGCCTTGGAGAGGGTGGCGGTGATTACCACGTCCGGCTCGCCGGCCAACCCGGCGGCCGCGACCGCGCCGGCACCGGACGGACCGGTCACGCCGAGCGCGTGCGCGTCGTCGACCAGCAGCAGCGCGCCGTAGCGGCGGGCCACCGCGTGCAGGTCGGCCAGCGGCGCGAGGTCGCCGTCGACCGAGAAGACCGACTCGGTGACCACCACCGCCGGACGTCCCGGCGCCACCGCCAGCGCGGCGGCCACCGCCGTCACGTCGGCGTGCGCGCTGACCACCGTCTCCGCGCCGGAGATCCGGCAGCCGTCGATCAGCGACGCGTGGTTGTGCGCGTCCGAGACGAGCAGGGTCCGGGGCTGGACGAGGGCCCGCAGCGCGCCGAGGTTGGCCAGGTATCCGGAGGAGAAGACGAGAGCCCGGTCGGTGCCCAGCCACTGTGCCAGCTCGACCTCCAGGGCCTCGTGCGCGTCGGTCGAGCCGCGCACCAACCGCGACCCGGTCGCCCCCAGCCCGTACGCCGACAGTGCCGCCGTGGCCGCGGCGGTGACCTCCGGGTGGGTGGCCAGGCCGAGGTAGTCGTTGCCGGCCAGGTCGGTCATCCGGTCGTCGGCGGGACGCGGGTGCAGCCGACGGGTCAGGCCGGCCTTAGCCCGCAACTGCGCGCGACGATCGAGCGCCGCCAGCCAGTCCGCCACCGTCACCCCTTCACCGCCGTCCGCGCCGGTCACGCCGACACCCGCCGGGCGAAATTACCACCCGCCGCCACCGACCCGACGAATCCACTCGGCAAGCGGGGGCCGACCGGCGGCGGATGTCGACGCCGATCGGGATCCGCGGCGACCGTCACCACGTACCGTCAATGGCCGGTCACCAGCGGTCGCCACCGGCGTGCGTCGATCTCCGCCGGCGGAGATCGACCGGACGGCAGGTCGTACCCGGCTGGCCGGGGGCCTTGTAGGGTACGAGCCATGCCAGAGATCCTCGACCAGGCCCGCACCCAGGTCCTGGGTGACGGCGTCGGCCTCGACCAGGCCGGCGTCCTCGCCGTGCTGAACCTGCCCGACGAGCACCTGCCCGCCGCCCTCCAGCTCGCTCACGAGGTGCGGATGCGGTGGTGCGGCCCGGAGGTCGAGGTCGAGGGCATCGTCTCGCTGAAGACCGGCGGCTGCCCGGAGGACTGCCACTTCTGTTCGCAGTCGGGCCTGTTCACCTCGCCGGTGCGCTCGGTCTGGCTGGACATCCCGTCGCTGGTCGAGGCCGCGAAGCAGACGGCGCAGACCGGGGCGACGGAGTTCTGCATCGTGGCGGCCGTGCGCGGCCCGGACGACCGGCTGATGAAGCAGATGCGCGAGGGTGTCGCCGCCATCAAGGCCGAGGTCGACATCCAGGTCGCCGCGTCGCTGGGGATGCTGTCCCAGGAGCAGGTCGACGACCTGGTCGACATGGGTGTGCACCGCTACAACCACAACCTGGAGACCTGCCGGTCGTACTTTCCGAACGTGGTCACCACCCACTCGTGGGAGGAGCGGTGGGAGACGCTGCGCATGGTCCGCGACTCCGGCATGGAGGTGTGCTGCGGCGGCATCCTCGGCCTCGGCGAGACCGTCGAGCAGCGGGCGGAGTTCGCCGCTCAGCTCGCCGAGCTGGCCCCGCACGAGGTGCCGCTGAACTTCCTCAACCCGCGCCCCGGCACTCCGCTCGGCGACCGTCCGGTGGTCGAGGGCAAGGACGCGCTGCGGGCCATCGCCGCGTTCCGGCTGGCCATGCCGCGCACCATCCTGCGGTACGCGGGCGGCCGGGAGATCACCCTCGGTGACCTGGGCACCCGCGACGGTCTGCTCGGCGGCATCAACGCCGTGATCGTCGGCAACTACCTGACGACCCTGGGCCGGCCGGCGACCGCCGACCTCGACCTGCTCGACGAGCTGAAGATGCCGGTCAAGGCTCTCTCCGCGACCCTCTGAGCTGACCGGTGAGGACGACGTGACCGAGCTTGTGGCAGCGCAGCGTTGGTGTGACCGCTGCGGCGAGGACGCGTCGGCCGCCGGGCACGAGTCGTGCGCGGCGGCCCGGACGCTGGAGCCGCCGCGCTACTGCCCGCGCTGCCGACGCCGGATGAAGGTGCAGGTGCTGCCGGTCGGCTGGTCTGCGGTCTGCGTCGAGCACGGCGAGAGCCGAGGCTGAGCCGATGCTGCGTGGGCGTGCGGTGACCCTCCGACCGGCGACGGTCGCGGACGTGCCGGCCCTCGCGGCCATCCGGGCCGAGCCGGAGGTACGCCGGTGGTGGCGCGGCGGCGATGACCTGGCCGCGTCCGTCCAGGCCGACCTGAACGACGACGACCTCGCCCTGTACGCCATCGAGCACGACGGCCGGGTGATCGGCGCGATCCAGTGGTACGCCGAACCGGACCCGGACTACCGGCACGCCAGCCTGGACATCTTCCTCGACCCTGCGGTGCGCGGCGAGGGCCTGGGCGGGGACGCCATCCGCACCCTGGCCCGGCACCTGATCGACGAGTACGGCCACCACCGGTTCACCATCGACCCGGCCGCGGCGAACAGCGCGGCCATCCGGGCGTACGCGAAGGTGGGCTTCCGGCCGGTGGGCATCATGCGCCGCTACGAGCGGGGCGAGGACGGCCGCTGGCACAATGCCCTGCTCATGGACCTGCTCGCGGAGGAGCTGGCCGACTGAACCGGGCGGGCGTGCCCGGCACCCACGGTGCCGGGCACGCCCCGGTTCTGCGCGAACGGATGTGCGCCTAGCGCTGGAGGGTCAGTACACCCGGCCGCCACGGCAGCAGGTTGTAGTCGCCTCCCGCACTGGGGTTCTTGCCCTGGTACAGGAACTGCAGGTTGCAGGCGTCGACGGTCTTGGTCTGGTCGGGGTTGGTGCGGACCAGGTCACCGTGGCTGATGTCGTTGGTCCACGTCGCGCCGCTGTTGGCCTTGCCGGCGAAGGGGTTGCTCTCGCTGGCGGCCTGCGGGGTCCACGAGCCGCTCAGGCTGGTGGACGTGAACGACCGGAAGTAGCGTCCCTGGCTCCCGATCGCCTCGACGATCATGAGGTACTGGTTCTGGCCCTGCACCTTGTAGACCTCGACGCCCTCGAACAGGTTGTTCGTCGAGTCGGTCATGATCGTCGTGTAGGTCGAGCCGAAGCTGCCCGGGAAGTTCCCCAGCGGCATGCTCGACCGGTAGATCTTGCCGTTGTCCCCGGCGAAGAACAGGTACATGTTCTGGTCGTCGCCGATGAGGGTCTGGTCGATCACCCCGTACGGGGCGTCCGAGAGGGTGGCGGTGGACAGCGTCTGCGCCGAGGACCAGCCGTTGGCGTTCGTCGGGTCGCTCGACGTCTTGTAGCTGAACGGGGTCGGTCCCCACTGGTACGCCAACACCCAGATGTTCTTCGGGGCGAAGTACAGCAGCGTGGGCGCCACCGTGCCCTGGCTCATTCCGGTCTGGCTGGCCGAGGCCATGTCGGACCAGTTGGTGAACGTGCTGAAGTTCATCGAGCCGTACTGGCCGCTGCTGTTGACGTTCGACCCGTAGACCAGGTGCTTGCCGTTGTAGACCACGTTGGTGAAGTCCTTGAGCGAGACCCAGCCGTTCTGCGGGTTCGTCAGCGCGCCGGTCGACGACCAGCGGTAGGTCGACGGAAGCGCGCAGCCGCTCGGCGGACTCGTGGTGGGCGGCGTCGTGGTCGGCGGTGCCGTGGTGGGCGGCGCCGACGTCGGCGTGGTGCCGCCGAAGTCGGTCCGCCACTGCTGGTTCGTCTGCCCGTGGCAGTCGTACAGCTGGATCTGCTGGCCGTTGCCGGTGCCCCAGACGTCCAGGCACCGGCCGGACTGAACACCGGTGATGGTGCCGTTGGAGTTGATGTTCCACTGCTGGTTCGCGCCGCTGTTGCAGTCCCAGATGATGATTCCGGTGCCGTTGGCGGTGGCCGCGCCGTTCGCGTCGAGGCACTTGCTGCCGTAGACCCGCAACTGCTTGCCGGAGGTGTACGTCCACTGCTGGTTCGACTGACCGTTGCAGTCGTAGAGCTGGACGCGGGTGCCGTTGGTCTGCGTGGCGTTCGGCACGTCGATGCACCGGCCCGACTGCACCCCGACGATCCGGCCGGAGCCGCCGCTCGGCGGCGGGCTCGTGGTCGGGCTCACCGTCGGGCTCACGGTCGGACTCACCGTCGGGCTCGCGGTCGGGCTCGAGGTCGGGGGGGCCGCGTTGAGCGCGTTGAGGACGGAGTTGTAGGCGGCCTTCTTGTTGCCGCCGCCGTCGAAGAGCAGCGGGCTCTCGTTCGAGCGCCACGAGTCGCTGTCGCGTACGCCCCAGACGGTGATGCCGATGCAGCGCGGCACGTTCAGGCACGCCTGGGTCAACCCGGCGTACTGGGTGGTGGAGGAGTTGGTGACGTCGACCTCGGTCAGCGCCACGTCCACGCCGAGCGCGGCGAAGCTGGACAGCGTGGTCTGGAAGTTGCTCGGCAGCGAGCTGCCGCCGGTGAAGTGGGTCTGCAACCCGACGCAGTCGATCGGCACGCCACGGGACTTGAAGTCCTGGATCATGCGGTAGACGCCCTGCGTCTTGCCGTACGACCAGTTCTCGATGTTGTAGTCGTTGTAGCAGAGCTTGACCGACGAGTCGGCCGCCCGCGCGGTGCGGAACGCCACCTCGATCCAGTCGTTGCCGGTGCCCTGGAGGTTGGACGAGCGGCGGCTGCCGTCCTCGTTGAACGCCTCGTTCACCACGTCCCACGCGGCGAGCTTGCCCCGGTAGTGGCCCATCACGCCGTTGATGTGGTCGATCATCGCCTGACGCAGGCTGCTGCCGCTCAGGCTCTGCATCCACCCCGGCTGTTGCGCGTGCCAGGCCAGGGTGTGCCCACGGACCTTCAGGCCGCGCTGGGTCGCCCAGTTGTAGATCTGGTCACCGGAGTTGAAGTTGAACTGGCCCCGCTGGGGCTCCGTCGCGTCCGGCTTCATCTCGTTCTCGGCTGTGATCATGTTGAACTCACGCGCCGCGATCGTGCTGTACGTGGAATCGCCCAGCCGGCCCGCCGCGATGGCGGTGCCGAAGTACCGGCCCGACTGCGCGGCGGCCGCGCCGAGCGTGGACGCGGCGGCGTTCGCCGAGGGCATCATCACCGCGACGGCGGCCACAGTCACGACGCTGAACGCGCCGGCGAGCAGCGCTCGGACGGCGGGTGATCGCCGTCGCCGAGTCCCGCCGCGATGAACGGATGGGCTCATTGCCATCTCGGCCTCCTTACTGGCCAACACCCGGGCCGCCGAGGGGCACGGCCGGACGTCTTCGATTGGGATATCAAACTCGATCGATGCTAACCACGCGTCGGTCCAGACAATCGAGTTTTCGGAAATATTTCGGAAATGTTTTGGCCTTGCGCGCGCGGCGTGGCCGGTCGCCCGGGTGCGGTACCGGCCACGCCACGCCGCATCGATGAGTCAGGAGACGGTGCAGGCGGCGCCGTTCAGGGTGAAGGCGGTCGGCCTGGTGGTGCTGCCGGTGTGGGTGCCGTTGAAGCCGAAGCTCGTCGACGCACCCGGCGCCAGTGTCCCGTTGTAGGACAGGTTCGACGCGGTCACCGCGGTGCCGGTCTGGGTCACGTTCGCCGACCAGGCCTGCCCGACCTTCTGCCCGCTGCTTCCGAACGTGAACGCGAGCGTCCAGCCGTTGATCGCCGTGGTGCCGGTGTTGGCGATCGTGATGTTCGCGGTGAACCCGGTGTCCCAGCTGTTCGACGTCCAGGTCACCGCGCAGCCGCCGCCGGCAGGCTGGGCCGTGGTGGTGACCGTGAGGCCCGGCGACGCGGGCGAAACGTTTCCGGCCGCGTCCACCGCCACCACCGTGAACGTGTACGTGGTGGAGGCGGTCAGCCCGGTCACCGCCAGCGTGGTGCCGGTGGCCGAGCCGACCAGAACGTTCCCGCCCCGGTAGACGCGGTAGGCGGTGACGCCCACCGCGTCGGTGGACGGGCCCCAGGTCAGGGTCAGGCCGGTCGGGCCGATCGCGGAGGCGGTGGGCGTACCGGGTGCGGTCGGCGCTGTGGTGTCCGGCGCCGGGCCGGTCGGCGTGGTGACGGTGAGCGCGGCCGATGCCGCCGAGCGGTTGCCGGCGCCGTCGAGCGCCCGCACGGTGAACTGGTACGTCCGCTCGGGCGCCAGCCCGGTCACGGCCAGGGTGGCCCCCGTCGAGGCGGTGACGACCGGGTCGGCGCCGGCCGAGGTACGGGTCACCTCGTAGCCGGCCAACCCGCTGCCGCCGGTGTCGGTGGACGCGGCCCAGGTCAGCGTGAGCCCGCTGGACGTGACGGCGGACGCGACGGGCGTGCCGGGCACTGTGGGCGCGGTGGTGTCCGGGGTGGCCGGTCCGGGCTCCTCGCCCCAGACCCGCACCCCGCCGGAGTAGAGCGGAACCTTGCGGTTGGGCCCGGCGGTCACCTGGTACGACGGGTCGTTGGTCGGGTCCCAGGTGCCACCCTCCGGCACGCCGATCTTGAACTGGACCTCCATCCGGTGCTGCGACTGCCCGGCCGGGGCGATGGTGTAGCCGGTGCAATCCACCTCGACGTACCAGATGTCGCCGCTGAACTGCTTGGCCGTGGTCGGCGACGGGCAGCCCTGGGTGTAGCCGGAGGTGACCTGGACCGGACCGGTGCCGTCGGGCCGGAAGTAGTACCGGAACTTGCCGGTGGTCAGGGCCCGGGCCGGGAACGCCGACTTGTTGTAGATGATCGCCTTGAGCCCGGTGGCCCGGGGTTCGGCCTGCATCACAGTGGTCTCCACGGTCAGCTCGTCCATGTCGGGCGTCTCGGCGACCGGGAAGTTGGCCAGCGCCGTGCCGCCGTACTCGGAGGTCAGCCGGACCAGCGCCGAGGTGAAGCCGGCGTTGTAGTCGGTGGCGACCTCGTTCATCACGTAGTCGGACCGGCTGTCGGTGTACGCGTCGTTGGCCGAGGACGGGCCGCCGACCAGCGCGCCGTAGAGGGTGTGCCGGGTCTCGACGGGCACCGTCTGGCTGTCCCACCAGGACCCGTGCGCGGTGCGGTGGTGCGGGTTCTTCGGTGCGTTGGCCCCGAACCCGATGACGTAGCTGGAGTTGCGCGGGTTGTCGCCGAGCGCGTAGTTGATCTGCCGGACGGCGAAGTCGTGGTAGCGCGCCTTGCGGGTCGTGTCGGTGGTCTTGTCGCTGTAGACCAGCGCGGCGAAGGAGGTGTTGGCCGCGTAGCGCAGCGCGCCCCAGGAGTCGAGCACCGCCATCCCACCGGGCGAGTACGGCACCCGCTGCCCGTTCACCCCGACGGTCCAGTAGTCCAGCCAGCGGTTGGCGTCGTCGACGTACTTCTGCTTGCCGGTCAGGTTGGCCAGCAGCACGTACGCGCCGAACTGCTTGTTGTCCCAGGCGATGGTCCACTTGTAGGAACGGGTGGTGGACTGCGGCTCGGTGCCGAGCTTGTCGTACTCACTCTCGGCCTTGGTCAGGTAGCTGGCGTCGCCGGTGGCCCGGTAGAGCCAGATCGCGCCCCAGACCAACTCGTCCTGGTAGCCGCTCCACGACTTGTAGAAGGAGGCCGCGTCGGTGATGCACTCGCTGTAGGACTTCCGCACCGTGTCGGCGAACGTGTAGAGCTGCCGGGCGTGGGTGAGCAACTTGTCCGCGTAGGTCGCGTCGGTGGGCCGGAACACCATCGAGGAGGCGGCCATCGCGGCCGCCGTCTCGCCGGCGAGGTCCGCGCCGCCACAGCTCGCATCGATCTTGTACGCGGGCCGCGCCATCGGCAGCACCTCGGCCGGGCCCCACCACTTGTGGTCGTCGTCGCCCTTGCCGACCTGTCCGTAGAGGACGTTGGCCGACGGGTGCGCCTTGATGAAGTAGTCGTTGACGAAGCGCAGGTTGTTGAGCAGGTGCGGCAGTTGACCGGAGGCCGTGTAGCCGCCGCGGTACTCCACCGCGCCCCACGCCAGCATGGTGGCGCTGAACGCCATCGGGAAGCCGAACTTGACGTGGTCGCCGGCGTCGTACCAGCCGCCGGTGAGGTCCAGCCCGGCGGCGGCGCCGTCGGTGAGCGCGGAGTCGCCGCGCCAGGAGACCCGGTTCCAGTCCGGCAGCTTGCCCGACTGCTGCGCTTCGTAGAAGAACAGCGACTTCTGCAATGCCTCGGCGTAGTTGAAGGCCGGCGCGGCGGACGCGGGCCCGGCCGGCGGCGCGGTGACCGCGAGGGACAGCCCGGTGAGCAGGGCGACGCCGGCGGCCAGCAACCGCCGGGGCCAGGGCTGGTCGGCGACCGGCGACCGGCCGGGGTGGCCGGTGGACGGCCGGGTCAGGTGGCGCATGAAGGGCTCCTGTCGGAGGCGCCGCCGGCGGTCGCACCGACGCGGGACGGCGTGGGGGCGGCACGGCCACCGGCGACAGCGGGGTGGCGGTGTGACCACGGGGAGGCATGGAAGCGCTCCCATGGATAATCGACAATGTAAAGGGCGGGCCGTCGGTTGGGAAGCCTGCCGGCCGGAGCCGAGCCGCGGGGGCCACTTCCGTACTCGCGGGTAACCACTGCGGACCATCTCACACCATCGATGCATTTCGATTAATGCTTGATGTTTTCGCAGCTCACGGCGTGCGCTTCTGGAAAGATCCTCGCACCGCTCGGACGCGTCGGCGGCCAGCCAGACAAGCGTACGGTTGCTGACCCACTACCGGGCGCGAGACAGTACCGATCATCAGCGGTGCCGTCGACGCCGCCGCTCCCCGGTCAACCCTGAGGAGAACGCGATGGCACTACGACTCGCTGACGGCACCGCCTGGTCCGACGCCCTCGCCCGGGCGGTCGCCGCCACGCCGGAGGCGTTCGGCGTTGAGGTGGACGGCGTCACCACGCTGCACAACCTCATCGAAGGTGACTGGCGGGCGGTCGGCCACCCGGCGCCGGTCCGCACTCCGGTCGACAACAGCGTCGTCATCAACCTGTCCCGACTCGACGCCGACACCGCCCGCGCCGCGGTCGCGCACGCCGCCGCCGCGCACCAAGCCTGGGCGCGTACCCCGCTGGGCGATCGCAAGGCCCGGGTCTGCGACGCCGTGGACGCCCTCACCGCCCACCGTGACCTGCTGGCGCTCCTGCTCGTCTGGGAGATCGGCAAGCCGTGGCGGTTGGCCTGCGCCGACGTGGACCGGGCGCTCGACGGCGTCCGCTGGTACGTGGGCGAGATCGACCGGATGCTCGCCGACGGCCGCGAGCCACTGGACGGTCCCGTCAGCAACATCGCTTCCTGGAACTACCCGATGAGCGTCCTCGTGCACGCCGAGCTGGTCCAACTGCTGGCCGGCAACGCGGTCATCGCCAAGACCCCGTCCCAGGGCGGTGCGGTCTGCCTGACCGTCGCGCACGCGCTGATGCGTCGCGCCGGCCTGCCCGCCACCCTCGTCTCCGGCGGCGGCGAGGAACTGTCCGAGGTGCTCGTCCGGGCGCCCGAGATCGGCGCGGTGGCGTTCGTCGGCGGCCGTTCCAACGGCGGCAAGGTGGCCGCCGCGCTGCTCGACAGCGAGAAGCGGCACTTCATCGAGCAGGAGGGCCTCAACGCCTGGGGCATCTGGAACTTCTCCCAGTGGGACCTGCTCGCCGCGCACCTGAAGAAGGGCTTCGAGTACGGCAAGCAGCGCTGCACCGCGTACCCCCGGTTCGTGGTGCAGCGCGACCTGGTCGACGAGTTCCTCGACATGTACCTGCCGGTCGTGCGGTCGGTCCGGTTCGGTCACCCCCTGGTCGTCGGGGACGACTGGACGGCCGGTGACCCGCTGCCCGAGCTGGACTTCGGGCCGCTGATCAGCGCCGCCAAGGCCGACGAGCTGCACCGCAAGGTCGACGAGGCGGTGCGCGGCGGCGCGGTGCCGCTGCACCGGGGCAAGCTGACCGGGGCGCCGTTCCTACCCGGGCAGGACACCTCGGCGTACGTGGCGCCGTCGGTGCTGCTCGCCCCGCCCGGCCGCTCCCGGTTGATGCACGCCGAGCCGTTCGGCCCGGTCGACACGATCGTCGTGGTGGACACCACCGACGAGCTGCTGGCCGCCATGAACGCCTCCAACGGCGCGCTCGTCGCGTCGCTGGCCTGCGACGACACCGACGAGGCCGGCAAGCTCGCGGTGGACCTCCAGGCGTTCAAGGTGGGCATCAACAAGCCGCGCTCGCGCGGCGACCGGGACGAGCCGTTCGGCGGCCGGGGCGCCTCCTGGAAAGGCGCGTTCGTGGGCGGCGACCTGCTGGTGCAGGCGGTCACCGTGGGCGGCGAGGGCCGCCTCTACGGCAACTTCCCCGACTACAACAGCTACCCCGCCACCTGACCGCCGTACCGGGAACGGCCCCTCGTCGACGCCTCGTGCGGGGCGAGGGGCCATTCTCCACAGCGGGTGACCAGGGCTCGTCCCTACGCGCCCGACGTGAGGGACATGCCCTTGCGATCCGCGGCGAGCGGGACGGTGAGGGTGAGCAGGGTGCCGTCGCGCTCCGTTGAGCTGGACCGGTTCAGCCGGCGCAGCGTCCGCAGCATCGGCGCGTTGTCCATCTGCACGTGCAGCACCAGGGCCGCGTAGCCGGCGTCGTCGGCGTGCCGGACCAGCCGGCGCAGCAGCGCCGAGCCCAGGCCGCGGCGCTGCCAGTCGTCGCGCACCAGCAACGCCACCTCGGCCTCGTCGCCCTCGCCAACCAGGTTCGCCATCGCGACCAGCGCGCCGTCCCCGTCGGTGGTCGTGGCGACCAGGGTGAGCCCTCGGCTCGGCTCCAGCAGGCGGCGCAGCCGGGCCGGCTGCGGCAGTGCCGCACCACCCAGGTAGCGCCGCTGCCGGCTGCGCGGCGAGCAGCCCTCGTGCAGCTCCAGGACGCTCGGCAGGTCATCGACGCAGGCGGGACGCACGATCAGCTCGGCCCCGTCGGGCAGCACCAGGGTGACCTGTTCGGCGGCCCGACGGGTCACGGTGGCGGCCACCTCGACCAGGGCCTGTGCCCGGGCGTACTCCGCCGGGGTGAAGGCGGGCGCGGCCCGGCGCAACGCGAACGAGCCGCCCGCCGGGTCGGCCAGCAGCATGGTGGTGGCGGTGCTGCCCCGGTCCACGCCGGTCGACGCCGGCCGCCAGCTGACCGAGTCCGCGCCGAGCAGGGTCCGCAGCGCCTCACCCGCCGCGTCCGGGTCACGCACCAGCCGGTTGGCCAGCCCAAGGACGCGGGTCGGCTGGTCGGCCAGGCCGCGCGCCTCGCTGCGAGCCACCCAGCAGTCCCGCCCACGACCCCGCTCGACGGCCGCGACCAACTCGGCCTCGTCGAGCGCGTCCGGAGCGTCGACCAGGAAGTCGTCCACTGCGCCCTGCTCGGTGGGCTGTACCTGCACGGTGAGGATGTTGACCCCACGCAGCGCGAGGCTCGCCGTGAGAACCGACAGGTAACCCGGTCGGTCGTCCACGGTGGCCCGGATCCGCCACAACGTCATGGTTGGCTCCCTTCCCCACGTCAGAGCCTCGCCCCCGGCTGTTGCGGCCCGGTTGCCCGGCCGTGTCGGCCCGGGAACTCCCGGGGCCGCTCAGGGGCCGGCGACGACCGGTGGTGCGCCGACCAGGTCCAGTCGGTCGCCGAGAATCACCGCGCTGGCGCGGACGAGCTGGGTGAGCCGGTCGACCTCCGTGCTGTGGAAACCCGCAGCGCTGAGGGTGTCGCTGTGCTCGCGGGCCACCACCAGCACCAGGCCGGCCCGACCGAACGGGGCGATCGCGTGGTGGGTGCCGTCGGGCGTGGTCATCGAGCGGCCGCGTAGCGGGGTCACCTCGGGCAACCGCAGGGGTACGGGAGCACGCCAGCTCGCGTGGCCCACGGTGGCGCCACCGCCCCCGGTGCGCGACGCCCAATCCACCGGGACCACCGCGGCGACCGCCCAGTCGGCCGCCAGCAGCCCCGGCACCGCGTCGACCAGGGTCGCCAGCCCGTCGGCCGGGTTGGCGGCGACCTGCGCCAGCAGCTCCGCGTCCTGGCCGGTGGTGGTGGGCGCGCCGATCGCCCGCCACACGCCGTCCACCCGTACGCCCGGAATCGCCGCGAGGCCGGCCAGCAGACGCTCGACCCGAGCGGCGCCCGGCCACACCACAGTGAAGTCGTCCACCGCGCGCCCGCCGAGACGTTCGAGGACCACCACCTGGACGATGTCCGCGCCGGAGACACCCAACGTGCGGGCGACCTGGCCGAGGGTGCCCGGACGGTCCGGCAGGGTGACCCGAACTCGCAGCAACATGTCTGTCCCTCCGCTCGGCGGGCCGGCGACGGCCGGCAGGCTGCTCACAGCCTGAATGTTGACCATTTCGTCCCTGTTGCAGAGGCATGTCCCGAGGGGAAAATCTGACCTTGACAACGTGAGCGGGCTGCCATGAACTAGTCGGATGACCGATCCGGCCGTCAACGCGCTCCGGCCGGGCGTTGTTCCGGCGTCCCCCGCCGGGCTGGACCTCGATCGACTCGCCGGCTATCTGGCGGCGCACCGACCCGAGCTGGCCGTGGGACGGGCGCGGGCCGACCTGATCGCGGGCGGCAAGTCCAACCTCACCTACCTGCTGCGCCTCGGCGACCGGGAGGTCGTGCTGCGCCGGCCGCCGCTGGGGCACGTGCTGGCGACAGCCCACGACATGGCCCGCGAGTTCCGGGTCATCTCGGCGCTGGCGCCGACCGAGGTGCCGGTGCCGGGCGCGCTGCTGCTCTGCACCGACCCCGAGGTGATCGGCGCCCCGTTCTACCTGATGGAGCGGATGCCCGGCGAGGTGTTCCGCACCCGCGCGCAGACCGACCCGCTCGGCGACGAACGACGACGGGCGCTCGCCATGGCGATGATGGACACTCTCGCCGCGCTGCACACCGTCGAGCCGGCCGCCGTCGGGTTGAGCGACTTCGGCCGCCCCGAGGGCTACCTGGCCCGGCAGGTCCGCCGCTGGGCCGGGCAGCTCGACCGCTCGCGCAGCCGCGACCTGCCCGGCATCGACGAGCTGCGTGACCTGCTGGCCGCGACCGCCCCGGAGGGCGCGAACGCCGGCCGGATCGTGCACGGCGACTACCGGCTGGACAACCTTCTCGCCTCGGCCGACCCGGTGGCCGTGCACGCCGTCCTGGACTGGGAGATGGCCACCCTCGGCGACCCCCTCGCCGACCTGGGGCTGCTCCTGACGTACTGGGATGTCCTCGGCGGCAGCGAGACGGCCGAGGGCAACCCGGTGGCCGACGGGCTCGGGCCGCGCGCCGGCTTCCCCACCGGCGCCGAGCTGATCGACCGGTACGCCGGGCGCAGCGACGTGGACGTCGGGCCGCTGCACTGGCACGTGGCGCTGGGCTGTTTCAAGCTCGCGGTGATCTGCGAGGGCATCCACTACCGCCACACGCTCGGGCAGACGCTCGGCGAGGGCTTCGACCGGATCGGCGAGATGGTGGCACCGCTGGTCGCGCACGGGCTGACCGCCGCCAGGGAGCGGTGATGGACTTCTCGTACGACGCCCGGACCGAGGAGCTGCGCGACGAGCTGACCCGGTTCCTCACCGAACACGTCTACCCGGCCGAGGCGGTGCACGCCGAGCAGGTCGCCGCCGGTGACCCGTGGTCGCGTACCCCCGTGCTGGCCGAGCTCAAGGCCGAGGCCCGCAAGCGCGGCCTGTGGAACCTGTTCCTGCCCGACCCGCGCTACGGCGCCGGCCTGACCAACCTGCAGTACGCGCCGCTCGCCGAGCTGACCGGGCGCAGCCCGCACCTGGCGCCGGAGGCGGTCAACTGCGCGGCGCCGGACACCGGCAACATGGAGTTGCTGGCCGAGTTCGGCTCGGAGGCGCAGCAGCAGCGCTGGCTGATGCCGCTGCTGGAGGGCGAGATCCGCTCCGCGTTCTGCATGACCGAGCCGGACGTGGCGTCCTCGGACGCCACCAACATCGCCACCCGGATCGTCCGCGACGGCGACGAGTACGTCATCAACGGCCGCAAGTGGTGGTCGTCCGGCGCGATGGACCCGCGCTGCGAGATCTTCATCGTGATGGGCAAGACCGATCCCGACGCTGACCGGCACCGCCAGCAGAGCATGGTGCTGGTCCCCCGGGACACCCCCGGCGTGCACGTCCGCCGGGGCATGACCGTCTTCGGCTACACCGACGGCTCACACGGCGGGCACGCCGAGATCGACTTCATCGACGTCCGGGTGCCGGCAGAGAACCTGATCGGCGCCGAGGGCAGCGGCTTCGCCATCGCCCAGGCGCGACTGGGCCCGGGCCGGATCCACCACTGCATGCGATTGATCGGAATGGCAGAGCGGGCATTGGAGCTGCTCTGCAAGCGGGCGCTCGGGCGGGTCGCGTTCGGCCGGCCGCTCGCCGAGCAGGGCGTGGTCCGGGAGTGGATCGCCGAGTCCCGGGTGCGCATCGAGCAGGCCCGCCTGCTGGTGCTCAAGACGGCCTGGTTGATGGACACCGTCGGCAACAAGGGCGCCCACACCGAGATCCAGGCCATCAAGATCGGCACGCCGGCGATGGCGGAGTGGGTGATCGACAAGGCCATCCAGGGGTACGGCGGCGCCGGCGTCAGCCAGGACACCCCGCTGGCCGCCCTCTGGGCGCAGACCCGCACCCTGCGCCTCGCCGACGGCCCCGACGAGGTGCACCGCAACTCCCTCGCCAAGCGCGAACTCCGCCGCTGGGCCTGACCCCCGCCGCTCAGGCGGAGGCTCGGTGCACCAGTTGGGTGTCCAGGAGGATGTGCGGGGCGGGTAGGTCGTCACCGCGGATGCGGGCCACCAGCAGGCGGGCCATCTGTCGGCCCATCTCCTCCACCGGCTGGAAGACCGTGGTCAGCGGCGGCTCCGCCTGTTGGGCGATCGTCGCGTCGTCGAAGCCGATCACCGCGACGTCCTCGGGGACACGCCGGCCGGCCTCGCGCAGGGTACGCAGCGCACCGAACGCCATCAGGTCGGACGCCACGAAGACCGCGTCCAGATCCGGGCAGGAGTCCAGTAGCCGGCGCATGGCGGCCGCGCCGCTGCCCTCGCTGAAGTCGCCGTACGCGATCAGGTCGGGGTTGACGCCGCCCCCGGTGGCCTTGACCGCCTCGGTGTAGCCGGCCAGGCGGGCCAGGCCCGCGCCCATGTCCTGCGGGCCGGCGATGGTGCCGATGCGTCGACGCCCCTGCCCGGTCAGGTATTCCACCGCCTGTCGGGCCCCGCCAACGTTGTCCACGTCGACGAACCAGGCCGGCTGGGCGCCGGGTTGCAGCATCCGGGCGGGCCGACCGCCGAGCACGGCGGGCAGGCCGCGCTCCTCCAGCAGGGTCGGCAGCGGGTCGGAGTCGTGCAACGACAGCAGCAGTACGCCGTCGACGTGCTGGTTGGTCAGGTGGTGCTCGACCCGCTCCCGCTCGACCGGCGACTGGGCCATGGCCAGCCAGAGCTGCATCGGTGTCTCGAGCAGCGCGGAGCTGATGCCCCGCACGATCGAGGCGAAGAACGGCTCGGTGAAGACCCGCTCGCCGGACTCGGACACCACCAGGGCGACGGAGTCGGTGCGCTGGGTGACGAGCGCGCGGGCCGCGCGGTTCGGCACGTACCCCAGGTCGGCGATGGCCTGCTGGACCGCGGCCCGGGCCTCCGGGCTGACCTGGGGCGAGCCGTTGACCACGCGGGAGACCGTGCCTCGACCCACGCCGGCGCGCGCCGCGACCGCGTCGAGGGTCGGGCGCCCGAGCGACCGGGTGCGCTGCGTTGTCATCGTCTGCTCCTCCGACGGCGGGCGGGCCCGGCGCCACCCGAGAAAGGTGGACGCCGGGACCGCCCTGATGGCTGGCCCGAGCCTATTGTGCGGCCAGACCGTTGCGTCGGATCACCGAGGCGTACCACCTGGCGCTGGACTTGGGGATGCGAAGCTGGCTGTCGTAGTCGACGTGGATCATGCCGAAGCGCTTCGTGTAACCCCAGGCCCACTCGAAATTATCCATCAGTGACCAGGCAAAGTATCCCCGCAGGGGCACGCCCGCGTTGATCGCCTCGTGGCAGGCGCGCAGGTGGGCGTCGAAGTAGGCCAGCCGGTCTGGGTCGTCGACCTGCCCGTCGACGACCGCGTCGACGAACGCGGAGCCGTTCTCGGTGACGTACAGGGGCAGGTCGGTGTACTCCTCGTGCACCCGCCGCAGCGTCTCGACCAGGCCCGGGGCGTCGATCTCCCAGTCCATGTCGGTGACCGGGACGCCCCGGGTGACGAAGCGGACGTCCTCGCTGCCCGGCCAGCAGGACGGTTCCCGCCAGTACGGCTCGGGCTCGGCGCCCTCGACCGGCGCGGCGACCACGTGCCGGCTGTAGTAGTTGATCCCGACCAGGTCCAGCGGCGTGGCGATGGTCGCCAGGTCGCCGTCGCGGACGTGGTCGAAGTCGGTCACCGTGCGCAGGTCGGCCACCAGGTCCGCCGGGTACGACCCGCGCAGCAGCGGGTCGAGGAAGAAGCGGTTGGCCAGCCCGTCGATCCGCCGGGCCGCGTCGATGTCGGCGGGGGTGTCGCTGGCCGGGTCGACCGGGTACAGGTTGACGGTCACGCCCACTTCGGCGGTGGGTCGGGCGGCCCGCAGCGCCTGCACGGCCAGGCCGTGCCCGAGCATCAGGTGGTGCCCGGCGCGGACCGCGTCCGCGCCGTTCGACCGGCCCGGGGCGTGCACTCCGGAGCCGTACCCGAGGAACGCCGAGCACCAGGGCTCGTTCAGCGTCGTCCAGTAGCGCACCCGGTCGCCGAGCGCGTCGGCGACGAGCGTGGTGTAGTCGGCGAAGCGCGCCGCGGTGTCCCGCGACGGCCAGCCGCCGGCGTCCTCCAGCTCCTGCGGCAGGTCCCAGTGGTAGAGGGTGAGCCACGGCTCGATGTCGTGGGCCAGCAGATCGTCGACCAGCCGACGGTAGAAGTCCAGACCCTGTGGGTTGGCCGCGCCCGAGCCGCCGGGCTGCACCCGGGGCCAGGAGACCGAGAAACGGTACGACTTCAGGCCCAGCTCGGCCATCAGGGCGACGTCGTCACGGACCCGGTGGTAGTGGTCGCAGGCCACGTCACCGGTGTGTCCGTTGACCACCAGGCCCTCGGTGTGGCTGAAGGTGTCCCAGATCGACGGGGTGCGGCCGCCCTCGGCCGCCGCCCCCTCGATCTGGTACGCCGCGGTCGCGGCGCCCCACAGGAAGCCGGGTGGGAAGGTCAGCCCGGGGCGCTCGTCGAGGACGTCGACGGCGGGTGGGCTGGCGGGGTTGCTCACGACTTGACGGCACCTTCCATGATCCCGCCAATGATCTGGCGGCCGAACAGAACGAACACGATAAACAACGGAAGGGTCGCGATGAGCGTACCCGCGAAGATCTGAGAATTGTCCGCGAAGTACGCGGTGTTCAGACTGCGCAGTGAGATCTGCACGGTCGGATTGGCCGGGTCGGCGAGCACCACGAATGGCCAGAAGAACTGGTTCCACTGCTCCATGAAGGTGAGCAGCCCGAGCACGGCCGCGGCGGGTCGCAGCGCCGGCACCACCACGTGCCAGTAGACCCGCCAGGTGGAGCAGCCGTCGACCCGGGCCGCCTCGATCAGCTCGTTGGGCACCGCCTGCTCGGCGTACTGGCGCATCATGAAGATGCCGAAACCGCCGATCAGGAACGGCACGGTCACCGACGGCATGGTGTTCAGCCATTCCAGTTTCGCCATCAGGATGTACAGCGGCAGCACGCCGAGCTGGATGGGAATCATCATTGAGGCCAGGATGATCAGCAACAGCGCGTTCTTGCCGCGGAAGCGCAGTTTCGCGAACGCGAATCCGGCGAGCGAGCCGAAGAACACGGTCGCCACCGTGATCGTGCCCGACACCAGGAACGAGTTCATCAGGCCCTTGACGATGTTCGCGTCGCCGTTGTCGAGCACCCGCTGGATGTTCTCGCCCAGCTTGCCGCCGGGCAGGAAGGGCGGCGGCCAGGAGTTCGCGGCGTCGCTGGTCCGCGAGGCGATGACGATCATCCAGTAGAACGGGAAGAGCGACAGGATCACGCCGAGGACGAGCCCGAACCAGGTCAGTGGGCTGGCCGTCCAGAGCTTCTCCGCCCGGTGGCGGATGCCGGTGCGCCCGGCCGGTGGCCGGACCGCCGGCGGTCGCAGAGTGGTACTGGTCATGGGTGGGCCACCCTCACTTGTCGGAGCTGATTCGGCGGGCCAGCAGGTAGTTGAGGAACGAGACGGACGCGATCAGCAGGAAGAGCACCAGGGCGACGGCACCCGCGTACCCCCACCGGAACCGCTGGTTCATGACGTCCAGCAGGTACATCGTGATCGTCTGGAACTGACCCTCCGTGCCGCCGGAGAGCGCGCCCGAGCCGCTGGTGAACATCAGCGGCTCGGTGAAGAGCTGCAGACCGCCGATGGTCGAGATGATCAGCGTGAAGATGATGGTGGGACGCAGCTGGGGGATGGTGATCGACCAGAACTGCCGGCGCTGGGAGGCGCCGTCGAGGGCGGCCGCCTCGTACACGTCCTTGTTGATCGACTGCATCGCCGCGAGGTAGATCAGGGCGTTGTAACCCACCCACCGCCAGTCGACCATCGTGGCGATGGCGAACCAGGAGGCGAAGCGGTTGGCCCGCCAGTCGATGGGGCCGACGCCGACCAGGTCGAGCAGCCAGTTCATCAGGCCGAACTCGCGGGCGTAGATCATCGAGAAGATGAGCGCCACCACGGCGGTCGAGGTGATGATCGGCATCGCGATGGCCAGCCGGAAGAACATCTGACCGCGGATGCGCCGGTTCAGGGCGTTCGCCAGCAGCAGGGCGATGATCAGCTGCGGGATGGTGGAGAGCGCGAACATCCCGAAGGTGTTCACCACCGCGTTCCAGAACTGCGGATCGTTCGTGAACAACTCGACGAAGTTGTCCAGACCGACGAAGCTGATCGTCGCGTTCATCGGTGACCGGTCGGTCATCGCGATCCAGAACGTGTAGACGATCGGGTAGACGCCGAAGATCGCGAACAGCACGAAGAACGGCAGGACGAAGACGTAAGGGGTGAGGCGCAGGTCCAGCCGGTTCAACTGCCGGCGGCGCGTCGGTGAGTGCCGCGGAGCGGGACGCGACCGGCGGGCCGACGCACCCGGTGGCGCGGGGGTCTTCAGGGAGCTCATGAGCGGTCCTTCACACTCGGCGACGCCGTCGTGGGCGCCGCGGCAGGGCGTTCCGACGCGGGTTCACGGGTGGTGCCTGAGCGGCACCACCCGTGAGCGCGTCACAGCCGTTACTTGCCTGCTGCCTGGCCGTTCTTCACCGCGTCCTGCCAAGCGGCGTCGGCGGCCTTGCCCTGCTCGATGCTGCGCAGCGCGTTCTCGACCGCGTCCCGGACCGCCTGGTTCTTCGGGCCGAGGTAGACCGGCTTCAGCTCCTTCGCGCCGGCGGCGAAGATCTTGCCGATCGGCGCGCCGCTGAAGTACTCGTTGGTGGCGGCCAGCACGGCCGGGTCCTCAAGAGCCTGCGGCGACGAGGGCAGGTTGCCGACCTTCTTGAACGCCTCGGTCTGGCTCTTGGCGCTGGTCAGGAACTTGGCCAGCTCGGCGGCTTCCTTCTGGTGCTTGCTGGCCTTCGGCACGGCCAGCCAGGAACCGCCCCAGTTGCCGCCGTTGCCCGGCGCCTTGGCCACGTCCCACTTGCCGGCCGCCGCGTCACCGGCCTGACCCTTGATGACACCGGTCATCCACGCCGGGCAGCCGATGGTGGCGAAGCTGCCGTTCTTGAAACCGGCGTTCCACTCGTTGGAGAAGCTCCGCAGGTTGTTCGACAGACCCGCGCTGATCATCTTGGTGGTCTGCTGGAACGCGGACTGCACGTCCGGGTTCTCGCCGACGACGAGCTTGTTGCTCTTGTCGAAGTAGGTGTAGCCGCTGCCGGCGCCCGCCGTCTGCATCAGCACAATGTTGTAGAAGTTGGTGGCCGAGTCGACGAACTTGTGCTTCTTGTCGGCGGCGGCGAACTTCTGGCCCTGGGCGATGAACGCGTCCCACGTCGGCCAGAGGGCGCCGACCTGCTCGCGGTCGGTCGGCAGGCCGGCGGCCTTGAAGAGGTCGCTGCGGTAGCAGACGGCCATGCCACCGACGTCGGTGCCGAGACCGAGCACCTTGCCGTCCGGCGTGAGGCCACCCTCCCACTTCCAGGGCAGGAAGTTGCCCTTGAGGTCGTTGGCGCCGTGGTCGGCCAGGTTCACGAACTTGTCGGCCTGCGCGAAGAACTGCACGATCGTGCCCTCTTCGAGAGCGACGACGTCGCCGGCGCCCGCGCCGGCGGTGATCTGCTGCGTCAGCCGGGTGTTGTAGTCACCCAGGCCGAGACCCTTGCCGCGCTCCTGGATGGTGACGTTCGGGTGCTCAGTCTGGTACTGCTTGTAAAGATCTTCGTATCCGAAGCCCTGGTCGCCGAAGACGTCGACGACCAGGGTGACCTTGCCGCCGTCCGAATCGGACGACGAGTCGTCGCCGCAGGCGGTCGCCGAGGCGAGTACGGCGACGGACGCGAGCGCGATCGCCGCAAAGCGACGACGTGAGGTGACGCTCATCCTGACCCCTCTCAAGTGGTGAGGCTTGGTGTGTCGTGCGTGGTGGGGGGTGCTGCAGCGCCCCTGCCGCCGCCGGACCGGTGGTCGTGGACGATCTGGGGAGAGCTGTGAAGGAGACTTCCGCCACTCCCCGGGAGCGCTCCCATGAGATTGCCGGGGCGCTACCAGGGTGTCAATAGACCAATGGGAGCGTTCCCAGATCGTTACCGCCCTGTTTCAGACCGGCACCGCTAGTGACGGACGTCGACCCGTACGCCAGGCGGGGTCAGCAGAAGCGACGCAGCAGTGTGGTGGCGACGGTGGGGTCGAAGAACGTCGGATCGAAGCCCTCACCGACCCAGCCCCGCAGCACGGCCCGCTCCGGATGGGTCGGATCGGCCAGGGCCGCGAGCAGCGCCTGGTAGCCCGACGGCCCACCGATGCCCTCCGGGGGGCAGGCCCGCTGGCCGTCCAGGCAGACCGGGTACCGCTCGTCCTGATCGGCGGTCAGCGCGTCCTCGACGACGAGGTCGTGCTCCCACCAGTCACCGAAGTCGTACGTGTAGGAGAACCTGTTGCCCTTGCCGAGGACCGCGTCCAGCCGGACGTCCAGCTCGTCGTGCAGCGCCAGGCCCCCGTCCGGGTCCGGCTCGCCGTACGCCACCGCGTCGATCTCGAACGAGTGCAGGTGGCAGTCCCGCCAGCCCATCGCGTGCTGGGCGACCCGGTGCAGTCGGTCCAGCGTGTAGCCGGCCGGAACGAGCACCCGGCGCCACACCGGCGGACGTACGCCGGCGAGGGACATCTTCAACTGGAAGATCTGACGCGGCATGCTGTCCTGTCCTTGAGCGGCTTAGGCTGCGAGCATGATCTGCCGAGCGTGCCGGGCCCGGCGGCACGATGACTGCCCGGGCCGGAACTGGTGCGACTGCCAGCACCGTACCGCCGAACCGACCCCTCCGGTCACCGGTCCGGCCGGCGAATGACGGTCGGAATCCCGATCCGGCGACTCTGGCCCGAGCCGTCCACCCAGCCGCTCGACGACGCCACGCTTACCGCGCTCTACCAGCGCGCGGACCAGCCCCGGCTGCGGGTGAACTTCGTCGCCAGCCTGGACGGCGCGGTCAGTGTGGACGGCTACTCCGCCGGCCTGTCCGGCGAGCCGGACAAGCGGGTCTTCGGCCTGCTGCGGATGGTCTGCGACGCCCTGGTGGTGGCCGCCGGCACCCTGCGACACGAGGGTTACCGCGCGGTCCGACTCGACGATCCGCGACGCGCCTGGCGTCGGGCGAACGGGCTGGCCGCGTACCCGACGCTGGTGGTCGTGTCCGGCTCCCTCGACCTGGACCCGGCGCAGGCGGCCTTCGCCGACGCTCCGGTCCGGCCGATCGTGCTGACCCGCGCCGACGCCGACCCGCCGCCCGGCCTGACCGACGTCGCCGACCTGCTGCGCTGCGGGACCGGCCGGGTCGACCTCGCCGCCGGCCTGGCCGAGCTGCACCGGCGCGGGCTGACCCAACTGCTCTGCGAGGGCGGCCCGCACCTGCTCGGCGCGCTCACCGCCGCCGACCTGGTGGACGAGCTGTGCCTCACCGTCGCGCCGCTGCTCGCCGGCCCCGGCGCGGGCCGGATCACCGCCGGCGACGCCAGCGCGCCCCGGCACCTGCCGCTGCGGCACGTGCTCGCCGCCGACGACGGCGTCCTCATGCTCCGCCACGCCCGCCCGTGACGAACCGTCGCCCGGTCACACACCGAGCGTCGCGAGTGTGACCGGGCATCGTGTCCTCCGCCGCGTCGCGTGGCGACCTGTCGTACTCCTCGGGCAGGATGCACGTCATGCGCGCCGACCGTGATGCCCGACCGAGCCGAGTCGCCCGATGACCGACGCCGACCTCGACAGCCCGGGCGAGCCGGTCGGCCGGGTGCTCGGCACCGCCGACGCCACCCCGTTGCAGTTCTGGACGGCCGTGGCGCCCGGCAGCTACCTCCAGCTCGACGACGTGGTGGTCACCCGCCGCGAGCTGCCCGACCGCGAGCCGGTGACGATCGCCGGGGTGGTCACCCAGGTCCGGGCCCGGCACGAGGGCGCCCAGTTCGACTCCGACGTGTTCGCCATCGCCGACGGCACACTGCCGGCCCAGGTGCAGGAGGCGGCCGAGGTGACCACCACCCGGGTCGACCCGGAGTTCTACGTGCCGCCGACCCCGGGGGCGGTGGTGCACCGGGCCGAGGGCGACGCACGGGCTCGGGCGCTGCACTTCGACCGGATGGAGCGGCGCATCCCGATGGGCATGGGTCGCGACGGGGTGCCGGTCTACCTGAACGCCGACTTCCTCGACGGCAGCCGGGGCGCGCACGTCTCCATCTCGGGCATCTCCGGGGTGGCCACCAAGACGAGCTTCGCCACCTTCCTGCTCTACTCGGTCTTCCGCTCCGGCGTCCTGGGCGGCGACGCGGTCAACGCCAAGGCGCTGATCTTCAACGTCAAGGGCGAGGACCTGCTGTTCCTCGACCACCCCAACACGCGCCTCGACGAGCCGACCCGGGCGGCGTACGCGAAGCTGGGCCTGAGCGCCGGCGCCTTCCCGGACGTGCGGGTGTACGCCCCGCCCCGGGTCGGCGACGCGGCCGGAACCCCGGACGTGAGCAGCCGGCTCACCGGCGTGGACGCCTTCTACTGGACGCTGAGCGAGTTCTGTGCCGACCGCCTGCTGCCGTACGTCTTCGCCGACGCCGACGACGAGCGCCAGCAGTACACGATGGTCGTGCACTCGGTCACCGCGCACCTGGCCCGCTACGCCCAGCCCGCCGACGGTGGGGTGAGCATCGACGGGGTCCGGCTCGGCTCCTACGGCGATCTCGTCGACCACATCGTCGAGGCGCTCAACGACGACGAGACCCGCTCCGACTGGGCGGGCAGCGCGGTCGGCCTGGGCACCGTCAACGCGTTCGCCCGCCGGTTGATCGGCAGCAAGAAGGATCTCGCCCGGCTGATCCGTGGCGACCTGGCGACTCGTCGCCCGCACTCGATCAACACGAGCGAGTCGGCGCAGGTGACAGTGGTCGACCTGCACAACCTTCCGGACCGGGCCCAGCGGTTCGTCGTCGGCGTGACGCTCAAGAGCGAGTTCGAGCGCAAGGAGAAGTCCGGCACCGCCAAGCCGTTGCTGTTCGTCGTCCTCGACGAGCTCAACAAGTACGCGCCCCGGGAGGGCTCCTCCCCCATCAAGGAGGTGCTGCTCGACATCGCCGAGCGGGGGCGGTCGCTCGGGGTCATCCTGATCGGCGCCCAGCAGACGGCGAGCGAGGTGGAGCGGCGCATCGTCACCAACTCGGCGATCCGGGTGGTCGGCCGGCTCGACCCGGCCGAGGCGTCCCGCCCGGAGTACGGTTTCCTACCGCCCGCGCAGCGGCAGCGGGCGCTGCTCGCCAAGCCGGGCACCATGTTCGTCAACCAGCCGGACATCCCGGTGCCGCTCTGCCTGGAGTTCCCGTTCCCGGCGTGGGCGACCCGGGTCTCCGAGGCGGGCCGCGCCCCCTCGGAGACGCTGCGCTCGATCACCCAGTCCGCCGACCCGTTCGCCGTGGTGGGCTCCGGCGGCGGCACCGACGACGACATCCCGTTCTAGGTAGGGGCCGGTGCAACTGTGAAGATCCTGCACACCTCCGACTGGCACGTGGGCAAGGTGCTCAAGGGGCAGTCCCGGGCCGAGGAGCACAAGGCCGTACTGGCCGGGGTGATCGACATCGCCCGTGCCGAACAGCCGGATCTGGTGATCGTCGCCGGTGACCTCTACGACACGGCCGCGCCGACCTCGGAGGCGACCCGGCTGGTCACCCGGGCGCTGACCGCGCTGCGTCGGACCGGCGCGGACGTGGTCGCGATCGGTGGCAACCACGACAACGGTCCGGCGCTGGACGCGCTGCGGCCGTGGGCCGAGGCCGCCGGCATCACGCTGCGCGGGGGCGTCCGCGAGAACCCGGCCGAACACGTGATTGACGGCACCACGGCCGGCGGGGAGCGGTGGCAGCTGGCCGCGCTGCCGTTTCTGTCCCAGCGGTACGCGATCCGCGCGCTGGAGATGTACGAGCTGACCGCCGCGGAGGCCAACCAGACGTACGCCGACCACCTGGGCCGTGTGCTGGGCCGCCTCACCGAGGGCTTCGCCGAGCCGGACCGGGTGCACCTGGTCACCGCGCACCTGACGGTGACCGGCGCGGCGGCCGGCGGCGGTGAGCGGGACGCGCACACGGTGCTCGGCTACGCGGTGCCGGCCACCGTCTTCCCCGCGACCGCGCACTACGTGGCGCTGGGTCACCTGCACCGGGCGCAGCGCGTCGAGGGCCCGTGCCCGGTGCGCTACAGCGGCAGCCCGCTCGCCGTCGACTTCGGCGAGCAGGAGAACGTGCCCTCGGTGACGGTGGTCGAGGTGACCGCCAGCACGGCGGCCCGGGTACGCGAGGTGCCGGTGACCGCCGCGAGCGCGCTGCGGACGGTGCGCGGCACCCTGGCCCAGCTCGCCGAGATCGAGGCGCCGGACGCCTGGCTGCGGGTGTTCGTTCGGGAGCAGCCCCGCGCCGGCCTGCGCGAGGAGGTCCAGGAGCTGCTGCCCCGGGCGCTGGAGATCCGGATCGACCCGGAGTTGCTCGCCGCGCCGGGCAGCGGCGCGCGCATCGCGCAGCGGTCCGGGCGCTCGCCACGGGAGCTGTTCGCCGACTACCTGGACAGCCGGGGCCACGCCGACGAGGGCGTGCGGGAACTCTTCGACGAGCTCTTCGAGGAGGTCGAGCACTGATGCGGCCGATGCGGTTGGACATGGCCGGCTTCACGGTCTTCCGGGACGAGACGACAGTCGACTTCACCGACGCCGACTTCTTCGCGCTGATCGGCCCCACCGGCTCGGGCAAGTCCACCGTGCTGGACGCCATCTGCTTCGCGCTCTACGGCACGGTGCCCCGCTGGGGTGGCGCCCGCGGGCTGGCCAACGCGCTGGCGCCGTCGGCGACGGAGGCCCGGGTGCGGCTGGTCTTCGAGTCCGGCGGCGCCCGGTACGTGGCGACCCGGGTGGTGCGCCGGGACGGCCGGGGCAACGTGAAGACCGCGAACGCCGGGCTGCAGGTGATGCCGGCCGGCTTCGACGTGACCAAACTCGACACCGGGTTGAGCCCGGACGACCTCGGCGAGGTGATCGCCGGGACGCCCGCCGAGATGGAACAGGCGGTGCTGGAGGCGGTCGGGCTGCCGTACGAGCAGTTCACCAGCTGCGTGGTGCTGCCGCAGGGTCAGTTCGCCGACTTCCTGCACGCCAAGCCGGCGACCCGGCAGCAGATCCTGGTCAACCTGCTCGGCCTCGGCGTCTACGAGGACGTGCAGAAGCGGGCGACGGCGCGCGCCGCGCAGGCGGAAGCCCGGCTGGACGCGGTCGATCAGGTGCTCGCCGGCCTGACGGGGGTGGACGACGAGGCGTTGGCCGAGGCCGACGCCCGGGTGGGCCGGATGGCCGAGCTGGCCGACGCGGTGACCGGGGCCATGCCGGAGCTGGCGGCGGCCCGGGCACGGGCGCGGGACGCGGCGGCTGCCCTGACCGCGCTCGACGACGAGCTGGGCGTGCTGTCCGGAGTGCGTGCCCCGCACGGGGTGGCCGAGGTGGCCCGCGCGGTGAGCGCGGCGCGGGCCGAGGCCGACGCCGCGGCAACGGCCGTGTCGCTGGCCGAGGAGCGGGAGGAGAAGCTGCGCGGTGAGCTGGCCGGCGCCGGTGACGAGAGCGCGCTGCGGTTGCTGCTGCGGGCGTACGACGATCGGGATCGGCTGACCGGCGAGGCCGACACGGTCCGCGCGGCGGTGCGCGCGGCGGACGAGGAGCACGCCACGGCGGTCGCGGCGCTGGCCGCCGCCCGCGCGGACGCCGAGCGGGCCGACGCCGAGTTGGAGGCGGCCTTCCGGGCGCACGAGGAGGCGAAGGCCACCGACCTGGCGGTCAGCCTGCGAGTGCACCTGCATCCCGGTGCGGCCTGCCCGGTGTGCGAGCACCCGGTGGCCGAGGTGCCGGCGGTTCCGGCCGACTCGGCGGTGGCCGCCGCGACGGCCGCCGGCAAGGCGGCGCGGGCCGCCACCAAGGCGGCGCAGGCGGTGGTGCAGCAGCGGGACGCCGCGGCGCGTGACCTGGAGCGGCTGCTGGTGCAGGCCCGCGCCCGGCAGGAGCAGGTGGACGCCCGGCTGGCCGAGCTGGACGGGCAGCTCACCGGAGCGGCCGAGCCGGGGGTGCTGCGCCGGGAGTTGGCCGAGCACGCCCGGCTGCGACGCGCCCTGGAGGAGGCGGCGACCGCCGTGCGGGCCGGCCGGGACAGCGCCCGACAGGCGCGCGCGGGTGTGGACGCGGCCGAGGAGCGCCTGCGGTCGGCGTGGCGGGGCTTCGACACGGCCCGCGACGCTCTGGCGCGGTTCGGTCCGCCGGCGGCTGATCGCGACGACGTGGCGGCCTCGTGGGCGGTGCTGACCGACTGGGCGGCGGCCGAGGCCGAGCGCCGCCGCGCCGACCGGGCCGGCCGGGCCACCGTCGTCGCCGACGCCGAGGCGGCGGCCGACGCGGTGCAGCGGCAGATCGCCGACCGCTTCGCCGCCGCCGACGTGCCCGTCGGCGAGGACCCGGTGCACGCCGCGACGGTGGCCGTGGAGCGGGCCGAGGCCGACCGGCGCCGGCTGGCCGAGCGCCGCGAGCAGGCCGGCACGTTGCGCGAGCAGCGGGCCGGGCACGAGCGCGAGGCGCAGGTGGCACGGGCCCTCGCGGGGCACCTGCGGGCCAACAACTTCGAGCGGTGGCTGCTGGCGGAGGCGTTGGACCTGCTGGTCGACGGCGCGTCGGGGATCCTGCGGGAGCTGTCCTCGGGCCAGTACGAGCTGGTGCACGACAAGGGCGAGTTCTTCGTGGTCGACCACCACGACGCGGGGCTGCGCCGGGGGGTGCGCACCCTCTCCGGTGGCGAGACGTTCCAGGCGTCGCTGGCGTTGGCGCTGGCGCTCTCCGAACAGCTGGCCGGCATGTCGACGACCGCGGCGAGTCTGGAGTCGATCGTCCTGGACGAGGGTTTCGGCACGCTGGACGCGGCCACGCTGGACACGGTGGCCGCGACCCTGGAGAACCTGGCCGCCCGGGGTGACCGGATGGTCGGCGTGGTCACCCATGTCGCGGCGCTGGCCGAGCGGATCCCGGTCCGCTTCGAGGTGCGCAAGGATGCCCGCTCGGCGCGCGTCGAACGGACGGGCCGGTGAGCGCGAGGAGTGCGGCGCAGCGGAGCCCCGCAGTCGCGAACGAAAGGTCGGCCGGGTGAGCGACGCCGCGTTCTTCGTCGACTCGTGGGATCCGGCGTACGGTGCGTCGTTCGAGGCGTCCGCGTCCGGGCCGGCGACGCCGAGCAGCGCGCAGGTCGACGCCGACGTGGAGCTGCCGGCCGTCGACTGGCGGGCGATCGGCGTACGCGCGGACGTGCGGGCCCCCGACGTGGTGTTGCTTGTCGACGGGGTCCGCCGGATCGACGCGAGCATCTGGACGGCCGAGGCGGACGGCGGGTCCTTCCCGGGGCTGGCGGCGTCGTACGCGGCCGGGGTGGTCCGCTGCGACCTCGGTCGGGGCGCGGCCCAGTTGGCTGGCACGCGGGTGGGCCGGGGCCTGTTCACGGCGAGCCCGTCGGCGCAGGACGTGGTGGCGGGCGCCATCCGCTACCCGGTGCACCGGGTGGGCGGCACCGGCGAGCTGGCGAAGCTGCCGGCGGCCGTGCAGGGTCCGTTGACCGCGCTGGAGGTGGCGGTGTCCGACGCCGCCCGGGTCGACGGCGACCTGTTGGTGGTGGACGGCCCGTTGCGCAGTCGCCGCCAGTTGCCGCGCACGCTCGGCTATATCAAGACCCAGCACAGCCAGTACCTGGACGCCCGGCTGACGGCTGTGGTGACCGGTCTGGCGTCCGGTGAGCGGTCACCGGTGTTCCGGCTCGGCACGGCCTGGGGCGGGTGGTCGTGGTATCTGCGGCTGCCGGTGGCCGTGGGTGCGCCGTGGGCCGGGATCGTCCGGGTGGAGTGCTCCGCCGACCTGCCCGTCGAGGCGGCGATCGACCTGGCCGACCTGTCGCTGGTCACGCTGCCCCGGTTCGCGTCGACTCCGTACAAGGATCCGCGGGCGCCGCAGAACCTCATCCCGATCGCCGGTCTGGAGCGCCGCCTGCGGGCGTTGCTCGGCGATTCCCGTCTGCTGCACCGCGCGTTGACCACCGCGGCGCGCGTCGGTCGCTGAGCGGGGATCGGTCGCGGTGGGTCGCAAACGAGCGGATGACCGGGTGGTCGAGCAGGTGGACACCGGGCGGGCCGAGCTGGTGCCGTCGCCGGACCGGGCCGGTTCGTGGACGCTGCTGTTGGACGGGGCGCCGCAGTCGCACGTCGACCTGACCGATCCCACGCATCTGGAGTTCGAGTACGTCCGGCGGCTGGCCGCCGCACTGGACCTGGTCGCGCCGCCCGGCGAGCCGCTGCGGGTGCTGCACCTCGGCGGTGGCGCGCTGACCCTGCCCCGCTACGTGTCGGCCACCCGGCCGGGGTCCACCCAGCGGGTGTCCGAGGTGGACGGCGCTCTGGTGGAGCTGGTGCGCCGCGCGTTGCCCTGGCCGGCGGACGCCCGGCTGCGGGTTCGTGTGCAGGACGCGCGGGCGGTGCTGGCCTCGACGCGGGACGCCAGCTACGACGTGGTGGTCGCCGACGTGTTCGCCGGTGCCCGCACACCGGCGCACCTCACATCGGTGGAGTACGCCGCCGAGGTGGCGCGGGTGCTCCGCCCGGCGGGCTGGTTGCTGGCGAACCTGGCCGACGGCCCGCCGCTACGGTACGCCCGTGGTCAGGTCGCCACGGTGCGCTCGGTGCTGCCCCAGGCGTGCCTGGTCGGTGACGCGGCGGTGCTGCGCGGTCGCCGGTACGGCAATCTGGTGCTGGTCGCCGGGCGGACGACTCCCCCGGTGCCCGCGTTGACCCGGCGGGCTGCCGGGGACTGGTTCCCCGGCCGGGTGGTGGCCGGCGACGAGTTGGACCGCTTCGTCGGTGGCGCGGCGGTGGTGCGCGACGCGGACGCCACCGGCTCGGATCCGCCGCCGCCGGGGTTGTTCTCCGTCCGCCGCTGACTGGTCGATCCGAGCCCGCCGACCTCTCCGTCGAACTTTTTTCGCGGTTTGTTGATCCGCTCGGGGCGGCGCTGCGTACCACCGGGCGGCCCGCCTTGTGGGGGCGGCGTTGGTCACGGACATCCCGGAGGTCTGCATGCATGCGGTGGCGGCCGGTTGGCATGGCGACGCGGTTCGCGCGGACTGGTTGTCCGCGCGGTCGTCGCGGCCGACCTCGTCTGCCCGGGGGGTCGACGCCCGAGCCATGTCTCGCCAAAATGGTCCGGTGACGCCCCAACCGGCGCCCGGGCGCCACCAGGCGACGACAACCGAGGCCAGCCACTCCGACCAGTTGATCCGGCTGCTCTACGCCGAGCACGCCGGCCCGTTGCTGATGTTCGTCATG
Source organism: Micromonospora sp. NPDC005237 (assembly GCF_040607775.1). Taxonomy (NCBI): domain Bacteria; kingdom Bacillati; phylum Actinomycetota; class Actinomycetes; order Micromonosporales; family Micromonosporaceae; genus Micromonospora; species Micromonospora sp. NPDC005237. Next base: position 20,269 of record NZ_JBEXHJ010000012.1, on the reverse strand, counting down.
CGGCTCACCGGGGGGGACCGGCAGCGCGCGGAGGACATCGTGCAGGAGACGCTGCTGCGGGCCTGGCGTAACGCGCACCGCCTCGGTGCGCAGGGGCAGGGTTCGCTGCGGCCGTGGCTGGTCACGGTGGCCCGTCGGATCGCCATCGACGAGCACCGCAGCCAGGAGGCCCGGCCGCCGGAGACGTACGACCGGGACCTGACCGCGTTCGCCGAGGCGGACAGCACCGACCGGGTGCTGCGCACGATGACGGTGGCGGACGCGCTGCGTACGCTGAGTCAGTCGCATCGGGAGATCCTGATCGCGACGTACTTCCGGGGGCGGACAGTGCCGGAGGCTGCCGAGGAGTTGGGGCTTCCGCTGGGCACCGCCAAGTCGCGGGTCTACTACGCGCTGCGCGCGCTGCGCACGGCTCTGCAGGAGCGGGGGGTGACAGAATGAGCCGGCCAGACCATATGGACGTCGCCGCGTACGCGCTCGGCGTGCTCGACGAGCAGGACACTGAGCGGTTCGAGGAGCATCTCGCCGCGTGCTGGGCGTGCGCGGCCGAGCTGGAGACGATGGTGCCGGTGGTGGGGCTGCTCTCCGGCATCGACGGCGAGACGATGATGGCGCTGGAGCAGACCGCCACCGATCCGGCGCTGCTGGACCGGACGTTGGTAGCGGTCCGGGCCGACCGACGGCGTACCCGGTTTCGTCAGCTGCTCGCGACCGCCGCGGCGGTGGTGGTCTTCGGCGGGTTGACGGGTTACGGCTTCGTGAGTGTGGCCGGGGACGAGGCGCCGGGGCTTCTCGCGGAGCCGACGACGAGCGCCGCCGCCAACGACCCGCCGACGAGCGCGCCGACCGCGCCGCCGAGCGGCCCGGGCGTCGGCGGCACCGAGGAGGAGGGCGACCAGGTCGACGCCACGGACCCGACGACGGGCGTGCAGACGACGATGTTCCTGGTCGAGCGGGAGTACGGCACCCGCATCAACTTCAGCCTGCGGAAACTGCCCGGCCCACGCATCTGCCGGTTGATGGTGGTGCGCACGAACGGCACCACCGAGGTGATTTCGACGTGGTCGGTGCCCGATGGCGGTTACGGCACGAACAATCGCCCGCAGGGTCTTGAGCTGAGCGCCTCGACGTCCGCGTTGGCGAGTGACATCAAGCAGCTCCAGGTGCAGTCGGTCGACCGCAACGGGGTGGCCAGTCCGCTGGTCACGGTGCCCATGTAAGGGTCGCGTACCATCCTCGACGCCGGTCATTGTCTCAATGGCCGGCGTCGATCTGTTGTGTGACCGAAGGTCCCGTGTGGAGGGCCATACGGATGGACGCTCGATTCGGTTCAATCCATTCGCGTGAAATTGACCACTGTTACTTCTTCAACCTTGACAGCCTGCCCGCCGTACCTATGGGTGAACTGCCAAGAATGAGGAGGGCACGTGGCACAGATGAAGCGGACCGTCATCGTCGCGAGCGCGATGGTCGCACTAACGGCCTGCGCTCCCGCGGGTTACGACGGGGCGAACTCGAGCGCGGCCGAGCCGGTCGCCGTCGCCGCGGCCGAGCCCACCGCGTCGGCTGAACCCGAGGCGTCGGCATCCGCGGAGGCGCCGGTCGCCGACGCGCCGCCGCCCGCGGACGTCGACCTGACCGAGCAGTTGATCGGCAAGAAGATCGCCCGGATGGGCAACGTCGTGACCGACCAGGACGGCTGGGTCCTGTACCGGTTCGACAAGGACACCGCCGACCCGCCCGCGTCGAACTGCGTCGACAAGTGCGCGCAGGTGTGGCCGCCGGCGTTGACCGACGGCAACCCGCAGCTCACCGGCCTCTCCGACGACAAGGTCGGCAGCGTCACCCGACAGGACGGCACCCGACAGCTCACCATCGGCGGCTGGCCGGTGTACCGCTACATTGGCGACAAGAAGCCCGGCCAGTGGAAGGGCCAGGCCGTCGGCGGCACCTGGTTCGTGGTCGACCAGAACGGCAAGAAGAACCTGACCTGCCTGCCCACCTCGACGCCGAAGGCCGTCGCGCCGCCGGCGGACAGCGGGTCGAGCGACGCCGGCGGTTCGGGTTACTCGTACTGATCCCGATACGCCAGGGCACGGTGGCCGGTCGCAGCCGGGGAGGGCGCGGCCGGCCACCGCCGTGCCCGCGGGCGGCTGGTCGACGACCGGCGCCGTACCGCGACCTGGCAGAGTAGCGGGGTGACCGAGACCGAGCCTGCCGCGACGAGGGTGCTGCACCCGCCCGTCGGCTACCGGCTGGCCGCGTCGGTCCGCGGCCTGACCTTCAGCCCGTACGACCCGTGCGCGCGCGTCGCCGCCGGCACATTCTGGTGGGCTACCCGCACCCCGGACGGGCCGGCCACCCTCGCGCTGCGGCCGGCGGGCGGTGAGCTGCTCGCCGAGGGCTACGGACCGGGCGCCGAGCACGTGGTGGCCCGCGCCGACAAGATCGCCGGGCTGCACGACGACCTGACCGGCTTCGCCGAGTTGGCGGCGGCGCACCCGCTCGTCGCCCGGCTGGCCCGGGAGCACCGGGGGCTGCGGATGCCCACCACCGGGCAGGTCTTCCCCCGGCTGCTGCGCGCGGTCTTCGAGCAGAAGGTCACCGGCAAGGAGGCGTACCGGGCGTACGCGGCGACCGTGCGGCACTTCCGGGAGCCGGCACCCGGCCCGCTGCAACCGCTGCTGCTGCCGCCCGAGGCCGCCGCGGTGGCCGCCACCCCGTACTGGGTGTTCCACCCGTTCGGCGTGGAGCAGCGCCGGGCCGACACGCTGCGGCGCGCCGCCGCGCTCGCCGATCGGCTGGAGCGCTGCGTGGACGCCACCGAGGCCACCCGGCGGCTGACCGCCATCGCGGGCATCGGCCCGTGGACCGCCGCCGAGGTGGTCCGGATCGCCTACGGTGACCCGGACGCGGTCAGCGTCGGCGACTACCACATCCCGAACACGGTGGCCTGGGCGCTCGCCGGCGAACCGAGGGGTGACGACGCTCGGATGCTGGCCCTGCTGGAGCCGTTCCGGGGGCATCGGGGTCGGGTGTGTCTGCTGCTGGAGGCCGCCGGCATCCAGGCGCCGAAGTACGGCCCGCGCGCCCCGATTCGCTCGTTCGCCCGCTTTTGAGGCCGCCGGGTCAGCGGCCGGCGCAGAGCCGGCGCAGAGTGCGACCGAGCCACCAGGCGTACGCGTGCTGCACCGTCCGGACGGCCGGGCCGGCGGCGCGGGTAGACCAACGGTCCGGGAGGCTGAACGCGCGTACCTCGAACCAGACCGCGCCACTGTCGTCGTGGCCGACCACGAACGCCTCCTCGCCCCGCTCCGGGTGACCGGGGAGGGTGCCGTAGCCGAAGCCGGCGAGCGTGGGCGACTCGTCGCTCCAGACCACCCGGCAGGGCCCCCACACGCGGGCCGACCCGACCCCGAGACCGGCCGTGACCAGCACACCCTCGGTAGCTCGTGCCGCGTCGGTGCGCATCCGGACCCCGGCGGCGCGGTGCAGCCGCCAGCTCAGCACCGCCTCGGCCGCGGTCTCGAAACAGCCGGTCGGCAACGGGGTCCGGTGGCGCAGGTGGTGGTATCCGCCGGGCAGCGCGCCATGCCGGGTCCGTCCCACCTCCGGGTACGTCAGCTCGGCCACCGCTCCCCCTCACCGTCGTCGGACACGGGCCAGGGTACGGCCGGTCAGTCGTCAGCTCCGCTCAGCTCGGGCCCTGAGCCCGTCGGCCTCCAGCCTGACGTAGCGGCGCAGCAGGCCGCCGTACAGCAGGCCGATCAGCCCGGGCCGCGGGTGCGCACGCCCGGGGTGTCGGAGACCCAGGTGAATTCCCGCCCCTCGGTCAGCTCGGTGACCCGCCACACCGCCGGCCGCAGTTTCGGCTGGGTCAGGCGGGCGGTGGCGCCGACCGCGAGGGGCCCCGACTCACCCCGCTCGGCCCGACTCACCGAGGCCGTCCACTCTGGCCACCGCGCCACATCGACAAGCAACGCCCAGACCCGCTCGGCGTCCGCGCCGATCTCCGTGTCCGCTTCGAACCGCATCGCGTCCCCTTCCCGGCGGCGCCGGCCGGCGCCGCCACGCCCTGCCGACGACGCTGCCCGGCGGATCGTGACGGCGGCATCCGCCGGCCGGTCCGATCGTCGATCGGGCCGTGGGTCCGCCGGCCGCGCGGGATCAGGCCGCTTCGCGCAGGTCCGCCAGGCTCAATGGGGTACGCCGACGCAGCAGCTCCTCCAGCTCCGCCACCGAGCCGACCTCGCCGAGCACGTTGCGGCCACCGCCGAACCGCTGCGGGTAACGGCGGGTCAGCCGGTAGCGGTAGCGGCCCCGGATCAGCTCCACGCTCACCCGCCACCGCCCGCAGCAGTCACAGACCCACTCGGACACTCCGCGAAACTAGCTCTGACCTGCGGTTATCTGATTCACCCAGGCAGGACGAGCGGCGCGCGGGCGGACACGCCACCGCCGCACCCATGGTGATCTGCCTCACGACTGTCGGCCCCGTCTGATTGACTGGTCGCCGTGGACCTGCCGATCAACCCGCCCGTCGAGCCGATGCTGGCCAAGAGCGTCCCGAGGCTGCCCACCACCCCCGGGGTCACCTACGAGCCCAAGTGGGACGGGTTCCGGTGCATCGTGTTCCGTGACGGCGACGAGGTTGAGCTGGCCAGCCGGGGCGGCAAGTCGATGACCCGCTACTTCCCCGAGGTGGTCGAGCAGGCCCGCCGTCAGCTGCCCGAGCGGTGCGCCGTCGACGGCGAGCTGATCGTGATCCGGCGGGACGGGCCGTCCGGCCAGCCCCGGCTGGATTTCGAGCTGCTGGCCCAGCGCATCCACCCGGCGGCGTCGCGGGTGAAGCTGCTCGCCGAGACCACTCCCGCCGACTTCGTCGCCTTCGACCTGTTGGCGATCGGTGACGAGGCGCTGCTCGACCAGCCGTACCCGCGCCGCCGGGAGCGTCTGGTCCAGGCGCTGGCCGGGGTGCGCCCGCCGGTGCACGTCACCCAGGTCACGACCGACCCGGAGACCGCACGCCGCTGGTTCGACGTCTTCGAGGGCGCCGGGCTGGACGGGCTGATCGTCAAGCCGGCCGACCTGCCGTACGAGCCGGGCAAGCGGTTGATGTTCAAGGTCAAGCACGCCCGTACGGCCGACGCGGTGGTGGCCGGCTTCCGCTGGCACAAGTCCGGCCCGGTGGTGGGTTCGCTGCTGCTCGGCCTCTACGACGACGCGGGCGTCCTGCACCACGTCGGGGTGAGCGCGTCGTTCAGCATGGCCCGCCGCGCCGAGTTGCTCGACGAGCTGGCCCCCTACCGGGACACCGGCGGCGAGCACCCGTGGGTGCACGGCGATCACGAGCGTGGCCAGCGCATTCCGGGTGGGGTGAGCCGGTGGACCGGCACCAAGAACCTGGAGTGGGAGCCGCTGCGCCCGGAGCTGGTGGTCGAGGTGGGTTACGACGCGATGGAGGGCGAGAGGTTCCGGCACACCGCCCAGTTCGTCCGCTGGCGGCCGGACCGCGACCCCCGCTCCTGCCGCTACGACCAGCTCGACCGCCCGATCCGCTTCGACGTGGACCAGGTGCTGCGCGGCGATCCGGCCGTCACCCTCGATCGGGCCGCCACCGGCCCGGCGTAGCCTGGCCGTCGACCCGACACCGGAGGATCACGTGAGCCGCACCGCCGACCAGCCTCGGATGACGACCAGTCGCCGGGTCCGTCGCAGCCTCGTCGCCTTCGCCGTGGCGGCGCTGCTCACCGCCGGCTGCACGCTGCCGGCGTTCGCGCCGCGCACCGACGTGGAGGGTGCGGCGGCGCCGGCCGGCTCGTCGGCGACCTGGCGGCCCTGCCCGGAGGCGGCCGAGGACCTGGTCGGGCGGGGCGCTCCGGACATGCGCTACGAGTGTGCCCGGATCACGGTTCCCCGGGACTGGGGCACCGGCGGCGGGGCGACCGCCGGGCCGGGCGTCGGCCAGACCTTCGAGATCTCCCTGCTGCGGGCCCGGTCCACCAGACAGCGGGACCGGATCGGCTCACTGGTGGTCAACCCCGGCGGCCCGGGAGGCTCCGGTGTGGACACCGCCGTCTACCTCTCCTTCGGCCCCCAGTTCGGTGGGCTGCCCGCCTCGGTCACCGAACGCTTCGACATCGTCGGCTTCGACCCGCGGGGTGTCTCCCGGTCGAGTCCGGTGAAGTGCATCTCCGACGCCGACCTGGACGCCAGCTTCGGCTACGACCCGGATCCGGCGAGCCAGGCGGCGTTCGACGGCTTCGCCGGGTTGAGCCAGCGCATCGGGCGCGGCTGCGGGGACCGCTACGGCGACCAGTTGCCGCTGTACGGCAGCGAGCAGGCCGCGCGGGACATGGACGCGGTCCGCGCCGCGGTCGGCGACGACAAGCTCACCTACCTGGGTTACTCCTACGGCACGCTGCTCGGCGCCATCTACGCCCAGCTCTACCCGCAGCGGGTGCGCGCGCTGGTGCTCGACGGCGCCGTCGACCCGCAGCAGCGGCTGATCGCCGGCTCGGAGAGCCAGGCCCGCGGGTTCGAGCGGGCCTTCGACAACTTCACCCGCTGGTGCGCCGCCAACGCCGCGCGCTGCCCGATCGCCCCGGACGCCCGCGCCGCCGTGACCTCTGCCATCGACAAGGCCAAGGTCTCCCCGGTCCGCGGCGACGACGGGCGGGAGGCCACGGCGGGCTGGGTCTTCTACGCGGTCATCTCCTCGCTCTACACCGAGGCCGGCTGGCAGGAGCTGGCCCGGGCCATCGACCGGCTGGCCGAGGGCGACCCGAAGGACGTGTTCCGCCTCGCCGACTCGTACGCCGGCCGGGAAGGCGACGGGCACTACTCGAACCTGTTCGACGCCAACCTCGCCATCAACTGCGCCGACGAGACCGAGAAGCCGAGCCGGGAGCAGATCCGTCAGTTGCAGTCGCAGTGGCGGACGAAGTACCCGCTGTTCGGTCCGGCGCTCGCGGTCGGCATGTTGAGCTGCGTCGAGTGGCCGGGTGGTCGGGACCCGTACCCGACCGGGCGGGCCAACGGCGCACCACCGATCGTGGTGGTCGGCACGACCGGCGACCCCGCCACGCCGTACGAGCAGACCGGCCACCTCGCCTCGATGTTGGGCGTCGGCCGGGTGCTCACCTGGGAGGGCGAGGGGCACACCGCGTACCCGCAGACCTCCTGCATCACCAGGGCCGTCGACGCGTACCTGCTCGACCTGACCGTGCCCCGGGAGGGCCTGCGCTGCCCGGCCAAGTGACGCTGTGCCAGGCTGACCGGCATGACCGACATGATCTTCCGAGAGGCGGTACGGGCCGACCTGCCCGCCGTCATCTCCCTGCTCGCCGATGACGTCCTGGGCAAGACCCGCGACTTCACCGAGGTCGATGAGGTGTACGAGCGTGCGTTCGCCGACATCAGGGCCGACCCGCGCAACCAGCTGATCGTCGCCGAGCAGGGCGGCGATCTGGTCGGCTGCCTCCAGATCACCTACATCCCGGGGCTCGGCCGGCACGGCGCCGAGCGGTCCCTGATCGAGGCGGTCCGGGTCCGCTCGGACCGGCGCGGCCAGGGACTCGGCCGGGAGTTGATGACCTGGGCCATCGACCAGGCCCGGCACCGAGGCTGCGCCCTGGTGCAGCTCACCACGGACAAGTCCCGCGCGGACGCGCACCGCTTCTACCTGGGGCTCGGCTTCGTGGCCAGCCATGAGGGCATGAAGCTCCCGCTCTGACGCCGCCGACGGCGTCGGCCCGCCAACGTCGCCAGCCCGCCAACGTCGCCAGCACCGTTGGTGGCGCCGGCGCTGTAGCGCCTCAGGTCCCCAGGTTGCCCCTCCGGCCCGGTAGAGCTGCCCCAGATCTGGGGCAGCGAACAACGGCGGTGGCGGCGGGAAGGCCACGCCCGCACGACTACCACCCAACACACGGCCCGCATGTCCACCCCAGCACGCCCAGCACAAGTCCCGCACACCCCCGCCCAGCATGCTCAGCACAAGTCCAGACGCCGTCGCCCTGCACGAGGCCCACACGGCCCGCCCAGCACGCCCAGCACAAGGCCGCACGCCTACCGCGCGGCCCATATTTGGGGCAGCTCTACAGGATGCGAACAGACCACAGCCGGTCCCCTCTGATCGAGCCCGCGCGGCCCGCGGCACGCAGCCTGTGGTCCGCCGGCCGCCGACCGCCGACCGCGCACCACCGACCACCGATCACGGGCCACGGACCACGGACCACGGGCCACGGACCACGGGCCACGGACCACGGGCCACGGACCACGGGCCACGGACCACGGGCCACGAACGACGGACCACGACCCCGGAGCACCGACCACCGGCCACCGACCACGGCCGGGGGCAGCGGTCAGCCGTCGACCAGGCGGCCGTCGCGCAGGACGAGCACCCGGTCGGCGAGGTCGATCAGGGCCGGGTCGTGCGTGGCGACCAGGGCCGTCATGCCACGGGCATGCACCACCGCGCGCAGCAGGTCCATGATGGAGCGGCCGGTCTCCGAGTCCAGCTGTCCGGTGGGTTCGTCGGCGATGAGCAGGTCCGGCTCGTTGGCGAGCGCGCGGGCGACCGCCACGCGCTGCTGCTGCCCGCCGGACAACTCGTACGGGCGCTGCGCTGCGTGCCCGCCCAGGCCCACCAGCTCCAGCAGCACCGCCACGCGCTGCTCCCGCTCGGCGGCCGGCACCTGTGCCAGTCGCAACGGCACACCCACGTTCTCGGCGGCGGAGAGGATCGGCACCAACCCGAAGGTCTGGAAGACGAAGCCGACGGTGCCTCGGCGCAGCCGCAGCAACTCGGCCTCCCCGGCCGAGGTCACCTCGTGCCCGGCCACCACCACCTGGCCGTTGTCCGGCCGGTCCAGCCCGCCGATGATGTTCAGCAACGTGGTCTTGCCGGCGCCGGAGCGACCCCGGATGGCGACCAGCTCACCACGGTTGGCGCTGAACGAGACGTCCCGTACCGCCTGCACGGCGTGCTCACCGCGGCCGAAGGTCCGGCTCACGCCGCTGACCCGCACCACCTCGTCCGCAGGCGTTCCGGAGCCACCGCTGAACCCGGCCGCTCCGGCCACCACCATGTCCTGAGGGCTCACGCCCGTGCCTCCCGCTCGTCCGAGGCCCGGTCACCGGGCCGTACCTGCACGTGGTCGGGCTCCAGATCGAGCCGGACCCGCTCTTTCAGCGACAGCGCGTCGACGAACGCGGCCGGCAACTGCATCCGGCCGTTGCGGTCCAGCACCGCGTACTCCTCGCTGACCAGTTCGGTGTTGCCGTCCGCGCCGACGCGCGCGGTCCGGCGTACCTCGGAGGCGGTTCGGCCATCGCGGATCGCGACGGTCCGGCGGACCTGGGTGGCCACGGCGTGGTCGTGGGTGACGACGACGATGGTCACGCCCAGTTCGGCGTTGATGGTGCGCAGCGCCGCGAAGACCTCCGCGCCGGTGGCCTCGTCCAGTTCACCGGTCGGCTCGTCGGCGAAGAGCACCTCCGGGTCGTTGGCCACCGCCACCGCCACCGCGCACCGCTGCTGCTCGCCGCCGCTGAGCTGACCCGGCCGGCGGTCCGCGCAGTAGCCCACGCCGACCATGTCGAGCAGCTCCCGGGCCCGGTCCCGGCGGGCCTTGCCGCCCCGCTTGCCGGCCAACTGCATCGGCAACTCGACATTTTCCAGCGCGGTCAGGTACGGCAGCAGGTTGCGACCGGTCTGCTGCCAGACGAAACCGACCAGTTCCCGCCGGTAGCTCAGCCGCCGCTTGGCCGACAGCGAGAGCAGGTCGTAGTCGGCAACCCGGGCGATGCCGGCGGTCGGCGTGTCCAGACCGGAGAGGATGTTGAGCAGGGTCGACTTGCCCGAGCCGGACGCGCCGACGATCGCCACCAGCTCACCCCGGTCGATGACCAGGTCCAGACCCTGCAGGGCGACGACCTCCACCCCCTCGGTCTTGAAGATGCGCACCAGACCGTCGCAGACGATGTGTCCGCGCAGTCGGTCCTGCCCGCCGGCCCGCTCGGCAGCGCGTTGCGCGGCCCTTAGCTGCAGGGCGGCCAGGTCGGGCACCAGTGGAGTCTGTGCGGTAACGGTCATCTCAGCTCTCCTCTCCGAGCCGGAGCACCTCACCGAGGCGCAGCCGGCGGTTGTTCAGGGCCTCGACGGCGACCGCGAAGCCGAGGGCGACCGCCCCGAGTGCGAACACCGCGACGACCAGGCCGGGTTCGAACGCCACCCGGACCGGCATTCCGCCGGTGAACGCGGACAGGCCGAGCACCGGATTGAGCACCAGCGGGAGCACCGCGCCGACCAGCGCGCCGGTCAGCACCGACACCCCGACCAGCGGGGCCAGCTCGACCAGCAGCAGCCCTCGCCACTGTCGGCGGGACAGGCCGAGGGTGCGCAGCCGGGACAACACCTGCCCCCGGGCCCGCGCGCCGGCCAGCACGGTGAACGCGATGGCCAGCAGTCCGAGCACGGTGCCGCCGGCGGCGCCCGCCACGAACCCGAAGGCCAGCACGCCGTTCGCGCCACCGTCACCGAGGTCCCGTCGTACGCCCGCCCGGGTGTCGACGGTGACCCCGAGCGGCCGTTCCCGGCCGGTCACCGCACCCTGCTGCTGGTACCGCAACTGGCCCTGGTCACCGGCCTGGCGCAGCGCCGCCACGTCGAGCCGGTCCCCGGCGACGAGCAGGCTGGTCGGCACCGGTGTGGTGTTCCGCGGCGGCAGCGCCTGCCAGGGCAGGATGACGAACCGGCTGGTGCTCGCCGCCAACACCGGGAAGCTGTCCTGGGCGCCGGCCACCCGGAACTCGTACCGCTGCCCCTGCACCGACACGAACGCCGAGCCCTGCAGGCCCGTCCGCGACAGGTCGGCGGCCACGGCCGGGGACACGATCGCGGGCAGCGGCCCCGGTTCGGCCCGGGCGGAGCGCAACGCGTCCGGCACCGTCACGTCCACCTCTGCGTCGCCGGCGACCCTGGCCAGTCCGGGGCCGTCGACCAGCAGCACCGTGGTCTGCCCGACCCGCGCGTCGGTGCCGACCTCGTCGGTCGCCAGCCGCTGGTCCGGCTCGATCAGCACCGGGGTGGCGGCCTGGACGCCGGGCAGACCGGCCAGTGCCTCGACCGTGTCCGGGGCGAAACGTTCCCCCCGGATCACCGCGTCGGCGGGAACGATCCGCTCCACGGCCCGGTCGCGGCTGGCGTCGACGCCGGCGGCGACGACCGCGCAGAACGCCGCGGTGCCGATCGCCAGCACCACGACGACCAGCGGCGCGGCGACGGCGGATCGCCCGGCCCGCGCGGTGCCGAGGAATGTCACGCTGCCGCGCGTCCGCGCGGCCAGCCGGCTGACCAACCGCAACGGCCAGGGGTACGCGCGCAGCGCGAGCACCGCCGCAGCGACCGCGAGCAGCACCGGCACGGACACCAGCAGCGGGTCCACCTCGCCGAGGGTGAGCCCGCGTCGGCGCAGCAGCACTGCGGCGAGCCCGGCCAGCAGCAGCAGGAAGACCTCGACGGTGAGCCGGCGCGCCGACGGGCGCACCCGGACCAGGTCCCGGCGAGCGACACCGCCGCCCTGCACCGCCAGCGTCGCCAGCGGCAGCGCCAGGGTGACCAGCACGGTCGCCGCCGCGGCGTACCGGGCGGTCGGATCCGGAGCGCCGGGGAACAGGGTGCCGAGCAACCAGCCGACCAGGGCGGCGACCGGCACCACCAGCAGTGACTCGGCCAGACTGCGCCGGGCGCCGGCGGTGGCGGCGCCACCACGGGCACGGATCAACGCGAACTCCGAGCGGCGCCGGCGGGTGGCCAGGATGGCCGCGAGCACGATCAGCCCGGCCAGGGTGGCCAGCACGCCGGCGCCGATGACGGCGAGCAGGGTACGGGCGGCGTTCACCTGGGCGGCGAACGCCCGCAGCGGAACGTCGACGCCGATGGTCAACGTGAAGCCCGCCGGAACGGTGCGCTGCATCTCCTGCAGGCCGCCGATCATCTGGTCCAGACCGCGTGCGTCGATCCGGTCGACGCCCAGTCGGTACCGCCACTCGGACTGGATCGGCCAGCCCTCCGCGGCTCGCTTGTTCATGGCGGACTGAGCGATCACGCCCGTGATGGTGAACGGCTGTCCGTCGCCGACCGGTTCGATGACCCGCAGCAGCTGCGGCAGTCCGTCCCACATCCCGTCCGCGCGGTCGATGGGCCGGAACAACCCGGACACCACCACCGGTTTCGGGTCGACGAAGGTGCCCGCGAGGTCGACGGTGCCGATGCGCAGCCGGCTGCCGGCGCGCAGGTTGAGCTTGTGGGCCACGTCGACGTCCAGCGCCACCTCGATCGGCCGGTCCGGGACGTAGGTCTCACTCGGCCAGGCGCCCTCGACGAGGGCGCCGGCGTCCTGAACCCCGGGCATGGCCCGCAGGCCCAGGTCGACAAGCAGGTTGCGGGCCGCGAGATCCGGCCCGACCAGGCGGGTCGGGGGGAGGTCCACCCGGTGCCACCGCTCGGTGACCGCCGAGCGCACCTGCGGCGGCATCGCCGCGGCCAGGGCGTCGGATCGCTCCTGCGCTTCCGCCATTGCCGTCTTCGTCGTGGGAACGGCGGAGTTCGACGTGTACGAAAGGTCCCGGCGGGCGGCGGGCTCGCTGGCGAGCTGCGACCGCAACCCCTGTTCCGCGAGCCGGTTGACGAGTCGGGGCACTCCACTGACCAGCAGCGTGACCACCAGGGTCAGCACCGCCAGAAGCAGGAACTGCCCGCCGTACGCCCGGACCCGGCGGGCGGCCGCGCCGACGCTCATCGTTCTCCCCCGATTCGCAGCTGCACCGCCGCCACCCGCTGACGGATGCCGGCGGCGATGAACGCGCTGAAGGCGAGCGCCGCCAGCAGCAGGCCGACCGCGGTCAGGCCGATGGGCACCCAGGGCAGCGCGAAGGCCGCCGGGGGCACCGGCCGGCCGGCGGCCGGGGTGAGGATGACCAGCGGAGCCATGGTGGCCCCGACCGCGGCGCCGAGCAGCAGCCCGACCCCGACGCCGATGCCGGCCAGGAAGGTCTGCTCGGCCAGCAACGCCCGGGCCAGCAGCCGCGGTGTCGCGCCGAGGGTGTGCAGCACCGCGAACTCGCCGAGCCGGCGCCGGGCGGTGGCCCACACGTCGACCATGAGACCGACCAGGGCGAGCAGCACCGCCCCGAGCGCGGCGGCGAGCATCCCCGTCCGCGACCCGCGCCAGTACGGGTCGTCGGCGGCGGCCTCGATCACGGCACGCCGGTCGAGGACGGTGACGCCGGCCAGCTCACCGCTGGCGCGGGCCGCAGCCGCCGGGTCGTCGGCGCCGATCCACCACTCCGGCACCGGCCGGATGGTTCCGCCGGAGCGGATCAGCGCGTCGACCGCCGTGGGCAGGTCGAGCAGCACGCCCTCGCCGGTGGTGGTCGGCACGGAGTCCAGTTCGCCGAGCAGTCGGGCCGGCACGGACGCGCCGGAGAGGGTCAGGTCGAACGTGTCGCCGGTGTGCAGGCCCAACGCGTCACGTACTCCGGCGGTCATCAGCACCGGGACGGGTGCGATCTGCCCGGCGGGCACGATGGCGAACCGGGTGGGCGGTTGGTAGGCGAACTGTCCGCCGGGGATCACCTCCACCGGGAAGCTCGCGGCGATCCCCGTCGCGGTGGCCTGCGCCGCGGCGGGCGCCTGGTTGTCCGCCTGGCGGCCGGTCGTCGTGCTCCAGTCCCCGGTCAACTCGGCGGGTCGCGTCGTGCCGTCCGCCCCGACGAGCGTCAGCCCGTCCACCTGGAGCCGGTACGAGTTCCCGGCCGCCGCCCCGCCGTCGGCCTCGAAGCCGGCGAGGCGCAGCCGCGCCGGGCCCACGTCGGGCAACCGCACGGTGAACGGCGCGGCCCGTCCGTCGCTGGTGGCGCTGACCGCCGGCAGCCGGAAGGCCAGCCCGTCGGTGCTGGTGACCAGCAGCGCCACCGCGATCTGCTGTGGCCGGACGGCCTGGTCGACGGGGGTGCGAGCCGTGCCGGTGATCGCACGGGTGCCGACGGGCAGTTCGACGCCGGCGGGGGCGCCGCGCGCGGCGACCATCCGTTGGTACTGCGTCGACACCGGCTCGTCGCTGAGCCGGTCGGCGAGCCGGACGACGCCTGTCGCGCTGGCCGGGTCGAACCCGATCACGGTGACGGGCAGGTCCGCACGGCCGATGCGTACCTCGTCGCGCCACGCCGGCACCGCCCGGTGCACGCCCGGCAGCGCGGCGAGCTGACCGGCCCGAGCCGGCGGGGCGGAGCCGGCCCGCTCGGTCACCCGCAGGTCGGCGCCGACCGTGTGGCCGGCCTGCTCGACCTGGGACCGCTCCCCCGTGCTGATCAGTGACCAGGCCAGGGTGCTCCCGCCGACGGCGAGGGCGAGCAGCAGCACGGGCCCGGCGTGCGGACGCCGGCCGGCCTGCCACATGCCGAACATGGTGGCCGTCCACGGCCGCCGGTCGACGAACCGCTCGGCGAACCGGGTCAGCGGCGGGAGCACCCGCAGCGCCAGCACGGCCCCGGCCAGCACACCGAGGGTCGGGGCGGCCACCAGCAGCGGGTCGAGCCCGAGACGGCCGTTCGAGCCGGCCAGCGGTGAGGCGTACCGGCGCAGTTGCACCCAGGCGAGCACGGCGAGTGCGACCAGCACCAGGTCGACGCTGGCCCGCTGGATGCTCGCCGACCGGTTTGGTCGGGACCGGGCGGCCATGTCGGCCACGTACGTGCCGGCCCCCCGCAGCGTCGGCGCGACCATGGCCACCAGGCATCCGGCGGCGGTCGCCGCGGCAGCCGCCCAGACCAGGGTGGTGTTGCCGCCGGCGGCGGACAGTTCCGCCGCCCCGCCGGGCCGGACGAACCGCAGCGCCTCCCCGGCGATCACCGGCCCGAGCAGGGCGGCCGGCGCCACCACGAGGGTCGCCTCCCGGGCGGCCAGGCCCGCCAGTTGCCTCCGGGCGGCGCCCCGGGCGCGCAGCAGCGCGGTCTGTGGACGGCGGTCCTCGTGCAGCAGGGCGGCGACCAGCACCAGCGCGTACCCGCCGAGCACCAGGATGAGCAGCAGCGGGGTGGCCAGTGCGGAGCGTCCCACCAGGTCGGCGCGGCCGATCCGGTCGAGCAGTTGGTCCATCTTCGTCAGGGACTGCGCCGAGCTGCCGAGTTGGGCGGCCTCCGGCACCGCCGTCGAGGCCGCGTTCACGGCAGCCCGCACCGCGGGCAGGTCACCGGCGTCGACGCCGCCGAGGTCCGGTTCGGCCAGCCAGGACGCCGTCACCGAGCCCGGGAAAGCGGTCGCGAAGTCGGCCGGGTCCAGCGCGAACGGCCCGTACGAGGTGGCCGACCCGGCGCTGCCCGCACCCACACCGGGGGCCAGCAGCCAGTACACCTCGGTCGGGTCGCGGGGCCGCCAGGTGCCGGCGAGCACCACCTCGCTGGCCTTCTCGGTGGAGCGGTCCCGCAGCGGGATCCGCTCGCCGGTGGTCAAGCCGAGTGTCGTGGCGACCCGTTCCGGCAGGCTCACCTGGAGGGGTTTCGCTCCGGGACGCGGCCACGCTCCGCTGGTCAGCTCGGCGTGCGCGGCCAGGTCGTCGAGGGTGGCCAGGTTCGCGAAGATCGGCTCGTCGCCCGTACGCGGCACCGAGCCGAGGTCGCCGGTCAACTCCCGGCCGGTGCCGTACCGGGCCCCGGCGACGGTGACCGGGACCCCGGCGAGCCCGTCGGCGAACTCGGCCCGTGCCGCCTGGTCGCGGGTGGCTAACTCGGCGGCGTCACGCCCGCCGGCGCCGCTGATCAACAGGCCGCGCTCCTCGGCCGGCGACGCGGCGACCAGCGCCCGCTGCCCGGCGTCCACCGCCCGGCGGTTGTAGTCGGACAGGCCGGTGACCAACGCTACGGCCACCAGGGCGGCGATCACCGCGGCAACCAGCAGACCCCGCGCCTCGCGGGCCCGCCTCCACACCAGCTTCATCCGACGCCTCCCCTGGCCCTGGTGGGCCGACGACCTTCAAAACAGGTCACCCACGGGGAAAGGTTCGCGCCCGTTACATGATCGTTATTACGAGCACGGCCGGTGCGGTCACGTTCCGCACAAGACAGCGGCGATGACGTACCTCATGGGGTTTCCTCCTCCTCGACCCACTCGAGCAGATCTCCGGGCTGGCAGTCGAGCACTCGGCACATCGCTTCCAGGGTGCTGAAGCGGACGGCCTTGGCGCGGCCGTTCTTCAGCACCGCCACGTTCGCCGGGGTGAGCCCGACGCGCTCGGCGAACTCGCCGACGCTCATCTTGCGCTTGGCCAACTCGACGTCGATGCGGACGATGATGGGCATCAGATCACCGCTTCCATGTCGGTCCGCAGCGTGGTGGCCTGCCGCAGCAGCGCACGCATCACGACCATGAGGAGCCCGAGCACCGTCACGCCCATCGTCAACAGGAACAGCAGGATCGGGCCGCCCGGGTCGTCCGCGTTGAATCCGACGTAGAGGAAGACGCCCACCAGCACCAACCAGCCCGCACCGATGGCCCACACGATCAGGTCGACCCACCTCAGGGACGCCTCGGTGAAGATCCGGTCGTTCTTGACCAGGCTGAGCAACTGCCAGGTGCACACGATCACCACCTGGACGCACAGCACCCAGAACACCGTCACGGCGGTCAGCGGCCACCGCAGGTAGGCGTGCTCCGGCGACTCCTGGGCCATGTGCGCGAACTGCCCGGGCAGCGAGAAGGTCTGAAATCCGATCAGGACCACGAACAGCACCACAAGGACGACCCTGAGAGCGGCTACCGCTCGACGTTCAACAGCCATGCATCGAGTTTCGCTCGTTAACTATTGAAAGTCAATCGGTACGGGATCCGCGCCATCCGGGTGTGACTCGCATACTTGGACCGTGACCAACCAGAGCGACGCCCTCCCTGTGCTGACGATCGACGGCGCCTCGTTCGTCGACTTCGCCGGCTTCGTACGCGAGTTCTCGCGGCTGCTGCCGCACGCCACGTGGAACGGAAACCTCGACGCCTTCAACGACATCCTGCACGGCGGCTTCGGCACCCCCGAGACGCCGTGGGTGCTCAGGTGGCTCAGCTCCGACGCGTCGCGGGAGGCGCTCGGTCATGACGCGACGGCCCGATGGCTGGAGCAGATCCTGCGCACCTGCCACCCGTCGAACCGCGCCGGCATCGAGGCCAGGCTGCGCAACGCGCGACGCGGCCACGGGCAGACGCTGTTCGACATGATCGTCGAGATCATCCGCGACCACGGCCCACGCGGCGAGGAATCCGAGAACGGCATCATCCTCGAACTGCTCTGAACCGCGGCGGACGAATCTGAACCGTGAAGGACGAATCTGAACCGCGGCGGACGAACCAACCGCACCGTAACGATCTGGTCGGGATCATGTCCGCGGTTGGCTGGCGAGAAGGGAACCCGGGTGCCGATCGCCTACGTTCGCCGGTGGTAGTGGTTGCGGCGCGGCAGTTGCTCCGGGTCGAGCCAGGCCGGCGGCACGAACTCCGGGTGCCCGTCGCCGCCGAGGCGGACAGCCCAGTCGCTCTGATGGACGTGGCGGTGGTGGTGGCCGCAGAGCAGGACGGCGTTGTCGAGGCTGGTCGGGCCACCGTCAGCCCAGTGGCGGATGTGGTGGGCGGCGCACCAGCGCGGTGGTCGGTCGCAGGCCGGGAACGCGCAGCCGCCGTCCCGGAGGACCAGGGCTCGACGCAGCGGACCAGAGATGAGACGGCGCTGTCGACCCACATCGAGAACCTGGCCGGCACCGCCCAGCACGGCAGGCAGGATGGCGGCATCGCAGGCGAGCCGACGCACCGTGTCGGGGGTGAGCCGCAGTCCGACGTCGAGCGCGCCGGCGCCCAATTGCCGGGTCAGCCCGTCGAAGCTGGTGGTGACGACGAGCTGGGCGGGATCGCCGCCGTGCTCGGGCAGCTCACCGGTACGCAGGGCGAGCCGGCACACGTCGGCGAGAGCATCGTGGCGGCGCTGCCCGGGGCTTCGGCTGTCGTCGGGCCCGGAGGGCGCGGTGAGCGGATCGATGGCGGCGCGCAGCAGCGCGGCGGCCTCCGCGTCGAGCGTGCCGGCGACCCGCAGCCGACCGCCGGCCTGCTCGGAGATGGTGACGTGCCGGTCGCGGGCGGCTCGGGTGGCCTCGGCCTTCAAGGCCGCCTCGGCGGCGGCATCGGCGAGGTCGGGGGCGACGTGGTCGAGGATCCGAGTGCCCATCTTGCGCAGCAGGATGGGATCGAACTGCTCGGCCCACTTCACCAGCACGCCGACGGCCTTGTCCGCGACCTCGACGCCCGCCGAGGCCGACACGGTGGCGGCCGTCTCGGCGATGACCCGGGCCTGCTCGACGCTGACAGCCCCATCCGCCAGGGCGGCCCGCACGCCGGGCGGTGCCACGTCGAGCGACGCAGCGAGGCCGACCAGCCGACGGGCGGCGGCGACGTCGAGGCGCAGGCGGTGGCGCAGCCACACCGCCGTCGAGGACGCGCCCTGCGCAACCGCGACGCCTCGGCCGTCCAGCTCGCGCACCGCCGCCACCTGCACCGCGGCCAAACGTTGTTGCAGCCGGTGAGTGGCATCGATCGTCGCGATCAGGTCATGCTCGGAGAGGGCCCAGGCGGCAGCGTCGGCGCAGGCCGCCACCGCATTCTCCGCCCGCGCCAGCTCATCGATCACACACGAATTTTAGAACGGGTGTACGACAACTTCGGGTTCCTCGCAGGACCACATGCCACCCGAGCAGAGCAAGGTCCTCAGCCGTCGGCCAACTCCGGCAGATGCTCCCTGATCCAGGCCATCACGTCCGCCTTCCGCCAGACCTTTCCCTGCACCAGATCCGCCACCGACTCCGAGAAGTTCCGGTGGCTGGTGACGACGTGCACCCGCTGCTTGCTGATGCCGCCGAGCATCGCTCGAATCTCCGCAGCGCCCACCAGCTCCATACGGCGGACGCTAGAGAGTTGCCCTAGCTCCTTCACTCGGGGCAACGCCCCGGTCACCGTAAAGGGCATGTCTACGTCGGACGCGCCCATCCCTGGTCGATGCCGTTCGCGTTACGCCTCATCGACCGGCGCGCGGCGCTGAAGGCACCTGCAGCCAGTGCGGGCGATTCCGCCCCGTCCGCAAGACGCCTCACAGCGGGTTCCGTTGCGAGGGCTGCCTTCCACGTCCACTGCGTCAGTGCGCCGGCTGCCAACGACGGCGCACCGTTCAAGCCGTCTGGCCGATCGGCCCGGTCTGCTCGTCCTGCTGCAACACCATCCGCAACCACCCAGCGCGCTGCCCGAACTGCGAGAAGACCCGCGTGCTGGCCGGCACCGACGCCGGCGGCGGTCGGATCTGCGGCCCGTGCGCCGGAGCACGCGACTACACCTGCACCGGATGCGGACGCCCCGGCCACACCTACGCCGACCAGCGCTGCGCCTGGTGCCTGCTCGACGAACGCGTCAGCGACCTCCTCACCGGTGATCACGGCACGATCGCGGCCCAGCTGCGACCGCTGCGCGCCCGCACTCACCAACACCGACCGCCCCGAATCCGTCCTCACCTGGATCCGCCGGCCCCGCACCGAGCTACCCCCCGAGCACCGTCAGTTCGTGCAGCCGTTCGGCCTCTGGCACGTGCTGCACCGCGCCGGGCGCCGCTCACACCAATTCGGCCCGCGCACCGCCCAAGCCGCAGCCAAAGACCGCCGCTACATCCACACCGCCGCCGCGTTCCTCGCCTGGGTCGCCGGCGCCCTGGTCCTGCTCTTCGGCATCGCACTCGCACGTGTGCTCCACCTGACCACGACCGACGTCACCTTCAGCAAGGACGTCCCCTCCGGCATCACGTTCGGCAAGCAACCAATCCCGCTGCCACCGAAGATCGCGGCGGTCGTCGCCAAGCTCATCAACGACCGTGGCCGGCCAGCCACCACACCGATCAGCCTGCAAGCACTCAGCCAAGCTCTCACCCGCAACGGGATCACAGCCCACCTCGGCCGCACCGCCGCCATGCTCGACCTCGCCGCTGACATCCCCGCCGCCGTGCTCGCCGACCTCCTCGGCATGAGCGCCGGCACCACCGACAAGTGGAACCGCCTCACCAGCCGCGACCGGACCCACTACCTCGAAGCCCGAACCGACAGGGACTGTGGATCTAACGGTGTTTCCGGCCTGACCTGCCAGGCGTTGTGCCTGGTGAGGAGGGTGCCGTGATGACCGCGACACAGAACGATGTGA
>NZ_JBEXHJ010000011.1:0-166022 GCF_040607775.1 Micromonospora sp. NPDC005237 | reverse complement strand
CCCACTTTCTCCCCCCTCACCCCTTACCCGCTGTGGTTTGTTTGGTTTTTTTTTGTGTCGTTGTTTTTTGTCGTGTGGGGGGGGGGGGGGGGGGGGGGGCGGGGGGGGGGGGGCGGCGGCCCCCCCCCCCCCCTCCTGCGGGTTGGGTACGAACTACATGCTGGAGATGTCGCCCTGCTTGGCGCGGACGGCCTCGGCGGCGGCCAGGAGGCTGGCCAGCTCGTCGGCGTCCAGGTCGGTCTCGACGATCCGACGGACACCCTCGCGGCCGATCTCGGCCTCGACACCCAGGTAGACGCCGGAGATGCCGTACTCACCGTCGACCCAGGCGCAGACCGGCATGACGTCGCCGGAGTCCTCGGCCACGGCCTTCGCCATCCGCGCCGCGGCGGCGGACGGGGCGTAGTACGCCGAACCGGTCTTGAGCAGCGCGACCACCTCGGCGCCACCGTTGCGGGTCTTGACGACCAGCTCCTCGATCTGCTCGGCCGGCATCGCGTCACGCAGCGGCTTGCCGTTGACGGTGCTCTTGGACGGCACCGGGACCATGGTGTCGCCGTGCGAGCCCAGGGTCAGCGTGCGTACCGACGCCACCGGCACGTTCAGCGCCTCGGCGACGAAGTTGCTGAACCGGGCGGTGTCGAGCATGCCGGCCTGGCCGAGCACCCGGTTCTTCGGGAACTGGGTGGCGAGCTGCGCCAGCGCGGTCATCTCGTCCAGCGGGTTGGAGACGACGATGACGACGGCGCTGGGGGCGTACTTGGCCACGTTCTCGGCGACCTGCCGCACGATCTTGGCGTTGGTCTCCAGCAGGTCCATCCGGCTCATGCCCGGCTTGCGGGGCAGGCCAGCGGTGATGACGACGACGTCGGAGCCCTCGATGGCCTCGTAGCCCTCGCCGTTCGGGCCGGTGGTCACGCCGACGACCTTGGTCTCGAAGCCCTCGATGGCCCGCGACTGGTTGAGGTCGAGCGCGAGGCCCGCGGGCTTGCCCTCCACGATGTCGGTGATCACAACGGTGTCGAAGACGTCGTACTCGGCCAGGCGCTGTGCGGTGGTGGAGCCGTAGAAGCCAGCCCCGACGACAGTGACCTTCTTACCCATGGTCGTCCCACTCCCTGATACCAGTCGGTTTTCCGGACCGTATCAGCCATCCTGGCACTGATCGGGCCAGGGGCGGACAGTTATGACCGGACAGACGCGAACGGCACTCGTGGGACAGCGTCGACGCGTCAGCCGCGCTCGGCGCGCTCCACGACGTTGGTCAGCAGCATGGCGCGGGTCATCGGGCCGACGCCGCCGGGCATCGGAACCAGCGCGCCGGCCGTCTCGGCCACCTCCGGAGCGACGTCGCCGGTGTAGCGGCCCTTGCCGTCCGGGCCGATCACCCGGGTGATGCCGACGTCCACGACGACGGCACCCGGGTTGATCATGTCGGCGGTCAGCAGCCCCGGTACGCCGGCCGCGACGATGACGATGTCGGCGGCCCGGGTGTGCGAGGCGAGGTCGAGGGTGCCGGTGTGGCACAGGGTGACGGTGGCATTCTCGCTGCGACGGGTGAGCAGCAGGCCGAGCGGACGGCCGACGGTGTTGCCCCGGCCGACGACCGCCACGGTGGCACCGCGCAGCGCCACGTCGTGGCGGCGGAGCAGCTCCACGATGCCGCGCGGGGTGCAGGGCAGCGGACCGTCGTAGCCGAGGACGAGACGACCCAGGTTGACCGGGTGCAGGCCGTCGGCGTCCTTGGCCGGGTCGATGAGCTCCAGCACCCGCTGGGTGTCCAGGTGGGCGGGCAGCGGCAGCTGGACGATGTAGCCGTGGCACGCCGGGTCGGCGTTCAGCTCGGCCAGGACGTCGTCGACCTGCTGCTGGGTGGCGTCGGCCGGCAACTCCCGGCGGATCGAGGCGATGCCCACCTCGGCGCAGTCACGGTGCTTGCCGTTGACGTACGCCTGGCTGCCCGGGTCGGCCCCGACCAGGACCGTGCCGAGCCCGGGGGTGATGCCGCGCTCCGCGAGAGCCTTCACCCGTATCCGCAGCTCGTCCTTGATCTCCGCCGCGGTCGCCTTGCCGTCCAGAAGCGTCGCCGTCACCACCAGATCGTCTCATGTCCGGCACGTGCCGTTCCGGCGACCTCACTCCGGACGGCCGCCGAGGCACCGGCCACACCACCGAAGGTCACGATGAGTTACGTGTTGCTCATCACTCTGGGTGACAATTTGTGGACCTTGTCACCGAGAAAACGGTCGCCGTCTGCGCACGCGGCGGATACCGGACGGACCCGCCGGAGGCGGCCGAATCCCTGCCAGCAGACCCCACGACACTTCGGCCTTGTTGGCGAATGTGCAGCCCAGAGCCGCTTGTCCGGTTTGGGCTAGCACGCACGAGGGAGCCGCGCAAGGAAGACGTCCTCGGACCGTTACGCACCCGCAACCGGGCCGTTGTCGACGGCCGGTATCTCGACCTACCGTTACCGCTTGTTGCGCAGCGTAAACCCAGCGTCGGGCCTGACTGCGCAGCGTGAGGAGATGAGGAGGCTCTATGCGAGTTCGTAGACTCGCCGCCTGGACCGCCCTCCCGCTCGCGGTGACGCTGGGCCTCGCGGCCTGCGGCAGCGGCGGAGACGGTGGATCCGGCGGCAACGGCAGTTCGGCGGTCAGCATTCAGATCGCCGAGCCCCAGCACCTGGTTCCGACCAACACCACCGAGACGTCCGGGTCGCAGGTGCTCGCCGGCCTGTTCAGCCCGCTCGTCGACTACGACGCCCAGAACAAGCCGTACGAGGTCGCCGCGCAGTCGATCACCTCGTCCGACAACACGGTCTGGACGATCAAGCTTAAGGACGGCTACACCTTCCACAACGGCGAGAAGGTCACGTCCGAGGACTACATCAACGCGTGGAACTACGGCGCCTACGCGCCCAACGGCCAGGGTGGCAGCTACTTCTTCGAGAAGATCGCCGGCTACCAGGACCTGCAGGGCGACAAGCCGAAGGCCAAGGAGATGTCCGGCCTGAAGAAGGTCGACGACCTGACCTTCCAGGTGACGCTCAGCGCTCCGTACATCGATTTCAAGACGATGCTCGGATACAACGCGTTCTACCCGCTGCCGGACGCCGCGTTCTCGGCTCCGGGCGTGCTCAAGGACTCTTACGAGCAGGCACCGATCGGTCAGGGCCCGTTCAAGATGAAGGGCACCTGGCAGCACGACAGCAAGATCGACGTCGAGCGGTACGACGCCTACCCGGGCGAGAAGCCCAAGGTGCAGGACGTCGAGTTCCGGGTCTACCAGCAGCTCACCGCGGCCTACGCGGACGTGCTGGGCGACAACCTGGACGTGCTCCCGACGATCCCGACCGAGAGCCTCGGCAACGCGCCGACCGACCTGGGCGACCGGTACCAGACCAGCCCGATGTCGTCGTTCCAGTTCCTGGCCTTCCCGACGTTCGACAAGAACTTCAGCAACCCGGACGTGCGCAAGGCCATCTCGATGGCGATCGACCGTGACGAGATCACCAAGTCGGTCTTCAAGGGCTCGCAGACGCCGGCGCGCTCCTTCGTCTCGCCGGTCCTGCCGGGCTACCGGGAGAACACCACCGGCGCGTCGGGTGAGTTCAACCCGACCGAGGCCAAGAAGCTCTACCAGGCCGCCGGCGGACCGTCGAAGATCGTCATCTCCTACAACGGCGACGGCGGTCACAAGGACTGGGTCGACGCGACCGCCAACCAGCTGAAGGCCAACCTGGGCGTGGACGTTGTCGGCTCGGCCGAGCCGAAGTTCGCCGACCTGCTCACCAAGGTCGAGAAGAAGCAGCCGGTTGGCATGTTCCGGCTGGGCTGGGTCATGGACTACCCCTCCATGGAGGACTACCTCGGCCCGCTGTACAGCACCAACGGCTCGTCGAACTACTACGGCTACAGCAACCCGGAGTTCGACAAGCTCGTCAAGGAGGGTTCCGCCGCCAAGACGCAGGACGAGGCGATCGCCAAGTACCAGCAGGCGGAGGACATCCTGGCCAAGGACATGCCGGTGATCCCGCTCCGCTTCGGCGAGAACGTGTACGGCACCTCGTCCAAGGTCAAGAACGTGCAGATGGACCTGTTCCAGCGGGTCAACCTCATCAAGATCGAAGCGGCCAGCTGAGCTGACCAACGGATTCGGGCCACCCGGGCGACGACGCCCGGGTGGCCCGGACCGCGCTGTCCGGCGCGGACCCACGCGTGGGCCCGGAGTCGGTGGCGCCGGCCTCCCCCGGGCCGGACGGCACGTCTCGGATATTTCGGGTACGACCAGAGATGCCGTCCTGCGACCCTTTCGCATATTTCCGGAGAGACTGCTAAGCATGTTCCGCTACATCTTGCGGCGCCTACTGCAGATGGTCCTGGCGTTCTTCGGGACCACCCTGATCGTCTACGCGCTGATGTTCGCCGGCCAGGGCGACCCCATCCAGGCCCTCGCGGGCGAACGCCCGGTGACGCCGGCCCAACGGGCCTACCTGACGGAGAAGTACCACCTCGACGCGACAGGCGTCGGCGGCTTCTTCTACCGCTACTTCGACTACGTCAAGAACCTGCTCCAGGGTGACCTCGGCCAGTCCCTGACCGGCCGCCAGATCGGCGACATCCTGCAGGCGGCCTGGCCGGTCACCCTCAAGCTCGCGCTCATCGCGCTCGCCGTGGCGATCATCTTCGGAGTCAGCGCCGGCGTGGTCGCCGGCATCCGCCGGGCCAGCATCTTCGACAACTCGACGCTGGTGCTGACCCTGCTCGTGCTGGGCATCCCGACCATCGTGCTGGCGCCGCTCGCCCAGTACTTCCTGGGCGTCAAGTGGCAGCTCTTCCCGCCCACCGCCGGCTCCCAGCCGACGTTCTACGCGCTGCTGCTGCCGGGCATCGTGCTCGGCTCGCTGTCGCTGGCCACCGCGCTGCGGCTGACCCGTACCTCGGTGGCCGAGAACCTGCGCGCCGACTACGTCCGGACCGCGCGGTCCAAGGGCCTGGTCAAGCGCCGCATCGTCACCGTCCACGTGCTGCGCAACTCGCTCATCCCGGTGGTCACCTTCCTCGGTGTGGAGCTGGGCAACCTGATGAGCGGCGCGATCATCACCGAGGGCGTCTTCAACATCCCCGGCGTGGGCTTCAACCTCTTCCGCGGCATCCGCACCGAGGACGGCCCCCTGGTGGTGGGCATCGTCAGCGTGCTCGTCGTGGTCTACCTGGTCTCGAACCTGGTGGTGGACGTCCTGTACGCCGTACTCGACCCGAGGATCCGCTATGAGTGAGCGCAGCGAACGAATCATCAGCGCAGCGTGCTTGGGCTCTCATGCCGGCGCCGAGCGCAGCGAGGTGCAGGCATGAGTGACTTTGAGACTGTGGCGGCCACCGAGAACCAGGCCGCACGACGTGGCCCCTCGGGCGAGCCGGGCGCCCCGAACCAGGTGGGCGCGCCGCAGAAGCCGCGCAGCCTGGCCGGCGACGCCTGGCGCGACCTGCGCCGCAACCCGATCTTCTGGATCTCGCTGGCACTGGTCGTCATCTTCACCCTGATGGCGCTGGCCCCCGGCGTGTTCACCTCGAACAGCCCGAACGACTGCCTGCTGTCCCGACAGCACGCCGGGCCGTCCGGCGGGGCCATCTTCGGGTACGACTTCCAGGGCTGCGACACGTACTCCCGGGCCGTCTACGGCACGCGGGCCTCGCTGCTGGTCGGCGCGCTCGCCGCGCTCGGCACCGGCATCATCGCGCTGGTCATCGGCATGCTGGCCGGGTACTTCGGTCGCTGGGTCGACGCCGTGCTCTCCCGGGTGATCGACGTGGTGCTCGGCATCCCGCTGCTGCTGGCCGCGATCGTGCTGCTCAAGCGGGTGTCCAGCGGCAGCGACAACGCGCGGATCGCCGCGGTGATCTTCGTGCTGGCCATTTTGGGCTGGACCACCGCCGCCCGGGTGGTGCGCTCCTCGGTGATCACCGCCAAGGAGCAGGACTACGTGGCGGCGGCCCGGATGCTCGGCGCCGGCAACGGCCGGATCATGTGGCGGCACATCCTGCCGAACTCACTGGCCCCGGCCATCGTCGTGCTGACCATCGCGCTCGGCTCGTTCATCGCCGCCGAGGCGACGCTCTCCTTCCTGGGCATCGGCCTCAAGGCGCCGACCATCTCGTGGGGCCAGGACATCGACACCGGCCGTATCCACATGCGGGAGGCGGCGACGCCGCTGATCGTCCCGTCGGCCTTCCTCGCGCTGACCGTGCTGGCGTTCATCATGCTCGGCGACGCGATCCGTGACGCCTTCGACCCGAAGTTGCGGTGACTCTCTGATGACCCACTCCACCGTCGAACCCACCCCCGCCTCCCCCACCCTTGAGGGCGGCCACCTGCTGGAACTGCGGGACCTGCACGTCGAGTTCCGGACCAACGAGGGCGTGGCCCGGGTGATCAACGGCGTGTCGTACCACCTGGACGCCGGGGAGACCCTGGCGGTGCTCGGCGAATCCGGCTCGGGCAAGTCGGTCACCGCCCAGGCGATCATGGGCATCCTGGACACGCCGCCCGCGTTCGTCCGCTCCGGCCAGATCCTCTACCGGGGTCAGGACCTGCTCACGGCGTCCGAAGAGCAGCGCCGGCAGGTCCGCGGCAAGGAGATCGCGATGATCTTCCAGGACGCGCTCTCCGCGCTGAACCCGGTCTTCCCGGTCGGCTGGCAGATCGGCGAGACGCTGCGCCAGCGCTCCGGCATGTCCCGGGGCGACGCCCGCCGCCGGGCCGTCGAGCTGATGGACCTGGTCAAGATCCCCGGTGCCGCCAAGCGGATCGGCGACTACCCGCACCAGTTCTCCGGCGGCATGCGGCAACGCGTCATGATCGCCATGGCGCTGGCGCTGGACCCGAAGGTGCTGATCGCCGACGAGCCCACCACCGCGCTCGACGTCACGGTGCAGGCCCAGATCATGGACCTGCTGGCCGACCTGCGCCGGGACCTCAACATGGCGATGATCCTGATCACCCACGACCTGGGTGTGGTCGCCGGCGTCGCGGACCGGATCGCGGTCATGTACGCGGGTCGGATCGTCGAGCACGCCGACGTCCGCTCGCTCTACAAGGCGCCGGCCCACCCGTACACCAAGGGGTTGTTGGAGTCGATCCCGCGGATGGACGTCCGCGGCCAGGAACTGTCGACGATCAAGGGGTTGCCGCCGAACCTGATGCGCATCCCCTCCGGCTGCCCGTTCCACCCCCGGTGCCCGTACGTGCAGCAGGTCTGCGTGGACGTGGTGCCGCACGACCTGGTCCTCGGCGACGGCCGGACCAGCGCTTGCCACTTCGCGCAGGAGGTTCGTGATGACAGCGCCCGCTAGCTCCACCAAGGTCCGGGGCGAGACCATCCTCTCCGTCGACAACCTGGTGAAGCACTTCCCGATCAGTCAGGGTGTGCTGTTCCAGCGGCAGATCGGCGCCGTCAAGGCCGTCGACGGCGTGAGCTTCGAGCTGCGCCGGGGCGAGACGCTGGGCGTGGTCGGCGAGTCCGGCTGCGGCAAGTCCACCCTCGCCCGGCTGCTGATGCGGCTGGAGACGCCCACCTCGGGCCGGGCCACCCTGGAGGGCAGGGACCTGTTCAAGGCCTCCGGGGGCGAGCTGCGCCGGCTGCGCCGCAACATGCAGATGGTCATGCAGGACCCGTACACCTCGCTGAACCCGCGGATGACGGTCGGCGACATCATCGGTGAGCCGTTCGAGATCCACCGGGACGCCGCACCGAAGGGCAGCAAGGCCAAGCGGGTGCAGGAGTTGCTGGACCTGGTCGGGCTCAACCCGGAGCACATCAACCGGTACCCGCACCAGTTCTCCGGCGGTCAGCGCCAGCGCATCGGCATCGCCCGGGCGCTCGCCCTGCGGCCCGAGATCATCGTCTGCGACGAGCCGGTGTCGGCGCTGGACGTGTCCATCCAGGCCCAGGTGATCAACCTGCTGGAGCAGCTCCAGGACGAGCTCGGGCTCTCCTACATCTTCATCGCGCACGACCTGTCCGTGGTCCGGCACATCGCCGACCGGGTGGCCGTGATGTACCTCGGCCGGATCGTCGAGATCGGCACCGAGGACGAGATCTACGAGCGTGCCACCCACCCGTACACCCAGGCGCTGCTCTCGGCCGTGCCGGTGCCGGACCCGGAGGTACGCGACCAGCGCAACATGATCCGGCTGGTCGGCGACGTGCCCAGCCCGGCCGACCCGCCGAGCGGCTGCCACTTCCGCACCCGCTGCTGGAAGGCCCAGGACATCTGCGCCACCCAGGACCCCCAGACGGTCCCGAGAGCGGCAGACCCGCACCCCTCGGCCTGCCACTTCGCCGAACTCCGCCCGGTCACGCCAGCCTGACCCCAAAGGGGCAGTTGATCATGAAGTTATTGCCCTGCACATCGGCGTGTCAGGGCAATAACTTCATGATCGACGGGGTGCAGACGAGGGTCAGTGGAAGAAGTGGCGGGTTCCCGTTAGGTACATCGTTACGTTGGCCTTTTTGGCCGCTGCGATGACCTCTTCGTCGCGGATCGAGCCGCCGGGCTGGACGATGGCGCGGACGCCGGCGTCGAGAAGGATCTGCGGGCCGTCGGCGAACGGGAAGAACGCGTCCGACGCGGCGACCGATCCCCGGGCGCGGTCGGCGCCGGCCCGGTCGACCGCCAACCGCGCGGAGTCGACCCGGTTGACCTGACCCATGCCGACCCCGACGGTGGCGCCGTCCTTGGCGAGCAGGATCGCGTTGCTCTTCACCGCGCGCACCGCCCGCCAGGCGAACGCGAGGTCCCGCAACAGCTCCTCGTCCGCGGCCTCGCCGGTCGCCAACTGCCAGTTCGCCGGGTCGTCACCGGGAGCGTCCACCCGGTCGGCGACCTGGGTCAGCACGCCACCGGTCACCGGCCGCCACTCGACCTTCGCCGGGCTCCAGGCCGGCGCCCGCAGCAGCCGGATGTTCTTCTTGCCCTGCAACACCTCGACCGCGCCCTCGTCGAAGCCGGGGGCGACCACCACCTCGGTGAAGATCTCGGCGACCTGCCGGGCCAGCTCGACCGAGACCGGCCGGTTGACCGCGATCACGCCGCCGAACGCCGACACCGGGTCACAGGCGTGCGCCCGGCGGTGCGCCTCGGCCACGTCCGCGCCCACGGCGATGCCGCACGGGTTGGCGTGCTTGATGATCGCAACCGCCGGCTGGTCGGCGAAGTCGTTGGCGGCCCGCCAGGCGGCGTCGGCGTCGACGTAGTTGTTGTACGACATCTCCTTGCCGTGCAGCTGCTCGGCCTGGGCCAGCCCCGCCGGGGCGTCCGGGTCGACGTAGAGCGCGGCGGGCTGGTGCGGGTTCTCCCCGTAGCGCAGCACTGTCGACTTGCGCAGCGCGGACCCGGCGAACGTCGGCCACGAGTCGTCGGCCGGGGCCAGCTCCTGGGCACACCACTGGGCCACCGCGACGTCGTACTCGGCGATGTCGGCGAACGCGCGGGCGGCCAGCGCGCGGCGCTGGGCCAGCGTGAAGCCACCCTCGTCGAGCGCGCCGAGCAGCGCCGGATAACCGGCCGGGTCGGTGAGGACCGCTACCGAGGCGTGGTTCTTGGCGGCGGCCCGCACCATCGCCGGGCCACCGATGTCGATCTGCTCCACGCACTCCTCGACGCCGGCGCCGGAGGCGACGGTCGCCTGGAACGGATAGAGGTTGGAGACCAGCAGGTCGAACGCGGCCACCCCCAGCTCGTCGAGCTGGGCGACGTGCGTGTCCTTGCGCAGGTCGGCGAGGAGACCGGCGTGCACCTTCGGGTGCAGGGTCTTCACCCGGCCGTCGAGCACCTCGGGGAACCCGGTCACCGTCTCCACCGGCGTCACCGGCACCCCGGCGGCGGCGATGGTGCTCGCCGTGCTGCCGGTGGACACGATCTGGACACCGGCCGCGTGCAGGGCCTGGGCCAGCTCGACCAATCCGGTCTTGTCGTAGACGCTGACCAGCGCCCGCCGAATCGGGCGACGTCCGTCCTGAGTGGGACTCACGGAACCGTGACCTTCCTTCCGGTGATGGTCCAGCCTTCGCGGACCAGGCGGCCGACCTGCTCGACGAGCTGGCGCCGTTCGGCTTCCTTGATGCGCTCGGTGAGCGCGTCCACGTCGTCGTCGTCGAGCACCGGCACCGCGACCTGCGCCACGATCGGCCCGGTGTCCATGCCGGCGTCGACGAAGAAGAGCGTGGCCCCGGTGAGCTTCACGCCGTAGGCGAGGGCGTCGCGCGGGCCGTGGATGCCGGGGAACGCTGGCAGCAGTGTGTTGTGGGTGTTCAGGTAGCGGTCGCCGAAGGCGGCGAGGAAGTGCGGGCCGACCAGCTTGAGGAAGCCGGCGGAGATGACCAGGTCGGGCTGGTGCTTGGCGACGTGCGCGGTGAGCGCGCGGTCCCAGTCCTCCCGGCTGTCATGGTCGCGGACCCGCTCGACGAAGGTCGGCACCCCCGCGGCCTCGGCCCGGTCCAGGCCCGCGATGCCGTCGCGGTCCGCGCCGACCGCGACGACCTGTGCGCCGTACGCGGGGTCGGCGGCGGCGTCCAGCAGGGCCTGCAGGTTGCTCCCGGAGCCGGAGATGAGGACGACGATGCGGGCGGCGGACGCGGGCTCGGTCACCGGGCCACCCTATCGGGCAGGTCAGGACGCCCCTCGGTTGGGCGGTTCGCCGATCTGGGACAGTGACCGACGGGCGGACTGAATAGTTATCGGAGGTAATGCGCGGTATGTCGTCGCGCTGCTGTGCTGTGCCTGCGGTGGTCTGACCGCGATCATGGATGGGAACAACAGCAGCAACTGACGGAACCAGTCCAAGGAGCTTCTCGAATGCAGCCCGGCAACCCCGGTCAGGACCCGTACGGCCAGCAGCCCAACCAGGACCCGACCGCCCCCCAGCCGCCGCACGACCCGTACGCCCCGCCGCCGGCCGCCCCGTACGGCCAGCAGCCCACCTCGGGTCAGCCCTACGGCCAGCCCACCTCGGGCCAGCCGTACGGCCAGCCGCCGGCGGCTCCCTACGGCCAGCAGCCCGGTGCCCCGTACGGCCAGCAGCCGCAGGACCCGTACGGCGCACCGCAGGCCCCGTACGGCCAGCAGCAGCCCTACGGTGGCACCCCGACGTACCCGAACGCCGGCTACCCGCAGCAGCAGGGCCAGAACAACACCCTGGGCCTGGTGTCGATGATCCTCGGCATCGCGTCGATCCCGCTGATCTGCTGCCTCTACCTGGGCATCCCGGTGGGTATCGCGGGCGTGGTGACCGGTTACCTCGCGAAGCAGAAGGTCGCCCAGGGCCAGGCCAGCAACGCCGGCCAGGCCAAGGCTGGCCTGATCTGCGGCGCGGTCGGCGTCGGCCTGGGCATCCTGCTGCTCATCATCAGCATCGTGGCGAACGTCAACCTGCCGACCGAGCCCTGAGAAGACCCTGCTCCCGACGGGGCGCTCCGGATCCGTCCGGGGCGCCCCGCGTCGTCTCCGCGCCACGTTGGCCGCGCCGCGTTGGCCGTACCGCCGTTGGCCGCGCCGCCGTCGGCCGTGCCCAGCCTCGGTCGAGCCACCGTCGGCCGCGCAGCCGGACGGTCAGACTCCGGGGCGCACCGGCGGTGTCTGAGCGGCGCGCGGGCTCCGGGCGAGCACCCGGGTGGCGGCGGCGCCGAGCAGCGCGCCGACCGCGACGACACCGGCCGCCACCGCGCCGACCTGCCAGGCCACCGGCCCGAGCTGTGCCAGCCGTCCCGCGCCGAGCGGCCCACCGGAGGCCGCGGCGGCGACGCCGAGCAGCACGCCGGCCACCGGCCCGGCCAGCACCGCCGGCGCCAACAGCTCCGCCCAGCGCCGCGGCGGCCGCTCCGACCCGGCGGACCGGGCCAGCCGGCGGGCGAGCAACCAGCCGGCGACCATCCCGGCCAGCACCGGAACCGCGAGCAGCAGGGCGCCGAGGCCGTCCACCGGGCCGCGCGGCAGGCCAGCGAGCAACGGTACGGCCGGCAGCGCGCCGACCGACACCTCACTGGTGCGCACGGCCGTGTCGACGCCCACCGCGAAGCCCGGCCCGAGCAGATAGCTGGTCGACCAGACCGCGGCGTTCGGCGCGTACGCCATGCTGACCAGGGTGATCCCGGCCTGCCCGGCCACTCCGGTCCGGTACGCGCCGATCATGTCCGCGGCGTCACCGCCGCCCATGGCCACGGCCAGGCCGGCCGCGCCGGCGCCCGCCCCGAGCAGGAGGAGCGCGGCCACCAGCCCAGCGCGTACGCCGTCGCGCAGCGGGCCGGGTATCCGGGTGACGAGCAGCCGGGTCACTGCGGTGATCCGGATCGCACCGACCAGCGCGCCGAGCGTGCCGACCACCGCGAACGTGGCCGCCGCCCGCACCGGGGACACCTGCGGCCCGCCCGCGCCGATCAGCACCGCGGCGAGCGCGCCGAGCAGCGCGTACGCCAGACCGACCGCTGCGGCGGCGATCAGCGCGCGACGCGGTGAGCGGGTGTCGCGGGCGCCGATCGCGCGGCTCACGTGCACGCCGGCCCGGGTCAGTCGCCAGAGCGCGAGCACGGTGAGCGCCAGCGGGGCGAGCCCGAACGGGCCCGCCTCGGTGTGCAGCGGCACCCCGTGCCCCACCAGCCAACCGGCGAGCGCGGTGCGCAGGGTGCCGCCCAGCGTGGTGGAATCCGCGCCGAGCTGGACCAGGCCGAGCACGATGGCGACCGGCAGGTACGAGGTGAGAGCCGCCCCGGCCGCGGCCACCCCGGCCGCGACGGCCAGCGGCGCACGCCCACGCGGCGACCCACCGGCGCGCGGCGCGGGAACCCGCCGACGCGGCGCGGCGCGGTCGACCGGCCGGTCGTCGGCGCGTACGCCGCCGGCACGGCTGGGTGGGTCAGGGGTGACGGGGGACATCCGCTCTACTCTGGCACGTCGCGCGGGCGGGGGCAGTCCGTTAACCCGCCCCGGAGGGCGGCGAGTTGGGCGAACCGGGGCCGGAGCCGTCCCGTCGGGTCTAGCGTCGTGCCAGAGGGGGTGGCCGTCGTCGCCAACCGGGTCTCGTTCGCCGGTCGCGGCCCGGGGTTCGCCGCCCACGACCGCCCGGAGGTAGCCGTGACGACCGCATACCCGCCGCCCCCACCACCGCCGGCCCGGGGACGCGACCGCACCACACTCTGGGGCGTGCTGGGCATCGTCCTCGGCCTGATCTGTTGCGGCATCCTCGGCATCATCTTCGGCTACCTGTCACTGCGCGACGCGCGGCGCAACGGCCAGTCGCCGGTTCTCGGCTACCTCGCCATCGCGTTCGGCGTGATCAACATCATCGGCGGCGCGATCCTGCGCCTCACCGGCAACTACCCGTTCTGGAACAACGACTGATCCGGCGGTACGACGAAGGGGCCGACCAGTTCCGGTCGACCCCTTCGGTGTTGCCGTGCCGGCTCAGCTGCCGGACATGATCTCCCGCATCAGCTTCGCGGTCTCGGTCGGCGTCTTGCCGACCTTGACGCCGACGGCTTCGAGCGCCGCCTGCTTCGCCTCGGCGGTGCCGGCCGAGCCGGAGATGATCGCCCCGGCGTGACCCATGGTCTTGCCGGGGGGCGCGGTGAAGCCGGCGATGTAGCCGACCACCGGCTTGGTGACGTTGCCCTTGATGAACTCGGCGGCCCGCTCCTCGGCGTCGCCACCGATCTCACCGATCATCACGATGGCGTCGGTCTCCGGGTCGGCCTCGAACGCCTTGAGGGCGTCGATGTGCGTGGTGCCGATGATTGGGTCGCCGCCGATGCCGACGCAGGTGGAGAAGCCGATGTCGCGCAGCTCGTACATCATCTGGTAGGTCAGCGTGCCGCTCTTGCTGACCAGGCCGATCCGGCCGGAGCCGGTGATGTCGGCCGGGATGATGCCGGCGTTGGAGGCGCCCGGGGAGGCGATGCCGGGGCAGTTCGGCCCGATGATCCGGGTCCGCTCGCCCTGCGCGAGGTTGTACGCCCAGAACGCGGCGGTGTCGTGCACCGGCACGCCCTCGGTGATCACCACGGCCAGCGGGATCGCGGCGTCGATCGCCTCGACCACGGCGGCCTTGGTGAACTGCGGCGGCACGAAGATGACCGAGACGTCGGCCCCGGTCTCGGCCATGGCGTCCGCCACGGACGCGAAGACCGGCAGCTCGGTGCCGTCGAAGTCGACCTTCTGGCCCGCCTTGCGCGGGTTGACGCCGCCCACCACGTTGGTGCCGGCGGCGAGCATCCGCCGGGTGTGCTTGGAGCCCTCGGAGCCGGTCATCCCCTGAACGATGACCTTCGAGTCCTTGGTCAGCCAGATAGCCATGATCAGACCCCCGCAGCTGCCAGCTCGGCGGCCCGCTCGGCCGCGCCGTCCATGGTGTCCACCCGCTGTACCAGCGGGTTGTTCGCGCCGTCCAGGATCGCCCGGCCGGCCTCGGCGTTGTTGCCGTCGAGCCGGACGACGAGCGGCTTGGTGACCTTCTCGCCGCGCTGCTCCAGCAGGGCGAGCGCCTGGATGATGCCGTTGGCGACCTCGTCGCAGGCGGTGATGCCGCCGAAGACGTTGACGAAGACGCTCTTGACGGCCGGGTCGGAGAGCACGATCTCCAGCCCGTTCGCCATCACGGCGGCGCTCGCGCCGCCGCCGATGTCGAGGAAGTTGGCCGGCTTGACGTTGCCGTGCCGCTCACCCGCGTACGCGACGACGTCGAGGGTCGACATGACCAGACCCGCGCCGTTGCCGATGATGCCGACCTCGCCGTCGAGCTTGACGTAGTTGAGGTCCTTGGCCTTGGCGGCCTGCTCCAGCGGGTCCACGGCGGCCTGGTCGACCAGGGCCTCGTGGTCCGGGTGCCGGAACGCGGCGTTCTCGTCCAGGGTGATCTTCGCGTCGAGCAGCAGCAGCCGCCCGTCGCCGTTCTTCGCGAGGGGGTTCACCTCGACCAGGGTGGCGTCCTCGGCGACGAACGCCTGCCACAGGCCGACGGCCACCTCGACGACCTGGTCGGCGACCTCGGCCGGGAAGCCGGCGGCGGTGACGATCTCCCGCGCCTTGGCCTCGTCGACGCCGGTGTTCGCGTCGATCGGCGCCTTCACCACGCGGTCGGGGGTCTCGGCGGCGACCTGCTCGATGTCCATACCGCCGGCCACGCTGGCGATGCAGAGGAAGGTGCGGTTCGCCCGGTCGAGCAGGTACGAGAAGTAGTACTCCTCGGCCACGTCCGCCGTCACCGTGATCATGACCTTGTGGACGGTGTGGCCCTTGATGTCCATGCCGAGGATGTCGGTGGCGCGGGCCACCGTCTCCTCGGCGCCTTCGGCCAGCTTGACGCCGCCGGCCTTACCTCGGCCGCCGACCTTCACCTGCGCCTTGACGACCACGCGACCGCCGAGGCGTTCGGCGATCGCACGGGCCTCTTCCGGGGTAGTGGCGACGCCGCCGGCCAGCACGGGCAAGCCGTGCCGCTCGAACAGGTCCCGCCCCTGGTACTCGTACAGGTCCACGATTGCGCGTCCCGTCCCGTCTCCGCGGCGCGCCGTCGCGCCGCCACCAGCGTTCAGAAAACAGTTTGACGCCTGTCATCAGTTGAAACAGGCCATTGGCGGCAGCCTAGCGAGGTGGGCACCGCCGGCAACCGAGCGGGTGCACGGTGTGCGGTAATGCACAACCCCCGTGCCGAGTGGGGCTGATTCCGGCCGCGCCGTGGGCGGCGTCAATCGTCCGGACGATGTTGCCGGGGGTCCGTAACCCGCCCGTCGGGGCGTCGTTGAGTCAGGTGTCGGCGCGCTGATCAGCGCAAAGACGGGATACGGCCGATGCCCTGTCGGTCGAGGGGTGGCGGCGGGGCATCGTGCATAGAGGGGCCGGACGTGTGAGGGGTGCGTCCGGCCCCTCCCCCGTGCCCAGATCCGGTCGGCGCAGCCGACCGGCGCCTCAGGCGACCGGCTGCGCGACGTTCTGCCGGACCCACTCGACGATCGCCTGGGTGGTGGCGCCCGGCGTGAAGATCTTCGCGACGCCCAGCTTCTCCAGCTCGGGGATGTCGCCGTTGGGAATGATGCCGCCACCGAACACGACGATGTCCCGGGCGTCACGCTCGGCCAGCAGATCCAGCACCCGACGGAAGAGCGTCATGTGCGCGCCGGAGAGTACGGAGAGACCGACGGCGTCGGCGTCCTCCTGGATGGCCGTCTCCACGATCTGCTCGGGCGTCTGGTGCAGGCCGGTGTAGACGACCTCCATCCCCGCGTCGCGCAGGGCGCGTGCGACGACCTTCGCGCCACGGTCGTGGCCGTCGAGACCTGGCTTCGCGACGACGACCCGAATACGAGAGCTCATCAGCGCACACCTTTCACCGGCTTCACGGCCTTCACCTGAACGAACGGTAACCCGCCCGGCCGGGGCCGGGAAATCCGGGCCGGAAACACGTACGACATTCCGCCGTGCCCAGGCACGGCCTCCGGCACTGTCGATCGAGGCCGTCTTACCCGGGCCCCGGCGTCAAGCCGGACGACTCCGCCGGATCGGTCACGCTCGGCGACGAACGGGTGGTTACGGGGGCACCGTTCGACGGCGCGATGCATGACAATCTCGGACGCAAACGGACAGATCGACACGCCAATTTGGCGCTCTGGCTTGTGAGTCGCCTGGTGGTTGGTTAACGTGTCCACGGTTGTCATCAGGTCCATGGACGGGTGACGACGCGGTCGGCAGACGTTCACCGGAGCTTCACGGACGTCCACCGGCCGCCTCGGAACCCCGACAACGGAGGGTGTGCGTGCGCCAGCGCCTGTCGTCTGAGCCCGATCGATATCGCGGTCGCCGCCGCGTACCCACCCCCCCACGTAGCCGTTACGCGGCCGTCGTCACCACCGCCTTCGTCGGCGCGGGCATCGTCGCGCTGGGCGCGTCGGCCCTGCCCGACGCCAAGGACGTCAGCCCGACCGTGCTCGACGAGCTCAAGCAGGCGTCGATCACCAGTCAGGACGTCGCGGCCCGTGCGGACAACGCCGAGCGCGCCTCCCGGGACAGCCGCACGAAGGAAGCGGCCGAGCCCGAGGTCTGGATGCTGCCGCTGCAGGGCTACGACTTCAACTCCCCGTACGGGATGCGGTGGGGCAAGCTGCACACCGGCGTCGACCTGGTCGTCCCCGAGGGCACGCCGTACGTGGCGGTCCACGACGGGCTGGTCACCAAGGCCGGCTGGTTCGGCGGCTACGGCTACGCGGTGATCGTCCAGCACGCCGACGGCAGCGAGGCCATCTACGGTCACTCCTCCGCGCTCAGCGTCAAGGAGGGCCAGCAGGTCAAGGCGGGCGACCAGCTTGGCCTGGTGGGCCAGACCGGCCACGCCTACGGCACCCACCTGCACCTTGAGCTTCATGTCAAGGGCGCGCCGATCGACCCCGTTCCGTACCTCCAGGAGCGCGGAGTGGACATCAAGCTGCAAGTCGAGGCAATCTACAGCGAGGTAGCGGGTTCCTGACGCTGCGTACCGCCCGTTGACCGCCCGGATCTGTCGATCCGGGCGGTTTTTCCTGCCCGGCCTGCGGCTGATGTCTGCTGGATCACAGCATGGACTGTGACCGACCGCACGCCACGGCATGATCACTTTTCCGGACGGAGCGTTTCAGACCGGCGCATACCAGGTCAGCCGGGCTGCCGCCCCCGGTTCGGACGCCCGGTCCCGGACGGTCGTCCAGCTCGGCCCGACACCAGTATTTCGAGGTCAAGTGCCCCTCGACTGTGAAGGTTCGCCGTGCAGGAAGACAGCCCCGTCCAGAACGAGAACACCCCCGACACCACCGTCGAGCAGCCGCGACGTGCCCGCCGGCGGAACCGCCTGATCGTGGCCGGCGCGGCCGCGCTGGTCGCCCTCGGCCTGGGTGGGGTCGCCGTCGCCACCTCCGGCCCCGACCGGCCGGCGCCCACCGCCGTCTCGCTCGACGCCCAGTCCCGCGCCGAGGCCGCCAGCCGGGCCGACCGCTCGACCCGCGAGTCGAGCGCGCCGGCGTCGGCGTCGGCCAGCCCGACCGTAAGCCCGTCGACGGCCAGCGCCAGCCCGACACCGACGAAGACGGCCACCGCCAAGCCGAAGCCGAAGCCGAAGAAGACCACCAGGCCGACGGCCGCCTGGGTCGACCCGATGCCGGGCGCCGCGGTCACCTCCTGCTACGGCCAGCGCTGGGGCACCCTGCACGCCGGGATCGACCTGGCGCTGCCCTCGGGCACCCCCATCCGCGCCGCGGCCGCCGGCACGGTCACCCAGGCCGGTGACGCCGCGGACGGGTACGGCAACTCCGTCTTCATCGACCACGGCAACGGCTACCTGACCCACTACGCCCACCAGAGCCGCATCGCGGTCACCGTCGGGCAGAAGGTCAAGGCCGGCCAGGTGATCGGCTACGAGGGCGCCACCGGCGACGCCACGGGCCCGCACCTGCACTTCGAGGTGCACCAGGGCATGTGGAATCAGGTCGACCCCGCGCCGTTCATGCGGGCGCACGGCGTCGACCTGGGCTGCTGATCCAGCGCACCATCGTGCAAACAGTGGCCTCCGCCCTGGCGGAGGCCACTGTTTTCAGCAACCAGCGCGGATCGTGCTCGCGCCCCGCTGCGGGTCAGAGCTTGTCGACCGGGGCGTGTCGCAGCACCAGCCACATGGTCTGGTCGCCGAAGTCGATCTGCGCGCGGGCGCCCGGGCCGTGCCCCTCCACGGCGAGCACGCGCCCCAGCCCGTAGCGCTGGTGGTTGACCCGGTCGCCGGCGGCCACCTTCGGCCCCTGCGGCAACTCGCTGGCCGTGGTGAGGCGGCTGCCGTCCACGCCGAGCCGCTGGGCCAGCTGCGCCGCCTTCGGGGTGCCGCCGGTGAAGGTGCCCCGACCGCCGGGCGCACGGTCGGCACGACCGCCGACGCCGCCGCCCCCGCCGGCCCACGAGGTGTACGACCCCTCGGTGCGCTCCCAGCGCACCAGCTCCGGCGGCAGCTCCTCCAGGAACCGCGACGGCGGGTTGTAGGACGGCTGCCCCCAGGCCGAGCGGGTCACCGCCCGGGAGAGGTAGAGCCGCTGTCGGGCACGGGTGATGCCCACGTACGCCAGTCGGCGCTCCTCCTCCAGCTCGCGGGTGTCGCCCAGCGAGCGCAGGTGCGGGAAGACGCCGTCCTCCAGCCCGGTCAGGAAGACCACCGGGAACTCCAGGCCCTTGGCGGTGTGCAACGTCATGAGGGTGACGACGCCCTGGTGGTCGGGGTCGTCGGAGGGGATCTGGTCGGCGTCGGCCACCAGCGCGACCTGCTCCAGGAAGCCCGCCAGGGTGGCGCGCTCCCCGTCGGCGCCGGTCGCCTCGATCCGCTCGGTGTACTCCCGGGCGACGCTGACCAGTTCCTGGAGGTTGTCCACCCGGCCCGCGTCCTGCGGGTCCAGGCTCTCCTCCAGCTCGGTGAGGTAACCCGAGCGGGTCAGCAGGGCCTCCAGCACCTCCTCCGGGGTGCCGGTCTCGGCCAGCTCCCGCGCGCCGTCGAGCAGCGCCACGAAGTCGGCGATGCCGTTGGCCGCCCGGGTGGAGATGCCGGGCGCCTCCCGGGCCCGGCGCAGCGCCGCGCCGAAGGAGATCCGATCACGGCTGGACAGCGCCTCGACGCACGCCTCCGCGCGGTCGCCGATCCCCCGGCGGGGGGTGTTCAGCACCCGCCGCAGGCTCACCGTGTCGTCGTCGTTGACCACCGAGCGCAGGTACGCCAGCGCGTCGCGGACCTCCTTGCGCTCGTAGAAGCGCACCCCGCCGACCACCTTGTACGGCAGGCCGGCGCGGATGAACACCTCCTCGAAGACGCGGGACTGGGCGTTGGTGCGGTAGAAGACCGCGACGTCACCGGGGCGTGTCTCGTCGGCGTCGACCAGCCGGTCGATCTCCCGGCCCACCCAGTCCGCCTCGGCGTGCTCGGTGTCGGCCACATAGCCGACGATCCGCTCGCCGTCACCGGCCTCGCTCCACAGCCGCTTCGGCTTGCGGGAGGTGTTCCGGTCGATCACCGCGTTGGCCGCGTTCAGGATGGTCTGGGTGGAGCGGTAGTTCTGCTCCAGCAGGATCGTCCGCGCGTCGGTGAAGTCCCGCTCGAACTCCAGGATGTTGCGGATCGTCGCGCCCCGGAACGCGTAGATCGACTGGTCGGCGTCACCGACCACGCACAGCTCGGCCGGCTCCAGCCCGTCGGTGCCGGAGACCAGCTCCTTGATCAGGACGTACTGGGCGTGGTTGGTGTCCTGGTACTCGTCCACCAGCACGTGCCGGAACCGCCGCCGATAGCTCTCCGCGACGTGCGGGTGGGACTGGAGCAGGTGCACCGTCGTCATGATCAGGTCGTCGAAGTCCAGCGCGTGCGCCTCGCGCAGCCGGCGCTGGTACAGCGTGTACGCCTCGGCGAGCGCCCGCTCGTTGGGCCCGCTGGCCCGCGCGGCGAACTGCTCCGGGTCGACCAGCTCGTTCTTGAGGTTGGAGACCTGGGCGGCCAGACCACGCGCCGGGTAGCGCTTCGGGTCGAGATCCAGCTCGCGGGTGACCAGCTGCATCAGTCGGCGGGAGTCGTCCGCGTCGTAGATCGAGAACGTCGATTTGAGGCCGGCGTGCTCGTGTTCGGCGCGCAGGATGCGGACGCACGCCGAGTGGAACGTCGACACCCACATCAGTCGGGCCCGTGGGCCGACCAGCGCGGCGACCCGCTCCTTCATCTCGCCGGCCGCCTTGTTGGTGAAGGTGATGGCGATGATCTCACCGGGATGCACGTCCCGTGCGGCGAGCAGGTAGGCGATCCGGTGGGTGAGCACCCGGGTCTTGCCGGACCCCGCGCCGGCCACGATCAGCAACGGGGAACCGGCGTGGCTGACGGCGTCGCGCTGCGGCCCGTTCAGCCCGGCGAGCAGCTGCTGCGGATCGAGGCGGACGGAGGCCGACCCGGGCCGGTGCGGACGGGCCGGCGCGGACTCCGGCGCGGGCGGGGACGCGGGAATGTCGAAGAGAGGATGCATCGCGCACCAAGTCTATGCCGCCAGCCGGACACTTCCCGACCGCGCCGTCCGCCAGGCCGGGTCGCCGTGCCTGCGCCTGGAGCACACGGCCGGGCCGCCCTTTTGCGCCGGAATCCTTGCGCGCCGGCCACCGGCGTGGGCATACTCGACGGCGTGATCGCTGCGCGCTACTACTTTTACTACGGCACCGGGAGTCCGGCTGCCGTAGGTCGCGCCTGATCGACAGACCTGCGAAAAGCCCCGGGCTCCTGGAGTCCGGGGCTTTTTCGTCCCGGGTTCCGGGCACCGGGCACCACAGCGCGAGAGGTACCCGATGATGACAGACGTGGTGGAGCAGAACGGTGGCCCGGCCGGACCGGAGGCCGGACAGCCGTCGGCGAGCGGGAGCGTGCCGGAGGTGGTGCCTTCGGTGCGGACCGGCGACCCGTCCGAGGCACGGACCGGCACCGTGGAGCCGACCGCCGCTGCGCGGATCGTGCAGATCAGAGAACGGATCGACGAGATCGACCACGCGTTGATCGCGCTCTGGCAGGAGCGGGCCGCGCTGTCACAGGAGGTCGGGGCGACCCGGATGGCCTCCGGTGGAACCCGCCTGGTGCTCTCCCGCGAACGGGACATCCTGGAGCGCTTCCGGCTCGCGCTCGGCGCCGACGGCACCCAACTGGCGCTGCTGCTGCTGCGCGCGGGCCGCGGGCCGCTCTGAGGCGCCTCGGTGGGCCGCCGGTGCGGTCGTCACCGACCGGCGGTGCGGGAGCGTGGCGAACCGCTCAGAGGGCTCCGGACAGACGAAACCGCCTGCCGTCGTCGTGGTGACGTCGGCAGGCGGTTCCGGTGACTCACACCTCGTGGGTGGCGACGATCTCGCGCCGCTCCGCGAAGTGGCAGGCGCTCGGGTGGTCCGAGTCGCGCCGGATCTCCAGCAGCGGGACCTGCTCGGCGCAGACCTCCTGCGCCTTCCAGCAGCGGGTCCGGAACCGGCAGCCCGAGGGCGGGCTGATCGGCGACGGCACGTCACCCGTGAGCCGGATGATCGTCTTGTTGTTCCGCTGGGTCGGGTCCGGAACCGGCACCGCCGAGAGCAGCGCCTGGGTGTACGGGTGGGTCGGCCGCTCGTAGATCTCGTCCTCGGTGCCGATCTCAACGATCTTGCCGAGGTACATCACCGCCACCCGGTCCGACAGGTGGCGGACCACCGACAGGTCGTGGGCGATGAAGATGTACGACAGCCCCAGCTCGGTCTGCAGCTTCTCCAGCAGGTTCATCACCTGGGCCTGGATGGAGACGTCCAGCGCCGAGACCGGCTCGTCGCAGACGATGACCTCGGGCCGCAGCGCGAGCGCGCGGGCGATGCCGATGCGCTGACGCTGACCGCCGGAGAACTGGTGCGGGTACCGGTTGATGTGCTCCGGGTTGAGCCCGACCAGGTCGAGCAGCTCGCGGACCTTGGCCCGACGGCTGCCCCGGGGCGCCACCTCCGGGTGGATCTCGAACGGCTCCCCGATCAGGTCACCGACCGTCATCCGCGGGTTCAGCGAGGTGTACGGGTCCTGCATGACCAGCTGGATCTGCCGACGCAGCCGACGCAGCGCCCCACCGGAGAGCTTGGAGATGTCCTGGCCCTTGTAGACCACGCTGCCGGCGGTCGGCTTCTCCAGGTTCATCAGAACCCGGGCGAGGGTCGACTTGCCGCAGCCGGACTCGCCGACGACACCGAGCGTCTCGCCGGCCCGCAGACCGAACGAGACCCCGTCGACGGCCTTGACCTGACCGACCGTCTTCTTGAACACCACACCCTGAGTGACGGGGTAGTGCTTGACCAGGTCACGGACCTCGAGGATGTTCTCAGACACGGTTCACCAGCTCCTCGGCGAAGTGGCAGGCGCTGGCCCGGGCGGGGCCCACCTGGAGCAGCGGGGGGACCTTCTCCCGGCACACCGGCTGCGCCATCGGGCAGCGCGGGTTGAACGGGCAGCCCGGCGGGATGTTCATCAGGTTCGGCGGGAGGCCCTTGATCGTCCGGAGCTGCTGCCCCTTCTCGTCCAGACGCGGGATCGAGTCGATCAGACCCAGCGTGTACGGGTGCGCCGGCTTGGCGTACAGGTCGTACACGTCGGCTTCCTCGACGATCCGGCCCGCGTACATGACGGCGATCCGATCGGCGACGTCGGCGACCACACCGAGGTCGTGGGTGATCAGGATCATGCCCATCTGCCGCTCACGCTGGAGCTCCGCGAGCAGGTCCATGATCTGGGCCTGCACGGTCACGTCGAGCGCGGTGGTCGGCTCGTCCGCGATCAGCACCTCGGGGTCGAGCGCCAGCGACATCGCGATCATCGCGCGCTGCCGCATACCGCCGGAGAACTGGTGCGGATAGTTGTTGAACCGGCCCTTGGCGTTCGGGATCTTGACCTGGTCGAGCATCTCGATCGCGCGCTTCTTGGCCTCCGCGCGACCCAGACCCCGCCGAACCCGGAACTGTTCGGCGATCTGGAACCCGACGGTGAAGACCGGGTTCAGGGCGGAGAGCGCGTCCTGGAAGATCATCGCGATGCCCTCACCGCGGATGCGGCGGCGCTCCTCGGCGGACATGCGGAGCAT
The DNA here is from genome assembly GCF_040607775.1 of Micromonospora sp. NPDC005237. Lineage (NCBI taxonomy): Bacteria > Bacillati > Actinomycetota > Actinomycetes > Micromonosporales > Micromonosporaceae > Micromonospora > Micromonospora sp. NPDC005237. The sequence continues at coordinate 142,372 of NZ_JBEXHJ010000011.1, read as the reverse complement.
GTCCTTTCCGTGGAAGCGGACCCGCCCACCGGTGACGAAGCCGGGGGGCGTGTCGAGGATGCCCATGATCGTCTGCGCCGTGACGCTCTTACCGGAGCCGGACTCGCCGAGCACGGCGAGGGTCTCCCCCGCGTCGACGTGGTACGTGACCCCGTTGATGACCTTTGCGACGCCGTCCCGGGTACGGAACTCCACCCGCAGGTCGTCGACCTCGAGCAGCCGGCCGGAGGGGCGCCCGGACCCGCCGGATCCCGGCGCGGACTGCTCAGACACGAGAATGTCGGACACTGGATCTCCCCTAGCGGAGTTTCGGATCGAGAGCCTCGCGGACCGCTTCACCGAGCATCACGAAGCTCAGCACCGCGGCGACGAGGAATGCGGCGGGGAAGAACACGAGCCCCGGCGCGACCCGGATGAAATCCTTACCCTCGCTGATCATGATGCCCCAGGACACCACCGGCGACTTCAGGCCGACACCCAGGAACGACAGGGTGGCCTCGGCGCCGATGAACGAGCCGACCATGATCGTGCCGTAGACCAGCAGTGGGGCCAGGCAGTTCGGCAGCAGGTGCTTGAGGATGATCCGGCCGCTGCCGGCACCCAGCGCACGCGCCGCCACGATGTAGTCGGCCTCCTTGGTGGAGAGCACCGAGGAACGCATCAACCGCATCACGACCGGCCAGCTCAGCACGATCAGCGAGATGATCACCAGGCCCATGATCTCGGCCTTGCTGTTGCTGCTGCCCGAACCGTTGAACGTGGTCAGGATGACGATCGCGCCGAGCACGAACGGCACTCCGAAGAACACGTCCGCGACCCGGCTGAGAATCGTGTCGACCCAGCCACCGAGGTATCCGGAGATGATGCCCATGGCACCACCGATCAGCAGGGTGCCGACCACGGAGAGCACGGCGACCACGATGGAGGCACGCGCGCCGTAGATGACCCGGGCGTAGACGTCCCGGCCCTGCAGGTCGTACCCGAACCACGCGTTGCCGGACGCCTTGTTGAGGCTGCGCGACAGCGATCCGTTGACCGCGTCGCCCGGGGCGAACAGCGACGGGAAGGCCGCCATCAACAGGAAGACGACGATGATCGTCGCCGAGATCCAGAACAGCGGCTTACGGCGCAGGTCCCGCCAGGCGTCACCGAGCAGACCACGCGGCTTCTCGTTGCCCTGCGGCCCGGAGGTGGCCGGGGTGTCCGTCACCTGTGCGGGAGGGGTGCTGACAATCGATGCGGTGCTTGGGTCACTCATAACGGATCCTCGGGTCCAGGGCGGCGTAGAGCAGGTCGACCAACAGGTTCATCAGCAGATAGACGACCACCAGTACGACCACGATGCCAACCACGGTAGCGCTTTCCTTGGTGACGATCGCGCGGTAGACCTCGCGGCCGATTCCGTTGATGCCGAAGATGCCCTCGGTGACGATCGCGCCGCCCATCAGGGCGCCGAGGTCGGTGCCGAGCAGGGTGACGACCGGAATGAGCGAGTTGCGCAGCAGGTGCACACCCACGACCCGGCGCATCGGCAGGCCCTTGGCGATGGCGGTGCGCACGTAGTCGGCACGGCGGTTCTCCGCGATGCTCGTTCGGGCCACCCGGGCGATGTACGCCACCGACGCGCTACCGAGCACGAAGCCCGGCACGATCAGCTCGGAGAATCGCATCTCGGACGAGACGGTCGGCTTGACGATGCCCCACTGCACACCCAGCAGCCACTGCAGCACGAAGCCGACGACGAACACCGGCAGCGCGAGCAGGAAGAGGGTCGAGACGAGGACCAGGTTGTCCAGGAAGCCGTTGCGGCGCAGACCGGTCAGGATGCCGGCGCCGAGGCCGATCACGGCCTCGATGGCGAGCGCGACCAGGGCCAGCTTGAGCGTGTTCGGGTACGCCGTGGCGATGATGCCGCCGATGTCGCGCTGCGAGAACGTCTGGCCGAAGTCGCCCTGGAGCAGGTTCTTCATGTAGTTGCCGTACTGCACGAAGACGTTCTGGTCCAGGTGGTACTTCTCGGTCATGTACGCGACGTACTGGTCCGGGCAGCGGCGCTCGCCGCACTTGCCGGCGAACGGGTCGCCCGGGACGGACCAGACGAGCCAGTAGATCAGGAAGGTCGAGCCGATGAAGACCGGCACGAGTTGGAGCAGCCGTCTCAACAGATAACGGCCCATGGGGTGGTCCTCCAGACAGGGGGCGCGTCGGACGGCCGACACGGTGGTGACAACGTGGCGAGTGGAGTGCTGTGGCACCCACTCGCGGAACGGCCCCGGGTCGGGCTCACCGGATGTGGCGAGCCCGACCCGGGGTCAGACCGTTCGGATCAGAGCTCGACCGAGGTGATGTCGAGTTCGCCGACGTTGTTCAGCTCGAGCTTCTTGATCTTCTCCGAGTGGCCGGACTGCTGGCCGTAGAAGTAGACCGGGATGCTCGGGACGTCCTGGTCGACAACCTCGACGGCCTTGGCGAACGCCTCGTGCGAGGCCTCCAGGCTCGGCGCGGCGCTGGCCTGCTTGGCCAGGGTGTCGACCTCGGGGTTGCTGTACAGGCCGTCGTTGGACGAGCCACCCTTGACGTATAGCGGGTTGACCCAGTTCTCCACGTCCGGGTAGTCCTGCTGCCAGGCGGCACGGTACGGGCCGGCCATCTTGTGGGCGTTGATGTTCTGGCGGAACACCGCGAAGGTCGGGATGCCCTCGGCCCTCGCGTCGATGCCGAGGTTGGTCTTGACCTGCTGCGCAACCGCGTCCATCCAGTCCTTGTGGCTGGAGTCCGAGTTGTAGTAGAAGACCATCTCACCGGTGAAGCCGCCGGCCTCGGTCAGCAGCTGCCTGGCCGTGGTCGGGTCGAACTTGCAGGCGGTGCAGTTACCCGGCTTGGCGCCCGGGGTCAGCGGGTTCGCCCAGCTGTCGGCCGGCTTGCGGGTACCGAAGAAGATCTTGTCCGAGATCTCCTGCCGGTTGATCGACAGCGACACCGCGCGACGCAGCTTCGGGTTCTGGAAGCGCTTGTCGTAGATCGGGAACGCGATGAACGCGGTCGACGGCGTGACGGTGTTCAGGCCACGGTCACCGAGGTCGGTCTTCCACTTGTCGCCGGCGAGCGCCGAGGTGGGGACAACCTCCATGAAGTCAAGGTTGTTGGCCAGCAGATCGGCGTAGGCCGCCGTCTCGTCCTGGTACAGCTTGACGTCGACGTCCTTGATCTTCATCTTGTCGCGCAGGCTGTAGTCGTCGAAACGAGTCAGCTTGATGAGGACGTTGTCCTGCCACGACACGAACTTCACCGGGCCGTTGCCGATCGGCTTCTTGCCGAACTCCTCGGGCTTCATGGTGAAGAACACGTCCGGCAGCGGCATGAACGCGCTGTAGCCGAGCTTGGTCGGGAAGACCGCGGTCGGGGCGGCGAGGGTGACCTCGAAGGTCTGCTCGTCGATGACCTTCAGGCCGGAGAGCTTGTCGGCCGTCGGGGTCGGGGCCTTCTGCGGGCCGTCCGGGCCGTCCGGGTCCTCGGTGTAGGTCTTGTCGAAGCCCGCGATGTCCGAGAAGAAGGAGCCGTTCTGCGCGCCGTTCGGCGAGTACGCCGCCCAGTTCCAGGCGTCGACGAAGTTCTTCGCCTTCACCTCGGTACCGTCGTGGAACTTGGTACCCTTCTTGATCTTGATCGTGAAGACCTTGGAGTCCTTGGTGTCGATGGACTCGGCCAGCGCGTTGCGCGGGGCCCCACCGTCGTTGGGGTACTCGACCAGGCCGGTCCACAGCCAGTCGATGACCTTGCCACCGCCGGTCTCCGTGGTGTTCGACGGAACCAGCGGGTTCTCCGGCTGGACGCCGTGGATGACGATCGCGCCATCCTTGCTGGCGGCGGCGTCGCCGTCGCCGTCACCGCTCGAGCAACCGCTCGCGACAAGCGCGGCAGCCGCGCTGAGCGCGATCGCGCTCGTCGCCCGCTTCGAGACTCTCATTCCGAGGGGCCTCCTCTTTCTAACCTGGTTCCGTCGTGGGTTTCACGCACGTTTTGGGGGTGACACCGCCCGACCACCCCGGGGCGGGGGTCGCCGGGACCACAGGGAAGTTGGGGACACCCCTGATGTTCCGATCCGCCGGGCTCCCTCACCCGACGAGGCGCGACTCTGCGCAGGCGGCACAGCCACGAACCCGCCGGGAAAACAGCGGAGGCCGTGGTCGTGGGCCGTGCGGAGTGCCACACACCGAGGGTGAGGTGCTGCCACTGTGACACCCACTGGCCGCTTTCGTGAAGGTGCCGTTATCAAGCCGTTAGTTGTCCGCCACGTTGCCGATACTTGAAAAATGATCACAAAACGGTCAGTCCAGGTGTCTCCGACCTGGAAGTACCTGACCTGCTGGGACGCTCGCGCCCCGCTCAGGCTCGGCTTATGTGAGCTTTTTCGCTTGACGACCACGCGGTCCGACGTCTAACGCGGGCTCGACTTTCTTTACCCGTCCGGACGAGGTCAACGTCGGCTGCACGGGCACCATGGCCGGCTGGGTGGACGAGGGTGCCGCGGACGGTTTTCTGATCACCGAAGAGCGACCGCGGCGGCTGCGACGACACCGGCCCCGGCGCCGCCTGGAGGCGGGGCCGGGGCCGGTGGTGTGGCGGGGATGGATCAGGCGGTGAAGCGGACCTTGCGACGACGCACCAGGAGGACGGCCACCGCACCCGCGGCGAGCAGCAGCAGACCGGCGGTCGCCGCCGCCGCGATCGGCGAACCGGTCAGCGGCAGGCCGCCACCGTTGCTCGCCGGCGAGGTGGACGGGGCCGGGCTGGCCGGCTGCGCCGAGTCCGACGGCGTGGCCGACGGGGTGGTCGGCGAGGCCGACGCGCTTGGGGTCGCCGTCGGGGTGGTCGGCGGCGTCGTGGGGACGGCGGTGAAGGTGGCCGCCGCCTGGGTGGTGACGGTGGCGCCGGTGCTGCCGCCGAGGATCAGCTTCTGCGCCTTCTTGGCGCCGGTGAACAGGAACACCCGGCCGAAGGAGACCGAGTCCTGCGCGGTCAGGGTCACGTTGACCGCGCCAGCGGCCTCAGCGGCCAGCCAGAACTGCCCGCCGTTGGTGGTCGTGGTGACCGGCTTGCCCTCGGCGTCGACGGCGGTGCCGCCGGTGGCCGCCACGGTGATGGCGCCCGCCGGGCCCTTCACCGTGAACGGACCGGCCTTGCCGCCGACCGTCGCGGTGGCGCTGGCCGGGTCGACGGACAGCTCGGCACGCGGCTCCGGCTGGTCGGTGGCGTTCTTGATGAGGTAGTCACGGACCTTCGTGATCACCTCGTACTGGTTGCGGGCCTGCAGGTCCTTCTCCCAGGCGCCCAGCTCGATGCCGTCGCTGAAGTGCCAGACGGCGGTCTGGGTGCCGAAGTAGAGCAGCGTCTCCAGCTGCTTCTTACCGACCTTCGTCTCCACGCCGGCGGCGGCGAGAAGCGCGGTGGAGTCGGCGTTCGGGTAGCCGTGGGTGAGCACCCACTGGACCTTGCCGAGGTTCCGCACCTCGGACTCGTCCCAGCTGCCCTCCTCGTACTTGCCGTCGAGCTTCACGCTGGTGTGGTAGTCGATGCAGAACGCCGGCACCAGCTTGCCGTCGATCTTCAGAGCGAGCGCAGACGTGGTGCGCGTCTTGCCGTCGAGCTTCAGGGTGACCTCGGTGCCATCGACCACCTTGGCCACACCGGTGGCCGGAGCAGCGGCTGCGGCACCCGCCACGCCGAGCGACAGCGCGCCGCCGGCGACGGCCGCCAACGCGACCCGCGCCCAGTGTCGTCCTCGTTGTCCCAACATCAAGATTGTGTACCTCTCCCCCAGGGGTGACCCGCTACCGCGGGCACGCGTAAGCCGCCGCCTCCGCGGGATGCCAACACCCACGCGCGGAAACGGGACCGGGGCAGTATGGGACGACGGGTGATCGTTTGTCAGCCCCGCCCGGCGGCATCCGTGGCATCTGCCCGAAATGCCGGGGCGGAGGAATAGATCACACGAGCCGGCGGTCCGCCGCCCAGCGGGACAGTTCGTAGCGGTTGGACATCTGGAGCTTGCGCAGCACGTTCGACACGTGCGTCTCCACCGTCTTGATGGAGATGAACAGCTCCTTGGCGATCTCCTTGTACGCGTACCCCCGGGCGAGCAGGCGCAGCACCTCCCGCTCCCGGTTGGTGAGCTGGTCCAACTCGGGGTCGGCCACCGGGGCGTCCGGCCGGGCCGCGAAGGCGTCCAGCACGAACCCGGCGAGCCGGGGGCTGAACACCGCGTCACCGTCGGCGACCCGACGGATCGCCGCGGTCAGCTCGTCCGGGGAGATGGTCTTGGTGACATACCCCCGGGCGCCGGCCCGGATCAACCCGATCACGTCCTCCGCCGCGTCGGAGACGCTCAGCGCCAGGAACTTGACCTGCGGATGGCTGCGCCGCATCGCCTCCAGCACGGCGCGGCCACCGCCGTCGGGCATGTGTACGTCGAGCAGCACCACGTCCGGAACGGTGGCGGCGATCCGGGTGACCGCCTCGGCCACCGTGCTCGCCTCACCCACCACCTCGACGTGGGCGCCCAGCTCGGCACGCACCCCGGCACGGAACATCGCGTGGTCGTCGACCAGGAAAACCCGCAGGCGTTCCGGGCGGCTGGTCGCCGGGTCGAGGTGCTCCATCGGCTGCTCGGCCATGGTCATTTGTTCCTCTCCGCTGCGGACGAGTCCCGGGAGATCGGCAGGATCAACCGGACCTCGGTCCCCTCCCCCGGGCCGGACCGGATCTCGGCCCGTCCGCCGTGCCGCTTCATCCGTCCGATGATCGAACCGCGTACGCCGTGCCGGTGGTCCTCCACCGTATCCGGATCGAAGCCCTTGCCCCGGTCCCGGACGAAGACGCTGACCTGATCGGGCTCCACCTCGGCGTAGAGCGACACGGTCTGCACGCCGGCGTGCCGGGCCGCGTTCACCAGCGCCTCCCGCGCGGCGGCGACCAGCGCGCCGACCTTCTCGTCAGTCTCCCGGTCGCCCACCACCACGGTCTCCACCGTGATCGCGAAGGTGTCCTCGACCTCGGCGGCGGCCTGCTCCAGGGCGGCCGCGAAGCGCTCGCTCGGTGACGCCGTGGGCTTGTAGAGCCAGTTGCGCAGCGAACGCTCCTGCCCCCGGGCCAGCCGCTGCACCGTCTTGACGTCGCTGGCGTTGCGCTGGATCAGCGCCAGCGTGTGCAGCACCTGGTCGTGCACCATCGCGGCCAGCTCGGCCCGCTCCTGCTCGCGGATGCGCCCCTCGCGCTCCGCGCGGAGCTGGCTGTACGTCCGCCAGAGCACCGGCGCGGTGACCACCCCGACCCCGGCCAACCCGACCAGCGCGAAGATCACCCCGTTGATCACCGCGTCGAAGTTCTGTGCCGGCGAGTAGACCGCCGCGACACCGATGATGCCGACCGCGACCAGCACCCCGCCGCCGATGAACCGGAGGACGAAGGCCCGCCGGTCGCTCTCCTCGACGACCGCCCCGAGCCACGGGACCGGCATCGTGTCGCCCCAGCGCCGTCGCCGCTCGGGCGCCGACTGGTGCCAGATGACCCCGGCGCCGACCGCGATGATGGCCACCAGCCAACCGGCGGTGCCCGCCGCGCCGACCGAGTCGAAGACCATCACCTGGATCAGCAGGACACCGAGCCCGATCCCGACGAACGGCAGGAGCTGGGCCACGTCGCGCCGGGGCGGCACCGCGGTGTCACCGGGGCGCAGCGGCACCACCGCCCAGAAGGCCGCGTAGAGCAGCAGTCCGAGCCCGCTCAGCCCGAGCAGCACCATGAACGCGACCCGCACGCGCAGCACCGAGATGCCGAGATGGTCGGCGATACCGGCGGCGACGCCAGCGGCCATCCGATGCTCGGGGGCGCGGTACAGGCGCGGAGGCGGGGTCACGGTGCTGATCGCAGGCTCCCTGGTCACGGTGGTGGGCTGTCCGGAGGTCGGTGAGTCCGATCGTCACACGCTGCGGCGTCCGCCGACCACGGGGACGCCCCCGACATTCCGGCCGCCCGGATCTCAGGGTGGGGTCAGGGTCGGGTCCTGAGGTCGTTCGGGCGACGCGGGCAGCAGGATCGAGGCATGACCGAGGAAGCTGCCCCGCCGCCCCGCCCCGGGTCGGCACAGCCGGGCGGTTCAGCACCGCCCGCACCAGCCGGGACCCCCGCCGGCTGGACCGAGCCCACCACGTTCGGCCCGCCCGCCGACACCGGCCCGACCGCCGAACCGACGCCGGGCGCGTACGAGCCTCCGAGCGCGAGCTACACGCCCGGCGCCGGCTACACGCCCGGCACGGGCCAGGGACCCGCTGCGGGCTACGCGCCCGGCGCCGGCTTCGCGCCGGGCGCAGGCTACGGGCCCGCCGGTACGACCGGTGCGGGCTACGGGCCCGGCGGCGGTACGACCGGTGCGGGCTACGGGCCCGGCGGGGGCGCGGGTACGCCTGGAGGGCCCGGTGGGCCGGGGCCGTCCGTGGGGCCGCTGGGCGGCACCGGCTTCACCTCGCGGTACGGGCTGGTCCGACCGCGCGACGGCCGTTACCTGGCCGGGGTCTGCGCGGCGATCGGACGAGCCACCAACACCGATCCGGTGCTCTGGCGGGTGCTGCTCGCGGTGCTCGGGTTCTTCGGCGGCATCGGCATCCTGGTGTACGTCGCCGCCTGGCTGATCATCCCGAACGAGGGCGACACGGCATCCCCGGTGGAGTCGATGCTGGGGCGCGGCCGTTCCAGCATGTCCCCGGTGACCGTGATCGTGCTGGGCATCCTGGTGGCGGCCAGCTTCGGCTACATCGTCACCGACGCCTTCCGCGCGGTGCTGCTCGGCGCGGCCATCCTGATCGGCGGCGCGTTGCTGCTCAACCGGGACAGTCGTGGACCACAGCCCGGCGCCCCGGGTGGACCGGTGCCGCCCAACCCGACCGGTACGCCACCCGGGCCGGTCCCGCCGGTCGCCTGGCCCGCTCCGACGTACGGCGCGGTGCCGTCCACCGGGCCGCTGGCGACCGCGCCGTTGGCCGGTGGCGCTCCGGCGTACGCCGCCGCGGCGCCGGGTGAGACGCCGAGCGCACCCGCGCCCGTCCACGGCACCCAGCCGGCCACCGCCACGCAGCCGTTCGTCGGCGCGCAGTCGGTGTCCGGGGCGGCGCTGTCGTCCGGGGCGGGGCCGGTGTCCGGGCAGCCGGCCGGCGCCACGACCGGGCCGCAGGAGGCCACCTGGCCGGCACCCGAGCAGGGCTGGCCGGGCAGCGGCACGGCCACCGAGGTCACCCCCACCGCCGGCTGGCCGTCGGCGCCGGTGACCGCAGTGCCCGCCGGTCCGTCCGGTTACCCGACCGCGGCGACGCCGGGCGGGTACCGCCCACCGTTCGCGCCACACGGCCCGTACGCCGCGCCGGCCCCGGCCGCGTATCCGCCGCCCAAACCACCGAAGCCGCCGAAGCGGCCCCGGGAGCGTTCACCGCTCGGCGCGGTGACCTTCTCGCTGATCTTCCTGGCCCTCGGCGTGGTCGCCCTGCTCGACCTGCTGGACGTCTTCGCCGTCGGCGCCTCGGCGTACTTCGCGGCCGCGTTGGCCACGATCGGGCTGGGGCTGCTGGTCGGCACCTGGTTCGGGCGGGCCCGCTGGCTGATCGCGCTCGGCCTGGTGACCGCCGCGGCTCTGGGAACCGCCACGGTCGCCGAGTCCTACGACCGCATCCGTGGCGTGGACGGCGCGGTCACCTGGGCGCCCACCGACTACCGCGACCTCGCCAACCGGTACGAGAACAGCTTCGGTGACGCCGTGCTCGACCTGCGGGGCATCGACTTCACGAAGCAGGACAGCGAGGTGACCGTCGCGATCAACTTCGGGCAGGCGACGGTTGTCGTACCGCCGAACGTGGACGTCACCACCGTGGCCGACGTCAACGCCGGCGACGCCACCATCTTCGGCAACCGTTCCGGCGGGATCGACGGCCGCCTGCGGGAGTCCACCGACCTGGGCGCGGACGGTCCCGGCGGCGGGAAGCTGCGCCTGTACATCCACGTCAATGCCGGCAACCTGGAGGTGACCCGGTGAAGGCTCACCGTACGGACCTGCTCTCGTTCGCCTTCGGGCTGGTGTTCCTGGCGTTGTCGGCCTGGTGGCTGCTCGCCCAACTGCTCGGGCTGGCGCTGCCGCCGGTCGGCTGGTTCCTGGCCGGCGCGCTGATCCTGATCGGGATCTTCGGTCTGGTCGGCGCGTTGCGCTCCGGCCGCTCCGGCCGCCCGGAGCCGAACGACGTCGCCGACCCGGCCACCATCGCGGCCCAGCAGCCCGGCACGCCGACCTCGGCGTCCGGGCCGGTCACGGGCGCCGCCGAGCCCGGCGTGCCGACCTCCGGGGTGCCCGCCCCGACCTCCGGCGCGGGCCTTCCGGCCTGGACCGCCGAACACTCCACCTGGGACGCTCCCCTGCCGGGACCGGCGCCAGAGGCACCCACCGTGGCTCTGCGGGCACCGGAGGCGCCGACCGCCGAGATGCGTCTGCCGGAGGCGTCGACCGCCGAGATCCGGGCACCGGAGGCGTCGGCGGACGCCATCCACCCCGCCTGGCTGGCGCACGTCGCGTCGGAGTCGCAGGCGGCGCCGGTCTCCGACCGGCCCGGCGACGGGGCCGACGAGCAGCCCCGGCCCGACCACCCGAGCACGGCGACCGGCGACGATCCGGCGGACGAGCGGGAGGGCCGACGGCGGGAATCCTGACCCGGCCACCTGCCCGCGGCGGCCCGCACCACCTCCACGGCGGTGCGGCCGGCGCGGGCAGGCGCATATGCTGACCGGTGGAGATCTCGCCTCCGCCGGCCGGCCCGTCCCCGCCATGGCGGCCCCGCCGCGATTCCCGTCTCTACCCCGTCAGGAGCCCGCCCGACATGACGCAGTCCCCCGCCGTGCGTACCACCGGCCGGTCCGGTCCGGTCCGCATCGGCGAGCGAGCCGCCCGTACCCTCGTCACCGAGCTGGCCCGGATGAACGACCCGAAGGCCGCCCTGTTGGTCGGCGCGAGCCCGGAGTCCGCGGTGCTGGCCGCGGCCATCGAGGCGTTGCTCCCCGGTGACCAGCTCACCGTGGTGCCCGCCGACTCGTCCGGCGCCCCCGTGCTCCGCGAGCACGTCACCGCCCAGGGCCGGTGGGTCGCCGACCGCGTACGCGTGGTCGACTCGCTCGCCGACGCCGAGGCCGCCGCCGTGGTCATCGCCGGCGAGGCGTTCATCGGCACCGCCGAGGAGACCCGGAGCGGCATCGACGGGTTGTCCAAGTACCTGACCGAGGGCGGGGTGCTGAGCGTGGCGACCACCGCGACGCCGGGCCGGACGACCGGCGCGGCCAGCGAGCTGGCCCGGCAGGACGCCCTCTACGGCGTCGGTGGGGACCTGGTGCTGCGGAACACACCGCCGGTACGGGTCTACCGGCTCCGGTTCACCCCGGCCAGCCCGGCCACGGCCGACCGGTTGGCCCCGGCGTACCGGCCGTCGAGCGTGCCGCTGACCCGGGGAATGCACATCGACTCCAACGGGGTGGCCGCGGCGGGCATCACACTGGGTCTGGCGGCGCTGGCCCGGGTGGCGCGTCCGTCGTCCAAGTTGTGGCTGCTGCCGGCGCTGGCCGCCGGGCCGGTCGCCGCGTTCTTCCGCGATCCCCAGCGGGACGTCCCGGAGGACCCGAACGCCGTGGTGGCCAGCGCGGACGGCAAGGTCCTGTCGGTGCAGCGCCTGCACGACGAGCGTTTCGGCGACGGTGAGTGGCTGCGCGTCGCGGTCTTCCTCTCCGTGCTGGACGTGCACGTCAACCGGGCTCCGGTCGCCGGCAAGGTGGTGGACTACTTCGTCGCCGACGGCGGCTTCGTCAACGCGATGAAGCCGGACGCCGAGCACAACGTCGCCGCGTACACCGTCCTGGACACCAGCCGTGGCACGGTGGTGGTCGCGCAGCGGACCGGCCTGATCGCCCGCCGCATCGTGCAGCGCGCGCCGATCGGCGCGCTGCTGGCGAAGGGGGAGCGCTTCGGGCTCATCCGGTTCGGCTCGCGGACCGACGTCTACCTGCCGGCCGAGGCCGCGGACCCGCTGGTGGGGCCGGGCGACAAGGTGGTCGGCGGCTCCACAGTCATCGCCCGCTGGCGCTGACGCCAAGACGCGAAAAAGGGGCGCCGCTGTCCGCGGCGCCCCTTTTCGTGTGTCGTGTGTCGGATCAGGCGGTACGACGTTGGCGCAGCCAGAGCACCGGCCCGCTGACCAGGTAGCCCACCACGATCAGGGCGAACGTGAGCCGGATGTCGACGAGTGCGCCGAGCACCGGGGCCAGCCAGAGCCACGGCGGCAGCTTCACCAGGCGCGCGAGCTTGGCGTACGGGAAGCTGGACACCATCGCGAAGGCGAGCAGTGCCACCCCGGCGACCAGCACCAGGCCGGGCACCGGCAGGCCGATCGCCACGGTCACGGCGAGCACGGCCGCGGCCATGGTGGTGGGGACACCGCAGAAGAAGCGGCCGTCCTTCGGCGAGACGTTGAAGCGGGCCAACCGGATCGCCGCACACGCCGCGACCAGGGCGCAGGCCACCGCGGCCGCAGCCGTCGACACGGAGCCGGCGAGCGAGGCGTAGACCACCACCGGCGCGGCGAGGCCGAACGAACACATGTCGGCCAGCGAGTCCATCTGAGCACCGAACGGGCTGGCCACGCCGAGCCGGCGAGCCAACGCTCCGTCGAGGCCGTCGAAGCCGACGCAGGCGATCAGGCAGAGGGCGGCGATGCGCACCTCGCCCTGCATGGCGAGGAAGATGGCCAGCATGCCGAGCATGAGGCTGGCCAGGGTGCAGGCGTTGACCAGGCCGAACTTCATCCGGCGGGCGACGGTGTGCTCGCCGGGCAGCAGTGGGATCGACCGGGACGCCTCGTCGGCGTGCGCCATCGGCGGCAGCGCCGGGCTGACCGGCATGACCGCCTCGATCTCGGCGCGAGTGGCGGCGAGCGGCGGACGGCCGAGCCGGTCCAGGCCGTAACGGCGGCGCTGGCGGTCGGCGTACCGGTGCTCGGGCAGTGTCACGTCGGTGGTCCGCAGGTCGCCGTCACGGCGACCCACCCGGACCAGCAGCACCTGGCGGGCGAACGTGCTGCTGCGGCGCAACGGGCCCGCCCAGCGACGCCCTGCGGGGCGCGGACTGTCAGTCGTACGACGCCGGCGCCATGGGGCTCTCGGCACGTTTCCTCCATCACCGGATCGGCTTGCCGCCGTTTGGGGCGGATGTCCGGCTGTCTCGTGCCGGACCTTGCGTGGCCCGGCAGCCGTTTTGCGGAGTACACCATCGCATAGGGGAACGTGGCTTGGCGATAGCTGCCGGCGGTACTTATATCTGGTGCAAACCGCGCGAACCGCTTTGTTATTCCCATCCCGGGCCTCATCGCCCGTTTCCTCCACCATTCCCGTCTCTGACTGTACCGGAGGGTCACCATCTCGGCTCGCCGAGCCGGGTGCTATCGACCCAGCTGTCCGATTGCCGAGGCAGCGATGCCGGTCAGCAGCAGGTCAGCTGTCTCGGCGATGGTGAACCAGCCCGCCCGGGCGGTCGAGCCACCGGCGGACTCGGTCACCACCGCGTCAGTGGGTACGTCCACGAGCACCCGATAGATCACCCGAACGCCGTGCCAGTCCAGCGGACGGCCCTCCGGGCCGAGCGCGGCCGGGTTGTGCAGGTTGTCCACGCCGAGCAGCTCCACCACCCGGCCCACCTGACCGCCCTCCTCGACCAGCTCACGGAGCAGCCCGGTGGTCGGCTGCTCGCCGTGATCGGTGCCACCGCCGGGCAGGTGCCACTTGCCGGCCCCGGGATAGCCGTCGGCGATCTGGGTGAGCAGGACCCGCCCGGCCGGGTCGGTGACCAGCCCGTACGCCCCGAAGCGCAGCCGGCGATCCGGGTGCGGCGGCGGGAGCGGCTCGGCGGACGGGTGCGCGTCGGCCGGGAGCGGGGTGACCGGCAGTCCGAGCAGTTCGGCGCTGAACGGCGTCAACGGCAGCCGGGCCGCGTCCTCTGGGCTGACCCAGCGGGCCTCGATCGTGCCGTCTCCGGTGTCGCCCGGCGCATCGCCGTCAACGGTCATCTCGAACAGCAACCGGTCGGTGTGCAGCGAGACGCCGTCCTGCGCGAGGGTGCTGACGTCAGCGACCACGGCCCGCAACCGGCCCACCGACACGGTCAGCCCGGTCTGCTCGCCCACCGCGCGCACGGCCGCACGCTCAGGATGCTCGGCGTGCGCGACCGGCCCCCCAGGCAGCGACCACACCGCCCCCACAGCCCCCCGAACAACCAGAACTCGCCCCGAGGCCGACAACAGACCATAAGCCGCAACCCGCCGCACCAGCTCCACAACCAGGCCCCCGCTCCCCCGCACCCGCCTTCAGGCCGGTGATCATGAAGTTATCGCCGTCCATCCCGGCGTGTCCCGACAATAACTTCATGATCGCCGCGACGAGGGAGGCCGGGGGCGGGGTGGGGTGGGGTGGGGGTTAGGTTAGTTGGGCTGCTTGGACTGCTTCTGCGGTCACCTCGGTCAGGCGGTCGGTCGGGAGGGCGCCCAGTTCCTCGCGGGCGAACCAACGGGCCTCGCAGGTGGAGCCACCGACGTCGGTGATCGTCGGCGCGTTGGGCTCGTCGACGACGACCCGGTAGAAGGCGCGGACGCCGTGCCAGTCGATCGGGTAGCCCTCCGGGCCGAGCGAGGCGGCGTCGCGGTGGCTCGCCACACCCAGCAGCTCGACGAGGCGGCCGGACTGGCCGGTCTCCTCCACCAGCTCCCGGATGAGCGCCGCGCCGGGCTGCTCGCCGTAGTCGGTGCCGCCGCCGGGCAGGTGCCAGCAGCCGGCGCCCGGGTAGCCGTCGGAGATCCGGGTGAGCAGCACCCGACCGGCCGGGTCGGTGCACACGGCGTACGCGGCGAAGCGCTGCGCCCGGTGCAGCCCGTCCGGGCCGGGCACCGCGTAGAAGGAGGGGAACTCGGGCACCTCGTCGGGCACCACGTCGGCCGAGGAGGCGGGCAGGCCGAGGGCGCGGGCCGTGAACGAGCGCAGCGGCAACTCGCGGGCCTCGTCGAGCGTGTACCACCGGGCCAGGTCGGTGGGGCGTTCGCCGACCCGGTCGGCGAGGGTGCCGCCCCGCACCGCCACCCGGTAGATCAGCCGGTCGGTGTGGATGGTGATGCCGCGCTCGGGCAGCGCCCGCATGTCGGCGAGCACGTCGGCCAGGCCCGAGACGGCGACCGAGAGGCCCGTCTCGGCGGCGGTCTCGCGGACGACTGTGTGGTTCGGGTCCTCACCGTGGTCGACCGCTCCGCCCGGCAGCGACCAGGTGCCCGGGGTGCCGGAGCGCTCCGATGCGCGGACCAGCAACACTCGGCCGTCTGAATCAGCACAAACTGCGTATGCCGCGATCCTGCGAAGCGGCTCCAGCAAGGTGGTCACGGGACCAAATTCTCCCCGGGACGGGTTACCGGGACGGAAAAGAGTCGGATTCCTGACTCTTTGCTACCCGCTCAGGGATCGGTCAGGGTAAGGATCCGGGCGGTCACCGAGGGCGGGCCGGGCACCGGCGCGGACCGTGGAGACATGACATCCACCGCCGCTCCGCACGCCCCGTACAAGCAGCTCCGGCGACCCACCACCGACCGCATGGTGGCGGGGGTCGCCAGCGGCCTCGGCCGCTACTTCAACGTCGACCCCACAGTGGTCCGCGTGGCCTTCGCGGTCACCGGCCTGCTCACCGGCGGGCTCGCGCTGTTCGCGTACCCCATCATGTGGTTCCTGATGCCCGAGGAGCCCACCGGCGCGCCGGCCTGGCCGCACCCGGCGGGCGCCGCGCCGCAGCCCACCGCCGGGCCCGCGCCCGGCGGACCGCAGCCGGGGTACGCGCCGACGCCGCCCTACCCGCCGACGACCCCGTCCCACACGCCGCCGGCCGCGTGAGCCGCGGTCACTCCCACTCGATGGTGCCCGGCGGCTTGCTGGTCACGTCCAGCACCACACGGTTGACCTCGGCGACCTCGTTGGTGATCCGGGTGGAGATCCGGGCCACCACGTCGTAGGGCAGCCGGGACCAGTCGGCGGTCATCGCGTCCTCGCTGGAGACCGGGCGCAGCACCACGGGATGCCCGTAGCTGCGCCCGTCACCCTGCACGCCGACGCTGCGCACGTCGGCGAGCAGGACCACGGGGAACTGCCAGACACCCCGGTCCAGGCCCGCGGCGGTCAGCTCCTCGCGGGCGATCAGATCGGCGCGGCGCAGCAGGTCGAGGCGCTCGCGGTCGACGGCGCCGATGATCCGGATGGCCAGGCCGGGGCCGGGGAACGGGTGCCGCCAGACCATCGCCTCGGGCAGGCCCAGCTGGAGGCCGAGCGCCCGGACCTCGTCCTTGAACAGGGTGCGCAGCGGCTCGACCAGGGCGAACTTCAGGTCCTCCGGCAGGCCGCCGACGTTGTGGTGACTCTTGATGTTGGCGGTGCCGGTGCCGCCGCCGGACTCCACCACGTCCGGGTAGAGGGTGCCCTGGACCAGGAACTCCACGTCGCCGTGCGAGGCGATCTCGCGGGCGGCGGCCTCGAAGACCCGGATGAACTCCCGGCCAATGATCTTGCGCTTCTGCTCCGGATCGGTCACCCCGGCCAGCGCGCCGAGGAACCGGTCGGCGGCGTCGACCACCTTCAGCTTGATGCCGGTGGCCGCCACGTAGTCCTTCTCGACCTGCTCGGCCTCGCCCGCCCGCAGCAGACCGTGGTCGACGAACACGCAGGTGAGCTGGTCACCGACCGCCCTGTGCACCAGCGCGGCGGCGACCGCCGAGTCCACCCCGCCGGAGAGGCCGCAGATGACCTCCTTGTCACCGACCTGGGCGCGGATCCGGGCGACCTGCTCGTCGATGATGTTCTCGGGCGTCCAGGTCGGCTCGATGCCGGCGATGTCGTACAGGAAGCGGGTCAGCATCTCCTGACCGTGCGCCGTGTGCCCGACCTCCGGGTGGAACTGCACGCCGGCCCGACGCCCGGCCACGTCCTCGAAGGCCGCCACCGGCGCGCCCGCCGACTCGGCGGTGACCGTGAAGCCCTCGGGGGCCTCGGTGACGCAGTCGCCGTGGCTCATCCAGACCGGCAGGTCCGCCGGCAGGTCGCGCAGCAGCACACCCGGCTCGAGGAGGCGGGGGCGCAGCGGCGTGCCGCCGTACTCGCGGTTGCCCGTCCGCGCGACGGTGCCGCCCAGCGCCTGGGCCATCGCCTGGAAGCCGTAGCAGATGCCGAAGACCGGCACGTCGGCCGTGAACACGCCGGCGTCGATCTGCGGGGCGTCCGGCGCGTACACGCTGGCCGGACCACCGGAGAGGATGATCGCGGCCGGGTTCTTCGCCAGCATCTCGGCGACCGGCATCGAGTGCGGCACGATCTCGGAGTAGACCTTCGCCTCGCGGACCCGGCGCGCGATGAGCTGGGCGTACTGGGCTCCGAAGTCCACCACGAGGACAGGGCGAGGCAGGCTCATGTGCACAAAGCCTACCGACAGTCACCGCCGTCCCCGGCACCGGCTCGCCCGCCGGGGTCAGGGTCACAGCCCGCCGGGGTCAGGGTTTCAGCGCGCCGGGGGCGTCCGCCGGCACCGCCGGGTGCAGCGGGGGTACGGGAGGCAGCCGCCGGTACGGATCTCCGAGCGGGGGCCGAGGGTCCGGCTCTCCCCGGTTGGGCCAGAAGGACATCGCCCGTTCCGCCTGTGCGGTGATCGTCAGGGACGGGTTCACGCCCAGGTTCGCCGAGACGGCCGCGCCGTCCACCACGTGCAGCCCCGGGTGGCCGTACACCCGGTGCCAGGGGTCGATCACCCCGTCGGCCTCGGTGGCGCCGATCACCGCGCCGCCCAGGATGTGCGCGGTGATCGGGATGTCGAACGGCTCGGTGAGCGAGCCGCCCGGCGTACCGCCGATCTCCTCGGCGAGCAGCCGGGTCGCGGTGTTGCCGGCCGGGATCCAGGTCGGGCTCGGGGTGCCGTGGCCGGGCGCGGTGACCAGCCGGCGACCGAACACGCCGCGCCGCCAGCGGGTGGTCAGCGAGTTGTCCACCGACTGCATCACCAGGGCGATCACCGTCCGCTCCGACCAGCCGCGCACGGACAGCATCCGGGCGGCCAGCCCCGGCTGCCGGACGATGCTGCCCAGCCAGCGCCGAACCCGGTGCGGGCCGCCGTCGACAAGCAGCGACTGGAGCAGCCCCATGGCGTTGGAGCCGCGCCCGTAGCGGACCGGCTCGATGTGGGTCTGCGGGTCCGGGTGGAACGAGCTGGTGATCGCCACCCCCTCGGTGAAGTCCAGACGCTCGGACCGGGCCCGCCGGTGGTCCACCGAGGCGCCCAGGATCGCCTCCGAGTTGGTCCGGGTCAGCTCACCGAGGCGGGGTGAGAGCCGCGGCAGGGCGCCGTCGGTCTTCATGCCGTGCAGCAGCCGTTGGGTGCCGAGCGCCCCGGCGGCGAAGACCACCTGGTCGGCGTGGATCACCTGCCGCCGTCGGCGCAGCCAGGCGCCGGTGCGCTCGGTGTGCACCTCGTACCCGCCGTCGGCGGCCGGCCGGACGGCCGTCACCGTGGTCAGCGGGTGCACGGTGGCGCCCAGCCGCTCGGCGAGCCACAGGTAGTTCTTGACCAACGTGTTCTTGGCCCCGTGCCGGCAGCCGGTCATGCACGAGCCGCAGTGCAGGCAGCCGGTGCGCTCCGGGCCGACGCCACCGAAGTACGGGTCGGCGACGCGCTGGCCGGGGCGGCCGATGTGCACGCCGACGGGGGTGGCGTGGAAGGTGTGGCCCACCCCCATCCGGTCGGCCACCGCCCGCATGGCGCGGTCCGCGCCGGTGTCCATCGGGTACGTGGTGACGCCGAGCATCCGCTTCGCCTGGTCGAAGTGGCGGGCCAGCTCGTCGCGCCAGTCGGTGATGTCGCGCCACTGCGGGTCGGTGTAGAACGCCGGCAGCGGCTCGTAGAGGGTGTTCGCGTAGACGAGCGAGCCACCGCCCACCCCCGCGCC
The DNA here is from genome assembly GCF_040607775.1 of Micromonospora sp. NPDC005237. Classification (NCBI taxonomy): domain Bacteria; kingdom Bacillati; phylum Actinomycetota; class Actinomycetes; order Micromonosporales; family Micromonosporaceae; genus Micromonospora; species Micromonospora sp. NPDC005237. Next base: position 123,290 of record NZ_JBEXHJ010000011.1, on the reverse strand, counting down.
GGAGAGCACGAGCACGCCGCCGCCAGATCCCCGCTCGGCGGGGCGGAGCAGGGTGAGCCGCTGGATGCCGTAGCAGCCCAGCTTCGGTGCCCACAGGAAGCGGCGGGCCCGCCAGGACGTCTGCGGGAACTCGTCGTCGGCGAAGCGGCGGCCGGCCTCCAGGACGCCTACCGAGTAACCCTTCTCGGCCAGGCGGAGCGCCGTGACGCTGCCGCCGAAGCCGGACCCGATGACGACCACGTCGTACCGCATGGACGCATCATTACCCGTCAGTAGCGCTCGCGCCAGCGGCAGTTTTCGCGCGATCATGCACCGGCCGACCGACCCGGCGCCTTCCGGCCGCAACCCGGAGCACCCGTCGGAGCGTTGTGCCGGATACGGGTGGAAGGAAACGAAGATGATCTTGGGGTCGATGGAGCCGCGCCGGCGGTGGCTGGTGCTCGGGCTGGCCGCCCTCGCCGTCGTCGCGCTGATCGCTGGCGGCACTGTGGTGATCACCCGCCTGACCGGCGGCGACTCGCCCGCCGGCACTCCGGTGGCCGGCTCGCCGAGCCCGTCGTCGGTCGGCACGCCCACCCCCACGCCCAGCCCGAGCGGCCCGCCTCCGGGCGCGAAAATCACCGGCCCGCTGACGCTGCTGCTCGTCGGGGTGGACACCCGGGTCAGCGTTCCCGGCTGGGAGCCGCACTCCGATGCCGTGCTGGTGCTGCACGTGCCGAAGGGGCTGGGCCGGGCGTACCTCTTCTCGCTCCCCCGCGACCTGCTGGTGGACATTCCGGCGTTCCCGAAGGCCGGCTACAAGGGTGGCAAGACCAAGCTCACCCACTCGATGAGCTTCGGCAGCCGGGTGCCCGGCAAGCCCAAGCAGCCGAGCACCGCCCAGGGGTACGAGCTGCTGCGCAGCACGGTGAGCGGATACACCGGGCTGCGGATCGACGCCGGGGCGGTGCTCACCTTCGCCGGGTTCGACCGGCTGGTGAACGCCCTCGGCGGGGTGGACATCTACGTCGACCAGCGGGTCGCCTCCCTGCACCGCAAGCCGGACGGCAAGTACCGGGACAGCGCCCCCGGCGGGTACACCGGGCCGCAGCAGGTCTACGAGAAGGGCGAGCAGCACCTCAACGGGTGGCAGGCCCTGGACTACGCGCGGCAGCGCTACATCACCGGCGGCGACTACGCCCGCCAGCGCCACCAGCAGCAGCTCGTCCGAGCGCTGACCCGCAAGATCCTCGATGAGGGCCTGGCCCGGCAGCCGGAGCGCGTCGACCAGGTGGTCGCCGCGCTGGGCGACACCCTGATCTACGTGGGCGGCAACCGGATCGTCGACCTGGCGTACGCGCTCAGCGGGGTGCCGGAGAACAAGTTCGTCCTGGTCGGCCTGCCCGGCTCAGGTGTCGGCAAGGGCAGCGCCTACCAGGGCGAACAACTCACCAGCGAGGGCCGGAAGTTCATCACCGAACTCCGGGCCGGACGCGCGGACGCGTACCTCGCGGCCCACCCCAAGCTGGTCGTCAAGACCTGACCCGCGCCCCGGGGCCCTCGGCTCGACCGAGGCCCCCGGCACACCTTCCTAGAGCTTCTTGGGCTGGGCGGGCTTCTTGGTGCCGTTGAGCCACGCCTCGAAGAGAGCGTCGAGCTGCTTGCCGGAGATCCGCTCGGCGAGGGCCACGAACTCGGCGGTGGTGGCGGTCCCGTTGCGCTTCTCCGCCGCCCAGGTCTTGACGATCTGGAAGAACGCCTTGTCGCCGACGGCCACCCGCAGCGCGTGCAGGGTCATCCCGCCACGCTGATAGACCGACTCGCTGAACAGGTCCTTCACCCCCGGCTTGCCCGGCGGGGTCTTCCACACCGCGGCCGGCACCCGCTCGTAGCGGATGTCGAACGCCTGCTTCGCGGTGTACTGCTTGGTGTGCTCGGCCCACAGCCACTCCGCGTACGTCGCGAAGCCCTCGTTGAGCCAGATGTCCTCCCACTTGGCCAGCGCCACGCTGTCGCCGAACCACTGGTGGGCCAGCTCGTGGGCGACCACCTCGGTGTTCTCGCCACGCCGGAAGAAGCCGGCGGAGTAGACCGGGCGGCTCTGCGTCTCCAGCGCGTACCCGATCCGGCTGTCCGAGACGACCACACCGCCGTACGCGTCGAACGGATACGGCCCGAAGACGCTCTCCAGGTAGTCGGCCACCTTGACGGTCTGCGCGATCGACGCGTCCGACGCGCCCTTGGCCACCTTGGTGGTGACGGCGCTGTAGACCGGCTTCCCCTTGTGCTGGCCGGTGGTGATCCGGAACTTGCCGATCACCACGGTGCTCAGGTAGCTGGCCATGGGCGACTTCTCCGACCACTTCCAGGTGGTCCAGCCGTCCTTGGTGGTGTTGCCGCCCGGCACGCCGTTGCTGACGGCGGTCAGGCCCTGCGGGACGGTGACCTCGAAGTCGTACGCGGCCTTGTCGGACGGGTGGTCGTTGACCGGGAACCAGGTGCTCGCCGACTCCGGCTGGCCCAGCGCGATCGCGCCGTCGGCAGTGTGCAGGAACCCGCCCTCGCCGAGCACCTCGTTCTTCAGCGGCTTCGGCACCCCCTCGTACACGATCTCCGCGACGAAACCGTTGCCCGTGATCAGGCCGGCCGCCGGCTTGATCACCAGCTCGTTCTTGTCCCGGGTGTAGGTGGCCGGCGCGCCGTCCACGGTGACCGTCTTGACGGTCAGACCGGCCAGGTCGAGGTTGAACGTCGACAGGTCCGCCGTCGCCGTGGCCTGCACGGTTGCCGTACCGGTCAGCCGGTCCTTCGCCGGGTCGTAGCGCACCTTCACGGTGTACTTCCCGACGTCGTACCCGCCGTTGCCGTACGTCGGGAAGTACGCGTCCCCGAGCCCGGCCGCCCCGGCGGTGAAGGTCCGCGACGGCGTCGGGGACGCGCTCGGCGTCGGGGCCGCAGCCTCCTTCGTGGACGAGTCGCATCCGGACAGCACGAGCGCCCCGGTCACCAGCAGACCGGCACCCACCCGCAGCCTGCGCCGCGTTCCCCGCATCACGAACCCTCCCCGTACACCCGGTGCGGGGGGCCTGGCCACCCCGCGCGACCGGCGCTCCTGCCTGATCGCAGGCGGCAGCCTATCGACAGATGATCACGAGGTCGTCACGGCAGGGTCGGTGCCGCTCCGCCCACCAGCCACGCGTCGAGGAGCGGCCGTAGCTGCCGGTCGGCCACCCGCTCGGCCAGCGCCACGAAGTCCGAGGTGGTGGCGGTGCCGCCCGCCCGCTCGGTGGTCCAGGTACGCAGGATGCGGAAGAAGGTGTCGTCACCGACAGTCCGGCGCAGCGCGTGCACGGCGAGCGCGCCGCGCTTGTAGACGGCGGTGCCGAACATCCGCTCCCGTCCCGGCTCGACCGACGGCTGGGACCAGTCGGTCGACGCGTACTGCAGCTCGAAGTTGCGCTGCGCGGTCCGACCGCCGTCGTGCTCCTCCCACAGCCACTCGGCGTAGCTGGCGAAGCCCTCGTTGAGCCAGATGTCGCTCCACCGGTGCAGGGAAACGCTGTCGCCGAACCACTGGTGGGCCAGCTCGTGTGCCACCACGCCGGGGTTGGGATGGTCGTCGGTGAAGAAGGCGGGCCCGTAGACCGGCCGGGACTGGGTCTCCAACGCGTACCCGATCCGGTCGTCGGCGACCACGATCCCGCCGTACGAGTCGAACGGGTACGGGCCGAAGCGGCTGGCCAGGAAGTCCACGATCTCGCCGGTGCGGGCCAGGGAGCCGGCCGCCCCACCGTTCGCCGGCAGGCTCGCCGCGACCGCGGTGACCAGCGGTCGTCCGGCGTGCTCGCCGTTGACCACCCGATAGTTTCCGATCACGAGGGTGCTCAGGTAGCTCGCCATCGGGGTGCGCTCCGACCAGCGCCAGGTGGTCCACCCGTCGGCGCTGCTCTTCGGCCCGGGCACCCCGTTGCTCAGCGCGGACAGTCCGTCCGGGACGGTCACCGCGATGTCGTAGCTGGCCTTGTCCGACGGGTGGTCGTTGACCGGGAACCAGGTGGCCGCGGAGTCGGGCTGACCGAGAGCGATCGCCCCGTCGTCGGTGTGCAGGAAGCCGCCGCTGCCCAGCTCGCCGTCGGTCACGGCGGTGGGCACTCCCGCGTAGTCGACCGCCACGGTGAAGGTCCGGCCGCGCGGAAGCCGGTCGCGCGGGGTGACCACCAGCTCGCCGTCATCGCGGCGGTGCTTGGCGCGCTCGTCGGCGACGGTGACCGCGCCGACGTCCAGGCCGACCAGGTCCAGGTTGAACCGGGACAGATCCTGGGTGGCCGTCGCCGTGATGGTCGCCCGACCGGTGAGCCGGTCGGTCTTCGGGTCGTAGCGGACGTCCAGCCCGTAGTGCGTGACGTCGTAACCGCCGTTGCCATGGCCCGGCACGTACGGGTCGCCGACGTCCGCGGCGCCGGGTCGGAACCCGCCGTCGTCGTCGCCCGTGCACCCGGCGGCGGTCAGCGTGACGGCGCAGCTCAGCACCGTGAGGGCGGCGGCCAGCCTGCGGGACGGTGTGCGTCCGGTCAGGACCATGCACGACTCCTTCGTCCCTCGGTCACGACGAGCGTAGCCAGCGTCATCGGACCCGACGCGCATATTGACGATCATCGGTTACTTTCGCTTAAACAAACAAAAGTTCGTGCGGATCGATGCTTTCTTTTGGCTTCGACCGACGTTAGTGTCTGTCTCCAAGATGTAACGCGCTCGGAACATTCAAGCCGATCGTGTCCATGGACGGGACCGGCGTCCCGCACCACCACGCCGCAGCGACGGCGTGGAAACTGCCCCTTCGACTCGCGGTACCCGGGCACGCCCTCGGCTTCACCGGGACGCGGATCGGGCGCTCGGCGGCGCCCGCGACCTGACCCCTCGTCGCACCTCTGCTGATCGTCATCGACGGCCACCACCGTCGCGAAAGGTGGAACAATGCCAGATCACACCGCACCCAACGCCTCATCTGCCGGTCGGCTCAGCCGCCGCTCCCTGCTTGCCGCGTCGGCCGGAGCCGCCGCCGCGCTCGGCGCCGCCGGCCTGCCGGTCCTCGCCACCGGCACCCCCGCGCTCGCCCACCCCAAGGACAAGGGCAAGAGCAAGCTGCGGGTCGAGCCGCTGATTCCGTCGAAGAACCGCGGCATCATCCTCTACAGCGTCCGGGACCGGATCACCGCCGCCCCCGACGACAGCGGCGTGCCGTACGGCTTCGAGCGTGTCCTCGCCCGGCTCGCCGAGATCGGGTACAAGGAGATCGAGTTCGCCGGCTACACCCAGAACACCGAGATCCTGGGCCGGCAGATCACCCCGACCGAGATTCGCAAGATCCTCGACGACAACGGCCTGGTCGCCAACGGCACGCACGCCTCGATCCAGGCGGCCACGTTCCAGCAGCAGCTGGACATCGCCGAGGAACTCGGCATGAAGAACATCGGCACCGGAAGCGACCCGACCAACAGCGCGTACAAGGCCGACTGGGACGCCGCCGCCGACACCTGGAACGAGCTGGGCCGGCAGGCGCACGCCCGGGGCATGCGCCTCTACACGCACAACCACGACGTCGCGTACAGCTTCCTGCTCGACTCCGGGCCGCTGGACGCGCAGGGCCGCCCGACCCGCTCGTCGGGCATCCGGCGGCTGGAGTACTTCTTCGGCAGGACCGACCCCCGGTACGTCTTCTTCGAGTTCGACATCTACTGGGGCTACGTGGCCCGCTACAAGCACCAGAAGTACGTCGACCCGGCCGGACACGAGGTGACCGACCTGTTCGACCCGATCCTCAACGTGGCCGACCGGACCACCCGGTTCCCGCTCTTCCACGCCAAGGACGGCGACCGGGACACCAGCGTGCCCAACGGTCACCAGATGACCCCGCTCGGCGAGGGCGACATCAACTTCCAGCAGTTCTTCCAGACCATCGGCGAGCGGGACTTCCACCACGCCAACTGGGAGATGGACACCGCCCCCGGCGGCACCGCCAACCGGGCCCAGTCGCTGGACTTCGCGGCGCTCAGCTACCGCAACATGTCGGACCTGACCATCTACCTCAAGAAGTGACCCCCGGCGCGGCCGGCGTCCGTCCGACGCCGGCCGCGTCCCACCCCGCCGGCCCAGCCGCCGGCAGGTGGTGACGGGCCGGTCGAGCACCGGCCCTGCGCACCCGCGCCTCCCGTACGGCGACGGGACGCGCCCGGTCCATCCCCCACCGCAGTCGCGCTGCCGGCCCGAACAGGCCGGGGATGCCACGCGCCTGCCGACCACCGGAGGAACGATGACCCGACCGACCGGACGACGATGGTTCGCCGTCGCCGCTGGACTCATCCTGACCATCCCCCTCACCTCCGCCGTTCCCGCCACCGCCGCGCCAGCCGACGACGCGCCCCCGATCGCGCCGTCCGTGGTCGAGAACGGACCGGCCGCGCTCCGCGCCGCCGTGCGCGCTCCGCAGACCTACCGGGTGCTGGTGTTCACCAAGACCGCCGATGAGCGCCGGGCGTCCATTACCGACGGTGTCGACACCATCCAGCAGCTGGCCAAGGCGAACCACTTCACCGTCACGGTGAGCCGCGACGCCGCCGTGTTCACCGCCGCCGAGCTGGCGAAGTACCGTTCGGTGGTCTTCCTCAACACCACCGGCGACGTACTCAACGCCAGCCAGGAGGCGGCCTTCGAGGCGTACGTCAAGGCGGGCGGCGGCTACGTGGGCGTCCACGCGGCGGCGGAGACCGAGCCGGACTGGGCCTTCTACCAGAACCTCGTCGGCGCGAAGGCGGCCGCCGCATCGCCGGTCGGCCGCGGCGTGGTGGACGTGGCCGACCGCGCCCACCCGGCGTCCGAGACGCTGCCCCGCACGCTCACCCTCACCGAGGAGTGGTACAACTTCGACCGCAACGTCCGGGGCGCCGCGCACGTGCTGGCCACCGTGGACGAGAAGACCTACACCGGCGGCACGATGGGGTACGACCACCCGGTCACCTGGTGCAAGGACTATCAGGGCGGCCGTTCCTTCTACACCGGCCTCGGGCACAGCATCGAGACGTACCGCTCGGCGAAGTTCCGTGAGCACCTGCTCGGCGGCATCCGGTGGTCCGCCGGTGTGGTCGAGGGCGACTGCGGCGCCACCGTGCTCGGCAACTACGAGAAGGTCACCCTCAACGACGACCCAGGCGAGCCGATGTCGCTGGCCGTGCTGCCGGACGGCCGGGTGCTGCACAACACCCGCGGCGGCGAGGTCCGGCTCTACGACCCGGCCACCGGCGCCAGCCCGGTGATCACCACCGTCGACGTGTACCAGCACGACGAGGACGGCCTCCAGTCGGTGGCGATCGACCCGGACTTCGCGACCAACAGGTGGGTCTACATCTACTACGCGCCGAAGCTGAACACCCCGGTCGACAACCCGGCCACCCCCGGCGTCAACGAGGGCGACGCGCCGGTCACCTCCACCGACCCGACCGTGTGGGACAGGTTCAAGGGCTACAACCAGCTCTCCCGGGTGAAGCTGGTGGACTCCCCCACCCCGCACCTGGACATGAGCACCGAGCAGCAGATCCTTCGGGTCGACACCGACCGTGGCATCTGCTGCCACGTGGCCGGTGAGGTCAAGTTCGACGGCAAGGGGCTGCTCTACCTGATCACCGGGGACGACACCAACGCCGGCGGCTCCGACGGCTACACCCCGATCAACGAGTCGCCGACCCAGGGCCCCGGCTACGACGCGCAGCGCTCCGCCGCCAACACCAACGACCTGCGCGGCAAGCTGCTGCGGATCAAGGTGCGGGCCAACGGCACGTACACCGTTCCCAAGGGCAACCTCTTCCCCGAGGAGCAGGACACCGCCGGGAAGACGCGGCCGGAGATCTTCCTGATGGGGCTGCGCAACCCGTTCCGGTACGACGTGGACGCCAAGGGCATGGTCTACGTGGGCGACTACTCGCCGGACTCCCGCGTACCCAGCGCCACCCGCGGCCCGGACGGCACCGGCCGCTGGTTCGCCACCAACAAGGCCGGCAACTACGGCTGGCCGTACTGCTACTCGCCCAGCCTGCCGTACATCGACTACGACTTCGTCACCCGGACCTCCGGCGCCCCGTTCAACTGCGGCGCCCCGGTCAACGACTCACCCCGCAACACCGGCCTGCGGGTGCTGCCGAAGGTCCAGCAGCCGCAGTTCTGGTACACCTTCGACGGGCGCACCCCGTGTGCCGGGTCGTACCTGGAGACCCCGCCGGTCGGCTGCGACTTCAAATGGCCGGTCATCGGCACCGGCGGCGTCGGCCCGATGGGCGGCCCGATCTACTCGTACGACCCGGCGTCGACCTCCGAAGTGAAGTTCCCCGAGTACTACCAGAACGCAGTGGTCTTCGGTGAGTTCACCCGCGACAAGATCTTCATGATGCGCACCGACGGCAAGGGCACCCTGACCGGCGTGGAGCAGTTCCTGCCGGGCGTCGTGTTCGACAACCCGATGGACATGGAGTTCGGCCCCGACGGCTCGCTCTACCTGCTGGAGTACGGCGACGGCTTCTTCCGGGCCAACCCCGACGCCCAGCTCTCGGTGATCCGCTACGTCAAGGGCAAGCGGTCGCCGGTGGCGAAGCTCGACGCCACACCGACTTCCGGGACGGCACCGCTGACGGTGCGGTTCTCCTCGGCCGGCAGCTACGACCCGGACCCGGGCGAGTCCATCTCGTACGCCTGGGACTTCACCAGCGACGGCACTGTCGACTCGGCCGACCCGAGCCCGTCGTTCACCTACACCGCGAACGGGACGTACACCGCGAAGCTGACGGTGACCGACTCCAGCGGGAAGACCGCGGTGCTCACCAAGGAGATCGTGGTCGGCAACACCGCGCCCACGGTGACCGTCACCTCCCCGGTGAGCGGCAGCTTCTTCACCTGGGGCGAGAGCGTGCCGTTCACCGTCACGGTGACCGACCCGGAGGACGGGCCGGTGGACTGCGCACGGGTCACCGTGACCTTCGTCCTCGGCCACGACAGCCACGGCCACCCGGACAGCTCCACCACCGGCTGCACCGGCACCCTCGCCACCCCGGCCGACGGCGGTGACCACGCCGGCGGGTACCTGTACGGCGGGATCAGCGCCTCGTACACCGACCTCGGTGGCGGCGGCCAGGCCCCCCTCACCACGGTCGGCCAGGCGATCATCCAGACACCCCGGCAGCAGGCCGAGTACGCCCAGGTGAAGCAGGGCGTCGAGGTCGCCACCACGGGTGACACCGGCGGCGGGCAGCACGTCAGCGGGATCGACCCGGGCGACCACATCGCCTTCGACCCGATCAACCTGGGTGGGGTGTCCAGCGTGACCCTGCGGCACTCCGGCGGCTCGGCGGCCACCGCCGGCACTCCCCGGGCGGCGGTGGAGCTGCGGCTCGACTCGCCCACCGGCCCGCTCGTCGCCACCGCGACGGTGAACGCGACCACCGGCAACTCGGCCTTCACCAGCACCACGGTGCCGGTGGACCAGCCGGCCGGGGCGCACCGGCTCTACCTGGTCTACGCCGCCGTACCGGGCGGTCCGACCAGCGGCCTGGGCAACCTGAACTGGGTCGAGTTCACCGAGGGCTGACGCGCCGGCCCACCCCCGGCACGCCCCCGGTACGACGGAGGCCGGCCCCGCAACGTGGCGGGGCCGGCCTTCCGGCGTCTGAACGGCAGGTCAGCGGTCGAGGACCAGGCCGACCTTCTGGAACTCCTTGAGGTCGCGGTAGCCGCACTTGGCCATCGCCCGGCGCAGCCCACCGAACAGGTTGAGCTGACCGTCGGCCTCGTCCGCCGGGCCGAAGAGCAGCTGCTCCATCGACCCGAGCGGCTCACCGGCGACCTCGAACGCGCCGCGGGGCAGCGACGGGTGGCTGGCCGCCGAGTGCCACCAGGCGCCGCCGGCGGGCGCCTCGTCGCAGAGCGACAACGGCTCGCCGAGCATCACCGCGTCCGCGCCACAGCCGAGGGCCTTGGCGATGTCACCGGAGGTCTGGATGTCGCCGTCGGCGATCAGGTGCACGTACCGGCCGCCGGTCTCGTCGAGGTAGTCCCGACGGGCCGCCGCGGCGTCGGCGATCGCGGTGGCCATCGGCACCCGGATGCCCAGCACCGACTCGGTCGTCGACCACTCGTCGCCGCCGATGCCGACGATCACGCCGGCCGCGCCGGTACGCATCAGGTGCAGGGCCGTCTTGTAGTCGGTGCAGCCGCCGACGATGACCGGCAGGTCGAGGTCGGCGATGAACTCCTTGAGGTTCAGCGGCTCGTCGGTCGTCGACACGTGCTCGGCCGACACGATGGTGCCCTGGATGACCAGGATGTCCACTCCGGCGTCCAGGATGACCGGGGCGAGCGCCAGGGTGTGCTGCGGGGAGACCCGCACCGCCACCGTGCCGCCACCGGCGCGCAGCTCGCGGACCCGCTCGGCGATCAGGTCCGGGCGGATCGGCTCGGCGTACACCTCCTGGAGCCGCTTGGTGGCGCGGGCGTCCTCGTCGAGGCCGGCCAGCTCCTCCAGCACCTTCGTCGGGTTCTCGTAGCGGGTCCACAGCCCTTCGACGTTGAGCACGCCGAGACCGCCGAGCTGACCGAGCCGGACCGCCGAGGACGGGCTCATCGTGGCGTCCGAGGGGTGCCCGACACAGGGGATGCCGAACGGGTACGCGTCGAGCTGCCACGCGGTCGAGACGTCGTCGACGTCCCGGGTCCGGCGGCTCGGCACGATGGCGATGTCGTCCAGGTGGTAACCGCGCTGCGCGGTCTTGCCCAGCCCGATCTCGACCACGTCACGCATGGGGGACTCCAGGTTGTTGGGGGATGGTCAGCGGGAGTGGTAGTTGGGCGCCTCGACGGTCATCTGGATGTCGTGCGGGTGGCTCTCCTTGAGCCCCGCCGCCGTGATCCGGATCAGCTGGCCACGCCGGTGCAGCTCGGGGATGCTCTCCGCGCCGACGTACCCCATCGCGGCCCGCAGCCCGCCGGTGAGCTGGTGGGCGACCGCGGACAGCGGGCCCCGGTAGGGCACCTGCCCCTCGACACCCTCGGGGACCAGCTTGTCCTCGGCGAGCACGTCCTGCTGGAAGTACCGGTCCTTCGAGTACGACTTGGCCTGCCCCCGGGACTGCATCGCGCCGAGCGAGCCCATCCCGCGGTACGCCTTGTACTGCTTGCCGTTGATGAAGATCAGCTCGCCGGGGCTCTCCTCGCAGCCGGCCAGCAGGCTGCCGAGCATCACCGTGTCGGCGCCGGCGACCAGGGCCTTGGCGATGTCGCCCGAATACTGGATGCCGCCGTCGCCGATCACCGGGACGCCGGCCGGGCGGGCGGCACGGGCCGCCTCCATGATCGCGGTGATCTGCGGGACGCCGACTCCGGCCACGATCCGGGTCGTGCAGATCGCGCCCGGACCGACACCCACCTTGATCCCGTCGGCGCCGGCCTCGACCAGCGCGCGCGCACCGGCGTACGTGGCCACGTTGCCGCCCACGATGTCGATCGTGACGTCCTTCTTGAGCTGGCGGACCATGTCCAGCACGGCCCGCTGGTGCCCGTGCGCCGTGTCCACGATCAGCACGTCGACGCCGGCGTCGACGAGCGTGCGGGCCCGCTTGTACGAGTCCTCGCCGACACCGACGGCGGCGGCCACCCGCAGCCGGCCCGCGTCGTCCTTGGTGGCGTTCGGGTACTGCTCGCTCTTGGTGAAGTCCTTCACGGTGATCAGCCCGCGCAGCCGACCCGAGTCGTCCACGATCGGCAGCTTCTCGACCTTGTGGCGACGCAGCAGCGCCAGCGCGTCGTCCTTGCTCACCCCGACCGTGGCGGTGACCAGCGGCGTCCGGGTCATGATCTCGCGGACCGGGGTGCTCGGTTCGGAGACGAAACGCATGTCACGGTTGGTGACGATGCCGACCAGCTGGCCATCGCCGTCCACCACCGGGACACCCGAGATGCGGTAGCGCCCGCACAGCTCGTCGACCTCGCGCAGGGTGTCGTCCGGGCTGGCGGTCACCGGGTTGGTGATCATGCCGGACTCGGAGCGCTTGACCAGGTCGACCTGAAGCGCCTGGTCCTCCACGGAGAGGTTGCGGTGCAGCACGCCGATGCCACCCTGGCGGGCCATGGCGATCGCCATGCGCGCCTCGGTGACCGTGTCCATGGCGCTGGAGAGCAGCGGAACGGTCAGTTCGATGCCGCGGGTGAGCTTCGTCCGGGTGTTGACCCGGCTGGGGACGACGTCCGACTCGCCCGGCTGGAGCAGCACGTCATCGAAGGTGAGCCCGAGCGGAACGACCCGGGCCGAGCCGGCGGGCAGCTCGGGCAGGTGGCCGCCCAGATCGGCGTGCTCGACGCCGGCCGGAAGATCGGTGCTGGGCGAATTTTCCACGATTGCTCTCCTGAGCTGCTCGGATGGGCTTCAGCGAGGTGGCGCGGGCGGGCACCGGAACACGCCACGGTGCCGGCACGTCGTCCTATCGTACCCAGTGACCTGGGCGACCTCCGTCGGCGGCGGCCGCGTGGGCGCGGTGCCGGGGGGCGGACGTTCGCGCCGCGTTGGGTCTACGGTGAGGGGGTGCACGACGAGCCCATCGACCCGTTCAACGGCGACCCGGCCGACCCGACCGCAGGCCTGGACGACCCGGGCGACGACGCGACGCCGGATCCGCTGACCGACGTCGAGCGGCAGGATGTGCTGGAGGACCTCGCCGACCTGGAGATCTACCAGGCCCTGCTGGCGCCAATCGGGGTGCGCGGGCTGGTCATCGAATGCGAGGACTGCCGGGAACCGCACTACTTCGACTGGGACCTGCTGCGGGGCAACCTGCGGCACCTGCTCAACTCGGGGCGGCCCCGGGTGCACGAGCCGGCGTACGACCCGGACCCGGACCACTACGTGACCTGGGACTACGCCCGTGGGTACGCCGACGGGGTGCACGACACCCTGACCGAGGGCACCGAGGACGAACCGGGCACCGCCACCACCGGCGAGTGACCACTGGCTGACCCCGCCGGGGGCGGGGCCGCGTGGGTCAGGAGACCAGGCCGGCACGAAAGCCGGCGGCGACCGCGTGGGCGCGGTCCCGGGCGCCGAGCTTGCGGAACAGCCGTCGCGCATGGGTCTTGACGGTGTCCTCGGACACGAACAGTTCCCGGCCGATCTCCGCGTTGCTCTTGCCCTCGGCCATGCCCAGCAGCACCTGGAGTTCCCGTTCGGTGAGCCCGATCGACGCCCGGTTGGGGCGGGCGCTCGGGGCGGGCCGGGTCGGGTCGGTCTGGCCGGCTGCCGACCCGTCGGTCGCCGACTCGACCTCGTCGTCACCCCGCTGCACCGGCACCGACGGCATGCCCGGCGACCCGTCGCCGGGCGCGGCCGTCCAGCCGGGTTCGGCGGAGCCGCGTACCGATGGCGCGGAGCGGCCCGACCCACCGACCGCCGCGGTGTCCCGGGCCGGGTCGGTGACCCGCTGCCGGGAGGCTCGGCCGGGTGCGGTGAGCAGCAGCAGGGCCTTGGCGACCGCGCTGGTCAGGTCGTGGTCGGCGTTCTGGATGAGACCCCGGGCGCCGGCGCTGATGGTGGCGGCGGCGGCCTCGGACTCCTCGGCGCCGAGCAGCAGGACCGCGGCCTGCGGCGCGCGGGCCAGCACCCGGCGGACGAAACCCGCGCTGTCCGGCCGGGTGAGAGCCGTGTCGGCCAGGACCACGTCGGCCGGGCGCTCGGCGAGTCGCAGCATCACCTCGGGATCGGAGACGGCGGTACGGACGATCGCGGACAACCCCAGCCGCGCGGCAGCAGAAGTGAGGTGCTGAGCCGCGAGCGGTGTCCGAACGCACACAAGAACGGTACGCACTGTGGTGGTCTCCTCTCCGCACACGAGCAGACCATGACGGCGTCGGCTGGGGAGGGGGTTCCCGGCAATCATCTGAACTTTTCCGACAGATAGGGCAAAAGCCGCGAGTTGCTAGACGTTTTGGATCACACACGTGTGAGCCGGCGGCAGCCCGGGTACCGGGAGGTCCAGGCCGGGAACGGTGCGCCTGCGCGGCCCGCCGCCCGGAAGCCGGCCACAAGAGTCTCGCGGTGCCGCGCGGGAGGAGGGGTGCTGATGTCGAACGTACGTAGACTGCCCGGACCCATCGTCGATCTCTGGGACTGGCAGCGGCTCGGTGCCTGCCGGGGCCGGGACAGCGCCCAGTTCTTCCACCCGGACGGGGAGCGGGGCTCCTCCCGGCTGCGCAGGGAGTCCGCCGCCAAGTCGGTCTGCCGGGCCTGCCCGGTCCGCGCCGAGTGCGCCGCGCACGCCCTGTCGGTCCGCGAGCCGTACGGCGTCTGGGGCGGCTTCAGCGAGTCGGAGCGGCTGCGCCTGCTCGCCGTCGGCTGGGAGGACCTGGCCGACCGCCGGCAGATCCGGGTCGACGTCGCCCGCCTGGAGGCGCGACTGGGCCGCCCGCACAAGTCGACGGTCCCGGCCCAGCGCAACGTCGCCTGACCCGGCACCCACCCCGAACACCGCGAACCGCGCCCCCGCCCAGCGGGAGCGCGGTTCCGCGCGCCTGCCCCACCCCACCCCACCCCCACCCACCCCTGCCCCCGTCGATCATGAAGTTATTGCCCCGACACGCCGTCGATCGAGGCAATAACTTCATGATCACCAGGGGTCAGGCGGGTGGGGGTGGGGTGGGGGTTAGTGGACGTTGACTGGGACGGTGTGCCAGCCGGTGGCGCCGTCCGGGGCGACGCTCTGCGTGCGCTCGGTCTGGGTCTCGCCTGTCGCGTCCGTTGCCCGGACCTGGAGCCGGTGCTCGCCCGGCGTGGCGTCCCAGCGCCAGGACCACTGCACCCAGGTGTCCACCGACACCGTCGGGGCGAGCTGCGCCTCCTGCCAGGGGCCGTCGTCGACGCGTACCTCGACCCGGCGAATGCCCCGGTGCTGCGCCCAGGCCACACCGGCCACCGTCACCGGACCGGCGGTCAACCGGTTGCGCCGTCGCGGCGCGTCGATGCGCGACTGGGTCTTGATCGGGCCCTGGGCGGACCAACCACGCGGCACCCAGTACGCGTCGAAGTCGGCGAACCGGGTCAGCTCCAGCTCGGTCACCCACTTGCAGGCCGACACGTAGCCGTAGAGGCCCGGCACCACCATCCGGACCGGGAACCCGTGCTCGACCGGCAGCGGCTCGCCGTTCATGCCGATCGCCAGCAGCGCGTCGCGTCCGTCGCGGAGCGCGGCGGTGGGGGTGCCACAGGTCCAACCGTCGACCGAGCGGCCGACGACCTGGTCGGCGTCCTCCTCCGGCTGCACCTCGTCCAGCAGCTCCCGCAGGGGTACGCCCAGCCAGCGGGCGTTGCCGATCAGGTCCCCACCGACC
Organism: Micromonospora sp. NPDC005237; assembly: GCF_040607775.1. Taxonomy (NCBI): domain Bacteria; kingdom Bacillati; phylum Actinomycetota; class Actinomycetes; order Micromonosporales; family Micromonosporaceae; genus Micromonospora; species Micromonospora sp. NPDC005237. Next base: position 107,903 of record NZ_JBEXHJ010000011.1, on the reverse strand, counting down.
TCGTTCGAGACGCAGGCCAGCGTGACGTACCGCTCGACCAACGGCCGGGCCAGCAGATCGGCGTAGCTGTAGGTGCGCTCGATGCCCACCCGGCCATGGATGCGCAGCCGCCAGGTCTCCGGGTCCACCTGCGGCACCACCAGGGCGGTGTCGATCCGGTAGAACCCGAGATTCGGGGTGACGTACGGCGCGAGCTGGGCCAGCGACAGGTCCGCGCCCGCCGGCACGGCCGGTGCGGGGGCGACCGGCGCGGGCAGCCGGATCGCGTCCCGGGCGGCGGACACGCCGCGCCGCCCGGCCAGCCAGCGCCCGCCGAGACCGGCCACGGCGGCCGTGCCGAGTAGCACGCCGGTGCCGGTCAGGAACCGCCGGCGCGACTCCGGATCGACAGTCGCGGCCGGCGCGGCCGGGGTCACCGGCGCCGGCGGGGCGGCGGGGGTCACCGGGACCGGCAGGCCCTCCGTCGGCCCGGCGGGCGACACCGGCCATTCACCACGACCGGCAGCCGGCGGGGTTGCCGGGCGGGAGGTGGCGGGTGGGGTCCAGGGCCAGGGGTCCAGCTCGAACGGGCCGGCGATGAACAGCCAGAGCACCAGGGCGCCGAGCCCGCCACCGACCAGCGACGGCAGCGCGTCGAAGACGTCCGCGCCGGGGCGGGTCAGCGCGGCGGCCACACCGACGACGCCGAACGCCGCGATGCCGGCCAGGCCCAGGGCCAGCCGGCGGACCGCCACCATTCCGAGCAGCGCGGCGAAGGCGCCCAGCAGCAGGGCCGTTCCGATCAGCAGGGCGATCTTGTCGGCGGTGCCGAAGACGTCGATGGCGAACTGCTTGAGCGGCTCGGGGACGGCGTCGACGACCACCCCGCCCACCGCGACCAGTGGCGCCGACCGGGGGCCCGTCAGCACCGCCACCGGCTCCGCGATCCCGATCGCGACGGCGGCGGCGGTCACTCCGGCCAGCGCGGCGTACCGCCGCGACGTGGTGCTCATCGGCCCAGTGTGCGCGATCAATCCGCCGGGTCGCCAACCATGTCAGCGCTTGGTAATGATCGCGGAGACGAACCGGGGCACACCGCCGTACGACGGTGTGCCCCGGGGCGGGTGTCGCTACCGGGTCAGAAGCCCGGGCCGTGCTGGTGACCGTGGCCGTGGCCGTGCCCACCGGCGGCGGCCGGCTCGGCCTGCTCCGGCTTCTCCACCACGAGGCTCTCGGTGGTGAGCAGCAGACCGGCGATCGAGGCGGCGTTGGTGACCGCGTTGCGGGTCACCTTCACCGGGTCGATGATGCCGGCCTTGACCAGGTCGCCGTACTCGCCGGTGGCGGCGTCGAGGCCGTGGCCCCACTGCATGTCGGCGACCTTCTGCGTCACGACGTAGCCGTCGTGGCCGGCGTTCTGCGCGATCCAGCGCAGCGGCTCGACCAGCGCCTTGCGCACGATCGAGACGCCGACCTTCTCCTCGCCGGTGAAGCCCAGGTCGTCGTCGAGCACGGGAAGGATCTGCACCAGGGCGGCGCCGCCGCCGGGCACGGTGCCCTCCTCGACCGCGGCCTTGGTCGCCGCGATGGCGTCCTCGATGCGGTGCTTGCGCTCCTTCATCTCGACCTCGGTCGCCGCACCCACCTTGATCACGGCGATGCCGCCAGAGAGCTTCGCCAGCCGCTCGGCCAGCTTCTCCCGGTCCCAGTCGGAGTCGGAGGCCTCGATCTCCTTGCGGATCTGGGAGACCCGGTCGTCGACGTCAGCCTTCTGGCCGCCGCCGTCGACGATCGTGGTGTTCTCCTTGTCGACCACGACGCGCCGGGCGCTGCCGAGCACCTCCAGGCCGACCTGGTCGAGCTTGTAGCCCAGCTCCGGAGCGACCAGCTCGGCGCCGGTGGAGATCGCGATGTCCTGGAGCATGGCCTTGCGCCGGTCGCCGAAGCCCGGGGCCTTGACCGCGCAGACCTTGAGGGTCTTGCGCAGCGAGTTGACCACCAGGGTGGAGAGCGCCTGACCGTCCACGTCCTCGGCGATGATCAGCAGCGGCTTGCTGTTCTGCAGGACCTTCTCCAGCAGCGGCAGCAGCTCCTCGATCGCCGAGATCTTCTGGGTGGTGACCAGGATGTACGCGTCCTCCAGGACGGACTCCTGACCCTCCAGGTCGGTGACGAAGTTCGGCGAGATGAAGCCCTTGTCGAACTGGAGACCCTCGGTCACGTCCAGCTCGGTGGTGAGCATCGAGCCCTCCTCGACGGTGATGACACCGTCGCGGCCGACCCGCTCCATCGCCTCGGCGATCAGCTCGCCGATGGTGGCGTCCTGCGCCGAGATCGTCGCCACGTTCGCGATCGACTTCTTGTCAGCGACCTCAACGGCGCGGCCGAGCAGCGCCTCGGAGATCTTGGTGGCCGCCGCGTCGATGCCCCGCTTGAGGCCGGCCGGGTTGGTCCCGGCGGTCACGTTGCGCAGGCCCTCACGGACCATCGCCTGCGCCAGCACGGTCGCGGTGGTGGTCCCGTCGCCGGCGACGTCGTTGGTCTTGGTCGCCACCTCCTTGACCAGCTGCGCGCCGAGGTTCTCGTAGGGGTTGGTGAGCTCGATCTCCTTGGCGATGGTCACACCATCGTTGGTGATCGTCGGCGCACCGAATTTCTTGTCCAGGACGACGTTGCGCCCGCGCGGGCCGAGGGTGACCTTGACCGCGTCTGCGAGGGCGTTGACACCGTGCTCCAGCAGGTGCCGGGCGTCGTCCGAGAAGCTCAGGATCTTCGCCATGTATGTCCCTTCGAAGCGAAGCTGCCCCGGCCCGGCGAGCCGGACCGGGGCAGCGACACTGATCGGTTGCTTACTTCTCGATGACCGCGAGGACGTCGCGGGCGGAGAGCACCAGGTACTCCTCGCCGGCGTACTTGACCTCGGTGCCGCCGTACTTCGAGTAGAGGACGGTGTCGCCGACCTGCACGTCAACCGGAACCCGGTTGCCGTTGTCGTCGACGCGCCCCGGGCCCACAGCGAGGACGGTGCCCTCCTGCGGCTTCTCCTTGGCGGTGTCGGGGATCACGATGCCCGACGCCGTGGTGGTCTCAGCCTCGTTCGCCTGGACCACGATGCGGTCCTCGAGCGGCTTGATCGCAACCTTGGTCGCGGTAGTCACGGGCATACCCTCCTGGGGTACTACTGGTTTCGTTGCCGGCCAGCGGGGCTGACCAGCGTCAATCTGCCTCATGCCACCGGGCGGGGCCGTCGTCGCGGGTGCCGGTCCGCCTGGCGTGCGCACCCGGGTCGCGAGACCCGGAAGCTGGCACCCTCAGGGTGAGAGTGCTAATCGCAGGTTATTCCGTGGCTAGCACTCCGTCAAGGAGAGTGCCAGCGCGTCGCGCCCCGCCAGCCGGTATTTCCGCCTCGGCCGGGAGAATGGTGGGGTGGATCTCGATCAGCTGGCGGCGCTGCGTACCCCCGAGGGGTCGGCCGCGCTCTCGGCGGCGGCCGAGCTGGCCGGCGGTGATCCACTGACGGCGGCGTCGGCGCTGCGGGCCGGCGGGGTGCCGCCCGCGCTGGCCGCGGCGGCGCTCACCCAGGCCGAGCTGCGCCACCGGGCGGTCGGCAAGTTCGGCCCGGCCGCCGCCGGGATGTTCCTCACCCGCGCCGGGCTGGAGCAGGCCACCCGCCGGGTCGTCGCCGACCGCCGCGCCGAGCGGCTGCGCGCGGCCGGCGTGCGCACGCTGGCCGACCTCGGCTGCGGCCTCGGCGCCGACGCGCTCGCCGCCGCCCGCGCCGGCATCCGGGTGTACGGGGTGGAGGCCGACCCGGTGACCGCCGCGATGGCCGCCGCCAACGCCGCCGCCGCGGGGTTGGCCGAGTTGTTCACCGTCGAGTGCGGCGATGCCACCGCGTTCGACGTCTCCCGGGTCGACGGGGTCTTCTGTGACCCGGCCCGACGTACGAGCGGCACCGGTCGGCGGATCTTCGACCCGCGCGCCTACTCGCCACCGTGGGACTTCGTCACCGGGCTCGCGGAACGGGTGCCGCGCACGGTGGTGAAGGTGGCGCCGGGCCTGGACCACGCGCTCATCCCGGCCGACGCGGAGGCGGAGTGGGTAGGCGTGGACGGCGACCTGGTCGAGGCCGCGCTCTGGTGTGGCGACCTGGCCCAGGTGCCCCGCCGCGCCACGCTCTACCGGCAGGTGGGCGCCGAGACGCACCGTTTCCAGCTCACCGGCTCGGGCGCCACCGAGGCGCCGGTCGGGCCACCGCGCCGCTACCTGTACGACCCGGATCCGGCCGTGGTCCGCGCGCACCTCGTCGCCGAACTGGCCGACCAGCTGGACGCCACGCTGGGTGACCCGAGCATCGCCTACCTCTACGCCGACCGGCCGACGCCCACCCCGTACGCCCGGTGCCTGGAGATCACCGACGTGCTGCCGTTCTCGCTCAAGCGCCTGCGGGCACTGCTGCGGGAACGGCGGGTGGGCCGGGTGGAGATCCTCAAGCGGGGCTCCGCGCTCACCCCGGAGCAGTTGCGGCGGGATCTGCGGCTGGCCGGCGACCAGGCGGCGAGCCTGGTGCTCACCCGGATCGCCGGTGCCCCGACCGTGTTGGTCGGCCACCCGGTCCACTAGCGTCGTCGTTGTGGCGGGACAGGGCACTCCGGCGACGGCACTACTGGTCAAGCGTGGGATCGCGTATCGCACCCATCCGTACCGGGTCTCCCCGGACGCGCCGAACTACGGCGCGCTGGTCGCCGAGGCGCTCGGTGTGGCACCCGAGCGGGTGTTCAAGTCGCTGGTGACCGAGGTCGACGGCGCCCTGACCGTGGCGGTCGTCCCGGTCACCGGCGAGCTGGACCTCAAGGCGCTCGCGGCGGCGGTCGGCGGCAAGCGGGCGACGATGGCCGACCGGGCGGTCGCCGAGCGGGCCACCGGCTACGTGCGCGGCGGGATCAGCCCGCTCGGGCAGCGCCGGCGCCTGCCCACAGTGCTGGACGAATCCGCGCTGGATCTGCCGACGATCTACGTCTCGGCTGGTCGGCGCGGTCTGCAACTCGAACTGGCCGCAGCGGATCTGGTGGCGCTGACCGACGCCCGCGCCGCGCCGTTGCAGACCCACTGACGACAGTCGTTACGTCGACTCCCGCATGGCATACGCGGGGAGTAACAGTCGCGTTGCTGAATTGTTATCGCTTCCAACAAACTTGGCACCTGCGCGGTCTTGTGGGACCAGTGTGACGCGAAATACGTTGCCGGACACAACAAAACAACACCTCCCCCACCTCCGAAAGGACCCTGCACATGCGTAAGGGGATCCTCACCATCGCCGCCGTGGGCCTGCTCGCGACCGGCGGTTTGACCGCCTGCGGCGACGACTCCGGCTCCGACAAGGCCAGCTCCGCCAAGACCCCCAAGATCGGCGTCATCCTCCCGGACAGCAAGTCCTCCGTCCGCTGGGAGACCGCGGACCGTCGGTTCCTGGAGGAGGCGTTCAAGGCCGCCGGCGTCCAGTCCGACATCCAGAACGCCCAGAACGACAAGACCGCCTTCCAGACCATCGCCGACCAGATGATCACCGGCGGCGTCACCGTTCTGATGATCGTCAACCTGGACTCCGGCACCGGCAAGGCCGTGCTCGACAAGGCCAAGTCGCAGGGCGTCGCCACCATCGACTACGACCGGCTCACCCTGGGCGGCTCCGCCCAGTACTACGTCAGCTTCGACAACGAGACCGTCGGCAAGCTCCAGGGCGAGGGCCTGTCCAAGTGCCTGACTGAGAAGAACGCCAAGAACCCCGTCGTGGCGTACCTGAACGGCTCCCCCACCGACAACAACGCCACCCTGTTCAAGGCCGGCTACGACTCGGTGCTGAAGCCGAAGTTCGACTCCAAGGAGTACGTCAAGGGCCCCGAGGACGCCGTGCCGGCCTGGGACAACGCGCAGGCCACGACGATCTTCGAGCAGCAGCTCACCAAGGCCAACGGCAAGATCGACGGCGTGCTGGCCGCCAACGACGGTCTCGGCAACGCGGCCATCTCGATCCTGAGGAAGAACAAGCTCAACGGCAAGGTGCCGGTGACCGGCCAGGACGCCAGCACCGAGGGCCTGCAGAACATCCTCGCCGGTGACCAGTGCATGACCGTCTACAAGGCCGTCCGCGAAGAGGCGAAGGCCGCCTCCGACCTGGCCATCGCGCTCGCCAAGGGCGAGAAGAAGGACACCGGCCAGACGGTGAAGGACCCGGAGGGTGGCCGTGACGTCCCCTCGGTGCTGCTCACGCCGAAGGCCATCTACAAGGACAACGTCAAGGACGTCATCGCCGACGGCTACGTGACCAAGGAAGAGGTCTGCACCGCGGCGTACGCCAAGGCCTGCGCCGACGCCGGCATCAGCTGACCGACGCCGCAGTACCCGCCGGGACGACCATCGCCGCCCGGCACGGGAGCATCCTCCCGTGCCGGGCGGCGCCCGCCGGACGGGCCCCGACCCTCCCTTAAGAAGGAGACCCCGTGTCCGCGACCCCCCTGCTGGAACTTCGCGGGATCGACAAGAGCTTCGGTCCCGTCCAGGTGCTCCGCGACGTCGCCCTGACCGTCCACCCGGGCGAAGTGACCGCACTGGTCGGCGACAACGGCGCCGGCAAGTCGACCCTGGTGAAGTGCATCAGCGGCATCTACCCCACCGACGCCGGCGAGGTCCTGTTCAACGGCGAACAGGTGCACATCGGCAGTCCCCGCGACGCCGCCGCCCTCGGCATCGAGGTCGTGTACCAGGACCTCGCGCTCTGCGACAACCTGGACATCGTGCAGAACATGTTCCTCGGCCGGGAGAAGCACAGGGGCATCGTCCTGGACGAGCCGAGCATGGAACAGCTCGCCGCCGAGACCCTGGCGGGGCTCTCCATCCGTACCGTCACCTCGCTCCGCCAGCACGTGTCCAGCCTCTCCGGCGGTCAGCGCCAGACCGTGGCCATCGCCAAAGCGGTGCTGTGGAACAGCAAGCTCGTCATCCTGGACGAGCCGACCGCGGCGCTCGGTGTGGCACAGACCGCCCAGGTCCTGGAACTGGTCCGCCGCCTCGCCGACAACGGCCTGGCCGTGGTGCTCATCTCGCACAACATGAACGACGTCTTCGCCGTCTCCGACCGGATCGCCGCGCTGTACCTCGGCCAGATGGTCGCCCAGGTGAAGACCACCGACATCACCCACGCCCAGGTGGTTGAGCTGATCACCGCCGGGCGCTCGGGAGGCCTCGGCCTCGCCACGGACCCGGGCAGCAACGGCGACGGCCCGGAGCCGGCCGACTCGATCTCAGGAGGCGTCCGATGACCACCACCGCCGCCGTGCGGAAGGACGGCCCCGCAGCCGTCACACCGCCGCCGACCGTCGGGAGCCACGTCCGCAACTACCTCAGCCGGGTACGCGGAGGCGACGTCGGCGCGTTACCGGCGGTGCTCGGCCTGGTCGTGCTCTGCACCGTCTTCGCGATCATGCGGCCGTCGTCGTTCCTGTCGGCGGGCAACTTCGCCAACCTCTTCACCCAGGGCGCGGCGGTCACGCTGATCGCGATGGGTCTGGTCTTCGTACTGCTGCTCGGCGAGATCGACCTCTCTGCCGGCTTCGCCAGCGGCGTCTGCGCGGCCGTGCTGGCCAATGTGGTCACCGTGCTCGGGTACCCCTGGTGGGTCGCCGTGCTGGCCGCGGTCGCCACCGGTGTGCTCATCGGCACCAGCCTCGGCCTGCTCGTCGCGAAGATCGGCATTCCGTCCTTCGTGGTCACCCTCGCCGGCTTCCTCGCCTTCCAGGGCATCGTGCTGCTGCTCGTGAAGGAGGGCACCAACATCTCGGTCCGCGACGAGGTGCTGGTCGCCATCGCCAACCGCAACCTCGCCCCCGCGCTGGGCTGGGCGCTGACCGCCCTCGCGGTCGTCGGCTACGCGGCGGTGCAGTTGCTGCGACACCGCAACCGCGTGGCCCGTGGCCTGATCACCGACCCGCTCGCGGTGGTGGCGCTCCGGATCGGCGTGCTCGCCGTCATCCTCGGCACGGCGGTGTACGTCCTCAACCTGGAGCGCAGCCGCAACGTGCTGATCGTCTCGCTCAAGGGTGTGCCGATCGTGGTGCCGGTCATCGCGGTGCTGCTGATCATCTGGACGTTCGTACTCCAACGGACCAGCTACGGCCGGCACATCTACGCCGTCGGCGGCAACCGGGAAGCGGCCCGCCGGGCCGGCATCGAGGTCGACCGGATCCGGATCTCGGTCTTCGTCATCTGCTCGTCCATGGCCGCCATCGGTGGCATCGTCGCCGCCAGCCGGGCCAACTCGGTCGACCCGAACACGGGGGGCAGTAACGTACTGCTCTACGCGGTCGGCGCGGCGGTGATCGGCGGCACCAGCCTCTTCGGCGGCAAGGGTCGCGTCCTCGACGCCGTCCTGGGAGGCGCGGTGGTCGCGGTCATCGAAAACGGAATGGGCCTGATGGGGTACAGCGCGGGAGTCAAGTACGTGGTCACCGGTGTCGTGCTGCTGCTCGCGGCCAGTGTCGACGCCCTCTCCCGCCGCCGCGCGGCAGCCACCGGCACCCGCTGACCGCGCGGGAGGTAGCACCAGCATGCGCCCGGCACCCAGCCAGGAGGAGGTCCGGCGGCAGAATCTCGGGGCCCTGCTGCGGCACGTGCACGTCCACGGGGCGACCACCCGCGCCGAACTCACCACCACCCTGGGGCTGAACCGGAGCACCATCGGCGCGCTCACCGCCGACCTGGCCGGCGTCGGACTGGTCAGCGAGGGAACACCGAAGGAGACCGGCCGGGCCGGACGGCCGTCACTGGTCGTCCGGCCCGAGTCGGCCCGGGTGTACGCGTACGCGTACTCCGTCGAGGTGGACCGGCTGCGCGCCGCCCGGGTCGGCCTGGGCGGCGCGGTGCTGGACCGCCGGGAGCTGGACCGACCGCGCGGGCTGCTGGCCGCCGAGGCCGCGCCGCTGCTCGCCGGTGCGGTCAAGGAGATGCAGCAGGCGGTGCCCGCCGACGCGATCTGCGTCGGCACCGGCGTCGCGGTCTGCGGGATGGTCCGCCGCGAGGACGGCCTGGTCCGGCTCGGCCCCACCACGGGCTGGGTGGACGAGCCGATCGGCGCCGCGCTCGGCGCCGAACTGGGCCTCGACGTGCCGGTCACGGTCGGCAACGTGGCCGACGTGGCGGCGTTCGCCGAGCACGCCCGGGGGGTCGCGGCCGGCTGCGACAACGTCATCTACCTGTACGGCGACGTCGGCGTCGGCGCCGGCATCATCGCCGGCGGGCGTCGACTCACCGGACACGGCGGGTACGGCGGCGAGGTCGGCCACATGAAGGTGGTCCGTGACGGCATGCCCTGCGAGTGCGGCGCCCGGGGTTGCTGGGAGACCGAGATCGGCGAGCACGGCCTGCTCCGCGCGGCCGGACGATCCGACGCCCGGGGCCGCGACGCGCTGCTGGCCGTCTTCGACGCCGCCGACCGGGGAGACGCCCGCGCCCAGACGGCGGTCCGCAAGGCCGGTGACTGGCTGGGCTTCGGGGTGGCCAACCTGGTGAACGTCTTCAACCCCGAGATGGTCATCTTCGGCGGCACCATGCGGGACCTCTACCTCGCCGCGGCGGCCCAGATCCGCAGTCGACTCAACTCCAACGCCCTCGGCGCCTGCCTGGAACACGTCCGGTTGCGCACCCCCAAACTGGGCGAGGACGCGCCCCTGATCGGCGCCGCCGAACTGGCCTTCGAACGGCTCCTCGCCGACCCCCTCGACGTGGGCTGACCCGCGTACCCTGTCCGGCGTGGATGTCGAGCTGCGCGCCTCCGACGACGACCGCCACCGGGTGGTCGCCGAGCTGCACCGGCACACCACCGAGGGCCGGCTCACGCTGGACGAGTTCTCCGAGCGGGCCGGCGCGGTCTGGGCCTCCCGTACCCTCGGTGACCTGGCCGCGCTGACCCGCGACCTGCCGGCCCTGCCCGACCCCGCCGCCGCGACGGCCGGCGGCGGTGACCCGATCGGGCACGGCCGCAGGGAACTGCTGGTGCTCTTCGCCGTCGCCGCGCTCACGCTGCTGCTGCTCGGCGGCTTCCTCGCCGTCACCCGCTGATCCGCGTCGCGCCGAGGGCTTCGGCTCGTCCGCCGCACGCATTTCCACCGGGCGCGCGGATGAACTGATCGGGCGATCAGTCCGTACCAGTGGGCGGACGGGCGGCCGGCAGGGTGCGGCTGCCCGGTCCAGACGCGTTTCGGTCCGGACCGAGGAGGCACCACAGACATGGCACCGCTCAGATCCGCCCGTCGTCGGCCGGGCAACCGGATGCACCGCGCGGCGATGTTGCTCATCGCGATCGTCGCGGGGGTCGGTGTCCTGCCCGGAGTGGCCATCGCCGCCCCCTCCGGCGGGCAGCAGCTCAACGCCGCCGACATGACACTGCTCAACGGTGTGCGGTTGGCCGGGCTGTGGGAGATGCCCGCCGGTCAGATGGCCGCCGAAAAGGGACAGTCGGCGAAGGTACGGGAGATCGGCGCGGCCATCGCCGGCGAGCACCAGAAGCTCGACCAGCTCGTCGTGGACGCCGCCAACAAGCTCGGCGCGTCCATCCCCACCGAGCCGACCGCCGAGCAGAAGGGTTGGCTGTCGGAGATGCAGAACGCCTCCGGCGCCCGGTTCGACCAGATCTTCGTGACCCGGCTCCGCGTGGCCCACGGCAAGATCTTCCCGGTGATCGGCGCGGTGCGTGCCAGCACCCGCGACGCGACAGTTCGTAAGCTCTGCGAGGACGCCAACGCCTTCGTGCAGCACCACATGCAGATGCTGGAGTCCACCGGACTGGTCCGGTGGCCCGAACTGCCGCCGGCCGCGCTGCCCGCCCCCGGCAAGGACGGCCTGCTCGCCGCCGCCGGAGCGAACGCCGGCCCACAGGTCGGAGTCAGCAGCACAGTCGTCTGGCTGGTCTTCCTCGCCGCGCTCGGCACCGGCGGGATCGCCACCTACCGGATGCTGCGCCGCAGCTGACCACCCGTGGAGGTGGCCCCCGTCAGCGGTCCACCTGGGTGAAATCCCAGGAGTGCGGGGCGCGGGCCACCAGCAGGGCGGGTGGATCGGGCAGCGGACGCGGGCTGCTGCGCCACTTGGAGATGACCACGACACGGTGGTCGGTGGAGGAGAAGACCTCGCTGGACACGTGCAGAGGGTCGTGCTCCAACTCGGGCAGGGCGGTGTCGCACACCCAGGTGATCAGGTCGGCGACGCCGTACGCCTCGGCGCGCGCCTCCCACATCCGCACGATCATCTCCGGTGCCCCCGTCACACGCTGACCGTTGTCAACGGCAGCGCCGAGTCGGCCGGCAGGTCCAGCCGGCTCGGCGCGACCCCGGCGGCGACCAGGTGCGATCCGAGCGCGGCCACCATCGCCCCGTTGTCGGTGCACAGCTTCGGCCGGGGCACCCGCACCCGGATGCCGTACTTCTCGGCCCGCTGCTCGGCCAGCGCCCGCAGCCGGGAGTTCGCCGCCACTCCGCCGCCGATCACCAGCGTCTCGATCCCCTGCGCCCGGCAGGCGGCGAGCGCCTTGCTGGTCAGGACGTCGCAGACCGCCTCCTGAAAGGACGCGGCGACGTCGGCCACCGGCACCGGCTCGCCGGCGCGCTGCCGCGCCTCGACCCAGCGGGCCACCGCCGTCTTCAGCCCGGAGAACGAGAAGTCGTACCGGTGGGCGGCGAGATCCTTGGCGGCGGTGAGGCCACGCGGGAACGCGATCGAGGCGGCGTCACCGGCGCGGGCCTCCCGGTCGATGGGCGGGCCGCCCGGGAACGGCAACCCCAGCAGTCGGGCGACCTTGTCGAACGCCTCACCGGCCGCGTCGTCGATGGTGGCGCCGAGCGGGGTGACGCCCCGGGCCAGGTCATCGACCAGCAGCAGGGACGAGTGCCCGCCGGAGACCAGCAGCGCGATCGCGGGTTCCGGGAGCGGGCCGTGCTCAAGCGTGTCCACCGCGACGTGCGCGGCAAGGTGGTTGACGCCGTACACCGGCTTCTCGGCCGCCAGCGCGTACCCCTTGGCGGCGGCGACGCCGACGAGCAGCGCGCCGGCCAGCCCGGGCCCGGAGGTGACCGCGATGGCGTCGATGTCGGCCAGGGTGACACCGGCCTCGGTCAGCGCCCGCTGCATGGTCGGCACGATGGCTTCCAGGTGGGCCCGGCTGGCCACCTCGGGCACCACGCCGCCGAAGCGGGCGTGCTCCTCGACGCTGGACGCGAGCGCGTCGGCCAGCAGGGTGTGCCCGCGTACGATGCCGACGCCGGTCTCGTCGCACGAGGTCTCGATGCCCAGGATCAGCGGTTCGTCAGCCATGGTCGTGTGGTCCGTCCCCGGTCGGCTCGGCGTCGCGCCGCATGACCAGCGCGTCGGTGTTGCTCGGTTGGTAGTAGCCGCGACGCACCCCGATCGGCTCGAACCCGTACATCGCGTAGAGCCGCTGGGCGGCCACGTTGTCCACGGCGACCTCCAGCAGGGTGCTGCGGGCGTCACGTCGGGCCGCCTCGGCGAGCAGCTCCTCCAGCAGGACACGCCCGACACCGCGCCGCTGGACGTCCCGGCGGACCGCGATGACCTGCACCCACACCTCGTCCGGTGGGGCTCCGGCGAGCCCGGCATAGCCGAGCAGGGTGCCGTCGGTGTCGGTGGCGACCCGATAGTGGTGCCTGTTGGCAAGCTCGTTCCAGAACATCGCCGGCGACCAGTGTTCCGCGCCGAAGAGGTCCACCTCGATGGGCATCGCCTCGTCGATGTGCCACCAGCGGAACGGGTCCAGCCGTACCGTCGTGCTCACGGCAGGACCGATTTGCGGCCGGTGGCCGCCACGGCGTCCGGACGGCGCAGGTAGAGCGGGGTGAGCCGCTCGCCGGGTGCGCCGGCCCGGATCCGCTCGGCGGCGAGCTGCGCCAGCACGGTGGCCTCCGGGTAGCGCGGCTCGACCCGGACCGGCAGGTCCAGGGCTTCGGCGTACCGGTGTGCCCCGTCGCCGACCGCGACCGTCGCCCCCAGTTCCCGGGCGCGCGCGGCGGCCACCGCCGGGGCGGACACTTCGGGCCCGACGATCCGCTGACCGGCGCCGTCGTAGACCGCCCAGTACAGCTCCTTGCGGCGGGCGTCGCTGGCAGCCAGCACCGGCTCGCCGGCCGCCGCCGGGTAGCCGATGCCGTCCAGGGAGCAGACGCCGTACGTCGGGACGCCGAGCACCTGCCCCATCGTGGCGGCGGTGACCAGGCCGACCCGCAGCCCGGTGAACGGCCCCGGGCCGAGGCCGGCGACGATGGCGCCCAGATCACGCGGGCGCGCTCCGACGTCGGCGAGGACCGCGTCGACCTGGGGCGCGAGCAGTTCACCGTGCGCGCGGGCGTCGACCGTGCACCGGTGCGCCCGGGACGTCACGCCGTCCGCCGAGATCTCCACCAACGCTGCGGTCACCGCGGGGGTAGAGCTGTCCACCACGAGTACGAGCACGGTTAGCCAGCCTAGCGGCCCCACCACCGCCGCCCGGCCACGCCCCGCCCCCTGCCTGCGCCCAGGGTCAGCCACTCACTCCTGGACGCCCTGGCACCCTGGGTGCCGGCCCCTCAAGCCCGGCCCCTCAAGCCCGGCCCCTCAAGCCCGGCCCCTCAAGCCCGGCCCCTCAAGCCGGGCCGCTCAAGCCCGGCCGCCTGTCATCCTCGGCCGCCTGGGCCGCTCTAAGCGGGTCGTCCTGGCCGTTCCGACTGTCGTCATGGCCACTCCGGCCGTTCAGGCCGTCGAGCAGGGCTGTCGCTATCGCCCGCATCGGCCGCCTTGGCCGTCTTGGCCGCTCTCACCGTCCTGGCCGTTCTCAGTCGACCTGTGCGGACGCCACCGCTCGGCCGGAGGCCACTTGCGGTGAGAAGCGGTATACCTGTGAGTCATATTTATGACCCACAGGAATACCGCTCATCAGGGAATGGCCCACCCGACGGCGCCGGGTCGCCGGGATCTCGGACCCAGGCCACGCAGTCGTGAATCCGGCTCAGCGGTTTCTCCTCGGCCATGCCCGGTCCACCATGTCGGCATGCCGCCGACGCGCCTCGCCACCCTGCTCGGCAGGGCTGTCCGCCAGCAACGGCACCTGCGCGACCTGACCCAGTCCGAGTTGGCAGAGGCGGCGGGGGTCACCCAGGCGGCTGTTGCCCGGATCGAGAGCGGCAGCCGCGCCGCGAGCCTTGCGGTGCTGGAGCGCTTGTTCGCCGCGATGGACGTGCAGATGGTGGTCGAGGTCGAGCCGCTGGACGCGCACCTCGACGCCCGCATCGACGAACTGGCCGCCCGGCCGATCGCCCAACGCATCGACGAGCTGGGCCTGGATGAGACGCTGGACCGACTCACCGACTTTCCGCAGGTGCTCACCGGCGGCACGGCGGCCCTGTTGCAGGGCGCGCCGGTGCCGGTGGACGCCGTGGAGATCGCCCTGCGCTGGCAGGACTCGAAACGGTTCACCGGCTGGCTGAAGGCGAACTACGGCCAGCGGTGGAACGCCCGGTGGGGCGAGTTCGGCGGGGTGTGGCTGGAGCCGGAGGAGCCGGGCGAGCACCGTTGGTCGACCCGGTACGGCGAGATCAGGGCGACCATGTGCGACGAGCTGCCCGAGACGATCGAGGTGCGCCACGGCGGGCGCGACTATCGGGTGGTGCCGCTGGTCGAGCTGGAGCTGACCGAGCCGCGGGCCGCCGAATTACTGCGCCGCTACCGGGCGCGGCAACTCGCTGCCGAGGGCTGACCCGCGCCGCGCGGCGAAGGGCCACGCGGTCTCGCCAGGCGGCACAGCCCGCACCACAACAACAAGCTGGCGACGCGGCCCACGCCGCAGAGCCGGCGACGCGGCCCACGCCGCAGAGGTCAGCGGCACGGCCCCCGCACCACAACAAAAAGCCGGCCGCACGGCCCACGCCTCACCAACAAGCTGGCGGCACGGCCCACGCCGCAGAGCCGGCGAGCGGCCCACGCCTCAGGGGGTCAGCCCGCGGTGCGCTCCCAGTCGATGGTGGGCCGCCCGGCGTCGGCGAGCGCCTTGTTGGCCGCGCTGAACGGGCGACTGCCGAGGAAGCCGCGCGGGTTCATCGGGCTGGGGTGGCCAGCCTCCAGCACCACGTGCTGCGGGTTGGTAACCAGGGCCGCCTTCTTGCGCGCGTAGCCGCCCCAGAGCAGGAAGACCACCCGGTCCGGTGCGGCGTTCAGCGCCCGGATCGTGGCGTCGGTGAACTCCTCCCAGCCCGAGTTGGCGTGCGAACCCGGCGTGGCCTGGCGCACCGTCAGCACCGCGTTGAGCAGCAGCACGCCCTGCGCGGCCCAGCCGTCGAGGTTGCCGCTGCGCGGCTTGGCCACGCCCACGTCCTCGCCCAACTCCTTGAAGACGTTGCGCAGCGACGGCGGCACCGCCACCCCCTCGCGGACGCTGAAGCTCAACCCGTGGGCCTGCCCGGCACGGTGATAGGGATCCTGCCCGAGGATCAGCACCCGGGTGCTCTGCGGCGGGCAGAGCCGGTAGGCCGAGAAGAGATCCTCCAACGGCGGGAAGACGGTCTGCGTCGCGTACTCCCGGGCGACGAACTCGGCCAGCGCGGCGGTGCGGGCCGGATCGAGGTGCGGGGTGAGCACGGCACGCCACTGCTCCGGCAGCAGTGCCAGCAGATCCAGGGCGGGGGCGTCATCGGGCATCAGGAACCTCTTCCAGCGCGGGTCGGTCCCCCGCACTCTAGGCACCGGGTCCGACAACGCCGCGCCGACACGGGCCCTAACTCAGCTCGGCGAGCCGTCGGGCCCAGTCGCCACCGACCGGCTCCAGCTCGACGATCCGGGTGTCGTCGTCGCGGCGGTCGATACGGACCCGCAGGTGCGCGTCGACCAACTGCTCCACCAGGCCCTCGCCCCACTCCACCACGGTCACCGACTCGTCCACCGAGGCGTCCAGATCCAGGTCGTCGATCTCGGCACGCGGGTCGCTGGCGGCGCCCAGCCGGTACGCGTCGGCGTGCACCAGGGCCACCCGGCCACCCCGGGCCGGGTCGGGCCGGTGCACGCGGGCGATCACGAACGTCGGCGAGGTGACGTCGCCGAGAACGTGGAGCCCCGCGCCGACGCCCTGGGTGAGCGCGGTCTTGCCGGCCCCCAGCGGACCGGTCAACAGCACCAGGTCACCGGCCCGCAGCAGCCCGGCCAGCCGGCGACCGAACTCCCGAGTGTCCTCGACGGTCGGCAGTTTGACGACGAAACTCACCGGTCCTCCATGCTCTCCAGTGACTCGAGGAACCGCGCCAGCGCGGCGTTGACCTCGTCGGCGTGCTCCAGCATCACCACGTGACCGCTGTCTTTGATCTTGATGAACTCGGCGTGCGGCAACCGCCGGACGATCTCCTCCGAGTGTGTCACCGGAGTGATCATGTCCTTGTCGCCGACGACCACCAGCACCGGCGCGTTCGCCAACGCGGCCAGCGCCGGGAAACGCGAGTGCGTGGCAAGCGTCCGCAGGTAGCGGGTCACCGTGTCGGCGGAGGTCCGGGAGTTCATCGTCTCCACGTACGAAACGAGCGCCGGGCTGGGCTTGCGGGTGCCGAAGCCGTACTTGCGGGTGAGCAGCCAGGCCACGTTGGACGTGGACTTGCGGGCCTTGTCGATCACCGGGCCGCCGTACCGGGTGGCGTTGCTGACCATGTAGAGCACCGGCCCGCCGACCCGGCCGAGCAGCGCCGGCGCGACCAGCTTGGTCTCCGCGATCAACCCGCCCGAGGTGGCCATCAGCACGGTGCCCACCACCCGGTCACCGAACAGCTCCGGAAACAGCTCGGCGAACGCCATGATGGTCATGCCGCCCATCGAGTGGCCGACCAGCACCAGCGGCCCCTCCGGGGCGGTCCGGTCGATCACCTGGCGCAGCGTCCGGCCGAGCACCGCCAGGTCGTACTCCCCGGTCTCCAACCGGCCGGACCGGCCGTGACCGGGCTGGTCGTACGCGACGACACGGTAGTCGCCGCGCGCGGCGAGCATCCGGCGCTGGAAGTGGAAGGTGCCCATGTCCAGGCAGAAGCCGTGCACCAGCACCACCGTCGGGTGCCCCGGCACCGGGCGGGTCGGCTCGACCACCTCGACGTGGATGTCGGTGCCGTCCGGCAGCTCCAGCCGGAACGCGTCGTCGTACCGCTGCTCGCCGAACCTCTCGTGCGCGTAGTGGTCGGCCGGGTCGGCCTTGAGCCGGCGGACCAGGGTGCGTTCGGTCGCGACGCCGGCGGCCAGGCCGGCCGCCGCCACACCGACCGCGGCGCCGACCAGGCCGGCGACCCGGCCGGCGGCGGTCCGCGGCCGCGGGATGCGGTACGTCACGGCGTCACCTTTGTTCGCGACTGCGGGGCTCGCAACCCCGGCTCACTCCTCGCGCTCACGGCGAGCGCTCGCCGTCGTAGACGCGCGGCACCCGCGTGCTGCCGAACCGGGTGACGATCTCGTAGTTGATCGTGCCGACCGCCTCGGCCCAGTCGTCGGCCGTCGGCTCGCCGTCGGCACCGCTGCCGAACAGGGTCGCCACGTCGCCGTCGGCCACCGGGTCGTCACCACAGTCGATCACGAACTGGTCCATGCAGACGCGCCCGGAGATCGTCCGCCGCGCACCGGCGAGCTGCACCGGCCCGGTGTTGGACGCGTGCCGGGGCACACCGTCGGCGTACCCGAGGGGCACCACGGCGAGATTCGCGTCGGCCTCGGTCGTGTAGGTGTGCCCGTACGAGACGCCGGTGCCGGCGGGCACCCGCTTGGTGAGCATCACCCGGGCCCGCGCGGTCATCGCCGGCCGCAGCCCGTACGTCTCGCCGGCCACCGGGGACAGACCGTAGACGGCCAGCCCGGGGCGAACCAGGTCGAAGTGGGTGTCCGGGCGGGTCAGGGTGGCCGCCGAGTTGGCCAGGTGCCGCCAGCGGGGGCGCAGCCCGGCCTGCTCGACCATGGCCAGCCCCTCGTGGAAGACGGCGAGCTGCCGGTCCGTGGTCGGATGGCCGGGCATGTCCGCGTACACGAAATGGCTCCACACGCCGACCACCTCGACCAGGCCGTCGGCCTGGGCCTTCGCGGCGGCGTCGAGCAGCGCCGGCCAGTCGGCGACGGTGGCGCCGCCCCGGGACAGCCCCGTGTCGATCTTCAGGTGCAGTCGGGCCGGGCGTCCGGCACGCCGGCTCGCCTCGATCATCTCGTCCAGTTGCGGCAGGCTGGCGGCGGCGAGGTCCACCCCGGCGCCGACCCCCTCGTGCAGCGGCAGCCCCGGCGCGAGCAACCACGCCAGCACCGGCGCGGTGATCCCGGCCCGACGCAGCGTGAGCGCCTCGTCGAGGGTGCACACGCCGAGCCAGTCGGCCCCCGCGTCCAGCGCCGCGCGGGCGGACGGGATCATCCCGTGGCCGTACCCGTCGCCCTTGACCACCGCCATCAGCTCGGCGGTGGTGCCGGAGCGGAGCCGGCTCACGTTCTCGCGGATCGCATCAAGATCGACGCGTACCTCGGCCTGCCACATACGCCCAGCCTACTTTCCGCCCTGATCCGGGTGGGCGGCGACGCACGGCCCGGCCCGCCGAGCCAGCCAACCGGCCCGAACAGCGACGATCAGCCCAGCCGGGCGACGACCGGGCGCAGCGCGGTCGCCACGTCGGGCGCGGTCACCGGGCCGCCGCGGGCCGCCTCCCGACCGGCGAGCCCGTGCAGGTACGCGGCCGAGGCCGCCGCCCGGTCCGCCGGCACCCCGGCCGCCAGGAGCGAGCCGAGCAGCCCGGCCAGCACGTCGCCGGTGCCGCCGGTGGCCAGCGCCGGGGTGCCGGTCGGGTTGACGTACGCCCGGCCGTCCGGCGTGCCGATCACCGTGCGGTCCCCCTTGAGCAGCACCACCGCGTTCATCCAGGCGGCCAGCCGCAGCGCGGCCCCGACCCGGTCGGCGCCGGGCTCCTCCCCGCACAGCCGGGTGAACTCCCGGTCGTGCGGGGTGACCACGATCGGCGCGTCCCGGCCGCGCAGCCGGTCGGCGAGCGAGCCGTCCACAAGCAGGGTCAGCGCGTCCGCGTCGAGCACCACCGGCACCGGGGCGGCCAGGACGGCCCGCAGCTCGGCCGCCGCGTCGTCGCCGGTGCCCAGCCCCGAGCCGCACACCCAGGCCTGCACCCGGCCGGCGTCGGCGACCCGCCCGGTGGCGATCACCGAGGGGTGCTGGTGCAGCACCTCGGCCCGAGCGCCGCCGGCGTAGCGGACCAGCCCTGTCGGCCCGGCGAGCGCCCCGCCGACGGAGAGCACAGCCGCGCCCGGGTACGTCGCCGAGCCGGTCGCCACCCCGACCACACCCCGGGTGTACTTCTCCGACGCCGCGCCCAGCTGCGGCCACCACTGCACGAGGTCGGACCATTCGGTGACCCGCAGCGCGGGAGTGCCCCGCAGCCAGGGCCGCAGCCCGATGTCGACCAGCTCCACGTGCCCGGCCAGGACGGCTGCCGGTCCGACGACCAGGGCGGGCTTCAACGCGCCGAAGGCCACCGTCACGTCGGCGCGGACCGCGGCGGGCCGGCCGGACGCGACCAGCGGCACGTGCCCGGTGTCCACCGCCACCCCGCTCGGCACGTCCACGGCCAGCACGGTGGCCCGAGCGCCGTCGCGCCCGCGCAGGTCGTCGAGGCGCTGGACCACCTCGTCCGCGCTCGCCCGCAGCCCGCCCGCGCCACCGATCCCGACGATGCCGTCGAGGACCAGGTCGACGGGGCCGCCCGGGCGGTCGACCAGCCGGCCACCGGCGGCGCGCAGCGCGGCCAGCCCCGCGGCGTGCGCCCGCCCCGGGGCGAGCAGCAGGGCGGACACCTCGACGCCCCGGCGGGCCAGCCGTTCCCCGGCGTAGAGGGCGTCACCGCCGTTGTCGCCGGAGCCGACGAGCAGCAGCACCCGGCCGCCGTACACCCCGCCCCGCTCGGCGAGCAGCAGGGCGGCTCGGCGGGCCAACCCGGCGGCGGCCCGCTGCATCAGCGTGCCCTCCGGCAGTGTGCCCTTCAGCCCCGCCTCTGCTGCCCGTACGTCGGCCGCCCGCCACACCGCTCTCATGTCACCGTGCCCCATTCCGCTCGCGAGTGGGCCGCCCCGGCCACCCGGCCGACGTCACCGTTCCGCGACCACCATCGCCGACGCGATCCCGCCGTCGTGCGACAGCGAGAGGTGCCAGTGGTTGATCCCCCGCTCGACGGCCGCCGCCGCGACGGTGCCCGAGACGGTCAGCCAGGGCCGGCCAGCCCTATCGGGCACGATCTCGCAGTCGTGCCAGCTCAGCCCGGCCGGGGCGCCGAGCGCCTTGGCGACGGCCTCCTTCGCGGCGAACCGGGCGGCGAGCGACTCGGGCGAGCGTGGGGTGCCGGAGCGGGTGGCCCGCTCGGCCGCGGTGAAGAGCCGGTCGGCAAGCAGCGGCGTCCGCGCCAGGGACCGGGTGAACCGGTCGACCAGGACGACGTCGATGCCGACAGCGACGATCACCAGACCACCCTACCGGCGGCCGAGGCGGCAGATTAGCCGTCGGGCCCGCCGTGGGCAACGCCTGTGGACACACCGGGGTACGGCCGCAGCCGGCTGTCCACAGGGCACTCCGGCACGGCCCGACCCTGCCTAGCGTCAGCGCGTGGATGCCGATCGTGCACGGGGGTGGGGGTCATGACCGAGGAGCCGTTCGCCGTCCGGCCGCAGGAGCTGCGCGCCGTGGCCGGTGCGCTCGACGACGAGGCGTACCGGTTGGCGTGGGGTCTGGCCGGAGTGCCCGGCCTGCTGGTGCCGGCGCCGGGTTGGCGGGCCGCCACCGCTCTGGCGGGGCTGGAGTCGGCAGCGCACGCGTGGTTCTGCCGGCTGGGAGCGGACGTGGCGGTGACCGCCGGTGGGGTCCGGGCCGCGGCCGAGGCGTACGAGACGGTGGACGACCGGGCTGCCGGCCGGTTCGCCGCCCTGCCCCGGTGAGCGGCGTCGGCTACCGGCAGCTCTGGGCCGCCGATCCGGGCGGCTGGCGGGCGGCCGGGGCGGCCTGGGCCGGGCTGACCGGTCCGGTCGAGCGGCACGCCGGCGAGCTGGCCGGTTCCGCCGGGCGGTTGCGGGGCGGCTGGTCCGGCGCGGCAGCGGTGGCGGCGGACGCTCGGCTGGGCTGCCTGCGGGGCGAGGTGACCTCGGTGGCGCCCGCGCTGATCGAGGCCGATCAGGTGCTGTCCGAGCTGGCCGGGTGCCTCGTGGTGGCGAAGGCGCGGCTCGCCGAGGCGGTCGCCCGGGCCGACGCGGCCGGCCTGGTGGTGGACCGGTCCGGTGGCGTGCGCGTCGATCCGACTCGTCCCCGACCGACCGAGCCGGCCCGGGTGGCGGCGGCGCTGCGGGGCGCGCTGGAGTTGGCCGACGCGGCGGACCGGCAGGCCGCCGACCGGTTGGACGAGCTGGCCCGGGCCGCCGGCACCGGTTGGGCGTCCCCACCGCCGCCCGGCCGACCGGCCTCCGGGGCGACGCCGGCGCTGGTGCGCGCCTGGTGGTCCGGGTTGACCCCGGCGCAGCGACGGTGGCTGGTCGGGCACGAGCCGGCCCTCGTCGGCGGCCTGGACGGGGTGCCGGTGGCCGCCCGCGACCAGGCCAACCGCCTGCGGCTCGGTGCGCGGCGCGCGGAGTTGCTGGCCGAGCGTCGGCGGTTGCTGGCCCGGGTGCCGCCGGGGCCGCTCGCGTCGCTGCGGCTGCGCGCGGTGGCGGCGCGGCTGGCCGGCCTGGACACGCTCACCGAGCGCCTGGCGACCGGGGAACCGCGGGCGTACCTGCTGGGGCTGGACCCGGCCGGTGAGGGTCGGGTGGTGGTGGCGCTCGGCGACCCGGACCACGCCGACCGGGTGCTGACGTACGTGCCGGGAATGACCGCCGGGCTGGACGACGCCCCTGGCGAGCTGGGTCGAGCGGCCCGGGTGCTGGAGCGCTGCGCGACGCTCGCGCCGGGTGAGCGCGGCGCGGCGGTGCTGTGGCTGGACTACGACGCACCTGACTTCCTGACCGAGGCGGCGTCGGCCGGCCAGGCCCGGGACGCCGGCGGGGCGCTGCACCGCTTCCAGGAGGGGCTGCGCGCCACCCACGAGGGGCCGCCGGCGCGGCAGACCGTGCTCGGGCACAGCTACGGGTCTTTGGTGGTGGGCATCGCCGCCCGGGAGCACGGGCTGGCGGCCGACGCGTTGATGTTCGTCGGCTCACCGGGGGTCGGTGCGGCGCACGCCGCCGAGCTTGGCGTACCGGCAGCAGAGGTGTGGGCCAGCAGCGCTCCGGACGACGTGATCCGCCTGGCCCGGCCGGTCGACGAGCTGGGCCGCCGGGCCCTGCTGGGCGCCGCTCCGCTCGCCGCCGTGCTGGGCTGGCCGGATCGGACCGGCCACGAGCTGTGGTTCGGTCACGACCCGGCCGACCCCGGGTTCGGCGGCCGGGTGTTCCCCAGCGGTCGCGGCGGGCACACCGGCTACTGGGAGCCGGACAACCCGGCGCTGGACGGGATGGCCCGCGTGGTGCTGGGCCGCTGACGACGCGCTACTCGACGGTGACCGACTTGGCCAGGTTGCGGGGCTGGTCCACGTCGTGCCCCCGGGCGGCGGCGATCTCGGCGGCGAGCACCTGCAGCGGCACCGTGGTGACCAGTGGGGCCAGCAGGGTCGGCGTACGCGGCACGTAGATCAGGTGGTCGGCGTACCGGACGACGGCCTCGTCGCCCTCCTCCGCGATCACGATGGTCCGCGCGCCACGAGCCCGGACCTCCTGGATGTTGGAGACGACCTTGTCGTGCAGCATCCCCCGGCCCACCGGCGACGGCACCACGCAGATCACCGGGGTGCCCTTGTCGATCAGGGCGATCGGGCCGTGCTTCAGCTCACCGGCGGCGAAGCCCTCGGCGTGCATGTACGCCAGCTCCTTCAGCTTCAGCGCGCCCTCCAGGGCCACCGGGTAGCCGACGTGCCGGCCGATGAACAGCACTGTCGGCTCGGACTTCAGCTCCCGGGCCAGCTCACGGACGGGCTCGATCCGGTCGAGCAGCTCGCGCAGCTTGCCCGGGATGTCCTGCAACTGCGCGACCACCGCGCCGACCTCGTCGGCGAACTTGATCCCGCGGACCTGGGCCAGGTGCAGACCGATCAGGTAGCAGGCGACGACCTGGGTGAGGAACGCCTTGGTGGAGGCGACGGCGATCTCCGGCCCGCCGTGGGTGTAGAGCACGGCGTCGGACTCGCGGGGGATGGTCGAGCCGTTGGTGTTGCAGATCGCCAGCACCCGGGCCTTCTGCTCCTTGGCGTGGCGCAGCGCCATCAGCGTGTCCATCGTCTCGCCGGACTGCGAGATCACCACGATCAGCGTGGACCGGTCGAGCACCGGGTCGCGGTAGCGGAACTCGCTGGCCAGCTCCACCTCGCAGGGGATCCGCGTCCAGTGCTCGATGGCGTACTTGGCGACCATGCCGGCGTGGTACGCGGTGCCGCAGGCCACGATGAAGATCTTGTCGACGTCGCGCAGATCCTGGTCGCTGAGGCGGACCTCGTCGAGGGCGATCTCACCGGTCTCGGTGAGCCGGCCGAGCAGCGTGTCGGCGATGGCCTGCGGCTGCTCCTCGATCTCCTTGAGCATGAACCAGTCGTAGCCACCCTTCTCGGCGGCCGAGGAGTCCCAGTCGATGTGGAAGTCCTTGCCGCTGGCGGGCTGACCGTCGAAGTCGGTGATCTCGATGCTGTCGCCGGTGATCAGGACGATCTGGTCCTGACCCAGCTCCACCGCCTCCCGGGTGTGCTCGATGAACGCGGCCACGTCGCTGGCCAGGTAGTTCTCCCCCTCGCCGCGGCCGACGACCAGCGGCGAGTTGCGCCGGGCGCCGACGACCGCGCCGGGCACCCCGGCGTCGACCGCGAGCAGGGTGAACGCGCCCTCCAGCCGCTGGCACACGACGCGCATGCCGGCGGCGAGCAACTGCGGACTGTCCGGCTGGCCGGCGGCGCGCAGGTCGGCCAGCGCGGCGGAGAGCAGGTGCGCGGCGCACTCGGTGTCGGTGTCGCTGGTGAACTGGACGCCGTCGGCCTCCAGCTCGGCGCGGAGCTTGGCGAAGTTCTCGATGATGCCGTTGTGGATCACCGCGACGCGCCCGTCGGGGGCCAGGTGCGGGTGGGCGTTGCGGTCGGTCGGCCCGCCGTGGGTGGCCCACCGGGTGTGCCCGATGCCGGTGGTGCCGTCACCGATGCCGATCGGGCTGGCCGCGCAGGAGGTCGGGTCGTCGGCGGCGCGCTCGGAGAGCACCTTCTCCAGGTTGGCGAGCTTGCCGGCCTTCTTCTCGGTCAGCAGCTGGTCGTCGCAGACGATCGCCACGCCCGCCGAGTCGTAGCCCCGGTATTCCAGCCGCCGCAGCCCGTCGAGCACGATGCCCAGTGCCGGGCGCGCGCCCGCGTATCCCACGATTCCACACATGGCCCGCAGCCTAACTTAGTTTCGCTCAGCATGGGTGCTCGAAAGTCGGCTAAACAAGCACCGAATTTGAGCGATCAGTGGTTGGCGGGCCGCAATGGGACGAGTGTCACCGGACCGGTCGCGGTGCCACCGACCCGACGGGGTTGCGGACGGCCAGCGGGTACGACAGTCTTCCGGCGGGCTCGGCGCGCGCTCCCCTGGCCCGTTGGCCCCATACCCACTCCCGCCCGGAGCAGCCATGTCCGACGCGCCCCCACCCGAGGTGCCCCCGACGTCACCCCCGGAGCCAACCCCGACGCCGCCGGATCCGACGACGGGACAGCCGGCGACGCCGCCGTCCGACTGGGCCGCGCCGGGCTCTTTCCCGATGCCCGACCCACTGGCCCCGGGCCAGCCCTGGGCACCCCCACCGCCGTGGGCACCCGCGTCGCCCTCCGCGCCGTGGACACCCGATCCCACCGGAACCTCGTGGACGCCCACCGCGGCGGCTCCCTGGCCACCACCCCCGTCGCCGGCGCCCACCCCGGCCGCCTATCCGCCGCCGGGTTACCCACCGCCGGGTTACCCACCACCCGGCTATCCACCGCCCTACCTCTATCCCGGCTATCCGCCGGCCGGTCGCCCCTCCGGCGGCAACGGTCGCGTGGTCGGGATCGTCGTCGCGGTCGTCGCGGCGCTCACCCTCGCCGTCTGCGGCTGCTTCTGCGTGGCCGGGCCCCTGGTCGGGCAGTTCGTCGGGGAGCCGGTGGCCGAGGACCCGTACGACACCGGCCCCTTCGACGACGACGGCTGGCCGCCGAGCGTCGCGCCGGAGCCCACCGCGCCCACCGATCCGGAGACCACCACCGCCGGGCCCACCAAGAAGCCGATCACGCAACCGACGTCGGGGCCCGCGCCGGTGACCGTGGTCTACCAGGTGTCCGGCGTGGGTGAGGCGGACATCGCCTACTACGACGCCGAGAGTGATCTCATCCACGTCGACAGCGCGAAGCTGCCGTGGCGCACGACCATCCGGACCAACGGCCAGAGCCGGGTCATGGTGGAGGCGACCTGGCCCGACGGCGTGGCCGAGAAGCCCCTCGACTGCACGATCACGATCACCGGCGCCGGCGCCGGAAAGCCGGTGATCGACAAAAGCCAGGGGTACTGGATGACCCGCTGCGAGCCCGAGTGAGGCTGGGGTTGCGCCGCCGGGTGCCCGTAGGCTGGCGCAGGTGACGACGAGCACCGATGTCGACCCGCTGGTGGCCCGGATGCGGCCGTTCGGCACGACGATCTTCGCCGAGATGTCCGCCCTCGCCGTACGGACCGGGGCGGTCAACCTGGGCCAGGGCTTCCCGGACACGGACGGCCCGCCGGAGATGCTGGCCGCCGCCGCCGAGGCGCTGCGCGGCGGGCACAACCAGTACCCGCCCGGTCCGGGGATACCCGCCCTGCGCGCGGCCGTCGCGGCCCACCAGCGGCGGTTCCACGACCTGGCGTACGACCCGGACGGCGAGATCGTGATCACGGCGGGCGCGACCGAGGCGGTGGCGGCCAGCATCCTCGCGCTGTGCGAGCCGGGTGACGAGGTGGTCTGCTTCGAGCCGTACTACGACTCGTACGCCGCCTCGATCGCGCTGGCCGGCGCGGTCCGGCGGCCGGTCACGCTGCGTCCCGCCGCGGACGGCCGGTACGCCTTCGACCCGGCGGCGCTGCGGGCGGCGTTCGGGCCGCGTACCCGACTGGTGCTGCTCAACTCACCGCACAATCCGACCGGCAAGGTGTTCACGCCGACCGAGCTGGCGCTGGTGGCCGAGCTGTGTCAGGAGTACGGCGCGTACGCGGTCACCGACGAGGTCTACGAGCACCTGGTGTTCACGGACGCGTCCGGTCCGCACGTGCCGCTGGCCGCGCTGCCCGGGATGCGGGAGCGGACGCTGCGCATCTCGTCGGCCGGCAAGACGTTCTCCTGCACCGGTTGGAAGGTCGGCTGGGTGAGCGGCCCGGCGGCGCTGGTCTCGGCCGTGCTGCGGGTGAAGCAGTTCCTCACCTATGTCAACGCCGCTCCGCTGCAACCTGCGGTCGCCGTGGCGCTGGCCCTGCCCGACGACTACTACATGGGTTTCCGCGACGGTCTCCAACAGCGGCGTGACCAGCTCGTGGGCGGCCTCACCGACGCCGGGTTCGAGGTGCTGACGTCGGAGGCGACGTACTTCGTCACCGCCGACATCACCCCGCTCGGCGGCTCGGACGGGGTGGAGTTCTGCCGGTCGCTGCCGGAGCGCTGCGGCGTGGTGGCCGTGCCGACCCAGGTCTTCTACGACGACGCCGAGGCCGGCCGACGACTGGTCCGGTTCGCGTTCTGCAAGCGTCCGGAGGTGCTGACCGAGGCGGTCACCCGGTTGCGCGCCCTGACCCGCTGACGCGCCGGGCCAACGCCCCGGTCCACTCGACTACGACCCGGCGGGGCTGGCGGTGCGTACCAGGTCGGCGATCCGCTCGGCGACCTCGCGGGCGGTCGCCTCGGTGGCCGCCTCGACCATCACCCGGACGAGCGGTTCGGTGCCCGACGGGCGCAGCAGCACCCGGCCGGTCTCGCCCAGCTCCGCCTCGGCCCGCTCGACCTCGGCACGGACGGCCGGCGCGGCGGCGCCGACGGTGCGGTCGCCGACCGGGACGTTGATCAGCACCTGCGGCAGCTTGGTGACGACGGAGGCCAGCTCGGCCAGGGACCTGCCGGTCGCGGCCATCCGGGCCATCAGGTGCAGGCCGGTGAGGACCCCGTCGCCGGTGGTGGCGTGCGCGGGCATGACGATGTGGCCGCTCTGCTCGCCACCGAGCGCCAGCTCGGAGGCGCGCAGCTCCTCCAGCACGTACCGGTCGCCGACCTTGGTCTCGATCAGCCGGATGCCCTGCGCGGACATCGCCAGCCGCAGGCCGAGGTTGCTCATCACGGTGGCCACCAGGGTGTCCTGGGTGAGCGTGCCGGCGTCGCGCATGGCCAGCGCGAGGATCGCCATCACCTGGTCGCCGTCGACCTCGTCGCCGTCGGCGGTGACCGCCAGGCAGCGGTCGGCGTCACCGTCGTGGGCGATGCCCAGGTGGGCGCCGTGCTCGACGACAGCCTCGCGCAGCGCCTCGATGTGGTTGGAGCCGCACTCGTCGTTGATGTTCAGCCCGTCGGGCTCGGCGTGGATCGCGATGACCTCGGCCCCGGCCTCCCGGTACGCGACGGGCGCGACCTCGGCGGCGGCGCCGTTGGCGCAGTCGACGACGACCTTGATCCCGTCGAGCCGGTGCGGCACGGTGCCGACGAGGTGCTGGACGTAGTGGTCCGCACCGTCGAGCAGGTCGTGCACCCGGCCGACGCCGGCGCCGACCGGCCGGTCCCAGGCGGTGGTGGCGTTCGTCTCGACGGCCGCCTCGATCCGCATCTCGATCTCGTCGGGCAGTTTGTGCCCGCCGGCGGCGAAGAGCTTGATGCCGTTGTCCGGCATGGGGTTGTGCGACGCGGAGAGCATCACTCCGAGGTCGGCCTTCGCCTCGGCGGTGAGGAACGCCACGGCCGGGGTGGGCAGCACGCCGACGCGTACCACGTTGGCGCCGGCGCTGGTCAGCCCGGCCACGACGGCGGCCTCCAGCATCTCGCCGCTGGCCCGGGTGTCCCGGCCGACCACGGCGAGCGGCGGGTGGCTGCGGTCCGTCTCGGCGAGTGTGTGCGCGGCGGCCACGGCGAGCGCGAGCGCCAATTCGGGGGTGAGATCCGCGTTCGCCCGCCCGCGTACGCCGTCCGTGCCGAACAACCGACCCATACCCGCCAACCTCCGATGAGCACTACCGAGAAGGAGAAAGCGGAACGGCCGGCCCACCTCCCCGGTCGAGGGGAGGCGGACCGGCCGTCCGTCAGAAGTACAACGCGCTGGGAAAGATCAGCGCTTCGAGTACTGGGGAGCCTTACGGGCCTTCTTGAGGCCGTACTTCTTGCTCTCCTTGACCCGGGCGTCCCGGGTCAGGAAGCCGGCCTTCTTGAGGGCCGGGCGGTCGTCCGGCTCGCTGATGATCAGCGCGCGGGCGATGCCCAGCCGGAGCGCACCGGCCTGGCCGGTGGTGCCGCCGCCACGCAGGTTGGCGATGACGTCGAACTGGTCGAGCTTCTCGGCGGTGACGAGCGGGTCCTTGATGAGCTGCTGGTGCACCTTGCTCGGGAAGTACGCCTCGAGGTCCTGCCCGTTGCAGGTGATCTTGCCGGTGCCCGGGACGATGCGGACCCGGACGATGGCCTCCTTGCGGCGGCCCACGGTCTGGATCGGCCGGTCACCACGCGGCGCGCGGGCGACGGGCGCCGGCGCCTCGGTGGCCTCGGGAACCTCGGGGGCAACCTCGGTCTCGGTGGTGATGTCGGTCATGCTGCTTCCTTCGCCCGCGCTCACTGCGCGATCTGCTTGATCTCGAACGGCACCGGCTGCTGCGCGAGGTGCGGGTGCTCGGCACCGGCGTAGACCTTCAGCTTCTTGATCAGCTGACGGCCGAGCTTGTTGTGCGGGAGCATCCCCTTCACGGCCAGCTCGATGGCCCGCTCGGGGCGCTTGGTCAGCAGCTCGTCGTAGCCGACCTGCTTCAGACCACCCGGGTAACCCGAGTGGCGGTAAGCGACCTTGGTCTGGCGCTTGTTGCCGGTCAGCGCAACCTTGCCCGCGTTCACGATGACGACGAAGTCGCCCGTGTCGACGTGCGGCGCGAAAGTCGGCTTGTGCTTACCACGCAGCAACGTGGCGGCGTGGGTGGCCAGGCGGCCCAGCACGACATCAGAGGCGTCGATGACGTGCCACTGACGCTCGATCTCACCCGGCTTCGGGCTGTACGTACGCACAGGTCTACCTTGTCTCGTCGTCGGTCTGGGGTCGCGCGCCGAGGTGACCAGATCTAGCAGGCCGGACCAGCGCGCACGAACGACCAAGCGTACCTGATAGGGCACGCCTCTGGATGTCGTACAACAGCAGGCAACGATACCCGGCGCCCCATCGGCAGGTCAAAACGGGGGTGGGCTGCCGCGCGGCGACGCGCCGGTCATGACCCGGATCACACCCCGGCGAGCCGATGGGACCCCGGACGCCGGTAGACGAACCAGGTCACCGCGCAGCACAGCGCGTACCAGCCGATGAACGCCAGGTAGGCGGAATCGGCGTTGCCGGAGCCGAGGAACGACTGGCGGAAGGCGATGTTGACCAGCACCCCGCCGGAGGCGCCGATCGCGCCGGCGATGCCGATCAACGCGCCGGTCATCCGCCGCGCCCACCGCGCGGCGGCCTCCGGGTCACGTGTGCCGGTGGCCACGGCGTCCGCCGCCCGGGCCCGGAAGATCGCCGGGATCATCTTGTACGTGGAGCCGTTGCCGACACCGGAGAAGACGAAGAGGGCGAGGAAGCCGGCCAGGTAGAGCCCGAACGAGCGCTCGCGGGCCGCGTACAGCACCGTGCCGGCGCCGATCGCCATCGCCACGAAGTTCCAGAAGGTCACCCGGGCTCCGCCGAGCCGGTCGGCGAGGTGGCCGCCCAGCGGCCGGATCAGCGAGCCCACAAGCGGCCCGAGGAAGGTCAGCCAGGCGGCGTCGACGGCTGTGGGAAACCGCTCGGCGAACTGGAGCTGGAGCACCTGGCCGAACGCGAAGCCGAACCCGATGAACGAGCCGAAGGTGCCGATGTAGAGCAGCGACATGATCCAGGTGTGCGGGTCCCGGGCAGCCTCGCGCAGCGACCCGGGCTCGTTGCGCGCGCCGGGCACGGTGTCCAGCCAGCGGGCCGCCGCCAGCGCGGCCAGCACGATCAGCGGCAGGTAGACCGCGGGCACCAACGGGGGGTACGCGGCGCCGGCGGTGGCGAGCACCGCCAGCCCGACCAGCTGCACCGCGGGCACGCCGAGGTTGCCGCCACCGGACTGCGGTGCTGGTGAGCGTGCTCACGGCGGCTCCTCCTCGTCGATGCGACGAGGAGGAACGCTAGGAAAGCGGGATTACCTGGCAGTGCCCGTCACGGGTCGGCCCGGAAACGCCTACCGCACCACGGGCCGGCGGCGATGGTGAGGTCCGATGGCTCAGAGCTGCTGGAGGATGCGCAGGGCGCGGCCGACCCGGAGCATGGTCTCGGTGTCGGCGACGTCCACGCAGTCGGTGAACCATTTCTTCATCGGTGCGGAGATCCGGTCGGGCATCACCACGTACCGGCCCATCGGCACGGCGAGGGGTGAGTCGCGCAGCAGCGATTCCTCGACCACCTCGACCACGATCACGATGGGCACGTCTGTGGAGTTGTAGACGTCCGAGCTGATCACGAGCCCGAGGCGTTCCCGGGCGCCCTCGATGCGCCAGACCTCACCCCTACGCAGCACGCGGCCGTCCGCCGGAGTAGAGATCGTTGACCATGCCGACCTCGCGGGCGTCGGCGAGGGCGGCGGACTCCAGGTCGAGGCCGGCACGGCCCACGGCGGCGGCGTGCGCGGTGAACACCTCGCGCAGCGCCTTCTCGCGGGCGGCCTGGTCCATCCACGCCGAGAGGGACAGCCCTTCGCGCTTGGCGAAGCGTCGGGCCTCCTCGATCGTCTCGTCTGTGAACGACAACGTCACCTTGGCAGTCATGCCGCTGAGACTACCCAGCGGTATGACCCCCAGTCATCCCCACGCCCATCGACTCGCCCCGGGGCGGCGAAACGTACATTCCGCCGGGATTACCCGGCCCGGCCGCCGAACACCGCGAAGCGCCACTCCTTGAAGAAACAGTCGACGTCGACCAGGCCCGCCTCGGCGAGCCACCGGCACTGGTCGGCCACGGTCGCCGGGCGGTCGTGGCTCATCCGTTCCCGGGCGGCGGCGATCTCCTCGGGAGGCGAGCCCAGCTCGGTGATCCTGGCTGTCCAGACCTCGTCGTAGCGCCGATCCAGTGCCGGCGTCGGGCCGGCGACCTGCTCGGCGTTGACGAACACCCCGCCTGGCGCCAGCGCCTCGGCGGCCCGCCGGTAGAGCGCGCGCTTGCCGGCGTCGTCCAGGTGGTGGATCGCCAGGGCGCTGACCACCGCGTCGTACCGGCCCGGCGGCAACTCGTCCGCCAGGTCGGCCCGGACCGTTCGGTGTGGCACGGACCGCGCGTTCAACTGGTCGGCGGCGCGGGCGAGCATCGCCGGTGCGGCGTCCACCAGGGTCAGCCGGACCCCGGGCACCGCCGCGGCGAGCAGCAGCGAGAGCAGGCCGGTGCCCGCGCCCAGATCCAACACCTCGGGGGTACGGCCGGCGGCCAGCGCGGCGCGCAGCGGCGGCGCAGCCACCTCGACGGCGGTGCCGTAGAACGCGTCGAAGCAGGGCACGAGCCGTCGGCGGGCCTCGTCATAGGTACCGGCCACCGCGTCGAAGACGTCCACCACGCTCATCGCAGTCTCCCATAAATTGAGACAAGTTTCCCACATTATAAGCGCACTGATCGCAAGGTGGTCGATAGACGGCGCGGCCGGCAAGGACCCGAGACCCGGCGGACCCGTTCGTGCCGGGGCCGCTCTTGCCCCGCCCCAGATCTTGGACAGTTTCCGTTACGAGCTAACGGAAACTGTCCAAGATCTCCACGGGCGAGCACTCACGGGCGGTCCCTTTCCAGATCGACAGTTAGGGGGAGCGCTGTGCCGGACAAGCCACCCGATCGGAAACCCGAGCCGAAGCCCGAACCGGCCCCGCCGTCGTCACCGGGCGTGCCCTGGCCACGCAGGAACCATCGTTCCGCTGACCGTCCCAGGAGATGAGGCCCGGCGCCGCCGCTGGTCACGCGTCCGTCCGGGGCCGCCATCACCCGCCCGTCACGTCCGCTGCCCCTGTGCGGTGTGAGCCCCACTTGACAGGACCGAAACAGAAGAGACCCGGACCGGAAACCGCCCGGCGGCACGCTTTCGGGACATGACAGACGGTGCATGGCCGGCAACTCGACCGGGGCGTACGCCCCGGGAGGTGGCGACGCACTGCCCGTACTGCGCGCTTCAGTGCGGCATGACGCTGCGCGAGGACGACACCGGGGTGAGCGTGCTCCCCCGCCAGTTTCCCACCAACCGGGGCGGGCTCTGCCAGAAGGGCTGGACCTCCGCCGAACTGCTCGACCACCCGGACCGGCTGACCACCCCGCTGCTGCGCGACCCGGTCAGCGGCGAGCTGCGCCCGGCGACCTGGGACGCCGCGCTGGACCGGATCGTCACCGGCCTGCGCGCCATCGGTGACAGCTCCGGTCGGGACGCGGTCGCCGTCTTCGGCGGCGGCGGGCTGACCAACGAGAAGGCGTACGCGCTGGGGAAGTTCGCCCAGGTCGCGCTGCGCACCGGCAACATCGACTACAACGGACGGTTCTGCATGTCCTCGGCGGCCGCCGCCGGGCTGCGCGCCTTCGGTGTCGACCGGGGGCTGCCGTTTCCGCTGGCCGACCTCGGCCGCGCCGACACCCTGCTGTTGGTCGGCGCCAACCCGGCGGAGACCATGCCGCCGCTGGTGCGCTGGCTCACCGAGCAGCGCCGGGGCGGCGGCCGGCTCATCGTCGTCGACCCCCGCGTCACCGCCACCGCCCGCCAGGCCGACCTGCACCTGCAACCGCTGCCCGGCACCGACCTCGCCGTGGCCAACGCGCTGCTGCACATCGCGGTCACGCAAGGGTGGGTCGACCAGGCGTACGTGGCCGAGCGGACCACCGGCTTCGACGCGGTCCGCCGCAGCGTCGCCGCCTGGTGGCCGGCCCGCGCGGAACAGCTCTCCGGCGTGCCGGTGGCCGACCTGGAGGCGACCGCCCGCGCGCTGGGCACCGGCGGCCGCGTGATCATCCTGACCGCGCGCGGCGCCGAGCAGCACGCCAAGGGCGTCGACACCGTCACCGCGTACGTCAATCTCGCTCTCGCTCTCGGCCTGCCCGGCCGCGAGGGCTCGGGGTACGGCTGCCTCACCGGCCAGGGCAACGGCCAGGGCGGGCGGGAGCACGGGCAAAAGGCTGACCAGCTCCCCGGCTACCGCAGGATCGAGGATCCGGCGGCCCGGGAACACGTCGCCGGTGTCTGGGGCGTGCCGGCCGACGACCTGCCCGGCCCGGGCGTGCCGGCCTACCAACTGCTCGACTCGCTCGGCACCCCCGACGGCCCCCGGGCGTTGCTGGTGTTCGGCTCGAACCCGGTGGTCTCCGCTCCCCGGGCCGCCCGGATCGAGGGCCGGCTGCGCGACCTCGACCTGCTGGTCGTCGCCGACCTGCTGCTCTCCGAGACGGCGGCCCTGGCCGACGTGGTGCTGCCCACCGCGCAGTGGGCCGAGGAGGA
The DNA here is from genome assembly GCF_040607775.1 of Micromonospora sp. NPDC005237. Classification (NCBI taxonomy): domain Bacteria; kingdom Bacillati; phylum Actinomycetota; class Actinomycetes; order Micromonosporales; family Micromonosporaceae; genus Micromonospora; species Micromonospora sp. NPDC005237. The sequence continues at coordinate 74,114 of NZ_JBEXHJ010000011.1, read as the reverse complement.
CGGCACGATGACCAATCTGGAGGGCCGTGTGCTGCGTCGACGGGCGCTGCGCCCGCCTCCGCCGGGCGTCCGCACCGACCTGGCCATCCTCGCCGACCTGGCGACCAGGTTGGGCGACGCCGGGACGGCGGCGGCGCGGTTTCCGACCGACCCGGCCACCGTGTTCGCCGAGCTGCGCCGCGCCTCCGCCGGCGGGGTCGCCGACTACGCCGGCATCGACTGGGCCCGGATCGACGAGACCGACGGTGTCTTCTGGCCCTGCCCCAGCGAGGACGGGCCGGACACGCCACGGCTCTTCGCCGACCGGTTCGGCACCCCGGACGGCCGGGCCCGGTTCCACGCCGTGGAGCACCGGCCGGCCGCCGAGGAGGTCTGCGCCACGTATCCCCTGCACTTCACCACCGGCCGGGTGCTCGCCCAGTACCAGTCCGGCACCCAGACCCGCCGGGTGGCCGCGCTGCGTCGCGCCGCGCCCGAGGCGTTCGTCGAGCTGCACCCCGACCTGGCGGCCCGGCTGGGCATCGACGACGGCGACCCGGTGCGGGTCACGTCCCGCCGGGGCGAGCTGCGCGCGCCGGCCCGCCTCAGCGCGGGGATCCGCCCGGACACGGTCTTCGCGCCGTTCCACTGGCCCGGCGCCGGCCGAGCCAACTCGGTGACGAACGACGCGGTGGACCCGATCTCCGGGATGCCCGAGTTCAAGATCTGCGCGGTCCGGGTGGAGAAGGCATGACGGCCCGAGTGGTGATCGTCGGCAACGGGATGGCCGGTGCCCGGCTCGCGGCCGAGCTGCACGCCCGCGAGGGAGACCGGAAGGTCACCGTGCTCGGGGCGGAGCCGCACCGCGCGTACAACCGGATCATGCTCTCCACGCTGCTGACCGGCCGGATCGCCGAACCGGACGTGGAGCTGACCGAGGCCGCCGGGCACGGCATCGACAGGCGCCCCGGCGTGCCGGTGACCGCGGTGGACCGGCCCGCCCGCGAGGTCCGCACCGGCGACGGCGAACGGATCTCCTACGACCACCTGGTGCTGGCCACCGGCGCGCGGGCGGTGGTGCCGCCGCTGCCCGGCCTCGACCCGACCGACCTGCCGCAGCGGGTCGTTCCCTTCCGGACCCTGGACGACTGCCGCCGGATCCTCGCCGTCGCCGACGGGGCCCGCAGCGCGATCGTGCTCGGTGGTGGGCTGCTCGGCCTGGAGGCCGCCCGCGGCCTGGCCACCCGGGGGCTCGCCACCACCGTCGTGCACCACACCGGGCACCTCATGGAACGGCAGCTCGACCCCGCGGCCGGCGCGGTGCTCGCCGGCACGCTCGCCCGGCTCGGCGTCACCATCCAGCTCGCGGTGCCGGCGACCGGAGTCGTCGCCGACGACACCGGCGTCCGCCTCGACCTGGCCGACGGCCGGTCGCTGCACGCCGACCTGCTGGTGCTCTCCTGCGGGGTACGCCCGGACACCGCCCTCGCGCAGGCCGCCGGGCTGACCGTGCGGCGCGGCGTGGTGGTGGACGACCGGCTGCGCACCAACGACCGGAGGGTCTCGGCGCTCGGCGACTGCGCCGAGCACGACGGCGCGATCACCGGGCTGGTCGCACCCGCCTGGGCCCAGGCCCGGGTGCTCGCCGACGTGCTGACCGGCACCGACCCGCTGGCCCGCTACCGACCCCGGCCGGTGGTGACCCGACTCAAGGCGGCCGGAATCGACCTGGCCGCGATGGGCGACGCGGCGGGCGGCGGGCCGGGCGAGGAGCTGACCTTCGCCGACCCGGCCCGGGGCACGTACGCCCGGCTACGGATCCACGACGAGCGGCTGATCGGCGCGATCCTGCTCGGCGACAACCCCTCGGTCGGCACGGTGATCCAGCTCTTCGACCGGGGTCACCCGGTGCCGGCCGACCGGCGGGCCCTGCTGCTGGGCCGGGCGCTGGGCGGGGCCGTCGCGGCGCCGAGCGCGTCACCGGCGCTGATGCCGGACGCGGCAGTCGTCTGCCAGTGCAACACCGTCACCAAGGGAGCGCTGGTGCGGTGCTGGCGCTCCGGCGCGCGGACGGTCGACGCGGTGGTGGCGGGGACCCGGGCCGGCACCGGATGCGGCGGATGCCGGGACGCGGTCGGCGGCATCGTCGACTGGCTGTCCGAAGCGGAATCGGTGGAGGTGACGCGATGAGCGGTCGGGACCTGGTCGTCATCGGCAACGGCATGGTGGGGCAGCGCTTCGTCGACGCGCTGCGCGCCCGTGATCCGCAGGGCCGCTGGCGGGTGACCGTGCTGGCCGAGGAGGGGCGTCCGGCGTACGACCGGGTGCGGCTCTCGGCGTACTTCGACGGGGTGAGCGAGGACGAGCTCAACGTGCACACCCCGTACGACGGTGTGCGGCTGCGCCTGGGTGAGCCGGCCACCGCCATCGACCGCGCCCGGCGGGTGGTGACCACCGCCGTCGGCGAGTACGGCTACGACGCGCTGGTCCTGGCCACCGGGTCGTACCCCTTCGTGCCGCCGGTGCCCGGCGCCGACCTGCCCGGCGTGTTCGTCTACCGGACCCTGGACGACCTGGCGGCGATCCGGGCGTACGCGCGGGGCCGGCGGGTCGGCGCGGTGATCGGCGGCGGACTGCTCGGGCTGGAGGCGGCGAACGCCCTGCGCCTGCTCGGCCTGAGCACCGACGTGGTCGAGTTCGCGCCCCGGCTGATGCCGGTGCAGGTGGACCAGGCCGGTGGTGCGATGCTGCGCCGCTACGTCGAGGAGCTGGGTGTGCGTACCCACCTCGGGGTGGCCACCACCGCGATCCGGGCTGGCGCCGACGGCGCGGTCGACGCCCTGGAGCTGTCCGACGGCCGCGTGGTCGACGCCGAGCTGGTCGTGGTGGCCGCCGGCATCCGGCCCCGCGACGAGCTGGCGCGGGCCGCCGGCCTGCCGCTGGGTCCGCGCGGCGGGGTGCTCGTCGACGCGACCTGCCGCAGCGCCGACGAGCGCGTCTGGGCCGTCGGTGAGTGCGCGGCGGTCGACGGCACCTGCCACGGCCTGGTCGCCCCCGGGTACGCGACGGCCGAGGTGGTGGCCGACCGGCTGGTCGGTGGCGCGGCAACCTTCCCGGGCGCGGACACCGCCACCAAGCTGAAACTGCTCGGTGTCGACGTGGCGTCGTTCGGCGACGCGCACGGCACCACCGAGGACTGCCTGGACGTCACGTTCACCGACCCGGCCACCCGGGTGTACGCGAAACTGGTCCTCTCCGACGACGCGCACACTCTGCTGGGCGGGGTGCTGGTGGGTGACGCCAGCGCGTACCCGACGTTGCGGGCCAGTGTGGGCGGCCCGCTGCCGGCCGCTCCGCTGGCGCTGCTCGCCCCGGACGGCGGCGGCGCGGACGCCGGAGCGCTGCCCGGCGCCGCCGAGGTCTGCTCCTGCAACGCGGTCACCCGCGGCGACCTGGACGACGCCATCGCGGGCGGCTGCGCGGACGTGCCGGCGTTGAAGGCGTGCACGCGGGCGGGCACGAGCTGCGGCTCCTGCGTGCCGATGCTGAAGCAGCTGCTGGACGCGGCCGGGGTCGCGCAGTCCACGGCGCTGTGCGAGCACTTCGACGTGAGCCGGCGGGAGCTGTTCGAGATCGTCCGCGTCCGCGGCATCCGCACGTTCTCCCGGCTGGTCGCCGAGCACGGCCGGGGGCGCGGCTGCGACATCTGCAAGCCGGTGGTGGCATCGATCCTCGCCTCGCTGGGCAGTGGGCACGTGCTCGACGGGGAGCAGGCGTCGTTGCAGGACACCAACGACCACTTCCTTGCCAACCTGCAACGCGACGGCAGCTACTCGGTGGTGCCCCGCATCCCCGGCGGCGAGATCACCCCGGAGAAGCTGATCGTCATCGGCGAGGTCGCCCGGGACTTCCAGCTCTACACGAAGATCACCGGCGGGCAGCGGATCGACCTGTTCGGGGCCCGGGTGGAGCAGCTGCCGCAGATCTGGCGACGCCTGGTGGACGCCGGTTTCGAGTCCGGCCACGCGTACGGCAAGGCGCTGCGCACGGTGAAGTCCTGCGTCGGCGAGACCTGGTGCCGGTACGGGGTGCAGGATTCGGTGGGGCTGGCCGTTGCGCTGGAGCTGCGCTATCGCGGGCTGCGCGCGCCGCACAAGCTCAAGTCGGCGGTCTCCGGTTGTGCCCGGGAGTGCGCCGAGGCCCGCAGCAAGGACTTCGGCATCATCGCCACCGAGACCGGCTGGAACCTCTACGTCGGCGGCAACGGCGGCTTCCGGCCCCGCCACGCCGACCTGTTCGCCACTGATTTGTCGACAGAAGCACTGATTCGACTAATCGATAGATTTTTAATGTATTACATCCGCACCGCCGACCGGCTGCAACGCACCGCCGGGTGGATCGAGGCCATGGACGGCGGCCTGGACCACCTGCGCGCGGTGATCGTGGACGACTCGTTGGGGCTCTGCGCCGACCTGGACGCGGCGATGGCCCGACACGTGGCGTCGTACTCCGACGAGTGGCGCGACGTGCTGGACGACCCGGAGCGGCTGCGCCGCTACACCTCCTTCGTCAACGCCCCCGACGTGCCCGACCCGTCGATCACCTTCGCCGTGGAACGCGGCCAGCCGGTGCCGGCCCGCGCCCTGACGACCACCCGCCCCGAGCCGGCCCACGCCCGCCGGCAGCCCGTCACGCTCGGCCTTCCGGAGGTACGGCGATGAGCCACACGACCACGCTCGACTGGACCGCTGTCTGCCCCCTCGACCGGCTGGAACCGAACCGGGGCGCCGCCGCCCTGGTCGACGGCGTGCAGGTCGCCCTCTTCCACACCGTGGACGGGCTGTTCGCGATCGACAACCGCGACCCGGTCTCCGGGGCGTACGTGCTGTCGCGGGGCATCGTGGGCAGCCGCGGCAGCGTGCCGACGGTCGCCTCCCCGCTGCACAAGCAGGTGTACGACCTGCGCACCGGGGAGTGCCTCGACCTGCCCGGGATGGCCGTGGCCCGGCACGACACGCGCTGCCACGACGGGATCGTCGAAGTGCGGTTGCGACGGGAGGGCTGATGCGGGAAGAACTGGCCGGCTTCACCATCGGGGTGACCGCCGACCGGCGGCGCGACGAGTTGGCCGCGCTGCTCGAACGCCGGGGCGCCCGCGTGGTGCTCGCCCCGGCGCTGCGGATCGTGCCGCTGTCCGACGACACGGAACTGCGCGAGGCGACCCGCGCCTGCCTGGACCAGCCACCCGACATCCTGATGGCCAACACCGGCATCGGGATGCGCGGCTGGCTGGAAGCGGCCGAGGGCTGGGGGCTGGCCGAACCACTGCGTTCGGTGCTCGCCAGCTCGTACGTCGTCGCCCGGGGCCCGAAGGCACGCGGCGCGATCCGCGCGGCCGGGCTGCACGACCAGTGGTCACCGGCGTCGGAGAGCTGCGACGAGGTGGTCGATCACCTGCGCCGCCGTGGCGTGGCCGGGCAGGTGATCGCCATGCAGCTGCACGGTGAGCGGCAGCCCGAGTGCACGCTCGCGCTGGAGGCGGCCGGCGCCACGGTGATCGAGGTGCCGGTCTACCGCTGGGCGCCGCCGACCGACCCGGCGCCGCTGCACCGGTTGATCGACCTGATCGCCGGCCGGCTGGTGGACGCGGTGACGTTCACCTCGGCACCGGCGGCCGAGGCGCTGCTGCGGGCCGCCGGGGACCGTACCGACGCGGTGGTGGCCGCGCTCCGCAGCGACGTGCTGGCCAGCTGCGTCGGCGCGGTGACCGCCGAGCCGTTGCTGCGCCACGGGGTGCCGGTGAGCGCGCCCGGGCGGGCCCGGCTGGGCGCGTTGGTGCGGACCATCGTCGACGAACTGCCCCGCCGGACCCTGACGTTCAAGGCCGGCGGGCACCTGCTCACCCTGCGCGGGCACGCGGCGGTGATCGACGGGGAACTACGCCCGCTGGCTCCCGCCCCCATGGCGGTGCTGCGGGCGCTGGCCCAGGCCCCCGGACGGGTGCTGTCGCGCACCGCGCTGCTGCGGACCCTCCCCCGGGGCGCCGACGAGCACGCGGTGGAGATGGCGGTGGCACGCCTGCGGGCCGGCCTGCGCGCGCCGCGCGTGGTGCAGACCGTGGTCAAGCGCGGCTACCGGCTCCGGGTCGACTGACGCGTCGTGGCCGGCCCTGGTGTGCCGGCCACGACGCGGTGGTTCAGCCGACCGGCGTGGGGAAGCCCCGACCGTGCTCGGCCTGGAGCCGGAGCATCGCGTGCTCGACCACCGTCACCAGCACCTGCTTGACCGAATCCCGGTGCCGGGCGTCGGTCATCACCAACGGCACCTGCGGCGAGATGGCCAGCGCCTCGCGGATCTCCTCCAGCTCGTACTGGGGAGCGCCGTCGAACCGGTTCAGCGCCACCACGTACGGCAGGTTGCGGTTCTCGAAGTAGTCCAGCGGGGCGAACGCGTCGGTGATCCGGCGGGTGTCCACCAGGACGGCGGCACCCACCGCACCTCGGATGATCTCGTCCCACATGAACCAGAAGCGGGTCTGACCCGGCGTACCGAACAGGTACAGGATCAGGTCCTGGGCCATGGTGATCCGGCCGAAGTCCATGGCGACCGTGGTGGTCTCCTTGCCCGGCACCTTGGACGGGTCGTCGATACCGACACCCGCGGCTGTCATCACCGCCTCGGTCGTCAGCGGCGTGATCTCGGAGATCGAGCCGACGAGGGTCGTCTTACCGACGCCGAAGCCGCCCGCGACGACGATCTTCGCGGAGACGATTCCCCGGCTCGGCCGCCCCCCAGCGGGGGGGTCATAGCCTGCGAAGTCCACTTAGCACCCTTCCAAGCAGTTCCATCCGCTCCTCGAACCCCTCGGCGGGAGCAGCAGTGTGTAACGTCAGCAGGCTCTCGGCCACCATGTCGGCGACCAGTACCCGGGCGACGCCCAGCGGCATCCGGGTGTACGCGGCGATCTCCGCCAGCGACTGTGCACGGCCCTCGCAGACCGTGGCGATGCGGTGCTTGTCGTGCCCCGCGAAACGGGACTCGGCAACCTGAGTGGGAGAGGCCGTGAGGACCGCCTCGAGGGCGATGTCCTGCCGGGGCTCGGTACGACCACGGGTGACCGCGTACGGACGCACCAGAGCGCCGCGCGGGTCAGCGCGCCGTTGGTCCATCCATGATCACCTCCTCGTCCCCAGCGGAGCCGGCCCACACCGCCTCCCATCCCTGTTCCGGCGCGCGGTCCGCGCGCCGGGTCTACCGGCGCTACGAACGCACCGCGTCCCTCGGCAGCGGCACCAGCGCGGCACCGACCCGCTCCACCAGCAGCGCCATCTCGTAGCCCACCTGGCCCACATCGCAGCTCCGCGCGGCCAGCACGGCCATCGACGAGCCGTCGCTGATCGACATGAGGAAGAGGTAACCGCTGTCCATCTCGATGACGGTCTGCAACACCCCGCCCGCGCTGAACATCCGGGCCGCGCCCTCGGTCAGGCTCACCACGCCGGAGGTGATCGCGGCGAGCTGGTCCGCCCGGTCCCCCGGCAGGTCCCGGGAGGACGCGAGCAGCAGCCCGTCGGCGGACACCGCCACCACGTGGGCGATGCCCGCCACGCTGTCGGCGAAGTTGGTGAGCAGCCAACCCATGTCCTGCATGGCAGCTGGCCTGTTCATCGGCTCTCCTTGGTCGAGGTGCTGTTCAGGTCCGTGCCGGCCGTCCGACCACGCTGTACGCCGCGGTGGTAGGCCGACAACAGGCCGCGTACTTCATCGGGGGTCCGCCGGCTGCGGTCCCGGCCACCCTTCGGTTCGATGCCACCCGGCACGAGCTGTGCCTGCGGCACCCGCTTGGGCAGACCCGAGCGGGTGGTGCCGGCGGCGGCCGGCTCGGCGGCCCGGCTGGCCAGCGACCAGCCCTCGTCGGCCGCCGTCCGCCAGGCGTCCGGGTCCGTGGCCGGCGGGGGCGTGCTCGCCGTGGCGGCGGGGGCCGCTACCGGCGCCGTCGGGACGGCCGGCGGGGTGTACGACGGCGGTGGTTTCGGCGTCGAGGCGCCGCGACCGCCGGTGCTCGCACCGCCACGACCGCCGGTGTTCGCACCGCCGAATCCGTCCATGCTTCCCACGCTCTGCGCTCCGGTGCCCTCGGAACTGCCCGGGGTGCGGGTGGGCAGTGGCGGTCGGGCCGGCGCGGTCGCCGGCGCGGACGCGGTGGCCGGTTGACCGCCGTTGGCCCCCCGCAGGCCGGCGTCGGCGGGCGCGGGCGGTGTGTCGAACTGCGGCCGGGTGAAGATCGCGGTGGCGTCGTCGCCGTGCGACCGGAACCAGACCGCCTCCATCTCCCGGAAGATCGGCGCCTCGGCGGGGAACTCCGGCCGGGTGCTGACCGGCGCGGCGGGCGTCGGCGGCGTGGCCGGCGGGGCGGGCTGCACGGGCGGGGCCGGCGTCGCGGGCGGCGCCGGCGGGGCGACCGCTCCGGGACCGGCGACCGGCCCGACGGGCAGCACCGGCGCGCTCCGACCGTCCGTGGTGTCGGCCGTCGAGCCGCGTCGGGGCAGCGCGTCGATGGTCGGGTACGCCACGGTCGGGCTGCCCACCGAGGTGCCCGCGCCGTTGCTGTACGCGGTTCGGGCGGGGGGGACCGGGGTGGCCGGCGCGGCGGCGGGCGGCACCGTCGGGCGGGCCCCGGTGTAGCCGCCGGCCTGCACGGCCGGGGCGGTGTCCCGCGCGTCGACCGGCGACTGCCACTGCGCGGGCGCCGGGGCGTTGGTCCGCCACTGGTCGGGCAGCGTCGCCGCCGCGGTGGTGGCGCCGCCGTACGACTCGGCGTGGTTGACCGGGGTGAGCGGCGTCTGCTCGACCGCCATCGGCTGGCGCGGACGGGTGAGCACCTGCTCGCGGCCCCGGTTGCTGGGCAGGAGCACGGTGGCGGCGGGCAGCGTCACCTGGGCGACGGTGCCGCCCTCGACGTTGCGGCGCAGCTCCACCCTGATGCCGTAGCGGGAGGCGAGCCGGCTCACCACGGCCAGACCCATCAACCGGAACGCGGCGACGTCCACGCTCGGCGGGGCGGCCAGCCGGCGGTTGAGCGAGTCGAGCTGCTCGTCGGTGAGGCCGAGCCCGCGGTCCTCGATCTGGATCAGGACGTAGTCGCGGATGCGGCGACCGTCGGCGACGACAGTCGTGTTCGGCGGCGAGAACCGGGTGGCGTTGTCCAGCAGCTCGGCGACGAGGCGTACCACGTCGTTGACGGCGTGCGCGGCCACCGAGATGTCGGTGTCGACGGTGCCGAACTCGATGCGGTTGTAGAGCTCCACCTCGGACTGCGCGGCGCGCAGCACGTCCACGACCAACGCGTCGTCGCGGCGCGGTGCGCCGGAGTCGGCGCCTGCCAGGACCAGCAGGTTCTCGTCGTTACGGCGCATTCGGGTGGCCAGGTGGTCCAACTCGAAGAGCTGGGCCAGCCGCTTCGGGTCCTCCTCGCCGCGCTCGATCGCGTCCAGCTCGCCGATCATCCGGTCGACGAGGGTCTGACTGCGGCGGGCCAGGTTGAGGAACATCGCCGAGACGCTGGTGCGCAGTGCGGCCTGCTCGGCGGCGACCCGCACCGCCTCCCGGTGGACGACGTTGAAGGCCAACGCCACCTGACCGACCTCGTCACGGCTGTTCAGCTGGATCGGGTCCCGGACCTGGCGGACGATCTCGTCCACGCCACCGTCACCCACGCTGCCCATGTTCTGCAGCCGCTGCACGGCGTCCGGCAGGTCGTGGTTGGCCACCGAGAGCGCGCCCTCGCGCAGCCGGCGCAGCGAGTGGTTCAGCGATCGGGCCAGCACCACGGCCAGCGACACCGCGATGATCAGGGTGAGCAGCACCAGGATCGACTCGACCACGGCCTGCCGGATGACGTCCGAACGCGCCTGGTCGGCCTGCTCGAGCAGCCGGTCCTGCAGTTGGGTCTCGGCCCAGCGCATCAGGTCGTTGACCGCGCCGATGGCGGCGGTGGCGTCCTGCGCGCTGACCAGCGGGCGCTGCCCGACGGAGCGGGTGATGTCGGTGGCGACCCGGTCGGAGAGGCCGACCGCGTCACCGGAGACGGTGCTGTCGACGAGGGCCCGCTGCACGGGGTCGGCGGCGAGCGAGAAGGCGACCAGTGCCTCCTGCTGACTGGTCAGCGTGGCCACGAAGGAGGAGAACTGCTCCGGGTCGAGCTGGCCGGCGGTCAGCGCCGTGAAGGCGACCGCCTCCTCCTCGGCGACGGACGCCTTGGCGCGGGCGAACGCGGCGACCGCGCGACGGCTGTCCGACAGGCTCTCGTCGCCGGGCAGCTGGGCCAGCCCGTCGCCGTAGGCGACCAGGTCGGTGAGGATGACGCCGTAGCGCAGCACCGCCTCGGCGACCGCCATCTGCCGGCGGTCCAGCACCTCCTGGCGGGTGCCGTCCAGGGTGGACAGGTGGTCGTCGATCGCCGCCAGCCGGTCCCGCAGCGCCGCCGGCACGTCGCCGATACGGCCCCGCTCGGCGTTGTACTGGTCCACGCGCTGCTGCGTCTGGCGCACCCGCAGGTTGTACGCGTCGGCAGGCTGCTGGGGAGCGGCCAGGTAGGCCGCCGCGGCCATCCGCTCGGCCTGGAGATCCTGGGTCAGCGCGCTGACGTCGATGGAGAGCGCGGTGAGCGACCGGGCCCGGGTGGCGTCGTAGGCGCCCTCGCCCACCGAGATCAGCCGGACGGTGGCCAGCGCGATAACGGCGGCCACCGGAACGACCAGAATCAGCGCCAGCTTGGACCGGATCCGGGCGTCCCGCAGTCTCGGCAGGCGCCGGCGCGTACGCCGAGCATTCTCGCCGAGCGCGGGCAGGGTCGTCGGTCCGGTGCTCACGACATCGCCTCCGTCGTTTCTTCCCCGCCTGGCCCGCCGAGCCGTGCCGTAAGCGGAGGGGACCACGTGCGGCACGGCCGCGATTTCATCAGAGAAGATCGTGTTTGGGAAGCCGCAGTGAGGCAGGAAACGGTCGGACGGCGCGGAACCCCTGATCCGGTCAACTGATACCTTCATTTCCGCAAGCCCCTGAACAGGGCATGTAACTCCAGAGTGGTCACGCGTGTATGCAAAGTGAGCTTTTGCAAACATTGTGTTACCCCAGCATGTGGGATGACCGTCCCGAAAATGCAACTGGGGTCCGCGCTTGACCACAGCGCCGGCCATTGGCAAGGTTTTGCAGGCTTCGCGCACACCGTACGGCAGAGGAGATCCCGTCCTCCACTGAGGACGGATTAGCGGCGGTGACCGGGCAGCGCCCGCGCCCGCACCTGGAGGACTGAGTTGAGCCCCATCCGCTCCGCGACCATCGCGGCGCTCGCATCGGCCGTAGTGGCCACCACGCTCACCGGCTGCCAGTTCGGTGGAGCGGAGCAGGACACGAGTCCGATCGTGATCGCTGCCGATCTCGAACTCTCCGGGGCTGCGGCCCCCGTCGGTCAGACATACCAGCGGGCCCTGAAACTCAAGGTCGAGCAGTTGAACTCCTCCGGAGCACTGAACGGCCGGAAGATCGATCTGAAGGTCAAGGACAACCGTTCCGACGCCGCCGAGTCACTGCGCAACATCGCCGAGTTCAGCAGCGATTCCCAAGTCAGCGCCATCGTCATGGGCGGCTGTAACGAATGCGCGGTCGGCGCGGTCGGGATCATCAACGACAAGCGGATTCCCACCATTGCGCTCGCCGCTTCCGGTGCGATCGCCAGCCCGGTCGCCGAGCGGCGCTACGTGTTCAAACTCGGCCCGAACGCGTCGGACAGCGCCGCGGCGCTCACCACCGAACTGCGTCGCAAGAACGTCCGCAAGGTGGGCCTGCTCGCCAGCAACGACGACTACGGCCGGGAAGGCATGCTCGCACTGCGCCGCGAACTGACCAAGGCCAGCATCAAGGTGGCCGGTGAGGAGTCGGTGAAGACCACCGACACCGAGGTCGGCCAGCAGGTCGACAAACTCACCAAGCTCAAGCCCGACGCGCTGGTCGTCTGGACACCGCCGGAGCAGGCCGCGCTGGCCGCGACCAGCGCCCAACAGGCCTCGTTCCGGGGGGCGCTGTTCTTCGACGCGGGAGCGGCCGGCGATCTCTTCCTCGGCGCCGCGGCCCGAGCCACCGAGCGGGCCACGCTGATCTTCACCCAGACCATGGTGATCGACGACGTGATCGCCACCACCCCGGCGAAGGCGGCCCGGCGGCAGTGGTTCCAGGACTACACGGCCCGCTTCGGCGGCTACAACGGAGCCTCGTCCTTCGCCGCCGACGCGATCCAGCTGATCGCCGACGCCGAACTGCGGGCCGGCGGCCCGGCCGGGAAGGTCGACCGGAACGGCATCCGCGACGTGCTGGAGACGTCCCAGATCGACGGCCTCTCCGGCCCGATCCGCATGACGCCCGACAACCACTCCGGCCTCATGCCGCAGGCGCTCACCACGCTGGTCGCGCGAAACGGGCGCTGGCGGTTGGCGGGGTAGCTCGGCTCGTCGTGTTCCAGGTTGAGGGCTGTGGCCTACCGCGTCACCGTTATCGGAACGGGCCGGCCTCCTTCGTGGGGGCCGGCCCTTCGCGTTGCCTTTGTTGTTCAGCTCTGCCGATCGGGGTTAGCGGCTGCTGGTGGTTTCTCTTACCCAGGGCAGGGCGATCCGCTCGATGAGCACGAGCGCGGAGTAGAGCAGAATGCTCACCAGCGCCACCAGCAGGATGGCCGCCCAGGCGGTGGCGTAGTCGCCGACGCCCGCGTATTGGAGGATGACGTAGCCCAGGCCGCTCTCTCCGGCCTGGAACTCACCGATCACCGCGCCGATGGCCGCCAGCGGCATGGCCACCTTGAGCCCGACGAAGATCTGCGGCAGCGCCGCCGGGAACCGCACCTTGCGGAACGCCTGCCAGCGGGAGGCGTTCCACGACCGGACCAGCTCGGCCAGGTCGGCCGGCGTGGTGGTCAGCCCGGTCGCGGTGGACAGCACGATCGGAAAGAAGCAGAGCAGGAACACCATGGTCAGGATCGGCTTCTGACCCCAGCCCAGCGCCACCACCAGCAGCGGGCCCAACGTGATCTTCGGCACCGCGTTCACCGCGACCAGCAGCGGCGTGAACATCCGCTCCACGGCGCGGGAACTGGCCAGGGACAGTCCGATCAGGACGCCGGCGGCCGCCGACAGGGCGAAGCCGACCAGGATCTCCAGCAGGGTGGTCCCGGTGTGCTCCAGCATCTGGGCGGGCTTGTCGACGAACGCGCTGAACACACCCCCCGGCGGCGGCAGGGCGGCCGGCGGGATCAGCTCCAGCCGGGCGATCAGCCACCACGCCGCCAGGGCGACCAGCAGACCGGCCGCGGGCAGCAGCGCCGCCCCGACCCCGGCGCGCAGGCCGGCGCCCCGACCCGCCCGTCCCGCCTCCGGGCCGGCACCCGGGGATGGGGGCACCGTCACCGCCGGCTCGACTGACCGCACGTCGGTCATCTTGTCCTCCTCGAAATCCGACGGCCCTGGGGGCCGACGAGCGACGGGGGTACGTCCCACCGGATCCGGCGGGACGTACCCCCTGGTGGCGACCGGACGATCAGGCCTTCGGCGCGAGGCTGAAGTCGATGATCTGCTCGGGGGTGATGTTCTGCTTGAGCGCGCCCGCGCCCTGCAGGATCGCGATGCTCTTCGCGACCCGGCCGCTGTCCAGCGTGCCGATCGCGGTGCCGGAGTTGCCGGAACGCACGTACGCGGCCATCAGGTCCAGCTCGGCGGCGGCGGCCACCGGGTTGGCGGCGTCGACGTTCTTCTTCAGGATCTCGCCGGCCTCCTTGGAGTTCGCCAGGCTGTACTCGAGGCCCTTGAGCAGCGCCGCGGTGAACCGCTTCACCATCTCGGGCTTCTCCTTGGCGATCTTCGAGGAGGTGATCAACACGTTGCCGTAGAGGTCCTGCATCACGTTGCTGTACGGCAGCATGACGGCCTTCTTCTTGGCCACCGCCTCGATCGTCGGCTGGCCGACGACGAACTGGCCGATGCCGTCCACCGAGCCGCTGGCCAGGGTGCCGATCAGCGCCTGCGCCTCACCGTTGACCCAGGTCACCTTGCTGGCGTCCACACCGGCGAGCCGGGCGTACGTCGGGAACAGGTTGCGGACCACGGAGCCGGGGGTGTCGGCGAGCTTCTTGCCCTCCAGGTCCTTGGGCGAGTTGATGTTCTTGCCCTCGACGGTGGCGATGCCGGCCATCGTGCGCTGCTGGATCGCGGCCACCGCCGTGAAGTCCTTGGCCTGGCCGTTACCGAGCTGGAGCAGACCACCGGTGAGGTCGATCGGCCCGAAGTCCGCCTGGCCGCCGACGACCGTCTGGATCACGCCGCCGGTGCCCTGGCCGGCCTTGATCTCGACGTCGAAGCCGGCCTCCTTGAAGAAGCCCTTCTCCTTCGCCACCCAGGCGTAGGAGTCACGGCCGAAGTTGCCGAAGGAGGTGAGGTAGGTCACCTTCTCCAGTGCTCCGCCTTTGCCGCCCTTGGCGTCGTCGGACGAGTCCGACCCGCTGCTGCAGGCGGAGACGAGGGCGAGGGCGGTGGCCAGCGCGGCCGTAGCGACCGTACGGGTCAGCCTTCTCATCAGTAGCACCATGTCCTTTCCGACCGGGACCGCAGGCCACCGGCGGGGGTTGTCGCGACGGTGCCGGCAGGAGGGGCAAGCCGGGCACCGCCATCGTGAGGGGACTCTTCGCGGGCACAGCGTACGAGAAGCCCACAGTTACGACGCCAGGCGTATTGGGTTGCGGAACGGATACAACCTGACGACCACCCCGGACGGTGCGGAATGTCAACGCGGCAGCTAGCCTTTGTCGGATTCCTGACCGTCCACTCAGCGGAGGTACGCCGCAGATGATCCGACTGTCCGGGGTGTCGCGTACCTTCGAGGGCCGATCCGGCCGGGTCGAAGCCCTTCGCGGCATCGACCTCGACGTCGCCGAGGGCGAGTTCGTGGCCGTGCTCGGGCGCTCCGGCTGCGGGAAGTCCACCCTGCTGCGGTTGATCGCCGGGCTGCTCCCGCTGACCTCCGGCGAGATCACCGTGGCCGGTACGCCGATCACCCGACCCCGCCGCGACATCGCCATGCTCTTCCAGAAGCCGGCGCTGCTGCCGTGGCGCAGCGTGCTGGACAACGTCCTGCTGCCGGTGGAGATCTTCGGCTGGAGCCGCGCCAAGCACCGCGAGCGGGCCCGGCAACTGCTCGACGTGGCCGGGCTCTCCGGGTTCGAGAAGCGGCTGCCGCACGAACTCTCCGGTGGCATGCAGCAACGGGTGTCGCTGTGCCGGTCGCTGATCGGCGAGCCGCGGGTGATGCTGATGGACGAGCCGTTCTCCGCGCTCGACGCGCTCACCCGCGAGGAACTCTCCGGCGAACTCCAGCGCGTGCACATGGAGAACAAGCCCACCATCGTCTTCGTCACCCACTCGATCGACGAGGCGGTGCTGCTCGCCGACCGGGTGGTCGTGCTGAGCCCCCGCCCCGGCCGGATCCGCAAGGTGGTCGAGGTGGCCATCCCCCGACCCCGCACCCTGGGCCGCAACGCCCACCTCGCCGACGTCGCCCGGGTCAGCGCCGACCTGCACGAGCTGTTGATGGAACGCGACCAGCCGGCCGCGGCCGGCGCGGAGGGACGATGAACATGCGGGTGTCGGTCTTCACCGAGCCCCACCGGGGCGCCGACTACGACACCCAGCTCCGGTTCGCCCGACTGGTCGAGGCCGGCGGCTACGAGGGCTTCCTCCGCGCCGACCACTACCAGTCGATGGGCGCCGACCCGGGCCTGCCCGGCCCGACGGACGCCTGGCTGACCCTCGCCGCGCTGGCCCGCGAGACCCAACGGATCCGGCTCGGCACCCTGGTCACGTCGGCGACCTTCCGCCTGCCCGGACCTCTCGCGGTGCTGGTCGCACAGGTCGACCAGATGAGTGGCGGCCGGGTCGACCTCGGCATCGGCGCCGGCTGGTACGAGCGCGAGCACACCTCGTACGGCATCCCGTTCCCGCCCGTTGGCGAGCGCTTCGATCGACTGGCCGAGCAGCTTGAGGTGATCACCGGGCTGTGGGCCACCCCGGTGGGCGAGACGTACAGCTTCACCGGTGACCACTACCGGCTGGTGGACGCGCCCGCGCTGCCCAAACCGGCGCAGGTGCCCGGACCGCCGATCATCGTGGGCGGGCGCGGTCCCAAGCGGACCCCCGAACTGGCGGCCCGCTACGCCGACGAGTTCAACATGCCGTTCAAGTCCGTGGCCGAGACCGCCGGGGCGTACGACCGGGTGCGGGAGGCGTGCGACCGCGTGGGTCGGACGGAGGCCGGCCGCGTCCCGCTGGTGCTCTCCGCCGGGATCGTGGTGGCCATCGGCCGCACCGACGCCGAGGCGCAGCTGCGGGCCGCGCCACTGCACGAGAAGAGCGCGCTGCCACCGGAGGACCCGGTGGTCGGCTCGCCCGCGCAGCTCGTGCAGCGGATCGGCGAGTTCGCCGAGATCGGCGCCACCCGGGTGCACCTGCGCATGACCGACCTCGACGACCTCGACCACCTTGAGCTGATCGCCGCCGAGGTGCTTCCCCAACTGGACGGTGGACGATGACGGATGTGATCGACGGCACCGAACTCGGGCCGGTGGGCCAGGAGATCGTGTACGAGAACGACCGGGTCCGGGTCTGGCACATCCGGCTCGAACCGGGCGAGCGGCAGCCGCTGCACCGGCACGACCACCCCTACCTGGTGGTGGCGATCCAGGGCGCGAAGAACGTCGTACAGACCATCGACGGCACCCGGATCGACGCCGACGAGCCCACCGGCGGAGTCGTCTACCGGGACCCCGGTGCCGTACACATGCTCACCAATGTCGGGGACACGACATACCTGGCCCGACTGGTCGAACTCAAGTAGACCCGCCGGGCGCGCCTCGCCCCGCCGCGCGGCGTGCCGGTGGCGATCGGGTGTACCAGGTGCGTAACGTGCCGGACATGGCCTTTCGGACCTGGGGCAGATTACTGCTCACGGCGCTCGGGGTGAGCGTGCTGGCCGGAGCCGGCCAGCTCGGCGTCGCGTACGGCTTCGGCATCGTCCGACTCACCGGCGCCTTCACCGGCACGACCGTCAACCAGTGGCCGGCCCAGCTCGTCTGGGTGGGCTGGTTCGCCGCGAACGCCGCCGTCGCCGGTGCCGTCCTGACCGGGCGTCTGGCCCGCCGGGACACCCCGCCGGCCAGCATCGGCCGGCAACTGGCCATCGGCGGCGCGGCCGCACTCGGCGCCACCGCCGTGGCCCCGCTCTGCATGCAGCCCGCCCGAGCCGCCGAGTTGATCTCGGTGGACCCGGTCTGGGCGGTCGGCATCTGCGCCATTCTCGGGGCGGTCATCGGAGCGGGCGCGGCCGTCGCCGTACTGTTCCGACCGGAACTGGGCTGGAACATGGCGGCCGTGGCCGGGGCGGTCTGGCTGCTGGCGTTCATTTCCGTCCTGCCGTCGCTCGGCACGGCCGGCCCGCTGCCCACGGTCCGACTCGGCGTACTCGAACCGAACTGGCTGGACGACGCCGCCGCGCAGCGTCTGGCGCTGCTCCTGCTGCCCGTGGTGGCGCTGCTCGCGGGCGCCGCGACCGCCGGGTTGGCCCGCTGGCGCGGCCAGGTTCCGCTGATCAGCGGGGTGACCGGGGTGGCCGGTCCGGTGCTGGTGGCATTCGCGTACCTGACCGCTGGCCCCGGCGACGCGGTGGACCGCTACCAGACCACCCCCTACTACGGCGCGCTGATCGCGATCCTCGCCGGCGCCCTCGGCGCCGCGGCCGCCGCCCTGCTGCGCTGGCCCGTCGGCGCCCGCACCGCCGATCCCCAGGCGATCCAGCCGACCGACATCCTGCGCCCGCTGCCCGCCGGCCCGCCCCTGCCGGGCGCCGAAGCGGCGAGGTCGACGGGTCCGGTCGACGACCACGGTGACACCGAGCCCGCCGCCGACGCGGCCCCCACCGGTGGGCACCTGACCAAGACCGGTCCGGGTCCGCGCGCCGCCGACGACACCGCCACCGTACGCACCGTTCCCGCCCACTGGGACTGGCCGGCGACCACGGCGAGCGGCCAGCACGGCGCCGTCCCCACCGACGCGACGCCCCCCGGGCAGGCGCCCCGGCCGGTCGGCCGCCGCCAGCACGCCGACACCACCCCGGACGCGCCGACGGCGGGCACCCCGCCCCGGGACGCGCTCCACACGGGCCGGCAGCACGACCGCGCGACCAACCCGCCGGCCCCCGCCTCCTGGCTGACCGACCCGACCGGCGAGTTCACCGCCGGGCGACAGTCGGCCCCGTCGAGCCGGGACGCGGACCCCATCGGCCCCGCCGACCCGACCCCTACCGTCCCGGCGTCCACCGCGGCGACGTCCACCGCTGCGGCCGGCGACACAGGGGCCGTCGGTACCGGGGCCGTCGGTCCGACGCCCGACGCGAGCGCCGACGACCCGACCGGCAGCACGACGACGACCACGGCCGGCGGGGACAAGCGGGACAGCGACCGCACGACGACCAGCGACCCGACGACCCCGGTCACGACGGCCCCAGGCACGACGGCCCCAGGCACGCCGGCCACGGTCACGCCGGTCACGGGCACGACGGCCCCGGGCACGCCGAGCGCGGGCGACGCGGCCACGCCGAGCGCGAGCAGCGAGGGCGAGGGCGCGGCCGACGCGCCCGCACCCAAGCCGCGCCGTACGCGCAAGCCGAAGTCCACCCCCGCCGACGTCACTCCGGGCACGACCGCCGAGCACACGGCGGCAGCCGCCGGATCGACCGCTGGGCGCACCAGGCGGCCGGCCCGGTCCGGCAAGGCCACCGACCTGACCGGCACCGACTCCGCCGGACCCGTCGACCAGGACGCTCCCCTGCCCGGCCAGGACGCTCCCCTGCCCGACCGGCACACCGAGCCCGGCCAGGACACCGAGCCCGGCCAGGCGAATCAGACCGGCGGAAAGGATCCGCAGGAGCAGACCGTCGGGACCGGTGGAGAGAGCCGGCGCGACGGGGCCGCCAGCACCGAGCCGGCGGTCACCACTACCCCGGTTGGGGATCCCGCACCCGTCGAGGGGTCCGGGACGGGCCGCGCCGAACGATCCGCGGCCGAGAGCGACGGCGGCGCTTCGTTGTTCGGTGAGGCGACCGCCGACGGCCCGGGGACCGCCGGGTGGGCCCCGACGGCACCGGCCTGGCCGGTCACCTCGGCGTGGACCACCGGATCGGCGACGGGGGCGGCCGACCCCGAACCGTCCGGTTCGGATGCTCCCGTCCCGGCGGAGGAGTCGACCGACTGGACGCCCCGCTTCCGGCACCGGGCGCCGCTGCCGGACCTGAGCCGCGCCAGCACCTGGGACGCCTTCAACACCACTCGACGCGCCGCCGCGTCGGATCGGACCGCCAGCACACCAGACCAGGGCAGCCCGACAGATCCGACCGCCAGCACGCCGAACCAGGACAGCCCGACCGCCGCCACGCTCGACGGGGGCTGGTCGAGAGGCCGCGCCGCCAGCACGACGGGCCAGGCCAACAGCACGACCGACCCGGCCAGCAGCATGACCGACCGGGCCAGCAACGCGACGGACCGGGCCATCGGCAGGCGCGGCCGGGTCGGCGAGGCTACCGGTGCGCCCGCCTCGGCGGGACCGGTCGTGCCGCCGTCGGCCGGTCCGGGCATACCCGAGCAGGGCCGCGCGTCCGGCACCGCCGACAGTGGCGGGCCGGACAGCGATGCTCGGCGGGCCGCACCGGCGTCCACGGACGACGCGGAGCAGCCCTCCCGGCGGGGACGGCTCGGTGGCCTGTTCCGACGCAACCGGGCCCGGGCCGACGAGGAGAAGCGGCCCGCGGCGGATGCGGCGGAGCCGCTGGCCACGCAGGACGAGGAGTTCGTCGACTGGGTCGCCGGGCTCGGCAAGCCGGTCGCGGACAACGAGCCGGAGCAGGAGAACGGTCGTCGCTCGCTGCGCTCCACCGGCCGTCACCACCGCGACTGACCCGCCTGACGTCCGTTCGGGACGCCGACCCCGTCTGATCGACTCGGGTTCCCTGAATCCGGGCTGTCCACCGCGCCGGGACACCCCGACTTCAGTGAACCCGAGTCGACCATGCCGGACCGGTCAGGCGAGCGGCAGATAGACCTTCCCGCCGCCGGAGACGAACTCCGCCGACTTGTCCTTCATGCCGCGGGCCGCGTACTCCTTGAGCTCTTGCGTGATCTTCATCGAGCAGAACTTCGGGCCGCACATCGAGCAGAAGTGCGCCGTCTTCGCCGGCTCGGCGGGCAGCGTCGCGTCGTGGTACGACCGCGCCGTCTCCGGGTCCAGCGAGAGGTTGAACTGGTCCTCCCAGCGGAACTCGAACCGCGCCTTGGACAGCGCGTCGTCCCACGCCTGCGCGCCCGGGTGCCCCTTGGCCAGGTCCGCCGCGTGGGCCGCGATCTTGTACGCGATCACGCCCGCCTTGACGTCGTCGCGGTCCGGCAGGCCGAGGTGCTCCTTCGGGGTCACGTAGCAGAGCATGGCGGTGCCGAACATGCCGATCATCGCGGCGCCGATGGCCGAGGTGATGTGGTCGTACGCGGGCGCGATGTCGGTGGTCAGCGGGCCGAGCGTGTAGAAGGGCGCCTCGTGGCACCACTCCTGCTGGAGATCCACGTTCTCCTTGATCTTGTGCATGGGCACGTGGCCGGGGCCCTCGATCATCACCTGCACGTCGTGCTCCCAGGCGAGCGTCGTCAACTCGCCGAGGGTGCGCAGCTCGGCGAACTGCGCCTCGTCGTTGGCGTCGGCGATCGAGCCGGGCCGCAGCCCGTCGCCGAGGGAGAACGTCACGTCGTAGCGCGCGAGGATCGCGCACAGCTCGGCGAAGTTGGTGTAGAGGAAGTTCTCCTCGTGGTGGGCCAGGCACCACGCCGCCATGATCGAGCCGCCCCGGGAGACGATGCCGGTGACCCGGTCCACGGCCAGCGGCACGTACGGCAGCAGCACCCCGGCGTGCACAGTCATGTAGTCGACGCCCTGCTCGGCCTGCTCGATCACGGTTTCCCGGAAGACCTCCCAGCTCAGCTTGACCGGGTCGCCGCCGACCTTCTCCAGGGCCTGGTAGATCGGCACCGTGCCGATCGGCACCGGCGAGTTCCGCACGATCGCCTCCCGGGTCTCGTGGATCCGCTTGCCGGTGGACAGGTCCATCACGGTGTCGGCGCCCCAGCGGGTGGCCCAGGTCAGCTTCTCCACCTCCTCGGCGACCGACGAGCTGACCGCCGACGTGCCGATGTTGGCGTTCACCTTGACCAGGAACGCCTTGCCGATGATCGCCGGCTCGCACTCCGGGTGGTTGACGTTGAGCGGCAGCACCGCCCGGCCGGCGGCGATCTCGGCCCGCACGAGTTCCGGGTCGACGTTCTCCCGGATCGCCACGAACTCCATCTCCGGCGTCACCACGCCGGCCCGCGCGTACGCGAGCTGCGTCGGACGTCGTCCGTCCACACCGGCGAGCGGCGTACCGGCGCCTCGTACCGGCGCCACGTCACCCCGCTCGGCGATCCACGGGCCCCGCAACGCGGGCAACCCCACCGACGGGTCCGATCCCGGGCCGGACGTGTCGTAGAGCCGCACCGGCGGATGGTCGCCGGTCAGCGCCACCTCGGCGAACGGCACCCGCACATCCGGCCGTGACCCCTCGACGTACACCTTGCCTCGTGCCTGCATGACAACCTCCCTGGTGATCAGGCGGACCAGCCGAAGTGATCCAGCGGCCCGCGCCCCGCGCCCAGCTCCCAGCCCCGCGCGCCGGTCAGCGCGCGGAGCACGTACTCCTTGGCGGCCCCCACCGCCGCCGGCACCGGATCGCCCAGCGCGAGCCGCACGGCGATCGCCGCCGAGAACGAGCACCCGGTGCCGTGGGTGTGCCGGGTGTCCACCCGTGGCCCGCGCAGCAGGGTCGTGACGCCGCCCCCGTGCAGCACGTCGACCGCTTCGTCTCCACCCAGGTCACCGCCGGTGACCACCACGTGCTCCGGGCCGCCAGCGGCGAGGGCCTCCGCGGCGACGACCATCCCGGCCAGGTCGTCCACCGCGCGTCCGGTGATGGCCGCGGCCTCCGCGCAGTTCGGCGTCGCCACCCGGGCGTACGGAAGCAGCCGCTCCACCGCACCCACCACGCCGAGCCGGTGGCCGCTCGTGGCGACCAGCACCGGATCGACGACGAGTTGGGGCAGCCGGCCGTCCTGGGCAGCCTGGGCCACCGCGTCGGCGACTGCGGGTGTGCCGAGCATTCCCGTCTTGACCGCGCCGACGGTGAAGTCGGCGAGGACGCTGTCCAGCTGCTCGGTGACCGTGCGCGGCGGCAGCGGCAGGACGGCGTCGACACCGCGGGTGTTCTGCGCGGTGACCGCCGTGAGGACGCTGGTGCCGTACGCCCCGAGCGCCGCGAAGACCTTGAGGTCGGCCTGGATGCCGGCGCCGCCGCCGGAGTCGGAGCCGGCGATGGTGAGGATGGTTTGTGGGGTCACTGGCTTTCCTCTGTGGTTGCGCTTTGGGGCTGCGGCCGACCGTGCCCACTCCGGGCGGTCAGGCTTGATCCCTGCGTGGGCACGGTCGGCCGCAGCCCTGACCGGGGGGCCTCCGTGCGCCCGTGCCGGCTTTTTACGAGCTTTTGGGTGACCGCCTTGACGAAGGCGCTGCTCAGGGTGGCGGCTGTTTCTTCTGGGTCTTCGGCTCGCATGAGTGCGCCCAGCACGGCCACTCCGGCGGCTCCGGCGTCGACGCACGCGGTTACCTGTTCCGGGGTTTCAACCCCGCCCAGAGCCAGCAGAGGCGCCGGGCTTGCGCGCACCAGGCTGCCCAGTCCCGCGACGTTCAGGGGTGGGCCGTAGCCGGGCTTGGATTTTGTTGGCCAGACTGGGGAGACCGTGGCGTAGTGCTCGGTGGTGAGGCGGTTCAGCTCGGCCACGCTGTGGCAGGAGCGGCCGACCAGTTGGTGGGGCGGCGGCGGGTACGGGCCGGCGGCGGGCAGGTGGACGGCGTCGCCGCCGAGCGGTTCGGGGCCGGCCACGATGAGGGTCCCGTCGACGTCGGCGAGGATCGCGCGCAGGTCGACCGCGAGGGCGGCGCGCTCGGCGCGGGGCAGGTCCTTCTCCCGCAGCACGACCCATCGCACTCCCCCGGCGACCGCTCCCGCGACGACCCGTTCAAGACCGCCCCTGGCGACCAGCCGATCGGTCAACAGGACAACCCCCGACGGCACCAACCCCGTCACAGGTCTGGTCTTCCCTCGTCGGGAGTGGACGGCAGGGCGTGGAAGCGGCGGGCGATCCGTCCCGCACCGGCGGCCAGTCGGCCCGCCTCGACGGCGTACCGCATCGCCGTGGCCATCGCCACCGGGTCGGCGGCCCGGGTCACCGCGCTGGCCAGCAGGACCGCGTCGCAGCCCAGCTCCATCGCCAGGGCCGCGTCGGACGCCGTGCCGATGCCGGCGTCCAGGATCACGGGGACGTCCACGCTCTGCCGGATCAGCCGGATGTGGTGCGGGTTGCCGATGCCGAGCCCGGAGCCGATCGGCGCCCCAGCGGGCATCACCGCGGCACAGCCCACGTCGGCGAGGCGGCGGGCCAGCACCGGGTCGTCACTCGTGTACGGCAGCACCGTGAAGCCGTCGGCGACCAGCTCCTCGGCGGCGCGGAGCAGTTCCACGCCGTCGGGCAGCAGCGTCCGCTCGTCGCCGATCACCTCCAACTTGACCCAGTCGGTGTCGAACGCGTCGCGCGCCAGCCGGGCCACCTTCACCGCCTCGGTGGCGGTGTGGCAGCCGGCGGTGTTCGGCAGCAGCCGTACGCCGCACCGGTCCAGCAGGTCCAGCAGCCCTCCGGCGGTGCCCGGGGCGGTGCCCACCCGGCGCAGCGCCAGCGTGACCAGCTCCGTACCGGACGCCCGGATCGCCTGTTCCAGCACGTGCAGGTTCGCGGCGCCGCCGGTGCCGAGGATCAACCGCGAGCAGAACGTGACCCCACCCAGTTCGAAGGACACGCCGCTCACCCGCCCTGCGCGGCGGTCAGCACCTCGACGCGGTCACCGTCGCGCAGCACCGTGCCCGGCCAGCCGGCCCGGGGCACCACCTCGCCGTTGACCGCGACCGCGACGCCACGCTGGTGCGGGGCGACGTCGCGGACCAGATCGGCCACCGACGCGCCGCCGGGGACGCTGCGCCCGGCCCCGTTCACCGTCAACTCCACAGGTCCTCCTCGGTCGTCCGTCCAGGTCCGCTCACGTCGCCCGCTCCGGGCCGTGCCGCGTCGCCGGCCGGAGAGGCGACGGCGAACCGGCGTCCGCTCACGTCGCCCGCGCCGAGCCGTGCCGCGTCGCCGGTCCCGGTCGACGACGCGACGGCGAACCGGTCCGCGCCGAAGGGCGCGAGCAGCGGGTCGGGCACGCCGGTGGTCACCAGGTCGGCGATCTTCTCGGCGGTGATCGGGGTGAGCACGATGCCGTGCCGGTGGTGCCCGGTGGCGGCCAGGACGTCCGGCCGGCCGGGCAGCGGCCCGAGGATCGGCGCGTTGTCCGGCGTTGCGGGCCGCAGGCCGGCGACCGCCTCGACCAGGTCGTACTCGGTCAGCTCGGGCAACAGGTCGACACCGGCGCGCAGCAGCCGCAGCACCGCGCCGGCGGTGACGCTGGCGTCCGCGCGCTCCTCGACCGTCGCGCCGAGGACCACCTCGCCGTCGGCCCGGGGCACCAGGTAGACGTGCTCGCCGTCGGCGTACCCCCGGATCACGTGCCGGAAGCCCGGCGCGACGCCGCCGGGCGCGCGCAGCCGGAGGATCTGGCCCTTCACCGGCCGCACGGGCATGCCGGTGAGCGCGGCGGCCCCGCAGCCGGCGGCGACCACGGTGACCCCCGCGTCCACGTCGGACAGCCGCCGGACCGGCTGCGGCACGAGCACCGCGCCGGCCCGCCGCGCGGCCGTGCGCAGCGCCGGCACCAGCAGCCGGGGATCGACCTGGTGGTCGGTGGGCGCGAGCGCGCCGCCGCGCACCCGAGGGGCGAGCGCCGGTTCGCGGTCGCGCAGCTCGCTCGGGCGCAGCGGCGTCACCGGCAGACCCAACCCCTGTTGGTACGCCCAGAGCCGGCGTGCCTCGGCGAGGTCGTCGCCGGTCAGCCCGACCATCAGGGTGCCCTCGGTCCGGTAGCCGATCTCGGTGCCGCTCGCCTCGGTCAGCTCGGCGGCGAACCCGGGCCAGCGGGCGGCGGACGCCACCAGCAGCTCGGTCAGCCGCCGCTCGCCGAAGTACGCCTCGGCGACCGGGGAGAGCATGCCGGCGGCGACGGCCGATGCCCCCGACCCGGGAGCCGGGTCGTGCACCTCGACGCGCAACCCCCGGATGGCACAGCGCCACGCGATGGCCAGTCCGATCGGGCCCGCGCCGACCACCGCCACATCGGTGCGCGTCACGCCAGCGCCCGCAGCAGGTCGGCGGTCGCCCGCGCGGGGTCGGCGGCGCCGGAGAGCGCACCGACCACCGCCACCCCGTACGCCCCGGCGGCCCGCAGCGCCGGCACCCGGTCGGCGGTCACCCCGCCGATCGCGATGACCGGCACGTCGACGGCGTCGGCGACGGCGCGGACGCCCGCAGGCCCGATGGGATCCGGCAGGCCGTTCTTGGTGCTGGTGGCGTGGCACGGGCCGACGCCCAGGTAGCTGGCCCCGGCGGTGACCGCCTCGACCGCCGTCTCCGGCGCGCGTGCGGTGGCGCCGAGCACGCCGGTCGGGCCGAGCACGTGCCGGGCGGCGGCGACCGGCAGGTCGTCGGCCCCGACGTGCCCACCGGCGGCGCCCACCGCGAGCGCCACGTGCAGCCGGTCGTTGACCAGGCAGGTCGCTCCGTACGGCGCGCAGAGCGCCAGCACCCGGCCGGCCAGGTCGTACGCCTCGCGATCGGTCGCGGAGTCCTCCACCCGGACCTGCACGACGAGGTCGGCGCGGGCCGCCGCGAGGGCGGCCCGGACCACGGTGAGTGGGTCACGCCCGGGTCGGGTGTCGGTGATCAGATGCAGTCGTCCAAGGGACGGCACGGCAACACTCCTCCCTGCGCC
Organism: Micromonospora sp. NPDC005237; assembly: GCF_040607775.1. NCBI lineage: Bacteria > Bacillati > Actinomycetota > Actinomycetes > Micromonosporales > Micromonosporaceae > Micromonospora > Micromonospora sp. NPDC005237. The sequence continues at coordinate 48,000 of NZ_JBEXHJ010000011.1, read as the reverse complement.
GGCATTACCCGGATCAGGTTCGACGGTCGGGGGCTGTCAGCCCCCCTCTCAGCCCGGTACACCGGGCTCCCGTGGGTTACTTGCGTGTCACCGTACGACAGTTCCGCCGGTCTGCCAAGGGAGCGGCCGCCGGCCGGACAGGGTCCCATCGATGGGGTACTTTCTCCGGTCCTGTTCGGAATGTCGCACGCCGTTGCAGAACCGTTACCGGCCGGCATCTTGCCCGACATGGATACACCAGAATTAATTTGTTCAGCGATTCGACAAAATGCCGGTGGGGACGCCCTGGCACGGCCTCCCCGCCGGCTCCATCCGGGACGGTCTTCGGCAGCCGGCCCCCGCGATTCCTGTCCACCGCGACATTGGAGGCGGCGTGTCCCGTTCTCGTCGTACCCGTTTACCACTCACCGCTACCCTGCTCTCCCTAGCGCTCGCCTCGACGACCCTGCTCGGGTCGCCGGCGCAGGCGGCTCCGGCCGCGGCGCAGGTCCCCCCGCGAGACGCGCAGGCCGCGGCTCCGGTCACCCAGGTGGTGCCGAAGGCACCGAAGGCCGCAGCGGCCGACCCCTACTCCGTCCTGGTCTTCTCCAAGACCGCCGGCTTTCGGCACGACTCCATCCCCACCGGCATCGCCGCCATCCAGCAGCTCGGCGCGGCGAACGGGTTCACAGTGGACACCACTGAGGACGGTGCCGCGTTCAACGACGCCAACCTCGCCAAGTACAAGGCCGTGATCTGGCTCTCCACCACCGGTGACGTCCTCGACGCCGACCAGCAGGCGGCCTTCGAGCGCTACGTGCGGGCCGGCGGCGGTTACGCCGGCGTCCACGCCGCCTCGGACACCGAGTACAGCTGGGCCTGGTACGGCGACCTGGTCGGCGCGTACTTCGCCAACCACCCGCAGAACCAGCAGGCCACCGTCAAGGTGGAGGACCACGCCCACCCGTCCACCGCCGAACTGCCGGACCACTGGTCCCGGTTCGACGAGTGGTACAACTTCCAGACCAACCCCCGGCCGGACGTGCACGTGCTGGCCAGCCTGGACGAGAAGAGCTACACCCCGGGCGCCGGCGCGATGGGCGCCGACCACCCGACCGCGTGGTGCCAGGACTTCGACGGTGGCCGCTCCTGGTACACCGGCGGCGGGCACACCCGGGAGTCGTACGCCGAGCCCGAGTTCCTCAAGCACCTGCTCGGCGGCATCCAGACGGCGGCCGGCGTGGTCGACGCCGACTGCGGCGCCTCGAAGACGTCCAGCTTCGAGAAGGTCACGCTGGACAGCAACACAAGCAACCCGATGGAGCTGGACATCGCCCCCGACGGGCGGGTCTTCTACATCGAGCGCGACGGCCGGGTGCAGATCATCAAGCCCGACACCGGCAGCACCGTCACCGCCGTCGACCTGGACGTCTTCACCGGCAACGAGGACGGCCTCATCGGCATCCGGCTCGACCCGGACTTCGCCACCAACAAGTGGGTGTATCTCTACTACGCCCCGAACGACGGCGTCACCCGCAACCTGCTGTCCCGGTTCACGGTGACCGGCGACACCATCGACCCGGCGAGCGAGAAGCAGGTGCTGCGGGTCGACACCCAGCGCAACACCTGCTGCCACGCCGGCGGCAGCATGACCTTCGACAGCGCCGGCAACCTCTACCTGGCCACCGGTGACAACACCAACCCGTTCGAGTCGAACGCGTACTCGCCGCTCGACGAGCGGCCGGGCCGTCAGGACTACGACTCGCAGCGCACCTCCGCCAACACGAACGACCTGCGCGGCAAGGTGATCCGGATCCACCCGGAGGACGACGGGACGTACACCGTTCCGACCGGCAACCTCTTCGCGCCGGGCACCGAGAAGACCCGTCCCGAGATCTACGCGATGGGCTTCCGCAACCCGTTCCGGATCGGCACCGACCCGAAGACCGACACGCTGTACGTCGGGGACTACGGGCCGGACGCCAACGCGGACAACCCGAACCGGGGCCCCCGCGGTCTGGTCGAGTGGAACGTCGTGACCCCCGGCAACTACGGCTGGCCGTACTGCACCGGGACGAACGAGGCGTACAACGACTACACGTTCCCGTCCGGCCCGAGCGGTCCGAAGTTCGACTGCGCCGCGCCGGTGAACAACTCGCCCAACAACACCGGCCTGACCAACCTCCCGCCGGTCGTCCCGGCCACCGTCGACTACGGCTACGCCGGTGACGCGCGGTACCCGGAGATCGGTGGCGGTGGCGCCCCGATGGGCGGTCCGGCCTACCGGTACGACGCCAACCTCAACTCCACCCGCAAGTGGCCGGCCTACTACGACGGCAAGGCGCTGCTCGGCGAGTGGAACCAGAACAAGATGTACACGATGCAGATGACCGCCGACGGCAAGTCGTTGGTGGACATCAACCAGCTGCTCACCGGTATGCGCATGATCCGGCCGATGGACTTCGAGTTCGGCCCGGACGGCGCGCTCTACCTGATCGAGTGGGGCACGGGCTTCGGCGGCAACAACGACGACTCCGGCATCTACCGGATCGACTACACCGCCGGCGACCGCGCACCGATCGCCGCGGCGTCCGCCAACCCGACCTCGGGGCCGGCGCCGTTGACGGTCGCCTTCTCCAGCGCCGGCTCCCGGGACCCGGACGGCGGCGCGCTCACCTACGCCTGGACCTTCGGCGACGGGCAGACCTCCACCGAGGCCAACCCGACGCACACGTACGCGACGGCGGGCAACTACACCGCCCAGCTCACCGTGACCAACCCGAAGGGCCGTACCGCGGTGGCCAACGTGCCGGTCACCGTGGGCAACACCGCACCGACGGTGAGCATCGAGTTCCCGCCGGACGGTGGCTTCTTCAACTGGGGTGACCAGGTCCGCTACACGGTCAAGGTGACCGACCCCGAGGACGGGCAGATCGACTGCGCCCGGGTGAACCTGCAGGTGCTGCTCGGTCACGACGAGCACGCCCACCCGCTGGAGCAGCACACCGGCTGCACCGGCACCGTCCAGACGTCGCTCGCCTCCGGGCACGGCGCCGAGGCGAACGTGTTCGCGGTCTTCGAGGCCACCTACACCGACAAGGGCGGGGCCGGCGGGTCCGGCGCGCTCACCGGCCGGGACATCGAGATCCTGCAGCCCAAGCAGAAGCAGGCCGAGTACTTCACGGCCACCGGACGGGTGCCGGGCGGCACCGGCGGCGGAGACGCCGGCGTGCAGCGGGAGACCGGGGCCGACACCGCAGGTGGCGGCCAGAACATCGGGTTCATCGAGGACGGCGACTGGTGGTCGATCGTCCCGGCGAACCTGACGAACATCACCGAGATCCGGTTCCGGGCCGCCTCGGCCGCCGCCGGCGGTCGGATCGAGGTCCACGCGGGCGCCGTCGACGGACCGGTCGTGGCCACGGCCACCGTTCCGGCGACCGGCGCGTGGCAGACGTACACGGACGTGAGCGCGCCGGTCACCGGTGCCGCGAGCGGCTCGCTGTACTTCGTGGCCCGCGATCCGAACGGCGGAACGGGTTCCCTGTTCAACGTCAACTGGATGGACTTCGTCGGCCGCGGCGTCACCGAGAACGGGCCGCCGGTGGTCACCGCCACCGCGACCCCGGCCACCGGCACCGTGCCGGTCACCGTCTCCTTCGACGGCACGGCCACCGACGCCGAGGGCGACACCCCGCTGACGTACGCCTGGGACTTCGGTGACGGCGGTACGGCGTCCACCCTGGACGCCAGCCACACGTACACAAGCGTGGGAGCCTTCACGGCCACCCTCACGGTGACCGACAGCAAGGGCGCCAAGTCGTACGCCACGGTGCCGGTGCGGGTGAACGCGCCGGACACGTCCTGCTTCGGGGCGCGTTCGGACGACTTCAACGGCACCAGCCTCGACAAGGGCCGGTGGACCAGCGTGGTCCGGGAGAACCAGCTCTACTCGGTCAGTGGCGGCGCGCTGCGGCTGCCGACCGGGGTCGGTGACCTCTACGGCGCGCGCAACGACGCCACCAACCTGGTGCTCCAGGCGGCTCCGAGCGGCGCCTGGGAGATGACCACCAAGGTCACCCTGCCGGTGACGGCCAACTACCAGCAGGCTGGCCTGCTGGTCTACGGCGACGACGACAACTACGCCAAGCTGGACCTGCTCTACAACGGCAGCCGGCGGGTGGAGTTCATCCGGGAGACGGCCGGAACGCCGCGCAACGACGCTGCCGACAACGCCGCCGCACCGGCGGGTGACACCGTGTACCTGCGGATCACCAGCGACGGGACGAACCTGACCGCGGCCTTCTCGGGCGACGGGCAGACCTTCACCCCGGCCGGCCGGTCGGCCGCGCTCGCCGGCATCACCAACCCGCGGATCGGGGTCTTCGCGCTCAACGGAGGCACCGAGGCACCCGTGGTCGACGCGGCCTTCGACTCGTTCCAGGTCACGCCGGACGCCCCGGCCGGCCCGATCGACCCGTCGGACGAGTTCACCGGCGACACGCTGGACAAGTGCCGGTGGGACGCGATCCTGCGGGAGGACCCGAACGGTTACCGGGTCACCGGTGGCGCGTTGCGGATCGACGTGCCGAACGGTGACATCTACGGCACCAGCAACACCGGGCCGAAGAACTTCATCCTCCAGACCGCGCCCTCGGGCGACTGGACCCTGGAGACGACTGTCGACGGCAGCCTGCTGAACGAGCAGTACCAGCAGGCCGGTCTGCTCGTGCAGGCGGACGACGACAACTACCTGAAGTTCGACTTCATCGCGGACAACCAGGCCGGCCAGACGGTGACGCGGCGGATCGAGTTCCGCAGCGAGATCGGCGGCGTCGTCCAGAACCCGCAGCCGGAGGCCACAAGCCTCACCTCGGCGGTGTGGCACCTGCGGCTGGCCCGCAGCGGCAACACCTTCACGGCGTCGTACTCGGCCGACGGGACGACCTGGACCACGCTGGAGGCGCTGACCAACAGCGCGGTCGGGGCCACCCCGAAGGTCGGTCTGTTCACCCTCGGCGCCAACCAGACGGCGTCGAAGACGGCCTCGTTCGACTACTTCCGGTTGAGCACGAAGGTGGCCGACGAGAAGGCGCCGGTCACCACCGCGGCGGTGTCCGGCACCCCCACCGACGGGTGGTACACCGGGCCGGTGACGGTCACCCTGACCGCCGCCGACGAGGCCGGCGGCAGCGGACTGGCCGGTACGGCGTACCAGCTGGACGGGGCCACCACCTGGACCGACTACACCGCTCCGGTGACGGTCAGCGGCGACGGGGCGCACGAGCTGCGATTCCGCTCGACGGACCAGGCGGGCAACGTGGAGTCGACGAAGACCGTCTCGGTCAAGATCGACGCCACCGCGCCGGTCACCACGGCGACGTTCGCTCCGGCGAACGACGCCGGCTGGCACAACGGGACGATCCCGGTGGTGCTGACCTCGACCGACGCCGGTTCCGGAGTCAAGACGGTCGAGTGGTCGCTGGATGGCGGCGCGTGGACGCCGTACTCGAAGCCGGTCGAGGTGACCGGTGACGGGCAGCACGAGCTGCTGTACCGCTCCACCGACAAGGCGGGCAACGCCGAGACGCTCAAGTCGGCGATCCTGAAGATCGACGGCACCAAGCCGACGCTGCTGGTCTCCGGTATCGCCGACGGCCAGCTCTACGGGGACAGCCAGGACGTTCGGGTGTCCTGGCAGGCCGTCGACCCGACCTCGGGCATCGCGACCGTGGTCGGCCAACTGGACGGCAAGGCGTACGCCAGCGGCACCCTGCAGGCCATGTACGAGCTGCCGCTCGGCCTGCACGAGCTGACCGTCACCGCGACCGACAAGGCCGGCAACACGACGACCTCGGCGGTCCGGTTCTTCGTCACCACCTCGTTCCGGGACATGCAGTTCCTGCTGGACCGGTTCAAGGCGACGGGGCGGCTCTCGGCCAAGGCCCACAAGGATCTGACGAACAAGCTCGACGCCGTTCGTAAGGCCGAGGCGGCGGGCAACGACAACAAGGCGCTCAAGGAACTGACCGCATTCCGGAAGCTCGCCGCGGACACCAAGCTGGTGACCGAGGCGGAGATCCGGGACGTGCTGATCCGCGACGCCGACGCCATGACGGTGCGGCTCGGCGGAACGCCGGCCAGCAACGCCGGGGTCAAGGCGAACGACGGCAAACCCGTCAAGGGTGCCGGGCGACTGAGTGGCGACGTCACCCGGCTCGCTCCGGGCCGCCAGCTCTGATCCGACGAGGCCCCTCCCCGACGCCACGGTGTCGGGGAGGGGCCTCCCTCATCCGTAGTGAGGAGATGTCCGTGACGGGTATCCGCAAGGTGGTCGCCGCCGTGTTCGCCGGACTGGCCCTGACCCTGTTCGCCGCGGTCCCGGCGGCCGCCCAAGCCGACAAACTCAAGCTGACGGTGGCCGGCGACGGCGCCGAGGGGGTCACCATCCAGGCCACCTACACCGATGGCCGCCGGCTGGACCAGCTGGTGCGGTTGGTGCTCACCGCCACCGGCCCGGACGGGCAGCGGGTCGGGCCGGTGCAACTGGAGCCACAGCCCGAGGGACAGGGCTTCTACAGCAGCGGCCCGGTGCTCTCCACCGGCACGTGGAAGGTGACGGTGAACTCCCCCGCTCCGCTGCAGGGCAAGGCCACCGCCACGGTGCAGGCCCGGGCGGCGCAGTCACCTCCGGCCCCCAGACCGGTCGCGGTGACCGCGGACGGGACCGGCGACCGCGGGGCGGGCGCCGGCTGGTGGCCGTTCGCGGCGGCCGGCCTCGTGCTGGTCGCCGCGGCGATGGGGGCGGCCATGCTGTTCGGCCGCCGCCGCACCTGGACGCCGAACGACTGACCGACCGGCGCTCCGGCGCCAGTGAAACGACCGGGCCGGGCCGCGACGAGCGGCCCGGCCCGGTGTCGTTCAGGCGACCACGCGCCCGCCGCGCTCAGAGGATGGCGCGCAGCGCCGCCAGGTCGTCGTCGCTGGGCTCCCAGGTGCCGGCGGCGGCGTTCGCGTACACCTGCTCGGGCGTGGTGGCGCCGGCGATCACCGAGGTCACCGCCGGCTGGGCGGCCAACCCGCCGATCGCCACCTGGAGCATGGTCAGACCCCGCTCGGCCGCGTACGCCTCGATCGCCTCGATGGTGTCCCAGTCGGCCGCGGCGAGCCGGTCGGCGTACCGGCCACCGCCGGAGAGCCGGCTGCCGGCCGGCGGCTGCCCGCCCCGCTTGTACTTGCCGGTGAGCAGGCCGTTGGCGAGCGGGAAGAACGGCAGCATGCCGAGGCCGAACCGCTCGCAGGCCGGGATCACCTCGGCCTCCGCGGACCGCTCCAGCAGGCTGTAGTGGTTCTGCGCGCTGATGAATCGGGCCCGGCCGTTGGACGAGGCGACCCAGTCGGCGTCGGCGATCTGCCAGCCGGCGAAGTTGGAGTTGCCCAGGTAGCGGACCTTGCCGTCGCGGACCAGATCGTCGAGGGCCGCGAGGGTCTCGTCGATCGGGGTGCCCGGGTCGGGCTCGTGCATCTGGTACAGGTCGATGTGGTCGGTGCCGAGCCGGCGCAGCGACGCCTCCACCGCGCGGGCGATGTACCGCCGCGAACCCCGGGCGCCGAAGTCCGGACCGTTGAGGCCGTTCATGTCCATGCCGAACTTGGTGGCCACCACCACGTCGTCCCGGCGTCCCTTGAGCGCCTGCCCGAGCAGCTCCTCGGAGCCGCCCTGCGGCTCGCCGTAGATGTCGGCGGTGTCGAAGAGGTTGATCCCGACGTCCAGGGCGGCGTCCACGACCGCGCGGGTGCCATCGAGGTCGAGCTTGCGGCCGAAGTTGTTGCAGCCGATCCCGACGACGGACACCACGAGCCCGGAGTCGCCCAGCCGGCGATAGGTCATCTCAGTCACGAGATCCACCCTATGCCGGCCGGACGCACCGCCGCCCGGCGACCGCTCAGCCCACGTCCCAGACCGGCTCCGGGGTCTCCACCACCTCGCTGTCGCCCCGGAACAGCACGAACCGGTCGAAGGAGCGGGTGAACCACCGGTCGTGGGTGACCGCCACCACCGTCCCCTCGAACGCGTTCAGGCCCGCTTCCAGCGCCTCGGCGCTGGCCAGGTCGAGGTTGTCGGTGGGCTCGTCGAGCAGCAGCAGGGTCGCGCCGGACAGCTCCAACAGCAGCACCAGGAACCGGGCCTGCTGCCCGCCGGAGAGCGTGCCGAAGCGCTGGTCGCCCTGCCCGGCCAGCTCGTAGCGGCTGAGCACCCCCATCGCCGCGTGCCGGTCCATCCCGGTGCGGTGCTCGTCACCCCGCCACAGGATCTCGACGAGCGTCTTGCCCATCAGCTCCGGTCGGTCGTGGGTCTGCGAGAAGTGGCCGGGGCGGACCCGGGCGCCGAGCCGGGCGGTGCCGTCGTGCGTCACCGGGGCGAGCCCGCCCGCCCCGTCGACCGGTCCGTTCGCCGGGTCGGGATCGGTGCCACCCCGGGCCAGCAGCCGCAGGAAGTGCGACTTGCCGGTGCCGTTGGCGCCGAGCACCGCCACCCGGTCGCCGTACCAGATCTCCAGGTCGAAGGGGAAGGTCAGGCCGTCCAGCTCCAGCTGGTCGCAGACGACCGCGCGCTTGCCGGTTCGCCCGCCGGTCAGCCGCATCCGGATGTCCTGGTCCTTCGGCGGTACGGGCGGCGGCCCGGCCTCCTCGAACTTGCGCAACCGGGTCTGCGCGGCCTGGTAGCGCGAGGCCAACCCGTCGTTGTACGCGGCCTTCTGCTTGTACATCAGCATCAGCTCGCGCAGCTTCTGGTGCTCCTCGTCCCAGCGCCGGCGCAGCTCGTCGAGACGGGCGTGCCGGGCCACCCGCGCCTCGTACCAACTGGCGAAGCCACCGGGGTGCACCCAGGCGCTGCCGCCCTCCACGGCCACCACCCGGTCGGCGCTCTGGGCCAGCAGCTCGCGGTCGTGCGAGACGTAGAGCACCGACTTGGTGGACTCGCGCAGCCGCGCCTCCAGCCAGCGCTTGCCGGGCACGTCGAGGAAGTTGTCCGGCTCGTCGAGCAGCAGCACCTCGTCCGGGCCGCGCAGCAGCAACTCCAGGGCGAAGCGCTTCTGCTGGCCGCCGGAGAGGGTACGCACCGGCCGGTCCCGTACGGCGTCCCACGGCTGGTTGAGCACGATGGTCGCGACGGTGTCGAAGAGCACCTCGGCGTCGTACCCGCCGGCCTCGCCCCAGGCGCCGAGCGCGTCGGCGTACGCCAGCTGGGCCTTTCCGGCGGCGCTGCTGAACTTGCCGCGGACCTCGGCCGCCCGCATGGCCGTCTCGGTCTCGGCGAGCCGGCGGCCGGCGTCGCGCAGCGGTGGCGGGGCGAGCGACAGCGCCAGGTCGGCCAGCGTCGTCTCGTCGCCGATCATGCCGATGAACTGGCGCATCACGCCCAGCCCGCCGGCCCGCGCGACGGTGCCGGTACGCACCGGCAGGTCACCGGCGACCATCCGCAGCAGGGTCGTCTTTCCCGCGCCGTTCGGCCCGACCAGGGCGACCTTGGCGCCCTCACCGACCCGGAACGACACGTCGGCGAAGAGTTCCCGACCGTCGGGCAGGATGTGCCCGACCGCTGCCACGTCCACGTATCCCACGCCGGGATCCTGCCCCAGCGAGGGCCGGGAGGGACATCCAATTACCGGGTGACCCGCAGCACCCGGAAGCCCTTCTGGCTGGCGTGCCGCTCGACCTGCCAACCCTGGTCGACGATCCAGCGGTGCAGCGAGTCGCCGCCGAGGTGGCGGGCGACGACCAGCCAGCCGACGCCGTCCGGGGCGAGTCGGGGCAGCCAACGCAGCAACAGCTCGTGCAACTCGTCCTTGCCGATGCGGATGGGCGGGTTGGACCACAGCTGCGCGAACCGGAGGTCCGCCGGCACGTCGTCCGGTGCGCTGACCCGGACCCGGTCGGCGGCGCCGATCCGGGCCGCGTTGACGGCGGTCAGTTCGCGGGCGCGGGCGTTGACGTCGACCGCCCAGACGGTGCTCGCCGGTGCCACGTCGGCCAGCACGCAGGCGATCGGGCCGAACCCGCAGCCGAGGTCGAGCAGGTCACCGGTGGTGTCGGCGGCGGGCAGCTCGGCCTTGCGCAGGAGCACCGCGGTGCCGGGGTCGAGGCGGCTGGCGGAGAAGACGCCGCCGGCCGAGACGAGCTGGTAGTCGCGGTCGGCGACAGAGAACTCGACTTCGCGCGCCGGCGCGTCGCTGGCGGGCTGCGCGGTGAAGTAATGGTCGCCGGTCACGCCGGCAATTCTCGCACCGGCCCGGGTCGGCCACGACACGGCCCACAGCCGCATTTCCCAATATTACCCCCTAAAGGGACAATGGCTCCTACTCTAGGCGACATGGTGTATCGGTACGAGTCCGAAGAGGACGCATTCGAGGACCCGGAGCCCGGCTCCGACCTGGCCGTGCTCGGCGCCGGTCCGCCTCCGCCGGCCGGCCCCTCACCGTCCCGGTTTCCCGCTCCGTCGCTGCCCCGACCCAACCAGCTGATGCTGCCGTCGACCCAGCCGCCGCCGGTCACCCGCGTCAGCACCCCGGTCGCGGCCCCCCGCAGCCAGGTCTACACCTCGGCCCAGCCGGTGGAGCCGCCCGCGCGGCGCGGCGGCGGGCGACTCTGGCAGGTGCTGGTCGGCGGTGCGGCCGTCCTGGTCCTGCTCGCGCTCTGCGGTCTGGGCGCCGCCGCGCTGCTGGTGGACAACAAGCCGGCGCCACAGGCCACCCCGACGTACCAGCCGAACGTCGCCGCGTCCGCTTCCACCCAGCGGCAGGATCTCGACTCGCGGGACACCGACCAGGCGCCGCTCACCGCGAAGGAACTCTTTCCCGGCAAGGAGTTGAAGCTCGCCGACGGCCAGCCCGCCTACGAGATCCTCAAGACGCACTCCAGCGGCAGTTGCGCCGTCGCCGCCACCGACGAGGTGGCCGACCTGCTGGTCCGGCTCGGCTGCAACCAGGTCGTCCGGGCGACGTTGCGGGCTCCCGGCGGCGACCACCTGGTCACTGCCGGCCTGTTCAACCTCACCGACAAGGTCAGCGCCGAACGGGCCCGGGACCGGATCCGGCAACTCCTCGACGACCGGCAGGGCCGGTTCCGGGGGCTGTCCGCCGGCGACGACGCGGATGTCCTGGCCACCGCCCCGGCACGGGTCGGCTGGCAGGTCCGGGGCCACTACCTGGCGTACGCGCTGGTGGTCCGCGCGGACGGAGCCGCGGTCAAGTCCGGCGACACCAAGATCCGGGAGATCCTGTTCGACATGATCGAGGCGCACCTCAGCCGGGGCGTCCTGCAACGGCGGGCCGACAGCCGCACGGCCGGACAACCAACGGCAGCGCCGACCGAGAGCAGCGGAACCCAGAGCGGCAGCGGCAGCGGCGACGGCGAACTGCCCGGAGACTGATCCGCGCCTCCGCCCGACCGGTGTGCCGCCGACCGGTGGCACACCCGTCGTCGTCCGCTGCCGCCGTTGTCAGCCTTCTCGACGGGCGGCCGAGGTCGCGGCCGCCGTTGTCAGCCCTCGACGGGCACGCGCAGGCGGCGGGTCAGGTCGGCGCGGCGGGCGTAGTCGGCCGGGTCGGCCGGGTAGCCGACCGCGACCAGGGTGAGCCCGTGCGCCGGGGCCACCGTCACCTCGCTGGAACGCTCCTGCCGGTCGAGCAGGCTGCCCGGCCACTGGACCGCCCGACGGCCGTCGCCGGCCGCGAGCATCGCCCCCACGAGGCTGCGGACCATCGCCTGGCAGAACGCGTCGGCCTGCACGGTGGCGACCAGGATGCCGTCCGGGTCGCGCCGCCAGTCCAGCCGGGTCACCTCGCGCAGCGTCGTCGCGTTCTCCTTGCGCCGGCAGTACGCGGCGAAGTCGTGCTCACCGACCAGACCGGCCGCGGCGGCGTTCAGGGCGGCCAGGTCCAGCGGTCGCGGCCAGGCCAGCACCTCGTGCCGGCGTAGCGGCTCGGCGCCGTACGGGGCGTCGGTCACCCGGTACTCGTAGCGCCGGAAGGTGGCCGAGAACCGGGCGTCGAAGTCGGCCGGCACCTCCGACATCGCCCGTACCCGCACGTCGGTGGGGAGCAGCCGCGCGAGCCGGCGCAGCAGCCGTCCGTCGTGCTGCCGCCACACCTCGGCGGGGAGGTCCAGGTGGCAGACCTGCCCGGTGGCGTGCACCCCCGCGTCGGTGCGACCCGCGACGGTCAGACCGGTCGCCGTGCCCGCGCCGAGGACCAGGTCCAGGGTCTCGACGAGCACCCCGGCGACGGTCCGCCGGGTCGGCTGGGGCGCCCAGCCGGAGAAACCGGCGCCGTCGTACGAGACGTCCAACCGCAGCCGGATCCGCTCGTCCACCTCGTACCTCCTGTTACGGGTCGGGCCCGGCACCCCGATGGGGGTGCCGGGCCCGACGTTGCCCTTGATCAGGCCTTGTTCTCGGTGGCCTCGTCGCTGTCCTCGCGGGCGGCGTCGGTGTCACCGGACGCCGACGCCGGCGCCTCGGAGTCCTGGTCGGCCGGGGCCGACTGCGGGGCCTCCTCGGCCGGGGCGAGCGCCTCGACCTTGTCCTGCTGCGCGGCCTTGCGGGCGGCGGTCTTCTTGTTCACCTTCGGCTCGGCGACCTGAAGCTCCTCCACCAGCTCGATGATGGCCATCGGCGCGTTGTCACCCTTGCGCGGACCGGTCTTCACGATCCGGGTGTAACCGCCGGGGCGGTTGGAGTACCGGGGCGCGATCTGGTCGAACAGGGCGTAGACAACGTCCTTGTCCTTGACGACACCCAGCACCCGCCGCCGCGAGGCGAGGTCACCGCGCTTGGCCTTGGTGATGAGCTGCTCGGCCAGCGGACGCAGCCGGCGGGCCTTCGTCTCGGTGGTCTGGATCTTGCCGTGCTGGAACAGCGCGGTCGCCAGGTTGGCGAGCATCAGCCGCTCGTGCGAGGGGCTGCCGCCGAGGCGGGGGCCCTTGGTGGGCGTGGGCATTTTTGGTGCTCCTCAGTTGTGGCGGCAGCGCGGACTAGAGCTGCTCGGTCTCGCGGTAGTCGTCGGTGTCGTAGTCGGCCTCGCCGAAGGTGTCCACGACGTGCGCCGGGTCGAAGTTCGGAGCCGAGTCCTTCAGCCCGAGACCCATCCCGGCGAGCTTCATCTTGACCTCGTCGATCGACTTCTGACCGAAGTTGCGGATGTCGAGGAGGTCGGCCTCGGTACGCCCGATGAGCTCACCAACGGAGTTGATGCCCTCGCGCTTGAGGCAGTTGTAGGAGCGGACGGTGAGGTCCAGCTCCTCGATCGGCAGAGCGAGGTCCGCCGCCAGCTGGGCGTCCTGCGGGGACGGCCCGATGTCGATGCCCTCGGCGGTCTCGTCCAGCTCCCGGGCCAGCCCGAACAGCTCCACAAGCGTCGAACCGGCGGAGGCCAGCGCGGTACGCGGGCCCATCGACGGCTTGGTCTCGACGTCGATGATGAGCCGGTCGAAGTCGGTGCGCTGCTCGACGCGGGTCGCCTCGACGCGGTAGGTCACCTTCAGCACCGGCGAGTAGATCGAGTCGACCGGGATGCGGCCGATCTCGGCGCCGGACTGCTTGTTCTGTGCAGCCGTCACGTAGCCCCGGCCCCGCTCGACGGTCAGCTCCATGTCGAGCCGGCCCTTGCCGTTGAGGGTCGCGAGCTTGAGGTCCGGGTTGTGCACCGAGACGCCGGCCGGGGGCTGGATGTCGCCCGCCGTCACGTCGCCCGGGCCCTGCTTGCGCAGGTACATGCTGACCGGCTCGTCGTGCTCGGAGCTGACGCACAGCTCCTTGATGTTCATGACGAGCTCGACCACGTCCTCCTTGACACCGGGGATCGTGGTGAACTCGTGCAGCACGCCGTCGATCTTGATCGAGGTGACCGCCGCACCCGGGATCGACGACAGCAGCGTGCGCCGCAGCGAGTTGCCCAGGGTGTAGCCGAAGCCCGGCTCGAGCGGCTCGATGGCGAACCGCGACCGGGTCTCGTTGATCGACTCCTCGGAGAGGGAGGGTCGCTGGCTGATGAGCATGTTGTCTCTTCTCTTTCAGGACGCCCGCTATTTGACGTCCACGACACAAACTGTTCCGGTGGCCCGCCCCGAAGGGCGGGCCACCGCAACGAGCCCGACTACTTGGAGTAGAGCTCGACGATCAACTGCTCCTGGACCTGCGTGTCGATGACCTGCCGGGCCGGGAGGGAGTGCACGAGCACCTTCATCTGGCTGGGGATTGCCTCCAGCCAGGCCGGCACCGTCTTCGAACCGGCCTGAGCCTGCGCCACCACGAACGGGGTGAGCTCCTTGCTCTTGCCCCGGACCTCGATGATGTCGTGCTCCTTGACGCGGTACGACGGGATGTCGACCTTCTTGCCGTTCACCATGAAGTGACCGTGCTTGACCAGCTGGCGGGCCATGTCCCGCGAGTGGGCGTAGCCGGCCCGGTAAACGACGTTGTCCAGCCGCGACTCGAGGATCTGCAGGAGGACCTCACCGGTCTTGGCCTGCTTGCCAACGGCTTCCTCGTAGTAGCCACGGAACTGCTTCTCCAGCACGCCGTAGACGCGGCGGGCCTTCTGCTTCTCGCGGAGCTGGAGCAGGTACTCCGTCTCCTTGGTGCGGCCGCGGCCGTGCTGCCCGGGCGGGAACGGCCGGGACTCGAACGGGCACTTCGGGCCATCGCACTTGCTGCCCTTGAGGAACAGCTTCATCTTCTCCCGCCGGCAACGGCGGCAGTCAGCACCGGTGTAACGAGCCATCTCTCTCTACCTCTCAGACCCGACGACGCTTAGGCGGACGGCATCCGTTGTGCGGCTGCGGGGTGACGTCGGCGATCTGGCCGACCTCCAGCCCGACGGCCTGCAGCGAACGGATCGCGGTCTCCCGGCCGGAGCCGGGGCCCTTGACGAACACGTCGACCTTGCGCATGCCGTGCTCCATGGCCCGACGCGCGGCGGCCTCGGCGGCCAGCTGCGCGGCGAACGGAGTCGACTTGCGGGAGCCCTTGAAGCCCACCTGGCCCGCGGAGGCCCAGGAGATGACCGCACCGGTCGGGTCCGTGATGGACACGATGGTGTTGTTGAAGGTGCTCTTGATGTGCGCCTGCCCGTGGGCGACGTTCTTGCGTTCCTTGCGCCGGACCTTCTTGACAGCGGCTCCGGCACGAGCCTTCGGTGGCATAAGTCTGTGCGCTCCTAGTTGACTTTCCGGATTGGGCCGCGGGGTCCGGTCTTCCTAGACCCGACATCGACCCGAATTCCGGTCAAAATCTACTTCTTGCCGGGCTTCTTCTTGCCGGCGACGGTCCGCTTCGGGCCCTTGCGGGTCCGTGCATTGGTCTTGGTCCGCTGGCCACGCACGGGCAGGCCCCGGCGGTGCCGGATGCCGGCGTAGCAGCCGATCTCGACCTTGCGGCGGATGTCAGCGGCGACCTCGCGGCGCAGGTCGCCTTCAACCTTGTAGTTGCCCTCGATGTGGTCGCGGAGCTGCACGAGCTCCTCGTCCGTGAGGTCCCGAGCGCGCTTGTCCGGCGAGATGCCGGTGGCGGCGAGTGTCTCCAGGGCGCGGGTGCGACCGACCCCGAAGATGTAGGTGAGCGCGATCTCCATCCGCTTCTCGCGGGGGAGATCCACGCCGACTAGACGTGCCATGTGCGGGCGTACTCCTCGTGATGTGTGGCGGAGGTGTGGACCCGTCCCACCCCGCTACCGGCCGTCCCGTCTTTCCGACGCTGTCAGCGCCGGCGACCGGGATCGGTCGCTGCCCGAGCGGGCCCCGGCCTCCGACCGGGGGTCAGCCACGAAGAAGTACGTCTCGCGGCTGGGACGAGCATGTGTGATGTGTGTGTCGCTGAGGAACTGCCCGGACCAACGCCACCCGGCCGTGTTCCGACCGGACGGGCTGAGTCAGCCCTGGCGCTGCTTGTGGCGCGGGTCGCTGCAGATGACCATGACCCGGCCGTGCCGGCGGATAACCCGGCACTTGTTGCAGATCCTCTTGACGCTCGGCTTGACCTTCACGGTTGCCTTACTTCCCATCTGGCCCGGGGACGCGCGATGCGCGAGACCGGACGTCGAAGACGGACACGGGACTTCCCGGCCGACGTCAGGACTACTTGTAGCGGTAGACGATGCGCCCGCGGGTCAGGTCGTACGGCGAGAGTTCGACGACGACCCGGTCCTCCGGCAGGATGCGGATGTAGTGCTGCCGCATCTTGCCGCTGATGTGAGCCAACACCTTGTGGCCGTTCGCGAGCTCCACCCGGAACATGGCGTTCGGCAGGGGCTCGATGACCCGACCCTCGATCTCAATGGCTCCGTCTTTTTTCGGCATGTCCTCCGCTGTCCTGACGTCGATTGCTCCGGGCGGCCCACAACGTCTTACACGGGAAACTGACCAAGATCAGAAGCCCGCGCCAGCCGCGGCTCCAGGTCCCACCGAAGCGCAGGGTGGGCATGCCGGAGTGGACGCTGTGCGCCGAACAGAAAGTGTACGCCGGCCTGCGCGCCGTCGCCAAATTGGCCACCCACCGCAGCCTCGCGTCGGCCCCCGCTCCCCCACCCGGCCCTCGGATGATCTTCGCGGAGCCGCGCCCCACCGAATATCGATCATGAGGTTGTCGAGGCGAAACACCGCGATCGACGACACCAAGTCCATGATCATCGGGGTGGGTCAGGTTTCAGGCCCGGGGTCTTCCGGCCCGTCGGTGCGCAGCTCCCGGCGGCGCTCACGCTTGGCTCGCTTGCGCTCACGCCGGCGCTCCCGCTCGATCGCCTGCCGGCGCGGCTCTCCCCCGGCCAGCCCGCCGACTGTCCGGAGCAGCAGCACCACGCCCCAGGGCCCGGCCACCCACGCCGGCCAGAAGTAGAGCAGTTCCTGGCTCAGCAGCGAGGTCACGCCCCAGATGGTCACCACGATGGCGATCACCCTCGCGTACGGCAGCCAGACCTCGGCCAGCCAACGATTGACGTGGCCGTGCGCGAGCGGGCCGACGGGCGGCTCAGCCGGCGCGCTGGCCGGCCGCAGGGCCGAATGCTCCGGGGGCGTGACCGGGGGTAGATCGGTGAGCAGGGCGTCCAGCTCGGCGTACGTGCGCGCCGCGTAGGCCCGCTGCACCCGCTCGTCGTACTCGTGCAGGTCCAACCGCCCCTCGCCGAGGGCGGCCCGTAGCCGGTCGGCAACCACCTCGCGGTCCGCGTCCGCGGCTCGCATCCCGTCGCGCCCGTCCATGCCGGCAAGCATGCCACCGCCACGCCAGTCAGCCCGACCTCGAACATCGGTTGATCATGAAGTTATTGCCAGCCGCACCGGCGTGTCAGGGCAATAACTTCATGATCAACCGGCGAGGTGGGTCAGGGGGTTGTGGTTTCTGCGGGTTGGCGGGCGGTGACCAGGTCGCCCAGGCGGGCGCGGCCCCCGTCGAAGGCCGTGAGCACCCACACGCCGTCGGGCAACAGCGCCATCGAGTGCTCGACGTGCGCCGCGACCGAACCGTCCCGGGTGACGACCGTCCAACCGTCGGCCAGTTCGACCGTACGCGGGGACGCCATGGTGATCATGGGCTCGATCGCCAGCGCCATGCCGGGGACCAGACGCGGCCCCTTGCCCGGCCGGCCGTGGTTGAGCACGTGCGGGTCCTGATGCATCTCGGTGCCGATGCCGTGGCCACCGTAGCCGTCGACGATGCCGTACCGGCCGCCCTTGCGGACCGCCGTCTCCACGGCGTACGAGATGTCGGTGAGCCGCCCCTTGCCGCTGGCCGCTCCGCGCGCTGCGGCGGCGATGCCCGCCCACATCGCGTCCTCGGCGACCTCGGCCATCTTGAGCAGCGCCGGGTCGACGTCGCCCACCCCGACGGTGATAGCGGAGTCCCCGTGCCACCCGTTGAGCACCGCGCCGCAGTCGATCGAGATGAGGTCGCCGTCGGCGAGCACCTGCTCCGGCGAGGGGATGGCGTGCACGATCTGCTCGTTGACCGACGAGCAGATCGACGCCGGGAAGCCGTGGTAGCCCTTGAAGGACGGGACGGCGCCCGCCTCGCGGATCGTCGACTCGGCGATGGCGTCCAGGTCCGCCGTGCTCACGCCGGGGGCCACCGCCTCGCGCATCCGGCGCAGGGCCTCGGCGACCACGAGCCCGGCCGCGCGCATCTTCTCGATCTGGTCAGGGGTCTTCAGCTGGATGTCCAGCTGGGGACGACGCATGGAGCGGTTACCTTTCGTGGCCATTCAGCGGGGCACGTCTGGCGTACCCCGCTGTTCGCACTCTATCCGCCGCGGCGCGGGAAGAACCTCAGCCGCCGTACGACCGCAGGGCGTCGATGGCCCGGGTGGTGACGTCCTCCACCGGGCCGGTGGCGTCGATCCCGACCAGCTTGCCCTGGGCGCCGTAGTAGTCGACCAGGGGCGCGGTCTTCTCGCTGTACTCCCGCAGGCGGGTGGCGATGGTCTCCGGCTTGTCGTCGTCGCGCTGGAACAGCTCGGCGCCGCACCGGTCACAGATGCCCGGCCGGGTGGTGGCGTCGAACTCGACGTGCCAGATCTTGCCGCAACCCCGGCAGGTGCGCCGGCCGGAGAGCCGCCGGATCACCTCGTCGTCGTCGACCACCAGCTCCAGGACCAGATCCAGGGCGGTGCCCAGATCGGCGAGGAGCTTGTCCAGAGCGGCGGCCTGCGGAGTCGTCCGCGGGAAGCCGTCGAGCAGAAAGCCCTCGCTGGCGTCCGGCTCGGCCAGCCGGTCCCGGACCATGTTGATGGTGACCTCGTCCGGAACCAGCTCGCCTGCGTCCATGTAACGCTTCGCCTCGACGCCGAGCGGCGTGCCCTGGGTGACGTTCGAGCGGAAGATGTCTCCGGTCGAGATCTTGGGTACCGACAGGTGCGCGGCGACGAACTCTGCCTGCGTGCCCTTACCCGCACCCGGCGGGCCAACCAGAACGAGTCTCATCTACCGCAGGAACCCTTCGTAGTTCCGCTGCATGAGTTGGCTCTCGATCTGCTTCACGGTCTCCAGACCGACGCCGACCATGATGAGCACAGCGGTGCCACCGAACGGGAAGTTCTGGTACTGCTGGCTGTCCAGCCAGATGAAGAAGAAGTTCGGCAGGATGGAGATGATGCCGAGGTAGAGCGCGCCCGGCAGGGTGATCCGGCTGAGGATGAAGTCCAGGTAGTCGGCCGTCGGCTTGCCCGGCCGGATACCCGGCACGAACCCGCCGTACTTCTTCATGTTGTCCGCGACCTCGGTCGGGTTGAACGTGATCGAGACGTAGAAGTACGTGAAGAAGATGATCAGCAGAAAGTAGACCGAGATGTAGATCGGGCTGTTCGGAGCGACCAGGTTGTTCTGGATCCACGCCTGGACCTTGCCCGGGTCGTTCTGGTCGAAGAACTGGAGCGCCAGCTGAGGGAGGTACAGCAGCGACGAACCGAAGATGACCGGGATGACACCCGCCTGGTTGACCTTCAGCGGGATGTAGGTCGAGGTGCCGCCGTACATCCGCCGGCCGATCATCCGCTTGGCGTACTGCACCGGGATCCGGCGCTGCGCCTGCTCGATGAAGGTGACCGCGGTGATGACCACCAGAACCAGCGCGATGACCAGGGCGAACTTGCCCCAGCCCTGGCTGGTCTTGATCTGCCAGCCCTCGCCGGGCAGCCGGGCCGCGATCGAGGTGAAGATCAGAACGGACATGCCGTTGCCGACGCCCCGGTCGGTGATCAGCTCACCGAGCCACATGACCATGCCGGTGCCGGCGGTCATGGTGATCACCAGGATGGACAGGGTCAGCCAGTCCGGGATGCCGGTGCCCTCGGGGATGATCGGGAACTGGTCGCAGCGGTTCTGGAACAGCTGCCCCGAGCGGGCCAGCGCCACGAACGCCGAGGCCTGCAGCACGCCGAGACCGAGGGTCAGGTAGCGGGTGTACTGCGTGATCTTCGCCTGGCCGGCCTGGCCCTCCTTGCGGAGCTGCTCCAGGCGCGGAATCACGACGGTCAGCAGCTGCAGGATGATCGACGCGGTGATGTAGGGCATGATGCCCAACGCGAAGACCGAGAGCTGGAGCAGCGCCCCGCCGGAGAAGAGGTTGAGCAGATTCAGCGGGCCCGTCGTCTGCCCGGAGATGGAGTCGAGGCACTTCTGCACGTTGCCGTACGAGACGCCCGGGCTGGGGAGCGTGGCACCCAGCCGGTAGACCGCGATGATGCCTACTGTGAACAGCAGCTTCTTGCGCAGGTCAGGCGTACGGAACGCACTGAGAAAGGCGGACAGCAACTTCTTCCTCCTGCGCGAGGCGGGCCGCCGGTGATCCCTGGCGGGTGGGGGTGGATCACGGGCGAGTGCCCGCAATCCATGGCTGGGATGGGACTCTAACAGCCCTGTCCCGCTCCGGGCAGGTGTGCCCGGCTACATAAACCGAATCCGATGTTACCGGGCGCACACGCCCCAGGCAGACCTAGGCGCCCGCCAGTTACTCACAACTGACGGGCGCCGAGGTCGTACGCCTTACAGCTCGGTGGCGGAGCCACCGGCGGCGGCGATCTTCTCCTTGGCCGACGCGCTGAACGCGTGCGCCGACACCTGGAGCGCCACCCCGCCAAGGTCCCCGGTGCCGAGGACCTTGACCGGCTGGCCCTTGCGGACCGCGCCGGCCTCGACCAGCTCGAGCGGGCCAACCTGGCCGCCGTTCGGGAACAGCTCGGCGAGCCGGTCCAGGTTGACCACCTGGAAGACCACCTTGAACTTGTTCTTGAAGCCCTTCATCTTCGGCAGGCGCATGTGGATGGGCATCTGCCCACCCTCGAACGCCGCCGAGATGTTCTTGCGGGCCTTGGAGCCCTTCGTACCGCGACCAGCGGTCTTGCCCTTGGAACCCTCACCACGACCCACACGGGTCTTCGCGGTCTTCGAACCGGGCGCCGGGCGCAGGTGGTGCACCTTGATCGTCATTACTCGACCTCCTCGACCTTCACGAGGTGGCTCACAGTGAAGATCATGCCGCGGATCTCGGGCCGGTCCTCCTTGACCACCACGTCGTTGATCCGCTTGAGACCGAGCGAACGCAGCGACTCACGCTGGTTGTGCTTGGTCCCGATACCGGACCGGAGCTGGGTGACCTTCAGGCGTGCCATCAGCGCGCCACCCCCGCACGCGACGCCAGCATGGCGGCCGGCGCGACGTCCTCCACCGGCAGACCACGACGCGCCGCGACCTGCTCGGGGGACTCAAGCCCCTTCAGGGCCGCCACGGTGGCGTGCACGATGTTGATCGGGTTCGACGAGCCGAGGCTCTTGGAGAGCACGTCGTGGATCCCGGCGCACTCCAGCACGGCACGCACCGGACCACCGGCGATGACACCCGTACCGGCCGAGGCCGGCTTGAGCAGCACGACGCCAGCGGCGTCCTCACCCGTCACCGGGTGCGGGATCGACTGACCGATCCGCGGAACCTTGAAGAAGTGCTTCTTGGCCTCCTCGACACCCTTGGCGATCGCCGCGGGCACCTCCTTGGCCTTTCCGTAGCCCACGCCGACCGTGCCGTCGCCGTCGCCCACGATCACCAGGGCGGTGAAGCTGAAGCGACGACCACCCTTCACGACCTTGGCGACGCGGTTGATCGCGACGACCCGCTCAAGGTGCGGGGTCTTCTCGACGGGCGCGTTTCCGCGGCCGCCCTCACGGCGGTTGTCGCGGCGACCACCCTCGTTGCCACCGGACCCGCCGCCACGGCGCTGTTGACCTGGCATCAGCAGCCTTCCTTATCTCTCGTGACGGGGTTGTTAGAACTCGAGCCCGGCTTCGCGGGCGGCGTCGGCAAGCGCGGCGACTCGCCCCGCGTACCGGTTGCCACCGCGGTCGAAGACGACCTTGGAGACGCCGGCGGCCTTGGCCCGCTCGGCGAGCAGGGCGCCCACCTTGCCGGCGAGGGCGCTCTTGTCGCCCTCCGCACCGCGCAGCGAGGAGTCCAGGGTCGACGCCGACGCCAGGGTGTGGCCCTTGGTGTCGTCGACGATCTGGGCAACCATGTGCCGCAGCGAACGGGTGACGACCAGGCGCGGACGCTCGGCCGTACCGCTGACGTTCTTGCGGACGCGGAAGTGCCGACGCGCACGCCCAACGGCGCGCTTGGCGGCGACGCCGCGGCGGCGCTTGAGCAGCGTGGCGCTCACTTCTTACCTGCCTTTCCAGCCTTCGCGTTGCTGGGGCGGATGACCTCGCCCATTACTTCTTACCTGCCTTGCCGGCCTTGCGGCGGATGACCTCGCCCTGGTACTTCACGCCCTTGCCCTTGTAGGGCTCCGGCGGACGGATCTTCCGGATGTTGGCGGCGACCTCACCGACCTGCTGCTTGTCGATGCCGGCCACGTGGAACAGGGTCGGCCGCTCCACCGTGAAGGTGATGCCCGCCGGCGCGGGAACGACCACCGGGTGCGAGAACCCGAGCGCGAACTCGAGGTCCGAACCCTTGGCGGTGACCCGGTAACCGGTGCCGGCGATCTCCAGGCTCTTGCGGTAGCCCTCGGTCACGCCGACGATCATGTTGGCGACCAGGGTACGGCTCAGGCCGTGCAGCTCCTTGGCCTTGCGCTCGTCGTTCGGGCGGTTGACGTTCAGCTGCCCGTCCTCCGCGCGCTCGATCGTGATCGGGTCGGCGATCGTGTGCTGGAGCTCGCCCTTCGGGCCCTTGACCTTGACGGTCTGCCCGTCGATCGTGATGTCGACGCCGGCTGGTACCGGGATCGACTTACGTCCAATTCGCGACATTTCTACCAGTCTCCCGTTACCAGACGAAGGCGAGGACTTCCCCGCCAACACTCCGCTTGCGGGCCTGCCGGTCGGTCAGCAGCCCCTGGGACGTCGAAATGATCGCCACGCCCAGCCCACCGAGCACCCGCGGGAGCCCGTCCGACTTGGCGTACACCCGGAGACCGGGCTTGGACACGCGCTTGATGCCGGCCAGGCTCCGCTCCCGGTTCTGGCCGTACTTCAGCTCGACGACCAGTCGCTTGCCGACGGCGCCCTCCTCGGGCTCCTCGACCGACCAGGTGGCGATGTAACCCTCGGCCTTCAGGACCTCGGCGATGTTCGCCTTGATCTTGGAGTAGGGCATCTTCACCTGATCGTGGTACGCCTGGTTGGCGTTACGCAGACGCGTGAGCATGTCTGCGATCGGGTCGGTCATCGTCATGGATTTCGTCAGCCTTTCTCGCCGGGGTTCCCGGGGCATCAGCCCCGGGCCTACGGCGAAGAGCAATACCTAATCGGTGCAGGAGTTCCCGGCTGACAGCCGGGACGCGGTCGCCCTTACCAGGAAGCCTTGGACACACCCGGCAGCTCACCGCGGTGGGCCATCTCCCGGATGCAGACCCGGCAGAGCCCGAACTTGCGGTAGACCGCCTTCGGACGCCCGCACCGCTGGCAGCGGGTGTACGCGCGAACCGAGAACTTCGGCTTCGCGGCCGCCTTGATGATCAGCGCCTTCTTGGCCATCTCAGTTCTCCTTGAACGGGAAGCCCAGGAGCTTGAGCAGCGCCCGACCCTCGTCGTCAGTCGTGGCGGTCGTGACCACCGTGATGTCCATACCCCGCTGCCGATCGATCCGGTCCTGGTCGATCTCGTGGAACACGGACTGCTCGGTCAGACCGAACGTGTAGTTGCCGTGCCCGTCCAGCTTGCGCCCGTCCAGACCGCGGAAGTCGCGGATACGCGGCAGCGAAATGGACAGCAGCCGGTCCAGGAACTCCCACATCCGGTCGCCACGAAGGGTCACCTTCGCGCCGATCGGCATGCCCTCGCGGAGCTTGAACTGCGCGATGGACTTGGTCGCCCGCCGCACCTGCGGCTTCTGGCCGGTGATCGTGGCGAGGTCGCGGACCGCGCCGTCGATCAGCTTGGCGTCGCGAGCAGCCTCGCCGACACCCATGTTGACGACGATCTTGACCAGCCGCGGCACCTGCATGGGGTTGCCGTAGCTGTTCTGCTCACGCAGCTGGGCCACGATCTCGTTGCGGTACCGCTCCTTGAGGCGCGGCATGGTCTTTTCGGTAGCCGTGGTCATCACAGGTCCTTACCGGTGCTACGCGCGATGCGGACCTTCTGGCCGTTGTCGTCGATCCGGTAACCGACGCGGGTCGGCTTGCCGTCGGAGTCCAGGACCTGCACGTTCGAGACGTGGATCGGGGCCTCCTGGGTGACGATGCCGCCGGTCTTGGCGCCACGCTGGGTGGTGCTGATGCGGGTGTGCTTCTTGACCCGGTTCACGCCCTCGACCAGGACCTTGTCCTGCCGCGGGTAGGCCGCGATGACCTTGCCCTTGGCACCCTTGTCCTTGCCGGCGATGACGACGACCGTGTCGCCCTTCTTGACCTTCACGGTCACAACACCTCCGGCGCGAGGGAAATAATCTTCATGAACCGCTTGTCCCGCAGCTCCCGGCCCACCGGGCCGAAGATGCGGGTACCGCGCGGGTCCCCACCGTCCTTGATGATGACGGCGGCGTTCTCGTCGAAGCGGATGTACGAGCCGTCCGGCCGCCGCTTCTCCTTGGCCGTGCGAACGACGACCGCCTTGACGACGTCGCCCTTCTTCACACCGGCACCCGGGATCGCGTCCTTGACCGTGGCCACGATGACGTCGCCGATGCTCGCGTAGCGCCGACCGGAGCCACCGAGAACCCGGATGCACAGGATCTCCCGAGCACCCGTGTTGTCGGCGACGCGCAGTCGCGACTCCTGCTGAATCACGTCTATCTCCTATGTCTGCCGGTTCTCCGGCCGCCGTAGCGGCCGGCCGGAGCCTGGCGGAACCTACGCCCGACGCAACGCCGGGCGAGATCGAGCCTTCGCTACTTGGCCTTTTCCTGGATCTCCACGATCCGCCAACGCTTGGTGGCGCTCAGCGGCCGGGTCTCCATGATCAGGACCCGGTCGCCGATGCCGGCGGCGTTCTGCTCGTCGTGCACCTTCAGCTTGCGTGTACGGCGCATGATCTTGCCGTACAGCGCGTGCCGAACCCGGTCCTCGACCTCGACCACGACGGTCTTGTCCATCTTGTCGCTGACCACCAGGCCCTCGCGGACCTTGCGGCGCGCGCGGGTGGCGTCAGTGGTGGTGTTCTCGGTCATGATGCAGTCACCTCAGTCGGCGCGGCCGAGAGCCCCAGCTCGCGCTCGCGCATGATCGTGTAGATCCGGGCGATCTCCCGACGGATGACCTGCAGCCGCCGGTTGTTGTCCAGCTGCCCGGTTGCGGCCTGCACGCGGAGGTTGAACAGCTCCGCCTTGGCCTCCCGCAGCTTCGTGACCAGCTCCTCCTCGGAGAGCTCACGCAGCTCGGTCGCCTTAACGCCCGCTGCCATCAGGATTCACCCACTTCGCGCGTAACAATGCGGCACTTCATCGGGAGCTTGTGGATCGCGCGACGCATGGCCTCTCGCGCGATCTGCTCGTTGGGGAAGGACATCTCGAAGAGAACCCGCCCCGGTTTGACGTTGGCGACCCACCACTCGGGCGAACCCTTACCGGAACCCATCCGGGTCTCGGCAGGCTTCTTGGTGAGGGCCTGGTCCGGGAAGATCGTGATCCAGACCTTGCCGCCACGCTTGATGTGACGGGTCATCGCGATACGCGCCGACTCGATCTGGCGGTTGGTCACGTACGCCGGCTCGAGAGCCTGGATCCCGAACTCGCCGAACACCACCCGGTTACCACCCTTGGACGCGCCACTGCGGTCCGGGTGGTGCGGCTTGCGGAAGCCCTTCGGGGGCTTGCGCGGCATCAGCATCTGTCAGCCCTCCTGCTGCGTTTCTGCCGGAGCAGCCGCCGCGGCGACAGCAGCGCTGTCGACCGGCTCGCCACTCGGCGTCTCGGCCTGCTGCGCGATGGTGGTCGCAGCAGCCCGGCCGGCCTCGGTGCCACCAGCGGTCGTGCCGGACGAACCGGACCGGCCACGGCGCGGACGCTCGGGACGGTCGCCGCGCTCACCACGACGCGGGCGCGACGGACCGGCCTCGGCCGGAGCCTCCCGGCCCGGAACCGCGTCGCCCTTGTAGATCCAGACCTTCACGCCGATCCGGCCGAAGGTGGTACGGGCCTCGAAGAAGCCGTACTCGATGTTGGCCCGCAGCGTGTGCAGCGGAACCCGGCCCTCGCGGTAGAACTCGGTCCGGCTCATCTCGGCGCCGCCAAGGCGACCCGAGACCTGAACCCGGATGCCCTTGCAGACCGGGTTCTTCATGGCCGACTGCATGGCCTTGCGCATCGCCCGACGGAAGCTGACCCGGCTGGACAGCTGCTCGGCCACGCCCTGCGCGACGAGCTGAGCGTCCGACTCGGGGTTCTTCACCTCGATGATGTTCAGCTGGACCTGCTTGCCGGTGAGCTTCTCGAGCTCGCCGCGGATCCGGTCGGCCTCCGCACCCTTACGGCCGATGACGATGCCCGGCCGGGCGGTGTGGATGTCGACGCGGACGCGGTCGCGGGTGCGCTCGATGTCGACCTTGGAGATCCCGGCACGCTCGAGGCCCTTGGACATCATGCGGCGGATCTTGACATCCTCGCCGATGTAGTCCTTGTAGAGCTTGTCCGCGAACCAACGGGACTTCCAGTCGGTCGAGATGCCGAGCCGGAACCCAGTGGGGTGAACCTTCTGACCCATTACTCGGCGTCCTCCGTCTTGCTCTGCGCTTCGGCCGGTGCGGCCTCCGTGGCCGGGGCGGCCTTCTTCGCCGCGGCCTTCCTCGGCGCTGCCGGCGCGACCGCCTCGACCGCCACGGTGATGTGGCAGGTGCGCTTGCGGATCCGGTACGCCCGACCCTGTGCCCGCGGCTGGAACCGCTTCATCGTCGGGCCCTCGTCCACGAACGCCTCGCTGACGAGCAGCGCGTCGGGGTCCAGCCGCTCGTTGTTCTCCGCGTTGGCGATCGCGCTAGCGAGCACCTTGTACACCTGCTCGCTCGCAGCCTGCGGCGCGAACTGCAGCACCGTGAGCGCCTCCTTCGCGGGCAGGCCGCGGACGAGGTTGACCACCCGGCGCGCCTTCATCGGCGAGATGCGCACGTGCCGCGCAACCGCCCGCGCGCCCGGAAGCACCGGAGCGTCGCCCTTTCCTGGCATCGCTGTAACCCCTTGTTCCCTCTATCCGTATGCCCGCGGCGTCAGCGCCGACGGCTCTTCCGGTCGTCCTTCTCGTGACCCTTGAACGTGCGGGTCAGCGCGAACTCGCCGAGCTTGTGCCCGACCATCGCCTCGGTCACGAACACCGGGACGTGCTTGCGTCCGTCGTGCACCGCGATCGTGTGCCCGAGCATCTCCGGGATGATCGTCGAGCGCCGCGACCAGGTCTTGATCACGTTCTTCGAGCCCTTGTCGTTCTGCACTTCCACCTTCTTGAGCAGGTGGTCGTCTACGAACGGGCCCTTCTTGAGGCTGCGAGGCATGTCTTATCTCCCTCAGCCGCGCTTACGCGTGGCGTAGCGGCGGCGGACGATCAGCTTGTCGCTCGGCTGGCCCTTACGGCGGGTGCGGCCCTCGGGCTTACCCTGCGGGTTGACCGGGTGGCGACCACCGGAGGTCTTACCCTCACCACCACCGTGCGGGTGGTCGACCGGGTTCATGGCGACACCACGGACGGTCGGGCGCTTGCCCTTCCACCGCATACGGCCGGCCTTACCCCAGTTGATGTTCGACTGGTCGGCGTTGCCGATCTCGCCGACGCTCGCGCGGCAGCGCACGTCCACCCGCCGGATCTCGCCGGACGGCATACGCAGGGTCGCGTACGCGCCCTCACGGCCGAGCAGCTGGATGCCGACGCCGGCGGAACGGGCCAGCTTGGCCCCGCCGCCCGGACGCAGCTCCACGTTGTGGATCGTGGTACCGACCGGGATGTTGCGCAGCGGCAGGTTGTTACCCGGCTTGATGTCGGCGCCCGGACCGGACTCGACGCGGTCGCCCTGCTTCATGTCCTTCGGCGCGATGATGTACCGCTTCTCGCCGTCGGCGTAGTGCAGCAGCGCGATGCGCGCCGTGCGGTTCGGGTCGTACTCGATGTGAGCGACCTTCGCCGGCACGCCGTCCTTGTCGACCCGCTTGAAGTCGATCAGACGGTACTGGCGCTTGTGACCGCCACCGTGGTGCCGCGTGGTGATCCGGCCGTGGGCGTTACGCCCGCCCTTCTTCGGCAGCGGAGCCAGCAGCGACTTCTCCGGCGTGGACCGGGTGATCTCGGCGAAGTCGGCGACGCTGGAGCCACGTCGGCCCGGCGTCGTCGGCTTGTACTTACGGATAGCCATTGTCTACACCCCTCAGCTGACCGGGCCGCCGAAGGCCTCGATACGGTCACCGTCAGCCAGCTTCACGATCGCCCGCTTGGTCGCCTTGCGCTGACCGAAGCCGGTCTTGGTGCGCTTGCGCTTGCCCTGGCGGTTGAGCGTGTTGACCGTCAGGACGCGGACGTCGAAGATCTGCTGGATAGCGATCTTGATCTCGGTCTTGTTCGCGTCCGGGTGCACCAGGAAGGTGTACCAGTTCCGGTTCAGCTCGCTGTAGCTCTTCTCCGAGACGACCGGCGCCACAATGATGTCGCGCGGGTCGGCGATCGTGCTCACTTGCCACCCTCCTCGGTGGTCTCGGCGGGCACGCCCAGGAACTCGTCCAGGGCGTCCTTGGTGAAGACCACGTCGTCGGCCACCAGCACGTCGTACGTGTTCAGCTGGCCGGACTCGATCAGGTGCACCCGCGGCTCGTTGCGCAGCGACACCCAGTTCAGCTCGTCGGTGCTGCTCAGCACGACGAGAACCCGACGGGCCTCGGTGAGCGTGGTCAACGTGGCCAGTGCGGCCTTGGTCGACGGCTTCTCGCCCGAGACGAACGCCTCGACGACGTGCACCTGCCCGGCGCGGGCCCGGTCCGAGAGGGCACCGCGGAGTGCGGCGGCCTTCATCTTCTTCGGGGTCCGCTGGCTGTAGTCGCGCGGCACGGGACCGTGCACCACGCCACCGCCGGCGAACTGCGGCGCGCGGATCGAGCCCTGCCGGGCGCGACCGGTGCCCTTCTGCTTGTACGGCTTCTTGCCGCCACCGGCGACCTCGCCGCGGGTCTTGGTCTTGTGCGTGCCCTGTCGGGCCGCCGCGAGCTGGGCCACCACGACCTGGTGCATCAGCGCGACGTTGGCCTGCACGTCGAAGATGTCAGCCGGCAGCTCGACGGAGCCGCTGGTGCTGCCTTCGACGGTGCGCACGTCAACGGTGGTCACTTGGCCGCACCGCCCTTCTTCACCTTGCTCTTGGCCGCGGTACGGACCAGAACCAGCGCGCCCTTGGGACCAGGAATGGCACCCCGGACGAGCAGCAGGTTGTTCTCGGTGTCGACCGCCTGGACGGTGAGGTTCTGCACGGTGTAGCGCACGCCACCCATGCGGCCGGCCATCCGGGTGCCCTTGAAGACACGACCCGGAGTGGCGCAGGCGCCGATGGAGCCCGGCGAGCGGTGCTTGCGCTCGACGCCGTGACCGGCACCCAGGCCGTGGAAGCCGTGCCGCTTCATCGGGCCGGCGTAGCCCTTGCCCTTGGTCTTGCCGGTGACGTCGATCGTGACGCCTGCCGGGAACTCCTCGACCGTGACCTCCTGGCCCAGCGAGTATTCCCCGGCGTCCGTGGTGCGCAGCTCGACGATGTGCCGGCGCGGCGCCACGTCCGCCTTCGCGTAGTGCCCGCTGATCGGCTTCTTGACCTTGCGCGGGTCGATCGTGCCGTACGCCAGCTGGACCGCGGAGTAACCGTCCTTCTCGGCGCTACGAACCTGGCTGATGACGCACGGGCCGGCCTCGACCACGGTCACGGGAACAACCTTGTTGTTGTCCCAGACCTGGGTCATGCCGAGCTTGGCGCCCAGGATCCCCTTGACTTGCCTGTCCATTTGTCCGGTCCCTACAGCTTGATCTCGATGTCGACGCCAGCCGGCAGGTCGAGGCGCATGAGCGAGTCGACCGTCTTCGGGGTCGGGTCGATGATGTCGATCAGCCGCTTGTGCGTGCGCATCTCGAAGTGCTCGCGCGAGTCCTTGTACTTGTGCGGCGAGCGGATAACGCAGAAACGGTTGATCTCCGTGGGCAGCGGCACCGGGCCCGCGACCTGCGCCCCGGTGCGCGTCACCGTCTCGACGATCTTCCGAGCCGAGGAGTCGACGACCTCGTGGTCATAGGCCTTGAGCCGGATGCGGATCTTCTGTCCCGCCATGGTGGCTTCTGTTCCTTCTCTCGATGCCGCTGTGTTGCGGGCGCCTGTACCGGCTGGCACAGGCCCACTTCGCCGACCCCCGCGGTCGGGCGTGTCGCGCCCTCGGGCCGGGCTCCGCCCCGTGGTTCCGGAGTGGTGCTGACCGCGCGGTGGGTCAAGGCGCCGATCGCATTACCGCGACCTGAACGCCGTGCGAGGGTGGTTGGCGACTGGGCCGCCAACCACCCCACGCTCGACTGTCTCGCCACCCGGAGGTTCAGCGAAAGCCGAACACAGGCGACGAACTGTCGTTACGCAACCTGACTAGTATGCCGCACGACCGGCGGCGGGTCTAATCGGGGTTACCTAGCTCACTTGATGATCTTGGTGACGAACCCGGCGCCGACGGTGCGGCCACCCTCGCGGATCGCGAACTTGAGGTTCTCCTCCATGGCGATGGGCTGGATCAGCTTCACCGACATGGTGGTGTTGTCGCCCGGCATGACCATCTCGGTGCCCTCGGGGAGGGTGACGACACCGGTGACGTCCGTGGTCCGGAAGTAGAACTGCGGACGGTAGTTCTGGAAGAACGGGGTGTGCCGGCCGCCCTCCTCCTTGGAGAGGATGTAGACCGTCGCCTCGAACTCCGTGTGCGGGGTCGTGGTGCCCGGCTTGACGACCACCATGCCGCGCTCGACGTCCTCGCGCTTGATGCCACGCAGCAGCAGACCGACGTTCTCGCCCGCGCGGGCCTCGTCGAGCAGCTTGCGGAACATCTCGATGCCGGTGCAGACCGTCTTCTGCGACTTCTCGCGGATACCGACGATCTCCACCTCCTCGTTCGGCTTGAGGATGCCGCGCTCGGCGCGACCCGTGACGACGGTGCCACGACCGGTGATCGTGAAGACGTCCTCGATCGGCATGAGGAACGGCCGCTCGGTCTCACGCTCCGGCTGCGGGATCGCGGTGTCGACCGCGGTCATCAGGTCCAGGAGCTTGCCGGTCCACTCGGGGTCACCCTCGAGGGCCTTCAGCGCCGAAACCCGGACGACCGGCAGGTCGTCACCCGGGTACTCCTGCGAGGAGAGCAGCTCACGGACCTCGAGCTCGACGAGCTCCAGGAGCTCCTCGTCGTCGACCATGTCGCTCTTGTTGAGCGCCACGACGATGTACGGCACGCCAACCTGACGCGCGAGCAGCACGTGCTCACGGGTCTGCGGCATCGGGCCGTCGGTCGCCGCGACCACCAGGATCGCGCCGTCCATCTGCGCGGCACCGGTGATCATGTTCTTGATGTAGTCCGCGTGGCCGGGGCAGTCGACGTGCGCGTAGTGCCGCGCCTCGGTCTGGTACTCGACGTGCGCGATCGAGATCGTGATGCCGCGGGCCTTCTCCTCCGGCGCCTTGTCGATCTCGTCGAACGGCGTGTACGGGTTCAGGTCCGGGAACTGGTCGTGCAGGACCTTGGTGATGGCCGCCGTCAGCGTCGTCTTACCGTGGTCGATGTGACCAATGGTGCCGATGTTGACGTGCGGCTTAGTCCGCTCGAACTTCGCCTTCGCCACTGGTGTCCTCCTGTGGACTTCTTGGTTCGTACGCCCGGCGCGCCGGTCGGCGCTTAGGACTCTGTCGACAGCCTTTCCGGCCTGGCGGCCGGAGAGCTTTTGTGGGTTCTGCGGCGATGAAGCCTACAGGCCCGGTCTCACGCGATCCGATCGTGGTGGCCGCGGGCGGGTGAAACCACCCGCGACCGACCACGAATCACCTGCTCGGGGAAGTTACTCGCCCGTTGCCTTCGCGATGATCTCCTTCGCGACGCTCTGCGGAACCTCGGCGTAGGAGTCGAACTGCATGCTGTAGCTAGCCCGGCCCTGGGTCTTCGACCGCAGGTCGCCGACGTAGCCGAACATCTCCGACAACGGCACCAGAGCCCTCACGATGCGGGCGCCGCTGCGCTCCTCCATCGCCTGGATGATGCCGCGGCGGGAGTTGA
Source organism: Micromonospora sp. NPDC005237 (assembly GCF_040607775.1). NCBI lineage: Bacteria > Bacillati > Actinomycetota > Actinomycetes > Micromonosporales > Micromonosporaceae > Micromonospora > Micromonospora sp. NPDC005237. The sequence continues at coordinate 15,795 of NZ_JBEXHJ010000011.1, read as the reverse complement.
GGTCGCCGATGACGTCACCCATGTTCTCCTCAGGAGTGGTGACCTCAACGGCCATCATCGGCTCGAGCAGTGCGGGGTCGGCCTTGCGGGCCGCGTCCTTCATCACCATCGAGCCGGCGATCTTGAATGCCATTTCCGACGAGTCGACCTCGTGGTACTGGCCGTCCAGCAGGGTCAGCTTCACGCCGACCAGCGGGAAGCCCGCCAGGATGCCGTACTGCAGCGCGTCCTGCGCACCGGCGTCCACCGAGGGGATGAACTCCCGGGGGATGCGGCCGCCGCTGACGGCGTTGGCGAACTCGTAGGTCGGCGAGTCGTTGTCCAGCGGAAGCGGCTCGACGCTCACGATGACGCGGGCGTACTGGCCGGAACCACCGGTCTGCTTCTTGTGGGTGTACTCGACCTTGTCCACCTTGCGGCGGATGGTCTCGCGGTACGCCACCTGCGGCTTGCCGACGTTGGCCTCGACGTTGAACTCGCGGCGCATCCGGTCGACCAGGATGTCCAGGTGCAGCTCACCCATGCCGGAGATGACCGTCTGACCGGTCTCCTCGTCCAGCTGGACGCGGAAGGTCGGGTCCTCCTCGGCCAGGCGCTGGATGGCAGTGCCCAGCTTCTCCTGGTCGGACTTGGTCTTCGGCTCGATCGCCACCGAGATGACCGGCTCCGGGAAGGTCATCGACTCCAGGATGACCGGGTTCGCCGGGTCGGAGAGCGTGTCGCCGGTGGTGGTCTGCTTGAGACCCTGCACGGCGATGATGTCGCCGGCCTGCGCCGACGGACGCTCTTCCCGCTTGTTGGCGTGCATCTGGTAGATCTTGCCGATGCGCTCCTTGCGGTCCTTGGTGGAGTTGACCACCTGGGAACCGGAATCGAGCGTGCCGGAGTAGACCCGCACGTAGGTGAGCTTGCCCAGGTGCTTGTCCGTCTGGATCTTGAAGGCCAGGCCGGAGAAGGGCTCCGAGTTGGACGGCTTACGCAGCAGCGGGGTCTCGCCGTCGGTCGCCGTACCCTCGATCGCCGGAACGTCCAGCGGCGACGGCAGGAAGTCGACCACGGCGTCGAGCATGGGCTGGACGCCCTTGTTCTTGAACGCCGAGCCGCAGAGCACCGGGTTGGCCTTGCCGGCGATGGTGGCACGCCGGATGGCGGCCTTGATCTCCTCGACGGAGACCTCTTCGCCCTCCAGGTACTTCTCCATCACCGAGTCGTCGACGTCGGCGAGGGTCTCCATCAGCTTCTCGCGCCACTCGGCAGCGGAGTCGGCCAGGTCGGCCGGGATCTCCTCAACCGCGTAGTCCTCACCCTTCTGGGTCTCCCCACGCCAGGTGAGGGCGCGCATGCCGATCAGGTCGACGACACCGATGTGGTCGCCCTCGAGCCCGATCGGGATCTGGAGCACCAGCGGGGTGGCGTTCAGCCGGTCGATCATCATCTGCACGCAGCGGAAGAAGTCGGCGCCGGTCCGGTCGAGCTTGTTGACGAAGCACATGCGCGGGACGTTGTACTTGTCGGCCTGCCGCCAGACGTTCTCCGTCTGCGGCTCCACGCCGGCGACACCGTCGTAAACCGCGACCGCACCATCCAGGACACGCAGCGACCGCTCGACCTCGACCGTGAAGTCGACGTGACCAGGCGTGTCGATGATCTGGATCGTGTGGCCCTTCCACTCACACTTGGTAGCAGCGGAGGTGATGGTGATACCACGCTCCTGCTCCTGCTCCATCCAGTCCATGACGGCAGCGCCCTCGTGGACCTCACCGATCTTGTACGTGATGCCGGTGTAGAACAGGATTCGCTCGGTGGTCGTGGTCTTACCGGCATCGATGTGCGCCATGATGCCGATGTTGCGTACCTTGGCGAGCGCGTCTGCGGCGGCCACTTCAATCCCTACTTATCGTCGTCTCGACTCAACTGGTGGCGGTTCCGGCGCCCGGAGGCGCCGGAACCAGGGTGTTACCAGCGGTAGTGCGCGAAGGCCTTGTTCGACTCGGCCATCTTGTGCGTGTCCTCGCGCCGCTTGACGGCGGCACCGAGGCCGTTGCTCGCGTCCAGCAGCTCGTTCATCAGCCGCTCGACCATGGTCTTCTCGCGCCGGGCGCGGGAGTAGGTGACCAGCCAGCGCAGGCCCAGGGTGGTCGCCCGGGTGGGGCGGACCTCGACCGGAACCTGGTAGGTGGCGCCACCGACACGACGGCTGCGCACCTCGAGGGTCGGCTTGACGTTGTCCATCGCCCGCTTGAGGGTGACGACCGGGTCGGTGCCGGACTTCTCGCGGCAGCCCTCGAGGGCCGCGTACACGATCGACTCGGCGAGCTGACGCTTGCCGCGGAGCAGGATCTTGTTCACCAGCTGGGTGACCAGCGGCGAGTTGTACACCGGGTCAGCGACCAGTGGCCGCCGCGGAGCGGGTCCCTTACGCGGCATGTCAGCTCTTCTCCTTCTTCGCGCCGTAACGGCTGCGCGCCTGCTTGCGGTTGCGGACACCCTGGGTGTCCAGCGAGCCGCGGACAATCTTGTAACGCACGCCGGGGAGGTCCTTCACCCGGCCGCCGCGAACGAGCACGATCGAGTGCTCCTGCAGGTTGTGACCGACGCCCGGGATGTAGGCGGTCACCTCGATCTGGCTGCTGAGCTTCACACGAGCGACCTTGCGCAGCGCCGAGTTCGGCTTCTTCGGGGTGGTGGTGTACACGCGGGTGCACACGCCGCGCCGCTGGGGGGACCCCTTGAGCGCCGGGGTCTTGGTCTTGGTCGTCTTGGCCTGACGGCCCTTTCGGACCAGCTGCTGGATGGTGGGCACCGGGTTTCTCCGCTCCCTTCGGCCGCTGTACGCGGCCGCGCCGTCTGCTCGTTAGCCGGCCTGATGACCGGCTCTCCTACATTCCGACCAGGGCCACCTTGCGGAGGCCCCGGCACCCGCGGTCGGGCGTGTCGCCCAGCTCACGGTCCCGGTGCGGACGCTTTCGCAGGCGTACCGGGTTTTCTGTCACCGGCACGCGGATCGCCCCGCCCCGGATCTCTGGCTTGTCGTGCCGCCGTCCGGACTCCGGATCCAGCGCACGCACGAGTTGCCCGGGCACGCCCGGGCACAAGGGGAAAGAGTACCTACCACAGCCGCCCAGGTCAAAACGGAATGGGTCGGCGACCGTCTCACACTCGCCGGCCGGATCTCGTCCCGCCTCGTCGCCCGCGATGGGCACCTACCGACACAAGTGTACCGGCTTCCCCGCCGGACCACCCGTCGCCCCCGGGCAGGCACCGCAGACCCGGCGCACGGCCTCACGTCAGGGTGATCAGCAACGCCAGACCCAGACCCAGCAGGCTGAGCACCGCACCCGCCGCGCCGCAGCTGATGCCCGCCACCGCCAGCCCTCGCCCGGTGAACCGTACCGCCGACGGCGCGGCCGGCCGGGCGATCTGCCGCCGGCCGAGCAGACCGGTGACGATCGCCGCCACCCCCGCCAGCACCCCCAGAACGGTGAAGGCGCCGGAGGCCCAGACGCCGCCGTCGTCTGCGAAGGCCACCCCGAAGCAGATCACCAGGAGCGAGACCAGGATCGACGCGATGCCCGCCACCAGCGCCCCGGTCGCCAGTCCGGAGGTGACCGGCGGCACGTCCAGGTACACCACGCCGAACGGCGTGCCGGGCACCGCCTCCACCCGCTTCGGCGGCCGCCGCTGGTCGTCGGTGGGCGGCGGCACCGGTCGGGCGGGAGCCACGCCCCAACCGGGCGGCTGGCCCTGCGCCGGCTGGCCCCAACCCGCTGGCGCGCCGGGCCCCGATGGCGGCTGACCCCAGCCGGGCGGCACACCAACCCCCGCCGGCGGGTGCCCCCAACCCCCGGGCGCACCAGGCCCGGACGACGGCTGACCCCAACCCGACGGCGCGGCAGGCCCCGACGGCTGACCCCAGCCCGACGGCGCGGCAGGCCCCGACGGCTGACCCCAGCCCGTCGGCGCACCCGGGCCCGACGGCGGCTGACCCCAGGCGTGCGGCAGCGGCGCCCCGGAAGCGGGATGGGGCTGGCCGTGTCCGGGCGGATAGACCCCGCCCCACTCGGCCGTGGGCGGACCCCATCCGGGCGGGGGCGGCGCGCCCCAACCCGACGGCGGCGTACCCGGATCGGGGACGTCGGCGGGTGGGGCGGGCTGCCCGTCCGGATCGGGTTGGGCCCGGTCGTCCGGTCCGGAGGGGGCCGGGCTCGCGGCCGGCGCGTCAGGATGCCCCGCCGGCTCGTCCGCCGGGGGCCGCGCCGGTTCCGTCACGAGGTCCTCCTGTCGACAGGGCCGCCGTCGCCGCGCGGCGGACACCGGCCAGGCTACCGCCGGAAGCGGCGCCGTCCGCGCTGGGCGTGGCCGGTGAAACGGTCAGTCCATGTTCGCCGGGTAGTCGTGGCCGAACGGCGTGTCAGCCAGCCGGACCACCCCGATCACCACGGCGACGACCACGGTGACCGCGACCAGCGCCAGGCCGGTCCAGGCCAACCGCTCCCCCCGCCGCAGCCAGACGCCGCCGGTCAGGAAACCCCCCGAGGCGTACGCCTCCCGGCGGGCCTGCCGGGCCAGTTGCAGCGCCACCGTCGCCGGCACCACCCCGCCGATGAAGAGCCCGGTCAACATGCCGAGCAGCCCCAGCGCGAAGACCGCCCGCGCCTTCGTGGCACGGGCCGGGTCCGGATCCAGCGGGTGGCGCAGGCCCTGAGACGCGACGGACACCTGTCCGGGTGCGGTCGTCATGCCTCCATCATGCCCAACCCGGTCGACGGCCGGGTCGGTCCGGACACGACGAGGCCCCCGGCAGGTGCCGGGGGCCTCGTCGGTGTCGGTGCTTAGCGGTACGACCCGAAGTCGAAGTCGTCCAGCGGCACAGCCTGCCCGCTGGCCGGCCCGAACCCGTAGTCGGTCTCCGGGTAGCCGGTCATCGAGTAGACCTTGGCCTTGGCCTCCTCGGTCGGCTCGACCCGGACGTTGCGGTACTTGCTGATGCCCGTACCGGCCGGGATGAGCTTACCGATGATCACGTTCTCCTTGAGGCCGACCAGCGAGTCGCTGCGCGAGTTGATCGCAGCGTCGGTCAGCACCCGGGTGGTCTCCTGGAAGGAGGCCGCGGAGAGCCAGGAGTCGGTGGCCAGCGAGGCCTTGGTGATACCCATCAGCACCGGACGGCCGGCGGCGGGCTCGCCACCCTCCGACACGAGCCGGCGGTTCTCCGACTCGAACAGCGCCCGGTCAACCAGCACACCCGGCAGGAACTCGGTCGAGCCGGAGTCGATGACCGTCACCCGCTTGAGCATCTGGCGGATGATGATCTCGATGTGCTTGTCGTGGATGAGCACACCCTGCGAGCGGTAGACCTCCTGGACCTCACTGGTCAGGTGGACCTGGACCGCCCGCGGACCCATGATCCGCAGAAGCTCGTGCGGGTCGATGGTGCCCTCGGTCAGCTTCTCGCCGACCGCGACGTGACCGCCGTCGTGGGTCCGGAGCTTGACCCGCTTCGAGATCTTGTCGTAGACGATCTCTTCGCTGCCGTCGTCCGGCACCACGATGATCTTGCGCGAGCGCTCGCCGTCCTCGATCCGGATCCGGCCGGGGGTGTCGGCGATGGGCGCCTTACCCTTCGGGACCCGAGCCTCGAAGATTTCCTGAACACGCGGCAGACCCTGGGTGATGTCCTCACCCGCGACACCACCGGTGTGGAAGGTACGCATCGTCAGCTGCGTACCCGGCTCGCCGATGGACTGGGCGGCGATGATGCCGACAGCCTCACCGATGTCGACCGACTTGCCGGTCGGCAGCGAACGGCCGTAGCAGGCCGCGCAGACGCCCAGCTTCGACTCGCAGGTGAGCACGCTGCGCACCCGGACCGTCTCCACGCCAGCGGCGACGATCTTGTCGACCCCGATGGAGTTGATGTCCTGACCGCGCTCGGCCACCACGGTGCCGTCCGGCCCCTTGATGTCGTCGGCCAGGGTCCGGGCGTGCACGCTGGTCTCGGCGTGGGTGTGAATGACGAGCTTGCCGTCCAGCTTCTCGCCGATCTGCATCGGGATCGCCCGGTCGGTGCCGCAGTCCTCCTCGCGGATGATCACGTCCTGGGAGACGTCCACCAGACGACGGGTCAGGTAACCCGAGTCGGCGGTCCGCAGCGCGGTGTCGGCGAGACCCTTACGGGCACCGTGCGTGGAGATGAAGTACTCCAGCACGGACAGACCCTCCCGGTAGCTGGCCTTGATCGGCCGCGGGATGATCTCGCCCTTCGGGTTGGCCACCAGACCACGGATCGCCGCGATCTGCCGGAGCTGGAGCAGGTTACCGCGGGCACCCGAGTTGATCATCACCCACAGGGGGTTCTCCTGCGGCAGCGCGGTGTCCATCTCCTTGGCGACCTCGTTGGTCGCCTTGGTCCAGATCTCGATGAGCTCGCCGCGACGCTCCTCGGCGGTCATCAGACCACGCTGGTACTGCTTGTCGATCCGGTCGGCTTCCTTCTCGTACTTCGCCAGGATCTCCGCCTTGCGCGGCGGAGCGATGACGTCCTCCATGCCGATCGTCACGCCGGACCAGGTGGCCCAGTGGAAACCGGCCTCCTTGAGCCCGTCCAGGGTGGCGGCCAGCGCCACCTTGGGGAAGCGCTCGGCGAGGTCGTTGACGATCGCGGAGAGCTGACCCTTGCGGATCTCGTAGTTCACGAAGCGGTAGCCCTGCGGCAGCGTCTCGTTGAACAGCACCCGGCCCAGGGTGGTCTCCACGGTCAGCGGGTCACCCTCGACCCAGCCCTCCGGGGCGGTCCACGCCTCGGCGCCGGTGCCGTTGTCGACGCCGACCACGCCACGCAGGCGGATCTTCACCGGCGCCTGCAGGCCCAGCTCACCGTTGTCGAAGGCCATCTGCGCCTCGGCGTCCGAGCTGAACACCCGGCCCTCGCCCTTCTCACCGGGGGTGAGGTGGGTGAGGTAGTACAGACCGATGACCATGTCCTGCGTGGGCATGGTGACCGGCTTGCCGTCGGCCGGCTTGAGGATGTTGTTCGACGACAGCATCAGGATCCGCGCCTCGGCCTGGGCCTCGGCGGACAGCGGCACGTGCACCGCCATCTGGTCACCGTCGAAGTCAGCGTTGAACGCGGTGCAGACCAGCGGGTGGATCTGGATCGCCTTGCCCTCGACCAGCTGCGGCTCGAAGGCCTGGATGCCCAGACGGTGCAGGGTCGGCGCCCGGTTGAGCAGCACCGGGTGCTCGCCGATGACCTCTTCCAGCACGTCCCACACGACCGGGCGCTGACGCTCGACCATCCGCTTGGCGGACTTGATGTTCTGCGCGTGGTTGAGGTCCACCAGCCGCTTCATCACGAACGGCTTGAACAGCTCCAACGCCATCTGCTTGGGCAGACCACACTGGTGCAGCTTGAGCTTCGGGCCGACCACGATGACCGAACGGCCCGAGTAGTCGACGCGCTTGCCCAGCAGGTTCTGGCGGAACCGGCCCTGCTTGCCCTTGAGCATGTCGGACAGCGACTTGAGCGGACGGTTGCCCGGGCCGGTGACCGGCCGGCCGCGACGGCCGTTGTCGAACAGCGCGTCGACGGCCTCCTGGAGCATCCGCTTCTCGTTGTTGACGATGATCTCGGGCGCGCCGAGGTCGATCAGCCGCTTGAGGCGGTTGTTCCGGTTGATCACACGCCGGTACAGGTCGTTGAGGTCCGAGGTCGCGAAGCGGCCACCGTCGAGCTGCACCATCGGGCGCAGGTCCGGCGGGATGACCGGGACGCAGTCCAGCACCATGCCGAGCGGCGAGTTGCGGGTGTTCAGGAACGCCGCGACGACCTTGAGTCGCTTGAGCGCCCGGATCTTCCGCTGACCCTTGCCGGACCGGATGGTCTCCCGCAGGCTCTCGGCCTCGGCGTCGAGGTCCATGTTCTGGACCAGCGCCTTGATCGCCTCCGCGCCCATCGAACCGGTGAAGTACTCACCGAACCGGTCGCGCAGCTCGCGGTAGAGCAGCTCGTCGGTGACCAGCTGCTTCGGCTCCAGCTTGCGGAAGGTGTCCAGCACCTCGTCCAGGCGGTCGATCTCGCGCTGGGCCCGGTCGCGGATCTGGCGCATCTCGCGCTCTCCGCCCTCCTTGACCTTGCGCCGGACGTCCGCCTTGGCACCCTCGGCCTCCAGCTCGGCCAGGTCGGCCTCGAGCTTGGCGGCCCGCTTCTCGATCTCCGAGTCGCGGCTGTTCTCGGACTGCCGCTTCTCGGCCAGGATCTCGTTCTCGATCGTCGAGAGGTCACGGTGACGCGACTCGGCGTCCACGCTCGTCACGACGTACGAGGCGAAGTAGATGATCTTCTCGAGGTCCTTGGGGGCGAGGTCCAGCAGGTAGCCCAGCCGACTCGGAACGCCCTTGAAGTACCAGATGTGGGTCACCGGAGCGGCGAGCTCGATGTGCCCCATCCGCTCACGACGGACCTTGGAGCGAGTCACCTCGACGCCGCAGCGCTCACAGATGATGCCCTTGAACCGGACGCGCTTGTACTTACCGCAGTAGCACTCCCAGTCCCGCTGCGGACCGAAGATCTTCTCGCAGAAGAGTCCGTCCTTCTCCGGCTTCAGGGTGCGGTAGTTGATCGTCTCAGGCTTCTTGACCTCGCCGTGCGACCACTGACGGATGTCGTCGGCGGTGGCGAGACCAATGCGCAGCTCGTCGAAGAAGTTGACGTCGAGCACTCTGTCCCCTATGTCGTCGTCTGTACTGCTAATTCTCGGGTGGGGTCGGGGGCCGGCGAACCGGCCCCCGACCGCTCACCTCAGACCTCTTCGACCGAGCTCGGCTCGCGCCGGGACAGGTCGATGCCCAGCTCCTCGGCGGCCCGGAACACCTCGTCGTCGGTCTCGCGCATTTCCAGGGCCACACCGTCGCTGGAGAGCACCTCAACGTTGAGGCACAGCGACTGCAGCTCCTTGAGCAGCACCTTGAACGACTCCGGGATGCCCGGCTCCGGGATGTTCTCGCCCTTGACGATGGCCTCGTAGACCTTCACGCGGCCGAGCACGTCGTCGGACTTGATCGTGAGCAGCTCCTGCAGGGCGTAGGCAGCGCCGTACGCCTGCATCGCCCAGCACTCCATCTCACCGAAACGCTGACCACCGAACTGCGCCTTACCACCCAGCGGCTGCTGCGTGATCATCGAGTACGGGCCGGTCGAACGAGCGTGGATCTTGTCGTCGACCAGGTGGTTGAGCTTCAGGATGTAGACGTAGCCGACCGCGATCGGGTCCGGCAGCGGCTCGCCGGAACGACCGTCGAACAGCTGCGCCTTGCCGGTACGCCCGATCAGCTGCTTGCCGTCCCGGTTGGGCAGGGTCGACTCGAGCAGACCGGAGATCTCCTCTTCGCGGGCACCGTCGAAGACCGGGGTGGCCACGTTGGTGTCACCCTCGGACTCGTGCGCGTCGATCGAGCGGAGCTGGCGCTTCCAGTCGGCGTCGTCACCCTCGACCTTCCACCCGGTCTTGGCGACCCAACCGAGGTGGGTCTCCAGAACCTGGCCGATGTTCATCCGGCTCGGCACGCCGAGCGGGTTGAGCACGATGTCGACCGGGGTGCCGTCCTCCAGGAACGGCATGTCCTCGATCGGCAGGATCTTCGAGATGACGCCCTTGTTGCCGTGCCGGCCGGCGAGCTTGTCGCCGTCCTGGATCTTGCGCTTCTGGGCGACGTAGACCCGGACCAGCTCGTTGACGCCCGGCGGCAACTCGTCGCCGTCCTCGCGGGAGAACGTGCGCACACCGATGACCGTGCCGGTCTCGCCGTGCGGCACCTTCAGCGAGGTGTCCCGAACCTCACGCGCCTTCTCACCGAAGATCGCGCGGAGCAGCCGCTCCTCCGGGGTCAGCTCGGTCTCACCCTTGGGCGTGACCTTGCCGACCAGGATGTCGCCGGGGACGACCTCGGCGCCGATCCGGATGATGCCGCGCTCGTCGAGGTCAGCGAGCATTTCCTCGCTGACGTTCGGGATGTCGCGGGTGATCTCCTCCGGACCGAGCTTGGTGTCCCGGGCGTCGACCTCGTGCTCCTCGATGTGGATCGAGGTGAGCACGTCCTGCTGCACGAGGCGCTGCGACAGGATGATCGCGTCCTCATAGTTGTGACCCTCCCAGCACATGAACGCCACCAGCAGGTTGCGTCCGAGCGCCATCTCGCCCTCGTCGGTGCACGGACCATCGGCGATGACCTGACCGGCCTCGACGCGGTCGCCCTCGAAGACCACCGGCTTCTGGTTGACGCAGGAGCCGGCGTTGGAGCGGCGGAACTTGTGCAGCAGGTACGTCCGGCGGTGGCCGTCATCCTGGTGGATGGTGACGTAGTCGGCGCAGAGATCCTCGATCACACCGCCGACCTCGGCGACCACCACGTCGCCAGCGTCGACCGCGGCACGGTACTCCATGCCCGTACCCACGAGCGGCGCCTCGGCCTTGACCAGCGGCACCGCCTGGCGCTGCATGTTCGCGCCCATCAGTGCCCGGTTGGCGTCGTCGTGCTCGAGGAACGGGATCATGGCGGTCGCGACCGAGGTCATCTGCCGGGGCGAGACGTCCATGTAGTCGACGGCACCAGGAACGACGTCCTCGGTCTCGCCGCCCTTACGACGGCAGAGCACCCGCTCCTCGGCGAACGTGCCGTCCGCCTTCAGCCGCGCGTTGGCCTGGGCCTTGACGAACCGGTCCTCCTCGTCCGCGGTCAGGTAGTCGATCTGGTCGGTTACCCGACCCTCGACGACCTTCCGGTACGGCGTCTCGATGAAGCCGAACGGGTTGACCCGGGCGAAGGTGGACAGCGCGCCGATCAGGCCGATGTTCGGGCCTTCCGGCGTCTCGATCGGGCACATCCGGCCGTAGTGGGACGGGTGCACGTCGCGGACCTCGAAGCCGGCCCGCTCCCGGGACAGACCACCCGGGCCGAGCGCGCTCAGCCGACGCCGGTGGGTCAAGCCCGCCAGCGGGTTGGTCTGGTCCATGAACTGGGACAGCTGCGACGTACCGAAGAACTCCTTGATCGCCGCCACCACCGGGCGGATGTTGATCAGGGTCTGCGGCGTGATCGCCTCGACGTCCTGCGTGGTCATCCGCTCGCGGACGACCCGCTCCATGCGGGAGAGGCCGACCCGAACCTGGTTCTGGATCAGCTCACCCACGGTGCGCAGGCGACGGTTGCCGAAGTGGTCGATGTCGTCGGCCTCGTAGCCGTCCTCACCGGCGTGCAGCCGGCACAGGTACTCCACGGTGGCGACGATGTCGTCCTCGGTCAGCGTGCCGGTGGTGATCGGCACGTCGACTTCGAGCTTCTTGTTGAACTTGTAGCGCCCGACCTTGGCGACGTCGTACCTCTTCGGGTTGAAGAAGAGGTTGTCGAGCAGGGTCTGGGCGTTCTCGCGCGTCGGCGGCTCGCCAGGGCGCAGCTTGCGGTAGATGTCGAGCAGGGCCTCGTCGGCGCCGGCGATGTGGTCCTTCTCGAGCGTGGTCATCATCAGCTCGGACCAGCCGAACCGCTCACGGATCCGCTCGGCCGACCATCCGATGGCCTTGAGCAGGACCGTGACGGCCTGCCGACGCTTGCGGTCGATGCGTACGCCGACCGTGTCGCGCTTGTCGATGTCGAACTCCAGCCAGGCACCCCGACTCGGGATGACCTTGACGCTGGAGAGGTCGCGGTCGGAGGTCTTGTCCGGCTCCTTGGAGAAGTACACGCCCGGAGACCGGACGAGCTGGCTGACCACGACGCGCTCGGTGCCGTTGATGACGAAGGTGCCCTTGGGCGTCATCATCGGGAAGTCACCCATGAACACCGTCTGGCTCTTGATCTCGCCAGTGGTGTTGTTGGTGAACTCCGCGGTCACGAAGAGCGGAGCGCAGTAGGTCAGGTCCTTCTCCTTGCACTCCTCGATCGAGGCCTTGACCTCGTCGAAGCGCGGCGCCGAGAAGGAGAGTGACATGGTGCCGGAGAAGTCCTCAATGGGACTGATCTCTTCAAGGATCTCCGCGAGACCCGAGCGTGCGTGCGGGTCGTCCGCCGACCGGCCCTGCCAAGCCTCGTTGCCGACGAGCCAGTCGAAGGACTCGTTTTGGATGGCAAGGAGGTTGGGGACCTCGAGGTGTTCGGTGATCCTGCCGAATGAAACTCGGCGGGGAGCGAATGCGCTCGACGTACGACTGGTCTTCGCAGGGCGGGAAGCTGCCAAGATGCGTCCTTCCGAGGACCGGTGCTGCAGAACGGCTGGTACGCGTGCACTCCAATGACCCCACCAGAAATATCCGTAAACGGACATTTCCGAGCAGGGGTCAAGTCGGAAGGCAGCGCAAACTAGCAGTGTAGCCGAGAGGCTAACCGCTGTCCAGCCCACCCCGCAGGTCGTTCGCGGAACGCGCCTCGGCCCCCGTAAACCGGGGTCTGCCGGGCCGCTCAGAACGCAACGTCCCCACTGGGCCGCTCGGGTTGCCGCGGCCGCTGGTGCCGCCGCTGTCATTACCCACGTCGTGGCCGTCGCAAGCGCGGTGTCTTGCTGGTGTTCAGCGTGCCTGGCAGGCCGGGGCCGCGTCAAGGGCCGGTATTCGGGTCGTCGGTTCTTTCCCACCTGAGGGCGACCGGGGCCCCTCGTCCGGTGGTCCGGCATCGACCATCGACGCCCAGCTCAGGACGGTTGTCGCTGGATCCACGAAACACGGCGGGCAGCGATCCGTGTCGGATCACCGCCCGCCGCGACGCGATCGTGTCCCGACTCACTGAGCCGGGCACGCGCAGGTGGAACGTCAGGTCACTTGAGGGTGACCTTGGCGCCCTCACCCTCGAGCTTCGCCTTCGCCTTCTCGGCGGTCTCCTTGTTGACCTTCTCCAGGATGGCCTTCGGCGCGGACTCGACCGCGTCCTTGGCCTCCTTGAGGCCCAGGCCGGTCAGCTCGCGCACGACCTTGATGACCTGGATCTTCTTGCCACCGTCAGCCTCGAGGACGACGTCGAACTCGTCCTTCTCCGGCTCGGCCTCGGCGGCGGCCGGGGCGCCACCGGCGGCGGCAACCGCGACCGGAGCGGCGGCGGTGACCTCGAAGGTGTCCTCGAACTGCTTCACGAACTCGGAGAGCTCGATCAGCGTCATCTCCTTGAACGCGTCGAGCAGCTCGTCGGTGCTGAGCTTCGCCATGTCTGGCGTCCTTTCTAAAGGTTGTTAAGAACGTGGGTGCGCCGCGCGGCCTCAGGCCGCCTCGGCGCCCTCCTGCTCGCGCTTCTTGTCCGCAAGGGCGGCCGCCGCGCGGGCGGCCTTGGAGAGCGGTGCCTGGAACAGGGCCGCGGCCTTGCTCAGGTTGCCCTTCATCGCGCCGGCCATCCTGGCCAGCAGCACCTCGCGGGACTCCAGGTCGGCGAGCTTCGTGACCTCGGCCGCGGAAATGGCCCTGCCCTCGAAGACACCGCCCTTGATGACGAGCTTCGGGTTGGCCTTCGCGAAGTCGCGAAGCCCCTTCGCCGCCTCGACGACGTCGCCCGAAACGAAAGTCAGCGCGGTAGGACCGGTGAACAGCTCGTCGAGGCCGTTGATGCCCGCGTCCGTCGCGGCACGCTTCGCCAGCGTGTTCTTCGCGACCGTGTAGCTGGTCTCGGCGCCGAGCGAGCGCCGCAGCTGGGTGAGCTGGGAAACCGTCAGACCGCGGTACTCGGTCAGCACGGTGGCGCCCGCGTTGCGGAAGCTCTCGGTCAGCTCAGCGACGGCCGTGGCCTTGTCGGCCCGGATCGGCTTGTCCGCCATGTCCCTCCTCTCTCGTTACTCGAGGCTGGTCCCCGACACGGCCGAAGCCGGAGCGGGGGCGGAGGCAGCACGACAACGAAAAGCCCCGGCGCAGGGCGCACGGGGCGAGGGCCGGCGGATCGTCACGGTCGGCGGACCATGCTCACTGCCGAGTTACGCTTGCCGCCCTACGCGGGTCGCCCGTTGTCGCGGGACCTTCGACCGTGCCGGAGCACGGTGACCAGCGGTCTCTGGGTGGTTCCTCATCCATGGAAACACGGATGACTGTTGAAGACTACGCGCCTGCACCACCAGCGCCAAATCGCCCCCGGTGAGCCGGGTCACGGGCAGTGTCGCTGGTCAGCCCTGGGCCCGCCGCCGCCACAAATAGCCGGCGGTGACCGCCGCGCTCCACGCCGACGCCCAGAGCGTGAGCCCGAGCAGGGTCAGCGCGGCGGCGTCACCCGCGGTCGTCCGCGCGGTGGCCATGATCGGCGGCACCAGCCAGGGCGCCACCGAACCGCGCAAACCGAGCGCCACCGCGCCGACACCGCCGAGGGCCAGCACCGCCACGCCGTACGCGGCACCGCCCACCGACGCCCGGCTGGCCAGCGCCCCGAGGGCGACCGCCGCGGGTACGGCCAGCAGGTGCGCCCACAGCCCCAGCGCGATGCCGACCGGCACCGACCGGTCCCCCGGCTCGACCGGGCCGGTGACCCCGCCCACCAACCAGGGGAAGAGCAGCGCGACCGCCACCGCGACCAGCGCCGCCACGCCGGCCGCCAGGAGCCCGGCCAGGCGCTCCCGGGCCACCCCGACCGTCACCTGGGCGAGCCGGCGCTGCACGTCCGGCTCGATGTCCAGCAGGATCTTGGTCTGCCAGGCGAGCACCGGGAAGAGCACCACGGCCGAGACGCCGTACGCCTCCGCCGGCTGGGACCGGCCGCCGCCGTAGAGCGTGCCGAGCACGACGAGACCCGCGAGCAACGGCGCCAACGCCCGACCGGTCCGCAGGAAACCCGCCAGTCGCATCCGCACCAGGGCGCTCACCGGGCCTCCCCCGCTGCCTGCTCGACCGCGTCCACGCCCTCGGGCTGGTCGAGAGCCGGTTCACCGGCCGGCCGCAGCGGTGCAGCCGCGGGCCGGGCCTGCGGTGCGGTCATGGAGGCGTCGGCGCGTACCCGAAGAATCTGGTGGCCCTCGGCGCGCAACCGGGCGACGGTGCTGGCGGCCCGCGCGGCCGGCACCGCTACCTCGACCACCGCGATGGCCTCCTCGTCGGTCGACGCGGTCTCCTCGGTCAGCGAGCCGGCGGCCACCGACCAGCGGCGCGCGCCCGGCAGCCGGACCGTTTCCCCGCGGTGGTCGCTGACCAGGACCGTGCCGCCGTCGGCCAGCACCTCGTCGATCAGCTCGGGAACCAGCTCGCGGGTCGCGGCGTCGAGGCCCTCCCACGGCTCGTCGAGCACCAGCAGGCCGGGCGGTCGCAGCATGGCCTGGGCGAGACCCACCTTCTGCGCGGTGCCCTTGGACAGCTCCGGAAGCCGCACCGAGCTGAACGCGCCCAGGCCGAGCCGCTGCGTCCAGGTTGTCACCGCCTCGTCGGCGGCCGACCGCCCCAACCCGGCAACGCGGGCCATGCTGGTCAGGTAACGGGAGACGGTGAAGGGCTGGTCGGCCGGGAAACGCTCCGGGACCCAGCCCACCCGGGCTGGCCGGTCGACGACCCGACCCCGGCCCGGCCGCAGCACCCCGGCGGCCACCTGGAGCAGCGTGGACTTGCCCACCCCGTTGCGGCCCAGGACGACCGCGACCTCACCCGGGCCGATCCGCACATCCACGCCCCGCAGCACCCACGGACCACGCCGGTGATACCGCAACCAGACGTTCTCCAGCCGCATGCGATCGAGCTTGCCACACCACAGACGCGCCGGGGCGGGCGGCGTTGAGTCTCGCGCCGCCGTGGTCGCGCCGACAATCCCCGCCGCGCTGCGCCGAGGACGATCACCACTTACCGTGGGCAGTAG
>NZ_JBEXHJ010000010.1:0-264981 GCF_040607775.1 Micromonospora sp. NPDC005237 | reverse complement strand
TCACATCGTTCTGTGTCGCGGTCATCACGGCACCCTCCTCACCAGGCACAACGCCTGGCAGGTCAGGCCGGAAACACCGTTAGATCCACAGTCCCGCCTAGATTGGCGGACATGACGGTGGTGTGGGTGGTCGCTGGGGTTTTCGTTGCGGTGGCGGGACTGGCGGTCGGAGTCGTGGCGCGGCGGGGACGGGGGCGGCTGGCTTCGGGTGACGACCTCGCCGCCGGCCGGGACGCTCGCGCCAGGCAGCAGCGGTACGAGGCGGAGCGGAACGGGGACCAGGGCGGGACGTGGCAACGTGGCCGCGAGTCGGGCGGCTGAGGGGTCACTGGCCGTAGGAGAGGCGGAGGCGGTTGTTGATCAGGTAGTTGAGGCGGTGCCGCAGGTAGCCGAGGGTGCTCTCGCTCGGTAGGTCCGCCTCGGTGGTCAGGGTCCAGCGCAGCGTGCAGTCCCCGCCGGGCAAGCCGTGCGTCACGTCGAAGCGGATCCGGTCCAGCGGCCGGTGCGGCCACAGCGACGACCACACCAGCAGCACCGGTGCGTAGCCCGCCACCACCCGGGGCGGCACCTCGTCGTCGCGCAACTCCAGCCACGGACGACTGCCAGCCTCGTACGGGTCACGCAGCGACCGCCACACGACATGCGCGGGGGCCGGCTGGCTTCGTCGGCGGCTGCCCAGCACGTGCACGTCGCCCTCCTCACCGGACGGCCACATCCGCCCCCCGGGCCATTGTGGCGGCCCGGCACCGGCCGCGTGAACCGCCCGGCCGGCCGGGGGTCAAGCCGCCGCGTCGGTCCGAGGGTCAAGCCGCCCGGCCGGCCTGAGCGTGAACCGTCCGGCCCGGTGGTGCGTGAATCCGGTGAGCGTGGCGGTCGTACCGTCGGGGTACTGCGCAGCGGGAGCGCCGATGTCTGGGAGGCACAGTGGGGGCATGGTCAGGACGCGACGCCCGGGGACCCCTGGCGGGCCTGGTGGTCGCCGCGCTGGTGTCGCTCGCCTGCGCCGGCGGTGGGCTGGCCGAGCCGGAGGGCGAACGCCCGGGGGCGAACCCGCCGGCCGCCTCGCCGGGGCCGAGCACCACCCGCGCCGACAGCACCACCAGCGTGGCCGAGTTCAAGCAGGACGTCGCCGACGCGCAGGCGGTCGCCGAGCGCTACTGGACGGCCCAGTTCAAGGCGTCCGGGAAACGCTTCCAACCCATCCGGAGGGTCACCCCGTACCAGCGGGCCGGCGAGGTCTCCTGCGGCGGGCAGCCGCTGCCCCGCAACAACGCGGTCTACTGCTCGCAGGGCGACTTCATCGCGTACGACGTCGCCTGGTCGGTGGCCGCGTTCCGCGAGGTCGGTGACGCGTTCGTGTTCTACCTGCTCGGCCACGAGTACGCCCACGGCATCCAGGTGCGCCTCGGCATCAACTACAGCTTCACCATCCAGCAGGAGTTGCAGGCCGACTGCATGGCGGGGGCGTACCTCGGCGACTCGGTGCGCTCCGGCGACCTGACCCTCGCGGAGGGCGACCTGGACGAGTTCCGGGAGGGGGTGGCGGCCGTCGGCGACGACCCCGACCAGCCGTGGTTCGCCGAGGGCGCGCACGGCACCGCCGAGCAGCGCACCGACATGTTCTTCCGCGGCTACGAGCGCTCGCTGAAGGAGTGCGACCTGGGCTGAGCGGGGTTGCCCGGATCACCCCGACGCCCGTTGCCGCCACCGGCCACGGGTCGTGCTGGCAGGATCGCCGGTGTCGCCCACGACCCTGGAGGATCCGCTGAGCAGCCAACACCCCGCCGCCGTGCTCTTCGACATGGACGGCACGCTTGTCGACAGCGAGAAGCTGTGGGACGTCGCGCTGCAGGAATTGGCGCGCGAGTACGGCGGTGACCTCTCCGCCGACGCCCGCCGGTCGATCATCGGCACCGCCATGGCCGAGTCGATGCGCATCCTGCACGACGACCTGGGGCAGCCCGAACGGGACCCCGAGATCAGCGCGGCGTGGATCAACGCCCGGATCCTGGAGCTGTTCCGGGGCGGTCTGCCCTGGCGGCCGGGGGCGTTCGAGCTGTTGCACGCGGTCCGCGCGGCGGGAATCCCCACCGCGCTGGTCACCTCCAGCCCTCGGGCCCTCGTCGAGATCGCCCTGGACACCCTGGGTCGGGACACCTTCGACGTGGTGGTCGCCGGCGACGAGGTGGTCGCGGCCAAGCCCCACCCGGAGCCCTACCTGACCGCCGCGCGGCTGCTCGGCGTGCCGATCGAGCGGTGTGTGGCGATCGAGGACTCACCGACCGGGGTGGCCAGCGCGCTCGCCTCCGGCGCGGCCGTGCTGGCCGTACCCGCCGAGGTGCCGTTGCCCGACAGGACCGGCGTACACCAGGTGGAGAGCCTGACGGGCGTGGACCTGGAGGTGCTCGCGGCCCTGCTGGCCGACCGGGCCGCGGCCTGACGAAAACGTGGCCTGACGAAGAAGGGGGACCCCGCCGTTGCGGGGCCCCCCTTCTCTCGGTCTGGCGTCAGTCGTGGGCGATCGCGCCCAGGACGTTGATCCGGGCCGCCCGCACGGCGGGGAGCACCGCGGCCACCACCCCGATGATCGCGGCGAGACCGAGGAAGACGCCCATCTGGCCCCACGGCAGGATCAGGTCGGTGATGCCCTCGTCCTTGAGCGCCTCGACCACGGCGGCGCCGAGGCCGCTGCCGACCGCCACGCCCAGCAGCGCGCCGAACACGGAGATCACCACCGCTTCGACGGTGATCATGCCCATGGTCTGCCCGCGCCGCAGGCCGATGGCCCGCAACAGGCCCAGCTCGCGGGTCCGCTCCAGCACCGACAACGCGAGGGTGTTGATGATGCCCAGGACGGCGATGACGATGGCCAGCGCCAGCAGGATCTGGATCATCGTGAGCAGCCCGTCGAGCTGACCGGTCTGCTGCTTGATGAACGCGTCCCGGTCGGCCACCGACACCTCGGGACTGTCCGCGAGCAGCGCCTCCACCTGCGGCTGCACGTCGGCCACCCGGGCGCCTGCCGCCAGCTGGATGAAGCCCTGGATGGGCTGCGGGATGGCGAAGTCCTTCGCCGCGGTCGCCGGCAACGTCACCGGGTTGGTCAGCTGCGACGACTCGTAGATGCCGCTGATCGTGTACGTCCGGGCCTCGCCCCGGGTCAGCTGCACGTTCACCGTCGAGCCGACCGACCAGCCACGGGACTTGGCGGTGTCGGAGCTGGCGAGCATCTGGGTCGGCCCGAGCCGGTCGATGTCACCGGCGGTGGCCTTCGCCCCGAAGATCTGCCGCAGCGACGCGACGTCGCTGCTCGCCGCCACCCAGGTGCCCTCGCCGTTGATCCTGGCCATGTCGCCGTACTCGCCGTCGACCATCTGCACGCCGGGCAGGGCCTTGGCCCGGTCCAGCACACCCGGGTCGAAGCTCGGCGGACGCGGCCCACCCTGCTGGCCGGAGATCACCAGCTCGGCCTTGATGGTGTCCTGGGCGAGGGCGCTGATGCTGCCCTTGGCCGAATCGAGAATCACCGTGACGCCGGTGACCAGCGCGATGCCGACCATCAGCGCGGCCGCGGTGATCGCCGTGCGGCGCGGGTTGCGCCCCGAGTTCAGCCGGCCCAGCTTGCCCGGCACCGACCAGGAGAAGATCGCGCCGAGCAGGCTCACCACCGGCCGACTGATCAGCGGGGTCAGCAGCGCCACGCCGATGAAGGCGAACAGCACCCCACCCAGGATGGTGGCCAGGGTCTGACCACCCGCGTTGCCGCTGAGCCCCAAGAAGAGCAGCAGCGCGCCGATGCCGGTGACCACCGACCCGGCCACCGTGACCTTGGTCAGCGGCCGGTCCGGGGTCGCCACGTCCTGCATGGCGGCGATCGGCGGGATCCGGGATGCCCGCAGCGCCGGCAGCAGCGCCGCCACCACGGTGATCACCAGACCGACGCCGAAGGAACCGATCACCGCGGCCGCCGGCACGCCGATCCCGGCCAGGGTCAGCCCACCGGCCAACTTGCCGAACAGGAACGCCAGCAGCGCCCCCACACCGATGCCGGCCGCCAGGCCGAGCACCGACGCGATCAACCCGACCGCGATGGCCTCCAGCACCACCGAACCGATGATCTGCCGGCCGCTGGCGCCGATGGCGCGCATCAGCGCCAGCTCCCGGGTCCGCTGCGCCACGATGATCGAGAAGGTGTTGAGGATGAGGAAGGTGCCCACCAGCAGCGCCACCGCGGCGAAGCCGAGCAGGATCTTGTTGAAGAAGGACAGGCCCTCCTTCAGGCTGGCCGAGGCGTCCGCGGCCACCTGCTCGCCGGTCTTCACCTCGTAGTCCGCGCCCAGGGTCCGGGCCACGTCGTCGCGCAGCCTCTCGTCCGAGACGCCGTCGGCGGCGCGCAGTGTGATGCTGCTGAACGTGTCCGGCTCGCCCAGCATCAGCCGCTGCGCCACCGGCGTGGTGAAGAAGACCTCGTTGACCCCGCCGATCGAGTCCCGGTCACCGCTGTAACCGAGGATGCCGACCAGGGTGAACTCCCGCTTCTTGGACTCGAACGCGGTGAGCACGCCGACCTTCTGACCGACGCGCACCTTCGCCGTGGTGGCCAACGCCTTGTTGACCACGATCTCGTCCTCGGCCTGCGGCGCGCGCCCCTCCCGCAGCCGCATCAGGTCGCTCTCGCCGGTCCAGTTCTCGCCCAACTGCGGCGGACCGAACGAGGTGATCACCTTGCCGTTGCTGCCGATCACCCGGGCGCCGTCGGCGTTGACGATGCCGGTCGCCGAGGCCACCCCCGGCACCTGCTTGACCCGGTCCACCACGGCGGCCGGCAGCGGAGTGGCGGTCTGCTCGCCCTCCATCTCGTCGACCTGCACCTTCGGCTTCGCCGCGACGTTCACGTCGATCTCGGAGAACCCGTCGGCGAAGACCGAGTCGAAGGAGCGGCCCAGCGTGTCGGTCAGCACGAACGCGCCGGAGACGAACATGACCCCGAGCACCACCGCCAGCCCGGACAGGATCAGCCGGACCTTGCGGGCCAGCAGACTCTTGAGTGTCGCCCGGAACATCAGTTGCCCACCTCGGCCGGAGTGTCCAGCTTCTTCATGGTGTCCAGCACCGTGTCGGCGGTCGGCTCGATCAACTCCGAGACGATCTGCCCGTCGGCGAGGAAGACCACCCGATCGGCGTACGCGGCGGCCGTCGGGTCGTGGGTGACCATGACGATGGTCTGGCCGTGCTCACGCACCGAGTTGCGCAGGAAGCCGAGCACCTCCGCGCCGGAGCGCGAGTCCAGGTTGCCGGTCGGCTCGTCAGCGAAGATCACGTCGGGGCGGGAGACCAGCGCCCGCGCGCACGCCACCCGCTGCTGCTGACCGCCGGAGAGCTGCGCCGGCCGGTGGTCCAACCGGTCCTGCAGGCCCACCGTCTTGATCACCGTGTCGTACCAGGCCGGGTCCGGCTTGCGACCGGCGATCGACAACGGCAGCAGGATGTTCTCCTTCGCGGTGAGCGTCGGCAGCAGGTTGAACTGCTGGAAGATGAAGCCCACCTTGTCTCGGCGCAACTTCGTCAGCCCCGAGTCGCCCAGACCGGTGACCGTCGTCGCACCGATCGACACCGTCCCCCGGGTCACCGAGTCCAGACCGGCCAGGCAGTGCATCAGCGTCGACTTGCCGGAACCCGACGGGCCCATGATCGCGGTGAAGCGGCCACGTTCGAACTCCGCGCTGACCCCCCGCAGCGCGATGACCTGGGCCTCGCCGCTGCCGTACACCTTCCACACGTCGTTCGCCCGGGCCGCGGCCTGCGCCTGCTGGCCTACCGTCGCGGTCACGTCATCTACCTCTTCCGTCTGTCCGAATCTCACGCCGCCCCCCGATGGTCCGGCGTGACCGTTCAATCATCGGCGCTGCTCGCGCCCGTCCCGTCCGCCCCTGGGGGGACCCGGCGCGGATTTCCCGCTGCGGGTGCACCCCCATGCCGCATCAGGGTTGCCCCTGACCCGGCCGCCGATCGACAGGTTTCCCGACCGGCGAAACACCGCCGGACACGACACGTCCCCCGTTGGCCACAGGAGGGTCAACCGCGCCGAGCCGTCTACGGTCACGGTAGGTGAGCACGGCAACGGGGCCGTCCCCCCACGGAGGGATCTTCGAGTACGCCGGGTGGGGTAGCCGCCGCGCGTCCGCTACGCCCGCGGGCGGACCAGACCCGACTCGTACGCCAGCACGACCGCCTGCACCCGGTCGCGCAGCCGCAGCTTGGTCAGCACGTGCCCGACGTGGGTCTTGACGGTGGTCTCGCTGACCGACAGCACCGCGGCGATCTCGGCGTTGGACAACCCCCGGGCCACCTGTACCAGCACCTCGCGTTCCCGGTCGGTGAGCGCGCTGAGCGTCGCCGACGGCGTCGCCGCCGGGTCCGGCAGCAGGTCGGCGAAGCGCTCCAGCAGCCGCCGCAGGATCCGCGGCGCGACCACCGCGTCCCCGCCGGCCACCGTGCGGATCGCCGCGATCAGCTCCTCGGCTGGTACGTCCTTGGCCAGGAACCCGCTGGCGCCCGCGCGCAGCGCCCCCACCACATACTCGTCGAGGTCGAACGTGGTCAGCACCAGCACCCGCACCGGCAGGCGGGAGTCGACGATCGCCCGGGTCGCCGCCACCCCGTCCATGCGGGGCATCCGGATGTCCATCAGCACGACGTCGGGCAGCAGTCGCCGGGACAGCTCCACCGCCTCCACGCCGTCGCCGGCCTCCGCCACCACGTCCAGGTCACCCTCGGCGCCCAGCACCATCCGGAAGCCCGTGCGCAGCAGCGGCTGGTCGTCGGCGAGCAGGATCCGTACCGGCCGCGCCGAGGCAACCCGATCGGCCATCACGTCTCCCGTCCCCTCGCCGTCGCGCCCACACCGGTCATCGTCGCGTACCCGACCGGCGCGTCGTGGACCACGGTAGAGGCCCGCCGGCCGCGGTGTCCCGACCGACGCGGCACCGTCGCGGTCGGGTCCGAAAGCCCGCCGCGGCCCTCACTCGTCGGCGCCGGGCACCACCGGAGCGGAGCGGGCGTCACGCAGCGGATCGGCGTTCGCCGCCGCGACGGGGAACGGCGGCGGAGTGCCGCCGAAGGTGGGGCAGAGGGCCTGGTGACTGCACCAGTCGCACAACCTGCTCGGACGGGGTCGGAAATCCTGTCGGGCGGTGGCCTGCTCGATCGCCCGCCACAACGCCACCACCGTGCGCTCGAAGCGGACCAACTCGTCGGCGTCGGGGGTGTAATCCAACACCTCGGCGTCGCGCAAGTAGAGCAGGCGCAGCACCCGGGGCACCACCCCCCGGGTGCGCCACAGCACCAGCGCGTAGAACTTCAGCTGGAACAGCGCCCGCGCCTCGAACGCCTCCCGGGGCGCGCCGCCGGTCTTGTAGTCGACCACCCGCAGCGCGCCGTCCGGGGCGACGTCGAGCCGGTCGAGATAGCCCCGGATCAGCAGCTCCTCGTCGACGACCGCCGAGATCAGGCTCTCCCGTTCGGCCGGCTCCAGCCGGGTCGGATCCTCCACGGCGAAGTAGCCCTCCAGCAGCCCCGCCGCGGAGCGCAGGAACTCCACCGGGCCGGCCGGCTCGGCGCCGTCGAAGATCCCGGCCAGCTCCGGCTGCTCGGTGACCAGCCGGTCCCACTGCGGGGCCACCAGGTCGCCGGCCGCGGCCGGCGTGCGGGCCTGCGCGGGCAGGTCGAACAGCCGCTCCAGCACCGCGTGCACCAGCGTGCCCCGGGCCTGCTCGACTGTCGTCCGCTCCGGCAGCCGGTCGATGCTGCGGAACCGGTAGAGCAGCGGGCAGGTCTTGAAATCCGCCGCCCGCGACGGGGACAGCGAGGCCCGCACCGTCGGCGGTGTCTGCGCCGGGGAGGAGGACTGGGGGGTGGTGACCGGTTCCGCCGTCATGTCCGCAAAGGTTAGGGCACCGGTGTGACACCGCCCGCCGCCCGCCCCACGCCGGGCCGGTCCGTAGCATCGGTGCGATGGAGCAGACATCCCGGCCGCCGCGTCGGTCCGACCGGCGACCCGGTCTGAGCGTGGGCCGGGTGCTCGGGGTGCCGCTGCACCTCAACGCCTCGATGCTCCTGCTCGCCGTGCTGGTCGCCGTGCTCTACGCCGAGTTCGCCCGCCGGCAACTGGACCTGCCGCAGGTCAGCGGCTATCTGATCGGCTTCGGGTTCGTGGTGTCACTGCTCGGCTCGGTGCTGCTGCACGAGCTGGGTCACGCGCTCACCGCCCGCCGCTACGGCATCGGTGTGCGCGGGATCACCCTGGAACTGCTCGGCGGGTACACCGAGATGGACCGGGACGCCCCGACACCCAAGGTCGACCTGCTGGTGTCGCTGGCCGGCCCGGCGGTCTCCGCGGTGCTCGGCGTCCTCGCGGTCGCCGCCACCCTGGCCCTGCCCCCGGGCACCGTGGCCCACCAGCTCGCCTTCCAGCTCGCCCTGAGCAACGTCATCGTCGCGCTGTTCAACATCCTCCCCGGGCTGCCGCTGGACGGCGGGCGTGCCCTGCGCGCCGCCGTGTGGGGCCTGACCCGCGACCGGCACCGCGGCACCGAGGTCGCCGGCTGGGCGGGCCGCGTCGTCGCCGTCGGCACCGCCGCCCTGGTCGGACTACTGACCCTGACCGACTTTCTGGCGCCGGTGGCGCTGCCGCTGATGCTGCTGGTCGCCGTCACGCTCTGGCGCGGCGCCGGGCAGTCGATCCGCGCCGCGCGGGTCAGCCGGCGGTTCCCGCTTATCGACCTGTCCCGACTGGCGCGGCCGATCTGGCCGGTGCCCACCGGCACGCCGCTGTCCGAGGCCCAGCGCCGCCGCGCCGAGGGCGGGCAGCCCACCGCCGCGCTGCTGGTCACCGACTCCACCGGCCACCCCGTGGCGCTGGTCGACCCGGCCGCCGCCGCGGCCGTCCCCGCCGAGCGCCGCCCCTGGCTGGCGGTGGACGCCGTCGCCCGCGCACTGGCCGGGCTCCCCACCCTCCCGGTCGGGCTGGACGGCGAACGGGTGATGGAGGCCGTGCAGACCCACCCGGGCGCGCAGTACGTGGTGACGTCAGGCGAAGATGTCGTCGGCATTCTGCACATCGGGGACCTGGCACAGCTCCTCGAACCCAACCGGAAGATGACATCGTGACCGCAACTCCCTCCACCGTCGCCGCCGACCCCGCCAGCCCGGCGCTGACACCCGTGCACCGTGGCCCGTTCCGGCCCGGCGACCGGGTGCAGCTGACCGACCCCAAGGGGCGGATGCACACCGTGACGCTGGAGCCCGGCAAGGAGTTCCACACCCACCGCGGCATCCTGGCCCACGACGCGCTGATCGGGCTGCCCGACGGCAGCGTGGTGACCACCTCCGGCGGCGGCACCGCCTTCCTGGCGCTGCGCCCGCTGCTCTCGGACTACGTGCTGTCCATGCCGCGCGGCGCCCAGGTGATCTACCCGAAGGACTCGGCGCAGATCGTCGCGATGGGCGACATCTTCCCCGGCGCGAAGGTCCTCGAGGCCGGCGCCGGCTCCGGCGCGCTCAGCTGCTCGCTGCTGCGCGCGGTCGGCACCGAGGGGGAGTTGCACTCGTTCGAGCTGCGCGACGACTTCGCCCAGATCGCCAAGCGCAACGTCGAGGCGTTCTTCAACGGGCCGCACCCCTCCTGGCACCTGCACGTCGGCGACGTCGCACAGTGCCAGGAGACCGGCTTCGACCGGATCATCCTGGACATGCTCACCCCCTGGGAGACCCTCGACATGGTCGAGCGGGCGCTGGTGCCCGGCGGCGTGTTCATCGGCTACGTGGCCACCACCCCCCAGCTCTCCGAACTCGTCGAGGCGCTGCGTGAGCGCGGCGGCTGGACCGAGCCCCGCGCCTGGGAGTCGCTGGTGCGCGACTGGCACGCCGAGGGCCTCGCCGTCCGCCCCGACCACCGGATGATCGCGCACACCGCGTTCCTGGTCTCCGCGCGCAAGCTCGCCCCGGGCGTCACCGCGCCGCCGCGCCGCCGCAAGCCCAGCAAGGGCACCGAGGCGTACGCGCAGCGCCGGCAGGACCTGCGCGAGGCCGAGGCGGCCCGGCAGGCGGCCGCTGTCCGGGCCGCCGGCGCGCAGCCCGACGCGACGGGGGAGATGGACAGGCCGTGACCATCGGCGAGCGGGGGGAGGCGGCGGCATGAGCCGACCGGGTTACGGCGGCGGCGACCTGCCCGCCGTGTTTCCGGACTGGTCGCCCTACCAGGACCTGGAGTCGGCGGCGCGGGCCTATCTGCGCGACCCGGACGTCGCCCTGGAGGCGCTCGGCGGGGTGCTGCGCGGCGCCTCGGTGCTCGGCTTCACCCTGGAACGCTTCGTCAACGAGGTCAACGGCGTGTGGCAGGAGGTCGTCGTCTGCGACGGCAGCCGGCTGATCCTCTGGCACGGCGAGGACGTGCCGCCGGGGGAGGGGCCGCCGGGGTCGATGACGTCGTCCCTGCGGGTCGTGCCGGTCTCCACGGTCACCGAGGTGGGCTGCCGGCGGCGGCTCAACCGCTCGGACAGCGGCGAGATCCGAGTCGACAGCATCGACGTCTACCTGCTGCTCACCTCGTTGGACGAGGCCCCGCCGAGCGAGGAGATGGCGGGTACGCCCCGGCACGACGCGCTGCGCTTCGGCAAGACCCTCGACGACGGCGGCGCCGGGCAGATCGCCCGGTTGGAGGAGTTCGCCCGGCTGGTGGCGTCGGTGGTCGGCCGCCCGATGCTCTGAGCCGCCCCAGGGTCGGATCGAGCCGGCGTCGCGCGGACCGCGCGACGCCGGCGCCCGGCTCAGTCGTCCTCGGCGTCCGGGCCGGCGACCTCGACGCCGTCGCCACGCACCACGTGGATGCAGTCGCCCGGGCACTCCTTCGCGGAGTCGATCACTTCGAGGCGCAGGTGCGCGGGCACGTCCACCCGGCTGCCCGGCGCCATCCGCAGCTCACCGTCGACGCCCTTGACGTACGCCAGGCCGTCGATGTCGAACTCGAACACCTCCGGCGCGTACTGCACGCAGAGCCCGTCACCCGTGCAGAGATCCTGGTCCACCCAGACCTGCAACTGGTCGGTCGCGACCTCGGCCACCGGTGCACCCCCCATGTTCTCCCGTACCAGCCTCCGACGGTACCCGAACGCCCGTACCGGCCCGCCAGGCCACCCTTGGCGATCAAGGTTCGGTGACGAGGGTGTTGCGTGGGACCGAATCGGGCTCATAGCGGCTAGTGTTAGGTCAGAACGTTCAAGCCCCCCGGGGAGGTGGGACGTGGCAGCACGCAGCGACGACGCGGACTCGCGCGCCGCACGGTGGGAGAAGGAAGCCCACGATCTCTCCACGCAGGTCGCGTTCCTTCAGGAGGAACTCGCCCTGGTGCGGCGGAAGTTGACCGAAAGCCCCCGACACGTCCGGCAGCTCGAAGAGCGGCTGGCGGCCACCCAGGCACAGTTGGCGCGGCTGACCGAGAACAACGACCGGCTGGTGAGCACCCTCAAGGAGGCTCGCACGCAGATCGTCACGCTCAAGGAGGAGATCGACCGGCTCGCGCAGCCGCCGAGTGGCTACGGAGTCTTCCTGGCCAAGCACGACGACGGGACGGTGGACGTCTTCACCGGCGGCCGCAAGCTGCGGGTCGCCGTCTCGCCCTCACTGGACGTGGACGAACTGCGCCGCGGCCAGGAGGTCCTGCTCAACGACGCGCTCAACATCGTCGACGCGTTCGGGTACGAGCGGGTCGGTGAGGTCGTGATGCTCAAGGAGATCCTGGAGGGACCGAACGGCGGGCCGGGCGACCGGGCGCTGGTGGTCTCCCACTCCGACGAGGAGCGCATCGTGCACCTCGCCGAGACGCTCATCGGCTCGGCGATCCGGGCCGGCGACTCGCTCATGATCGAGCCCCGCTCGGCGTACGCGTACGAGCGGATCCCGAAGAGCGAGGTCGAGGAGCTGGTCCTGGAGGAGGTGCCCGACGTCGACTACGGCGACATCGGTGGCCTCCAGTCGCAGATCGAGCAGATCCGCGACGCGGTGGAGCTGCCGTTCCTGCACGCGGACCTGTTCCGCGAGCACCAGCTCCGCCCGCCCAAGGGCATCCTGCTCTACGGCCCGCCCGGCTGCGGCAAGACGCTGATCGCCAAGGCGGTGGCCAACTCGCTGGCCAAGAAGATCGCCGAGCGCCAGGGCAAGGAGAAGCACACCAGCTTCTTCCTCAACATCAAGGGCCCGGAGCTGCTCAACAAGTACGTCGGCGAGACCGAGCGGCACATCCGGCTGATCTTTCAGCGGGCTCGGGAGAAGGCCGGCGAGGGCACCCCGGTGATCGTGTTCTTCGACGAGATGGACTCGATCTTCCGGACCCGCGGCTCCGGCGTCTCCTCCGACGTGGAGAACACGATCGTCCCGCAGCTGCTCAGTGAGATCGACGGCGTGGAGGGCCTGGAGAACGTCATCGTCATCGGCGCCTCCAACCGGGAAGACATGATCGACCCGGCGATCCTGCGCCCCGGTCGGCTCGACGTGAAAATCAAGATCGAGCGACCGGACGCCGAGGCGGCGAAGGACATCTTCTCCAAGTACATCCTCTCCGGGCTCCCGCTGCACCCGGACGACCTCGCCGAACACGGAGCCGACCCCCAGGCCACCGTCGCCGCGATGATCGACGCCGTGGTGCTGCGGATGTACTCCGAAACCGAGGAGAACCGCTTCCTCGAAGTCACCTACGCCAACGGTGACAAGGAAGTCCTCTACTTCAAGGACTTCAACTCCGGCGCGATGATCCAGAACATCGTCGACCGGAGCAAGAAGATGGCCATCAAGGAGTTCCTCACCTCCGGTCGCAAGGGCCTGCGCCTGCAGCACCTGCTCGACGCCTGTGTCGACGAGTTCCGCGAGAACGAGGACCTGCCCAACACCACCAACCCCGACGACTGGGCCCGCATCTCCGGCAAGAAGGGCGAGCGGATCGTCTACATCCGCACGCTCGTCTCCGGCGGCAAGGGCGCCGAGGCCGGCCGGTCCATCGAGACCGCCAGCAACACCGGCCAGTACCTCTGACGGTGACACCACCGGGGCCCGGGACGCGACGCGTCCCGGGCCCCGCCCGTACCACCGGCACGTCGCCGGCATCCCACACGAGCCCCACCTGACCCGGTACGCTGTGGCGCCCCACCCTCCGACTTCCCGAGGATCCGCGTGCCGTCCGAGCTGACCGTCACCGACCCACCGGCACCTCCCGCGGTCAACCCGGACACCCCGCCGCCCGCCCGCCCCCACCGCCGGCTGCTCATCGCGCTGGCGGCAGCCTGGCTGGTTCCCGCGGTGGCGTACCCCCTGCACCTCGCCTGGCTGCTGCCCCCGCTCGTGCTGCTGGCCACCGCCAGCCTGCTGCGCGGCGGCCGCACCCTGCTCGACCGGCTCATGCTCGCCGTGCTGCTGCTCGTCGGCGCCACCACCATCGCCGGTCTGCTCTTCTCGGTCTGGCCCTGGGGGCTGCACCCCGTCGCGGTCACCGGCGCCGCGCTGACGGCGCTCACTCTCATCGCGGCGGCCACCGGTAGACGTCCCACCCTGCCTCGCCCCGGCTGGACCGACCTGCTGCCGATCGTCGCCACCGTCGCCACCGTCGGCTACCTCACCCTGCCCTGGCTGCGCGCCTCCACCCTCGCCGGACGCCTCAGCCTGCTCGCCCTCGGCGAGGACAACTTCCGCCACGTCGCCCTCGTCGACGCCATCGGCCGGCACGGCGGGTACGTCTTCCTCGACCCGGCCGGTTCCCGGGACGACATCGTCTCGTTGCTCGTCCGCTATCCGCAGGGCTGGCATTTCACCACCGCGCTCCTCGACGCGCACCTGCGCTCGGCCACCGGCACGCCCAGCGGGGTCAGCAGCCTCACCCACTACGGATGGTGGTGCTTCGCCACCCTCGGCCTCCTCGTGCTCACGCTGTTCTGGGCCGCCCAGCGACTGTCCGGTCCGCAGCACCCGCTGCACCGGGTCGTCCTGACCATCGTCGTCGGCGCCCTCGTCCTCGGCAGCCAACTGCCCCGCCTGCTGATCGCCGGCTACCCCAGCGAGGTGCTCGGGCTCGCCCTCGCCGTCGGGCTGACCGCGCTTGTCGTACGCCCCCTCGCCGGCAACCGGGAACAACTCGTCCTGCTCGGGGCTCTGCTCACCGGAATCGGCTTCACCTACTACCTGTACCTCCCCCCGGCCGGGCTGCTCGTGCTCGGCTGGCTCATCGCGCACCGCCGCGAGCTGACCCAGGTCCGCCGTACGCTGCTCGGCGTCGGCCTGCTCACCGCGCTTCTCGCCCCGCTGCCCCTGCTGCTCGGCATCCTCGGCGCCGGCCAGACCGAAGCGCTCGACGCGAAAGCCGGCCCGGAACTCGCCGAGGCGTGGCACGCCCTGCTCGGCCTCACCCCGATCGTGCTGATCGGCCTGGTGATCCAGGCCCGCCGCGCCGACCGCGCCTGGCGCCGTCACCTCGCGGCCGTGCTGGTGGCCGTCGGGTTCGCCCTCGCCATCGCCCTGGCCAACATCGTCGCCGGCGTCCAGCCCGCCTACTACTTCATGAAGGGCACACACCTCGCCCTCGTCGGACTGATCGTCGGCACCGCCGCCCTGGTCCGGCTGCTGCCCGTCCCGTCCGGCGGCGAGCGCGGTGTCCGCGCCGCCGCGATCCCCGCGCTCGCCGCCGCCCTGGCCGTGCTCACCGTCGTGACCCTCTGCGGGCTCACCGGTTGGCGCGGCAGCGTGCTCGTGGTCGACAAGCAGAGCTGGACCCAGCTGTGGGTCCGGCACAGCGTCGACAAACCGTCGAGAGTGGCCCAGGTCTGCGCCGCCGCGTACCGCCGTCATCCCGTCCGACCGGGCACCGTCACCGTCGTGCTGGACCGGGGCGGCTACCGCGGCTACGTCGAGTCGATCTGCCTCTCCGCCCTGCAGGGCACCACCGCGCAGACGGAACGGGCCATCTATCTGCCGATGTTCGAGGAACCGGAGCGCACCCGCAAGATCCTGCGCGGCGCGCGCGGCCCGATCCGGCTGCTGATCAGCGACCCGTCCGCGCAGCGACGCGTCGACAAGCTGCTGACCAGGTACCCCGAGCTGCGCCCCCGGGTCACCACCGTGCCAATGATCATCAAGTACTGAACGCGGCGGGCGGGCCACGGGCCGACACCCGTAACCCGCCCACGCCGCCGTGCCCCCGTCCCCGAACAGTCGGACTACGCTCGACGTGACGGGGGACCGGGTCGGGCGAGCGAAGCGGGTAGGTCGATGAGCGTGAGACGGATCATGGGCACCGAGGTCGAGTACGGCATCTCCGTGCCCGGCCAGGCCGGAGCCAACCCGATGGTCACCTCGTCCCAGGTGGTCAACGCCTACGGGGCCCGGCCCGAGCTCAACCGGGGCGGGCGTGCCCGCTGGGACTACGAGGAGGAGTCGCCGCTGCGCGACGCCCGCGGCTTCACGTACTCCGGGGCCGCGTACGACCCCGCCGAGGCTCTCGCCGACGAGGACCTCGGCCTGGCCAACGTGATACTCACCAACGGCGCACGCCTCTACGTGGACCACGCCCACCCCGAATACTCCACACCCGAGGTCACCACCCCCCGCGACATCGTGCGCTGGGACAAGGCCGGCGAGCGGGTCATGGCCGAGGCGTCCCGCCGGGCCGCCACCATCCCCGGCAGCCAGCCGATCCACCTCTACAAGAACAACACCGACAACAAGGGCGCCAGCTACGGCGCCCACGAGAACTACCTGATGCGCCGGCAGACCCCGTTCGCCGACATCGTGGCGTACCTGACGCCGTTCTTCGTGACCCGGCAGATCGTCTGCGGCGCCGGCCGCGTCGGCATCGGGCAGGACGGCGGGCAGAGCGGCTTCCAGATCTCCCAGCGCGCCGACTTCTTCGAGGTCGAGGTCGGCCTGGAAACCACCCTCAAGCGGCCGATCATCAACACCCGCGACGAGCCGCACGCCGACGCCGACAAGTACCGCCGGCTGCACGTCATCATCGGCGACGCCAACCTCTCCGAGATCTCCACCTACCTCAAGGTGGGCACTACCGCGCTGATCCTCACCATGATCGAGGAGAAGGCGCTCGGCCCCGACCTCGGCATCGCCGACCCGGTCAGCGAACTGCGCGCGGTCAGCCACGACCCCTCGCTCACGCACCTCATGAGGCTGCGCGACGGCCGCCGGCTGACCGCCCTGGACGTGCAGTGGGCGTACCTGGAGCGGGTGCGGTCCTTTGTCGACGACCGCTACGGCACCGACGTCGACGAGCAGACCGCCGACGTGCTGGACCGCTGGGAGGACGTGCTGGACCGGCTCGGCCGCGACCCGATGCTCTGCGCCGACGAGCTGGACTGGGTGGCCAAGCTGCGGCTGCTGGAGGGCTACCGGGAGCGGGAGAAGCTCGGCTGGGGCTCGCACAAGCTCCAACTCGTCGACCTGCAGTACTCCGACGTACGCCCGGAGAAGGGCCTCTACAACCGGCTGGTCTCCCGCGGGGCGATGAAGACGCTGCTCACCGACGAGGAGACCCGCAGCGCCATGACCGAGCCCCCGGAGGACACCCGGGCCTACTTCCGTGGCCGCTGCCTTGCCCAGTACGCCTCCGAGGTGGTCGCCGCGAGCTGGGACTCGGTGATCTTCGACGTGGGCCGCGAGTCGCTGGTCCGGGTGCCGATGATGGAGCCGGAGCGGGGCACCCGCGCCCACGTCGGCGCCCTGTTCGACCGCTGCGCCAGCGCCAAGGACCTCCTGGAGACGCTGACCGGCGGCTGAACGCGGCCCCGAAAGCCCGCTGTGCGCCGCAAGCCGGCGCGCAGCGGGCTTTTCGTCGTCCGAGCGAGGTAAGTTCATCGCAGACGATCGTGGAGGAGGCAGCAATGGCCACTCATGACAGCGGCGGCCAGTCGCAGTCCGGCAAGTCCCGCCAGGGCGAGGAGATCGAGGACGTCACCACGGAGGCCAACCCCGAGGTGGCTGAGCGGCACGCCGAGATCACCGAGGACGTCGACGACCTGCTCGACGAGATCGACTCCGTCCTCGAAGAAAACGCAGAGGAATTCGTCAGGGGCTATGTCCAAAAAGGGGGTGAATGATACTATATGTCCGATTCGTCGGACCGTTCCGAGAAGGCGTGTCCGCAGTGCAACAGAGTGCTGGCCAGCACGGAATTCCACCGTGACCGGCGGAGGAAGGACGGGCTGGCCTTTTACTGCAAGGTCTGCGCCGCTGCACGGTCGGAGACGAGCCGTCGCAAGCGCGGTGTCGCCCCCCAGCGAAGGTCACCCACCCCTGTCGGTGAAGGCCTCAAGTGGTGTCCCGACTGTGAGCAGATCAAGCCCCTGAACGACTTTCCCACCACCTCGACCAAGACCAGTGGTCGACACAGCTACTGCAAACCCTGCCACAACGCCCGCGGAAAAGAGACGGCGCAGCGACTCTACGGTGGGACACGCGAGTACCACCTGCGGCAGCGCTACGGCATCGGGGAGAAGGAGTTTCAGGAGCTCCTGGCCGAGCAGGGCGGGGTCTGCGCGATCTGTGGCGGCGCGGACCCGCAACATCTGGACCACGATCATCGCACCGGGTGGGTGCGCGGGATACTCTGCTTCAACTGCAACGGTGGTCTTGGCCAGTTCCGTGACAGTCCTACGAGGCTGGCCAGGGCGATCACGTACCTGAGAGGAACCACGTGGCAGCGGGCTTTGATCCATCCGGGCGTCTACCAGATGTGTTCACCAACGCGGGGACGTCCTCCTTCACCACGTTTCTGAGCCGGGTGGCGCCCGAGATGCTGCCCGGTCGTCGGCCGCTGCCGCCGGGCATGGCCGCCGACCTGGCGCCGCACGCGACCACCATCGTGGCGATCTCGGCCGCCGGTGGCGTGGTGATGGCCGGCGACCGACGGGCCACCATGGGCAACCTGATCGCCCAGCGCGACATCGAGAAGGTGCACCCTGCCGACGCGTACTCGCTGGTCGGCATCGCGGGCACCGCGGGCATCGGCATCGAGCTGATGCGACTGTTCCAGGTGGAGCTGGAGCACTACGAGAAGATCGAGGGCGCGATGCTCTCGCTCGACGGCAAGGCCAACCGGCTGGCGTCGATGATCCGGGGCAACCTGGGCGCGGCCATGCAGGGCCTCGCCGTGGTGCCGCTGTTCGCCGGCTTCGACCTGGCCGCCGCCGACCCGGCTCGGGCGGGGCGGATCTTCAGCTTCGACGTGACGGGTGGCCCGTACGAGGAGACCGGGTACGACGCGATCGGCTCCGGCTCGCTCTTCGCGAAGTCGGCGCTGAAGAAGCGTTTCCGGGCGGGCCTGTCCGTGGACGACGCGACCCGGCTCGCGGTCGAGGCGCTCTACGACGCGGCCGACGACGACACCGCGACCGGCGGACCGGACCTGACCCGCCGGATCTATCCGGTGGTGATGACCGCTACCGCCGAGGGCACCCGCCGGTTGACCGACACCGAGACGGCGGCGATCGCCGAGGGTGTGGTCGCCGGCCGGATGGAGAACCCGGGCGGATGAGCCCCGTCCACCCCCACCAGTCCGCAGTCGTCAGCACAGCGCCGTAAGGAGAACCGCCGCCGTGGCCATGCAGTTCTACGCCTCGCCCGAACAGATCATGCGCGACCGCTCCGAGCTGGCCCGCAAGGGCATCGCTCGGGGTCGCAGCGCCGTGGTCCTGAGCTACTCCGGCGGGGTGCTCTTCGTCGCGGAGAACCTCTCCAGCGCCCTGCACAAGGTCAGCGAAATCTACGACCGGATCGGCTTCGCCGCCGTCGGTCGGTACAACGAGTTCGAGAACCTGCGCCGGGCCGGGGTGCGAATGGCCGATCTGAACGGCCTGAGCTACGACCGGCGTGACGTCACCGGGCGGGCGCTTGCCAACGCGTTCGCGCAGACGCTCGGCGCGATCTTCACCGAGCAGTCGAAGCCGTTCGAGGTGGAGATCTGCGTTGCGGAGGTCGGGGCGACTCCGGACGACGACGAGCTGTACCGGCTCACCTATGACGGGTCGGTCAACGACGAGCCGGGCCGGATGGCCATGGGTGGTCAGGCCGAGGCGATCACCGGTGTGCTGAAGTCGCAGCACCGGGCGGACATGTCCCTCGGTGAGGCGGCCCGGGTGGCGGTGCAGGCGTTGAGCACCGTCGGTGGTGAGGGCGGCGCGGCCCGCACGATCGCCGCGAACCAGCTCGAGGTTGCGGTGCTGGACCGCCAGCGGGTGGGTCGTACGTTCCGCCGGATCACGGGCGCGGCGCTGACGGCGCTGCTGGACGGCGATGTCGCGGCAGCGGAGGAGCCGGCCGAGGCGGGCGGGCCGGACACGCCGGCGCAGCCGACCACGGAGGCGCACAAGCCGACGACGTCGGCGGGCTCCGCAGACCTGGAGGACAAGCCGGCGGACGGCAAGTAGGACGGGTCATGTCGGCGGGCGGCCAGTTCCCGGGCCGCCGCCCGGCCCGGCCGCGGGTCCTGTGCCGCGGGCGGGCCGGTACGTCGGCCGCTGGCGATACGCAGCGGGCGTGGGCGGCGCGGGGTCAGAGCCCTCCGGTCACCCCGGGCGTGACGGCCTCGCGGTGCGGGACGTCGGTGGGGGTCGTGCCGCTGGCGCGGGTGCCGCGCAGCAGGGCGGCCATCGTCGCGGCGACCACCACGGAGCCGATGGCGTAGCCGAGCTCGACCCGTAGCGCGGTGGCGACCGGGGCGAGGGTGGCGACGACCAGCGCGGCCACGCCGACGGCCCAGGCGACGGCCTGCGCCCGGTGCCGGTCGAGGGCGAGCAGCGCCTGGCCGAGGACCATCGCCCAGAGGTAGGCGAGGGTGGCTGCCGCGAGCCAGGCGAAGTCGCCGTGGCCGAGGACGTCGGGCGCGTCGAACAGGGTCTGCACCAGCCACGGGCCGAGCAGGACGGCGAGCACGGCGCCGGTGAGGCCGAGCGCGGTGACGACGCCCAGGGCCCGGCGCAGGAGGCCGTTGAAGGCGGTGCGGTCGCCGGTGGTGGCGGAGGTGGCGAGACCCGGGAGCAGGGACGCCTGCAGCGACGCGAAGACGAACAGCGGGATCCGGACCAGCACCAGCGCGGAGAGCAGGGCGCCGGCGGTGGCCACGTCGGACGGGTCCAGCACCTTGACGTTGATCACGCCGATGTTGACGACGACCTGGGAGAGCAGGCTGGACGCGATGAGCAGACCGAGGCCGCGCAGGAACGAGGCCCAGGCGACGGGGACGCCGCCGCCGATGACCCGCAGGACCGGTGGGGCGGTGACCGCCACGCCGATCAGCGGCGCGGCGATCAGCACCGCGCCGAACCAGACGGGGGAGGTGACGCCGGTCAGACCGAGCAGGGCGACCAGGACGATGCGCAGGCCGCCGTCGACGCCGAGCTGGGCGCCGTACCAGGGGAACAGTTGCAGGCCGGAGAGCACGCCGCGGGTGGTGTGTGCGACGGCGAGCGCGGCGAGCGACCCGATCAGCACGGTGACCATGTCGTTGTCACCGGCGAAGAGCCGGTCGGCGAGCGGCGCCCGGGCGATGACGATCAGCGCGACGATGGCTATGAGCAGACCGAGGGCCAGGGCGGCCCCCCGGGCCAGCACGGGCCCGGGGGTGAGGCCCTGACTGTGCCGGCCGGCGACGAGGCGGGCGACCTCCTGCTCGACGGGCATGAACAGGCCGATGCCGAGCGTGAAGACGATCGTCCAGAGCGCCGCGAGCGACGAGTAGTCCGCCTCGGTGAGGCTGTGCCCGGCGACGGCCAGGTGGACGTAGGAGGCGAGCCCCAGCAGGGCCAGGCCGGCGCCGACGGCGACGGTCCCCGGTGGGACGAGACTCAGGAGCCGGCGGATCACCGGCGAATGAGCGCCAACGTGAGCACGGCGAAGGCGCGACCGAGGTAGATCATGGCCTTGGCCGGGGAGTGGCTGGGAGTGCCCGCCATCCGCTTGCGCATGGCCACCGGCACCTGGCGGATGGTGTAGCCCCGCCGGGCGGTGTGCACCAGCGTCTCGACCGTGTCGCCCAGGTACTCCACCGGGTACCAGGTGGCGAACATGTCGATCACCCGGCGGTTGGCGGCCCGGAAGCCGGAGGTGGTGTCGGTGAGCTTGGTGCGGGCGACACGCGAGAGGACGCCGGAGAGCATGACCATGGCCCAGCGGCGGGGGCCGCGGACGCTGTAGTCGCCCTCGCCGGCGAACCGGGCGCCGATCACCAGGTCGGTCTCGTCGAGCAGGTCGACGAGCTTCGGCACGTACCGGGGGTCGTGCTGGCCGTCGGCGTCGATCTGGATGGCCACGTCGTAGTCGTGGTCGCGGGCGTACCGGTAGCCCAGGCGCATGGCGCCGCCGACGCCGAGGTTGTACGGCAGCTTGGCGACCCGGGCGCCGGCCGCCGCGGCGACGGCGGCGGTGCGGTCGGTGGAGCCGTCGTCGACGACGAGCACGTCGACGCCGGGCAGTTCGCCGCGGACCTCGCCGACGACGTCGGCGATCGAGCCGGACTCGTTGAGCGCGGGGATGATGATCAGGACCCGCTTGCCGTTAACCATCGTGCGACACCAGTTCGTCTCGGGCCGCCCGGTCCGCGTCGATCTCGGCGCGCAGGAGGGCGAAGTCTTCTGCCAGGGTGCGGGTCTCTTCCTCCAGGGCGCTGACCTCCCAGCTGAGGTGCACGCAGACCAGCAGGAGGAAGACGATGCCGAGGAAGAGCACGAGGCTCACGCCGGACTGGACGCCGAGCAGCTCGGCGACGTTGTCCAGCAGGCGGGGGAAGAGCGACAGCGGAATGACGATCACCAGGACGCCGAGCCAGAGCATGCCGTACTTCTCGCGGAGCTGCCGGCGGCGCAGCAGCTCGACGATCGTGGCCAGCAATATCAGGCCGGTCAAGCCGGTGACGAGGGTGAGCTTCATGCGACCTTCCACGGGGCGGGTGGAGCGGCGGAGGCGAACGCGGCGGCCAGGGTGGTGTGCCAGCCCGTGAGGGGTGGCAGACCCGCGGCGGCCCAACGGCCGTGCCCTAGCACACTGTACGCCGATCGGGGGATGGAACGGGGGAACCGATCGTTGGTGATCGCCCGGGTCATGCGGTCGGCGCCGCCTTCAGCGGCTCCCACCAGGCCCGGTTGTCGCGGTACCACTGCACGGTCTGCGCCAGACCGTCGGTGAGGTCGATGCTCGGGGCGTACCCCAGCTCTTGGTTAATTTTGGTGATGTCCAGCGAGTAGCGGCGGTCGTGGCCCTTGCGGTCGGTCACCGGGACGACCCGGTCCCAGCCGGCGCCGCAGGCTTCCAGCAGCAGACCGGTCAGCTCCTTGTTGGTCAGCTCGGTGCCGCCGCCGATGTTGTAGACCTCGCCGGCGCGGCCCTTCTGCTGGACCAGCGCGATGCCCCGGCAGTGGTCGTGCACGTGCAGCCAGTCGCGGATGTTGCCGCCGTCGCCGTAGAGCGGAACGGTGCCGCCGTCGAGCAGGTTGGAGACGAACAGCGGGATTACCTTCTCGGGGAACTGGTACGGCCCGTAGTTGTTGGAGCAGCGGGTGACCACCACGTCCATGCCGTGGGTGCGGTGGTAGGCCAGGGCGAGCAGGTCGGAGCCGGCCTTCGAGGCCGAGTACGGCGAGTTCGGCGCGAGGGGCCAGGTCTCCGTCCAGGAGCCCTCGTCGATCGACCCGTACACCTCGTCGGTCGACACGTGCACGAAGCGGCCGGTGCCGTGGCGCAGCGCCGCGTCCAGCAGCGTCTGGGTGCCGAGCACGTTGGTGGTGACGAACGGCGCGGCTCCGGCGATCGAGCGGTCGACGTGCGATTCCGCCGCGAAGTGCACGATCACGTCGTGCTCGGCGACCACCTCGTCGACCACACCGGGGTCGCAGATGTCGCCCTGCACGAAGCGCAGCCGCGGGTCGTCGCGCACCGGGTCGAGGTTCGCCAGGTTGCCCGAGTAGGTGAGCTTGTCGAGCACGGTCACGCTGGCGGGGTCGACCGCGGGCACGCCCGAGGCGGTGCCACCAGGCACGCCCAGCAGCATGCGGACGTACTCTGAACCGATGAATCCGGCACCGCCGGTGACGAGGATCCTCACGGGTCCAGGAGTGTACGCGAAGCGGTGGGCCGGCTGTCGGCGGCGACCACCGACATGCCGACGGGCTGGTAGCGGCTAAGCTCCCCCGGTGCGCGGAATCCTACTCGCCGGCGGCACCGGTTCCCGGCTCTGGCCGATCACCCGGGCAGTGTCCAAGCAACTGATGCCGGTCTTCGACAAGCCGATGATCTACTACCCCCTCTCCACCCTGGTGATGTCCGGGGTGCGGGAGATCCTGGTGATCACCACACCGGAGGACCAGGACCAGTTCCGCCGGTTGCTCGGCGACGGCAGCCAGTTCGGGCTGCGGCTGGAGTACGTCACGCAGGCCCGCCCGGAGGGCATCGCCCAGGCGTTCGTGCTGGGCGCGGACTTCATCGGTGACGAGTCGGTGGCGCTGATCCTCGGCGACAACATCTTCCACGGCGTCGGCCTGGGTCGGCAGCTCGCCGCCCACGGCGACCTGGTCGGCGGCCGGGTGTTCGCGTACCCGGTGGCCAACCCGCAGGAGTACGGGGTGGTGGACTTCGACGCCGAGGGGCGGGTGCTCTCGATCGAGGAGAAGCCGGCCCGGCCGAAGTCCCGCTACGCGGTGCCCGGTCTGTACTTCTACGACAACCGGGTGGTCGACATCGCCGCCAAGCTCACCCCGAGCGCTCGCGGCGAGCTGGAGATCACGGCGGTCAACGAGACGTACCGGGAGACCGGCGAGCTGTCCGTCACCCTGCTCGACCGGGGCACGGCCTGGCTGGACACCGGCACGTTCGCCTCGATGATGCAGGCCGGCGAGTTCGTCCGGGTGATCGAGGAGCGGCAGGGCCTGAAGATCGGCTGTGTCGAGGAGGTGGCCTGGCGGGCCGGCCTCATCGACGACGATCAGCTGCGCGCGCTCGCCGAACCGCTGGTCAAGAGCGGCTACGGCGACTACCTGTTCGGGCTGCTGGCCGAGAAGAACGAAGCGCGGGTGGGCCGATGAAGATCCGGGAGCTGGGCATCGAGGGCGCCTGGGAGATCACCCCCCAGCAGCACGGCGACCCGCGCGGCATGTTCATGGAGTGGTACCGCTTCGACCACCTCGCCGAGGCGGTGGGGCACCCGCTGCGGCTCGCCCAGGCCAACCTGTCGGTCTCGGCGCGCGGCGTGGTGCGCGGCGTCCACTTCGCCGACGTGCCGCCCGGGCAGGCCAAGTACGTGACGTGTGTGCGGGGCGCGGTCCTGGACGTGATCGTGGACCTGCGGGTGGGCTCGCCGACCTTCGGCCGGTGGGAGGGCGTCCGGCTGGACGACACCGACCGGCGGGCGGTCTACCTCAGCGAAGGGCTGGGGCACGGCTTCTGCGCGCTGACCGACGACGCGACGTTGAGCTACCTGTGCTCGGCCACGTACAACCCGACCGGCGAGCACGCGGTGCACCCGCTGGACGAGGAGCTGGGCATCGACTGGCCCGCCGACGTCCCGCTGCTGTCCGCGCGCGACGACGCAGCACCGACTTTGGCGCAGGCCCGCGAGCGCGGCCTGCTGCCGGAGTACGACGCCTGCCGGCAGTTCGTGGCGAGCCTCGGGCCGGACGGAATGTCGCACTCAGCCGGTATGTGACCACCCCCGAGGCACGACCTGTGGTGTGACAGTGACGAACCGGGCCTCCGGGCGGCTAATGTCACACCATGGAGCGGCGAATCTTCGGCCTCGAGACCGAGTACGGCGTCACCTGTACCTATCGCGGGCAGCGGCGGCTGTCCCCGGACGAGGTCGCGCGGTATCTGTTCCGTCGCGTCGTGTCCTGGGGCCGGTCGAGCAACGTGTTCCTGCGCAACGGGGCCCGTCTCTACCTGGACGTCGGGTCGCATCCGGAGTACGCGACACCGGAGTGCGACTCGGTGACCGACCTGGTGGCCCACGACCGGGCCGGCGAGCGGATCCTGGAGGGGCTGCTCGTCGACGCGGAGAAGCGGCTGCACGACGAGGGCATCGCAGGTGAGATCTACCTGTTCAAGAACAACACCGACTCGGCCGGCAACTCGTACGGCTGCCACGAGAACTACCTGGTCTCGCGGCACGGCGAGTTTGGCCGGCTCGCTGACGTGCTCATCCCGTTCCTGGTCACCCGGCAGTTGATCTGTGGGGCCGGCAAGGTCCTGCAGACTCCGCGTGGCGCGGTCTACTGCCTGTCCCAGCGAGCCGAGCACATCTGGGAGGGCGTCTCCTCGGCGACGACCCGCAGCCGACCGATCATCAACACCCGCGACGAGCCGCACGCCGACGCCGAGCGCTACCGGCGCCTGCACGTGATCGTCGGCGACTCGAACATGAACGAGGTCACCACGCTGCTCAAGGTCGGCACCGCCGACATCGTGCTGCGGATGATCGAGGCCGGGGTCGTCATGCGGGACCTGTCGCTGGAGAACCCGATCCGGGCGATCCGCGAGGTGTCGCACGACATCACCGGCCGGCGCAAGGTGCGGCTGGCCTCCGGCAAGGAGGTCAGCGCGCTGGACATCCAGCAGGAGTACCTGGCCAAGGCCACCGAGTTCGTCGAGCGCCGCGGTGGCGACCAGGCCGCCAAGCGGGTCGTCGAGCTGTGGGGCCGGGTGCTCAACGCGGTGGAGAGCGGTGACCTGGAGCCGGTCTCGCGCGAGATCGACTGGGTCAGCAAGCTGCGGCTGATCGAGCGCTACCAGCGCAAGCACGACCTGCCGCTGTCGCACCCCCGGGTGGCGCAGATGGACCTGGCGTACCACGACGTGCGCCGTGGGCGGGGCCTCTACGGGCTGCTGGAGCGTCGCGGCGAGGTGGACCGGGTGGCCACCGACCCGGAGATCTTCGAGGCCAAGGAGACCCCGCCGCAGACCACACGGGCGCGGCTGCGCGGCGAGTTCATCCGGCACGCCCAGGAGAAGCGGCGCGACTTCACCGTCGACTGGGTGCACCTGAAGCTCAACGACCAGGCGCAGCGCACCGTGCTCTGCAAGGACCCGTTCCGAGCGTACGACGAGCGGGTGGAGCGGTTGATCGCCAGCATGTGACGGGTGTGCCGGCCCCGGCGGTGGTGTGCCGCCGACGGGGCCGGCCGGCCCGGTAGGCTGGGCGCGCCATGACGACTTCTGAACCATCCGACCGTTCCGAGCGCTCCGGGCGCGGCACCGAGCGGCAGAACTGGGTCGAACGCCGGCGGGAGAAGATCCGCGCCGAGATCGACCGCAACCGGCGCGGTGAGTACACCGTGCCGACGTGGGTGCTGGCCCTGGCGCTGGTGCTCATCGTGGGCGGCTGGCTCGCCCTGATCTTCCTCGCCTGATCCCGCCCCGCGCTGTCGCGCGAGCGGTGTTCCGTTGCTGACCCACCCGCGCTGTCGCGGGAGCGGTGTTCGTCGGTGACCCTCCGGGGCCAGAGGGTGGCCCGGCCGGGTCGCGTCGACGGGTACCCGCCGACGTCGCCGTCGCGGGCGGGTCCGCCCGCCCACCGCGCCGACGACACCCGGACGCGACGACGCGGGAGGCGATCATGGACGACGACCGGACGGTGCCGCAGCCGGAACGCCGTGGGGGAGGCTGGCAGGATTCCGGGCCGCGCGACGTGGTCCGGGACCGGCAGAACCCCGATCTGCTGACCCCGCCGAGCACGGACGCGGGGACACTGCCCAACCTGCGGTTCTCGTTCTCCGACGCGCACACCCGCGTGCAGGGCGGCGGTTGGACCCGCGAGGTGACCGTACGGGAGCTGCCGGTCGCCACCGAGCTCAGCGGCGTGGACATGGCGCTGGAACCGGGCGGGTACCGGGAGCTGCACTGGCACAAGCAGTCCGAGTGGGCGTACGTGTCGCGCGGCAGCGCCCGGATCAGCGCCGTCGACCAGGAGGGCCGCAACTTCCTCGACGACGTACGCGCCGGTGACCTGTGGTTCTTTCCGCAGGGGGTGCCGCACCACATCCAGGCGCTCGACGAGGGCGTGGAGTTCCTGCTCGTCTTCGACGACGGCGCGTTCACCGAGAACAGCACGTTCCTGATCAGCGACTTCTTCGCGCACACCCCGAAGGACGTGCTGGCCAAGAACTTCGGGTGGCGACCCGAGCAGCTCGACTCGATCCCGGAGCGGGAGAAGTACATCTTCGCGGGGCAGGTGCCGCCGCCGCTGGACCGTGACAAGGTGGTCAGCCCGAGCGGGGACGTACCCCGCAGCCTGAGCCACCGGCTGCTCGCGCAGCAGCC
The DNA here is from genome assembly GCF_040607775.1 of Micromonospora sp. NPDC005237. Classification (NCBI taxonomy): domain Bacteria; kingdom Bacillati; phylum Actinomycetota; class Actinomycetes; order Micromonosporales; family Micromonosporaceae; genus Micromonospora; species Micromonospora sp. NPDC005237. The sequence continues at coordinate 237,636 of NZ_JBEXHJ010000010.1, read as the reverse complement.
GCAGCGGTTTGCGGGCGGCCAGGTCCGCATCGCCGACGTCACCCAGTTCCCGGCGGCCACCGCGATCTGCGCCGCGCTGGTCGAGGTCGATCCGGGCGGGATGCGCGAGCTGCACTGGCACCCGACCGACGACGAGTGGCAGTACTACCTCTCCGGCCACGGCCGGATGGGCGTGTTCGCCAGTCAGGGCGTGGCGGGCACCTTCGACATGCGCTCGGGTGACGTCGGGTACGTGCCGTTCGCCTACGGCCACTACATCGAGAACCTCGGCACCGAGCCGCTGGTCTTCCTGGAGATGTTCCGCAAGCCCCGGTTCGAGTCCGTCTCGCTGACCCAGTGGATGGCGAACACCCCGGCCCAGGTCAGCGCGGACACCCTCAACCTTCCCCGAGAGCTGATCGAAGCCCTACCAAGAGACCAACGCCCGGTGATCCGCTAACCCAGGCCCCCGCGCCCGCCGCCGAGCGGGGTCGGGGTTGGGGGGTCAGGGGAGGAGGGTGGTGGCGTGGCGGCCGGCTGCGGCGGCGGACACGAAGTAGGCGTGGTCGGCGTCGAGGTTGCGGCCCATCGTGGACAGCGGCACGGCGCTGGCGCGCAGCGCGGCGTCCAGGCCGGCGGTGGGCACTCGGACGATCCGGTGTCGGGCCGTCAGCGGCGCCAGCGCCGCGTCGACCTCGGCCGCGAGGGCCGGGTCCAGGTCGTCGGGCACCACCAGCTCTGCCGGGGCGAGGGCCACCCGGCCGTACGCGGTGAGGCTGTGGTGCGACACGCCCCGGTGTCGGGGGCGGGGGTCGGCGTCGGAGATGCGCAGTGAGCCGACCGGCCGGCCGCCGAGCGTGGCGATCGCGTTGACGGCCTCGCCGACGGCGACGCCGGAGAAACCCCACCGGGTGCCGGTGCCCAGGTTGCCGGGCCCCTGGGCCACGATGGCCACGTCCGCGTCCAGCACGTGGCGGGCGGCGAGCAGGCCGCCGTGCAGGGTGGTGGCCTCCAGGTCGCCGCCGAACGCCTGCCCGACGGTGATCGTCCCGGCCAGCTCGTCGCGCAGCCCGGCGAGCGTGCGGGAGAACCAGGCCGGCAACGCCCCGCCGTCGGTGAGCAGGTACGCCACCCGGGCGTGCGGGGCCTCGGCCCGGATGCCGGCCAGAATCGCCGGCAGCGCCGAGTGCAGGTCGGCGGTGACCACCGGCATCCCACCCAGGTCGTCGGCGTCGGCCAGCAGGGCGCGGTGCGGGCTGGCCTCCTCGTCGACGCCGAGCAGGATCGGCTGCAACGGGGTGTAGCGGGCCTTGACCAGGTGCCCGGCGTCGCGGGTGTCACCGGCGTCCGGCGGGTCCGGCGGCAGCCGGTCCGGCAGGGCCACCACGAGGGCGTACCCGCCGGTGCCCAACCCCATCAGCAGCGCACCGGCGTTGAGCAGCACCCGGTCACCCGGCTCGGGCGTGCCGACCAGCTCGGGATAGGCCAGCGCCCGCATGCGCGTGCCGTCGGGCAGGTCGACGTCGAGTTCCACCGCCCCGGTCCACTGCCGCCGCAGCGCCGCCACCGTCCCCGTCCGCCATCGCACCATGACGGGCACGCTAGCCGCGCGGACCAGCCGGCCCGCGCTCGGGTGGGCCCGCCCCTCAGGTGGGGTCGGGCTCGCCGCCGGCGTCGGCGCTCGGCCTGGCCTGGGTGTCGCGCGCCTGCCCGGCGGCTCCGGGCAGCGAGCGGGTCGGGTCGAGGAAGACGTAGCGGATTTCCGGGTACCGGCCGGTGAGCCGCCGCTCGGCTTCGTCGGCGGTGGCCTCGATGGCCGCGCCGGTGGCCTCGTCACGGAAGTCGACCTTCGCGGCGACGAGGATGTCGTCCGGGCCGAGCTGCATCGTCAGCAGGGTGTCGATGCGCTCGACCTCGGGCAGCCCGGCCAGGTCGCGTTCGATCTCGCGGCGCAGCCGCTCCGGGACGGCCCGGCCGACCAGCAGCGACAGGTTGTTGCTGGCCAGGATCCCGGCGACGGTCAGCAGCAGCAACCCGATCAGGATCGACGCGATGCCGTCCCACACCTCGTCGCCGGTGGCCTGGGACAGGCCGACGCCGAGCGCGGCCAGCAGCAGGCCGATCAGGGCCGCGCTGTCCTCCAGGAAGACCGCCTTGACGGTGGTGTCGGCGGTCAGTCGCAGGAACCGGCGGGGTGTGGTGTCCCAGCGCTGGGACTCGCGGCGGACCTGCCGCACGGCCCGGGCCAGCGAGATCGACTCGATGACGAACGACACCGCGAGGACGATGTACGAGATCAGATAGTTGCCGCTGTGCTCGTGCACGAGGATGGTGGTGACACCATGGGTGACGGCGAAGCCGGCGCCGGCCACGAAGGTGAACATGGCGGCGAAGAACGCCCAGACGTAGCTCTCCTTGCCGTACCCGAAGGGGTGTCGTTGGTCGGCCGGGCGGGCCCCGCGGCGCAGCGCCTGGAACAGCAGCACCTCGGTGGTCGTGTCGGCGACCGAGTGCGCCGCCTCGGAGAGCATCGCGGCCGACCCGGAGATCAGCCCGGCGACCAGCTTGGCGATCGCGATGGCGAGGTTGGCGGCGCCCGCGACGACCACGGTGCCGACGCTCTCGCTCTCGGTCCTCATCTCGCCCTGCGACATGAGGGCAACACTATGGCCGCGGGCGGCGACGCGCCGGGGGAGGGGTCCGATCCGAACAAGTGTGCGGCACGCCCGCGTGGGTGCACGCCTGCGCCGCGTCGGCTGCTAGCGTCTACCCGTGTCGCGGACCCGCACCGAACGCCTGGTCAACCTGGTGATCTGCCTCCTGTCCACGCGACGGTTCCTGACCGCCGCGCAGATCGCCGCGACCGTGCCCGGCTACGAGCACGACCCCGACGACGCGCGCGACCACGAGGCGTTCCAGCGCAAGTTCGAGCGGGACAAGGCCGAGCTGCGCGAGCTGGGCGTGCCGCTGGAGACCGGCACGGCCAGTGTCTTCGACGCCGAGCCGGCCTACCGCATCGCCCACCGTGAGTACGCGCTGCCCGACATCCCCCTGGAGCCCGACGAGGCCGCCGCGGTCGGCATCGCCGCTCGTCTGTGGCAGCACGCCGGGCTGGCCGCCGCCGCGTCGTCCGGGCTGGCCAAGCTGCGCGCCGCCGGGGTGGACGTCGACCCGCAGGCCACCCTCGGCCTGGAGCCGATGGTCACCGTCGATCCCGCGTTCGCGCCGCTGACCGCCGCCGCGCGGGACCGCCGCGAGGTCGGGTTCGACTACCGGGTGCCCGACCGGGACGCCCCCAGCCGCCGCCGGCTGCAACCGTGGGGCGTGGTCTGCTGGCGCGGGCGGTGGTACGTGGTCGGCCACGACCTGGACCGCGCGGCGACCCGCTGCTTCCGCCTGTCCCGGGTGGTCGGCGCGGTCCGGGTGACCGGCGCACCCGGCGCGTACGAGCCGCCGGCCGGCGTCGACCTGATCAGCCACGTGGCCCGGTGGTCCGGGCCGGTGGAGCGCACCGGCCGGGCAACCGTGCTGGCGGCGTCCGGGCGGGCCGCCGGCCTGCGCCGCTGGGCGGTGGAGGTGACCGCCGGGCCGGACGGCGACCAGCTGGTCCTGCCGTACGCCGACCCGGACTCTCTGGCCGGCCAGCTCGTCGGGTACGGCCCGGACGTGCGGGTGCTCGACCCGCCGGAGGTCCGCGAAGCGGTCATCCAGCGACTCAAGGAGATCGCCGTCCGGCACGACGAGCTGACCGTCTCCGGGGGTGCCCGGTGACCCGCCCGGCCGCGCGCGGCGGTTCCCGCGCCTCCGCCGACCGACTGGCGCGGCTGCTCAACCTGGTTCCCTACCTGCTGGCCCGGCCCGGCATCGAGATCGCCGAGGCGGCCGGTGACCTGGGCGTCACCGAACGACAGCTCCGGGAGGACCTGGAGCTGCTGTGGGTGTGCGGGCTGCCCGGTTACGGCCCCGGTGACCTGATCGACATGGCGTTCGACGGCGACCGGGTGACCATCACCTACGACGCCGGCATCGACCGGCCGCTGCGGCTCACCCCCGACGAGGCCCTCGCGCTCGTGGTGGCGCTGCGGATGCTCGCCGAGACCCCAGGCGTGGCCAACCGGGAGGCCATCGAGCGGGCCCTCGCGAAGATCGAGGACGCCGCCGGTGACCTGGTGGGCGCACCGGTCGCGGTCCGGCTGCCCGGGGACACCCGGCGGGTCGAGGCGCTGCGCTCGGCCGTGGAGGGCGGAAAGGCGCTGCGGATCACCTACTACACGGCGGCCCGGGACGAGACCACCGAGCGCGTCGTCGACCCGCTGCGGATGCTGATGGTCGGCGGCCGGGCGTACGTGGAGGCGTGGTGCCGGCGCGCGGAGGCGGTCCGGCTGTTCCGGGCCGACCGGATCGACGCGATCACCGAGCTGGACGAGCCGGCCACCGTCCCGCCGCAGGCTGTCCCGCACGACCTCACCGAGGGTGTCTTCCGGCCGTCGCCCGACCTGCCGCTGATCACACTGCGGATCGGGCGGGGCGAGCGGTGGATCACCGAGTACTACCCGTGCGAGCGGGTCGAGGCCGGCGACGGCGACCAGTGGCTCGTCTCGCTGCGGGTGACCGACCTGGGCTGGGCGCGGCGGTTCGTGCTGGGCCTCGGCCCGGACGTCACAGTGGTCGCCCCGGTCGAGCTGGCCGAACAGGTCCGGGCGACAGCCGCCGCCGCGCTCGACGCGTACGCCGTGCCGGCGGCTGTTCCCCGGCGTGCGCCGGCCGATTCCGTGCCGGCCGGCGTGCCGTCGGGCGATCCGGCGGTGGCCGCCCGCACCCAGTAGGCTGACCGGCGTGCTGATCTGGATCGTGCTCGCGGTGGTGCTGCTCCCGCTCGTGGCGCTCGCGCTGGCCGTCCGCCCGGTGCTGAGCCGGCTGCCCCAGCTGCGCCGCGCCGCGGTGGCGTTGCAGCGGCGGGCCACCGAGGCGGAGGCGCTCCGGGAGACCGCCGAGGCGTTGCAGCAGCGCGCCGAGGGTGTCCAGCGCCAGCTCGACACCGCCCAGCAGCGACTCGCCGTGATCAAGGCCAAGCGCGGCTGACCGACCTCTGCCGGCCACCGTCGTCCCCCGGCCGGGTGGCGATGGTTGACTGATCATCGCGGTTGGTCAAGACTTCACCGGCCGGGCCCTGATCATCATCCCCGGCCTGTGGCATTCGGTCCATCCACACGTACGATGGGCTGCGTACCGCCCCCGGACACAGAGCGACTGGAGCTTCTCATGGGTGCCCTCAAGCCGTGGCACATCGCAGTTCTCGTGGTTGTGCTGATCCTGCTCTTCGGTGCGAAGCGGCTTCCCGACGCGGCCCGCTCGCTGGGTCGCTCGCTGCGGATCATCAAGGCCGAGACCAAGAGCCTGCAGGACGACGACCGCGACCTGGCCGAGAAGGCCGACGCGCAGGCCGGCTACCAGCCGCTGCCGCCGCACGCCGGCCAGCAGGCGCCGTACGCCGGGCAGCCGCAGCAGGCGCCGTACCAGCAGGCGCCGGCGCAGCAGCCGGTCGTCGACCCGGTGCACCGCGTCCGCGACAACTGACCGAAGGGCCCCACCACCGTGGCCTTCGCCCTGCGTAAGCGCGGCCCGAGCACCTTCGAACGGGCCGCCGACGGTTCGATGACGCTCATCGAGCACGTCCGTGAGCTGCGCAACCGTCTGTTCCGCGCCTCGCTGGCGATCGTCGGCGGCCTGATCGTCGGGTTTCTGCTCGCCGACCCGGTCTTCCTGCTGCTCAAGCAGCCGTACTGCCGGCTGCCCGACACGACGGACGCGTTGGGGCAGTGCCAGGACCTTCTGGCGCTGGCACCGACCACCGGTTTCGTGCTGAAGCTGAAGTTGGCGCTCTGGCTCGGCCTGATCATCGGCGGGCCGGTCTGGCTGTACCAGCTCTGGGCGTTCATCGCCCCTGGTCTGCACCGCCACGAGCGTAAGTGGGCCTATGTCTTCGTGTCGATCGCCGCGCCGCTGTTCGCCGCCGGCGCGGCACTGGCCTACGTGGTTGTCGACAAGGGTCTCGGGTTCCTGATGGAATCCGGGGTGGGCGGGCTCTCGAACCAGTTCGAGGTCAGCGCCTACATCGCCTTCATCACGAACATGATCCTGCTGTTCGGGGTGGCCTTCGAGTTTCCGCTGATCCTGCTCATGCTCAACTTCGCCGGGATCGCCAGTGCCCGACGGCTGATGAGCTGGTGGCGGGCGGTCATTTTCATCTCCTTCGCCTTCGCCGCCGTCGCCACACCGGATCCGGGCCCCTTCGGGATGACGCTGCTGGCGCTGTCCCTCTCCCTGCTCTATTTCGTGGCGGTGGGCATCGCGTTCCTCAACGACAAGCGGCGTGGGCGGGGCAAGGAGGTCTACGCCGGTCTGGACGACGACGAGGTCTCGCCGCTGGAGTTCGACACGGACCCGGTCGTGGCCGGGCAGCGGGTCGACGCGACCGCGCCGATCGGCGCACCCGAGCCGATCGCGAAGCCGGCGCCCATCGAACGCCGCTACGACGACATGACCTGACGGCCCCGCGCCGCCGGAGTCCACCGACGCCGTCCCCGCCTGCCGGGGGCGGCGTCGTCGCGTCAGCGGCCCCGTCAGACGCTCACCCCACGCGCCGGCGGTGAGACTGATCGTGACGTTGGCCGCCCCTGGTGAACGGCGGGTGTCCGACCGGTACGGTGCTGCCCGTGACCGCAGACGATCACCTGCCCGGCCCGCCCACCGATGGGCCGATCGAGCGCACCCCGCCCGCCCGCGACTCGGTCGACCGCGCCCGGGACGAGGGTGGCCCGGTGGCCGTGCTCGCCAACCCGACGGCCGGTCGGGGGCGGCACCGGGCGCTGCTGCCCCGACTGCTGGACGGGCTGGCCGCCGCCGGCCGCCCGGTCCGGTTGCTGTCGGCGTCCAGTCCGGACGAGGCGGAGGCGGCGTGTCGTACCGCGGTCGCCGACGGCATCGGCGCGCTGGTCGCGGTCGGCGGGGACGGCACCGTGCACCGGGCCATGCAGGCCGTCGCCGGCACCGACGTGCCGTTCGGGCCGGTACCGGCCGGCACCGGCAACGACTTCGCCCTCGACACCGGCTTTCCGGCCGATCCCGTCGCCGCCGTGGCGGTGATCGCCGAAGCGTTGCGCGCCGGCCGGTCCCGTGTCGTCGACCTGGCCCGGATGACCGGCGCCGACGGGGCCGAGCGCTGGTACGGGGCTGTCCTCGCGGCGGGCTTCGACGCGATCGTCAACGAGCGCGCCAACCGGATGCGCTGGCCGCGCGGCCCCCGCCGGTACGACCTGGCGATCGTGGTCGAGCTGGCCCGGCTCCGGCCCCGCCGCTACACGCTGCGCCTCGACGGGGTGCCGCACGAGATGGACGCGGTGCTGGTGGCGGTGGGCAACTGCCCGACGTACGGCGGCGGGATGCGGATCTGCCCCGACGCCGATCCGACCGACGGGCTGCTCGACGTGGTGGTGGCCGGTCGGGTCGACCGGCGGACCCTCATCCGGGTCAAGCCGCGCATCTACCAGGGCACCCACGTGAGCCACCCGCTGGTGAGCAGCTACCGGGCCCGCACCGTGGAGCTGGCCGCCGACGACATCGTCACGTACGCCGACGGGGAACGCTCGCTCGGGCTGCCGGTGACGATCACTGCCGTGCCGAGGGCTCTGCGGCTGCTGCTCTGACCCGTACGGCACCGATGCTGGCGGCGATGACCAACACGATCGCGGCGCATTCCAGCAGCGTCAGCGCCTGCCGCAGCACCAGCCAGCCGGCGAGGGTGGCGATGGCCGGGCCGAGGCTCATCAGCACCGCGAAGGTGGCGGTGGGCATCCGGCGCAGAGCCAGCAGCTCCAGGGTGTACGGGAGCCCGGAGGCGAGCACCGCGAGGACGGTGCCCAGCGCCAGCACCGTCGGGTCGAGCAGGACGGCGCCGCCGTCGACGATGCCCAGGGGCAGGGTGACCAGCGCGGCGAGGGTCAGCGCGAGGGCCAGCCCGTCCGCGCCCGGGAACCGGCCGCCGACGCGCGCGCTGAGCACGATGTACGCCGCCCACATCGCGCCCGCGCCGAACGCGAAGGCCACCCCCGCCGGGTTGAGCCGGTCGAAGCCGCCCTGCCCGAGCAGCGCCACCCCGGCCAGCGCGAGCCCGGCCCAGCACCAGCTCGCCAGCCGACGGGCGGTGAACACCGACAGCGCCAGCGGACCGAGCACCTCCAGGGTCACCGTCGGGCCGAGCGGGATCCGCTCGATGGCCTGGTAGAACAGCGAGTTCATGCCGGCCAGGGCCAGCCCGAACGCGCCGGCCGCGAGCCAGGCCGAGCGGTCGTACCCCCGCAGCCGGGGCCGGCACACGATGAGCAGCAGCACCGCCGAGATCGTCAGCCGTAGGGTGACCGCCCCGGCCACCCCGGTACGCGGAAAGAGCAGCGCGGCCAGGGCGGAGCCGAACTGCACCGACAGCGCCCCGCCGAGCACCAGCCCCACGGCGAGGACGCCGCCGCGGCGCTGCGGGGGCGCGTCGGCCGGGCGTGGTACGGGCAGCAGGGTCTCCGTCACGAGCACGACGCTAGGCGGTCAGCCCGCAGTGCTCTCCGGCGGTGTCGACCGTCGGAAGAACGCGAGCCGCGTCGCCCGGTTGGTGGCGAGCGGGTCGCGCTTCGGGGATACGAGAGCGTCGATGGCCAGCTATCCTGCTCGGACCGGTATTGATCCACAGTTGGGAGCTGGCATGCGCCTCGCCATGGTCACGGTCTCCGCTTCGCCGCGAGGGCACGCCCGGCACTGATCGGGCGCCGCCGGAGATCACCTCCGGGGGTCTGGTGCTCCTCGCCGCGGAGCGGTCCCACGACGACCGTTTCCTTCCCTGGCTCGAGGAGCTCTTGTGCGTGCCCTTATATCCGCGCGTCTCGGCGCGGACTTCACCAAACTGTGGACCGCTGCGGCGGTGTCCAACGTCGGCGACGGTGTCACCATGGCCGCCGGCCCGCTGCTGGTCGCCTCCGTCAGCGACAACCCGGCCCTCATCGCCGGCGCCGTCTTCGCGCAGCAACTGCCCTGGCTGCTGTTCGCCCTGGTCAGCGGTGCCTACGTCGATCGGCTCGACCGTCGCCGTCTGGTCGTGGTCGTCAACCTCGCCCGCGCCGCGGCCCTGGTGGCGTTGTCGATGACCATCGCGACCGGAACCGTCTCGGTGGCCGTCATCTACGCGGTGCTCTTCCTTCTGGGTACGGGCGAAACCCTCGCGGACACCGCGCTGGGTGCCCTGCTCCCGGCGGTGGTCGCCCCGGAGGAACTGCCGCGCGCCAACGCTCGGCTCTACGCGAGCTTCACCATCGGTAACCAGTTCGTCGCGAAGCCGCTGGGCGCGTGGTTGTTCGTCGTCGCGGCGGCGGTGCCGTTCGGGGTCGACGCGCTCACCTTCGCGACGTCCGCAGCGCTGATCGCGGGCATCCGGCGCGTCCCCGTCGTTGGCGATCCGCCTCGGCGGGCCTCGCTGCGTGCCGAGGTCGCCGCCGGCGTGCGGTGGTTGTGGCGGCACCGACTGCTGCGGACCCTCGCCGTGAGTATGGGACTGGGCAACATCGCGTTCGGTGCCGCGTTCGCCGTGTTCGTGCTCTACTGCCGGGAGCGCCTGGGTGTATCCGCCGTCGGCTACGGATTTCTGTTGTCCGCGTTCGCGGTCGGCGGCCTGGTCGGCACCGCGGTCGCCACGATGCTCACGCGCGCGCTCGGCAGCGCCACCGTGTTGCGTGCCGGCCTGGTGATCGAGGTCGTGACGCACGTGTGCCTCGCGACCACGACGACACCGTGGGTCACCGCCGTCGTGCTGGTCGTGTTCAGCATCCATGCCATGGTGTGGGGCATCACCGTCACCTCGGTCCGGCAACGGGTCGTGCCTGCGCACCTGCGCGGCCGGGTCGGCAGCGTGTACGCATTGCTGGATCTCGGCGGCGCGGCGCTGGGCTCGCTCCTCGGCGGCCTGTTCGCCAGCGCCTGGGAGATCACCACACCGTTCTGGGTCGCCGCCGTCGCGATGGCGGCGATCGCCGCCATCGCTTGGCGGCCCCTGCGGGAGGCGGTCGCCTGAGCGGCCGGTCCCGAACGACGGTGGGGTTCCGCCGTTCGGGGCCGGGCGCCTCGGCGTGGCCCTTCGACCCCGCACGCATTCGAGCGCCGGACACGGCCGTAGGTGTTCGCCAACGCGGTGCTACCGGCGTACGGTCTCGGGTATGACCAGCGCGATGCGGAAGCTGTCCATCTCCGTCCCACCCGATGTGGCGGAGCGCCTGGAGCACGAGTCCAACGCCAGCGCCTACATCACCCAGGCCGTCCGGGACCGGATGCGTCTGGACGCCCTGGACGCGGAGCTGGCCCACCAGGGCATCCAGATCACCGAGCAGGGTGTGGCCGAGGCGCGCGCCCGTCGTGCCGCCGTTGAGGCCGACTGGTCGCCGGAGCGCCGGAATGCGCTGCGTGAGCGGGCACGCCAACACCTGCTGGACACCACCGACCAGCCGGCCGCGTGAGCGCCGCGGACGACCGGCCGGTTCGGCTCGTGCTGGATCGGTCAGCGCTGCTGGCTTATCTGGCGGGGTCGGTGCATGTCGGGGAGCCGCTGCACGAGGTCATCCAGGACCGCAACAGGTTCGGTGTCACCGCCGTGACCGCGGCGGAGGCCCTGGCGATCGTCAGCGACCCGAAGGAACGGGCGACCCTGCACCGGCTGCTGACCCTGGACGCCTGTGCGGTGCTCTCCACCGAGGGGCGCTCCTGGCACGAGCTCAGCTACTGGCGGACGGTGACGGGTCGGGCCGATCTCGCCACCACGGTGCTGGCCGTACTCGACCATGACGCCTCGATCCTGACCGGGGAGGACCGGTACGGCGACGGCGAGCTGCCGGTCATCCACATCCCGACCTGACGGTTTCCGCGGGCGCGGCTCAGGTCGGCAGGGCCAGGTCCAGGACCGCGCCGAGGCCGTTCTCCCGGCCCGGGTCGGCGGCCGGGAGCACCAGCGCCGCGCAGCCGGCGGCGACGGCGCCCGCGTCCGCCGGACTGTCGCCGACCATCAGCGTCTGCTCGGGGTCGACGCCGAGCATCCCGCACGCCCGCCAGAAGATCGCCGGGTCGGGCTTGCAGCGCCCCACCTCGTACGACAGCACGAACGCGTCGACGAGGTCGGTCAACCCCCAGGCGTCGAAGTGCGGCCGCAGGTCGAAGCCGATGTTGCTGACCACCGCCACCCGTACACCGGCGTCGCGCAGCGCGGCCAGCGTGGGAGCGGTGTCCGGGTACGGCAGCCAGCCCTCGGCGACGAGCAGCCGCTCGTAGAGCGCGTCGGCGAAACCCTCGATGCCCGCGTCCACGGTTTCGGCAAGCCCCGTGTACGCACCCCGGTGCGCGTGCGCGTAGAGGTCCCGGTCGGCCCACAGCTCGGCCAGCCGGGGCGGCACCCGGGCCGGCAGGGGGCCGCCCGCGCGGCCGGCGGTGAGCAGCCGGTCGGCCAGCGAGGTGGCGCGAACCCGGTCCAGGGTGACCCCGCACGCGGCGGCGGCTTCGATGACCCACTGTCGGGGCTCCTCCACCTGGGCCAGGGTGCCGTGGAAGTCGAAGAGCACCGCCTTGACGGGCCGTCGGGACGCCCGCGGGGCGCTGGCGTCCGCGACGCTGCCCGGCGGACTGGTCTGGGGCGGTTCGGCATGGTCCGGCACGCCGTGCACCCTACCGACCCCCGCCGACGGCCTCTCGGGACGGCCTTGTGGGGTGCACTGTCCCGGCACGCACTAATCTTGGTGCCATGTCGAGCCCCGCCGAGCGGTACGCAGCGGCGCGCCGCCGGGCCGCGCAGACCGCGCAGTTCCCGGCACTGGACGAGTTCGCCCTGGACCTGGGGTTCGATCTCGACGACTTCCAGCGCGAGGCGTGTCAGTCGTTGGAGCGGGGCAGCGGCGTGCTGGTCTGTGCCCCCACCGGCGCGGGTAAGACCGTGGTCGGCGAGTTCGCCGTACACCTGGCGCTGCGCGGGCGGCCCGACGACCCGGCGGCGGCCGACGACGCCGCGACGCCACCGACCCGGCGCAAGTGCTTCTACACCACGCCGATCAAGGCGCTGTCCAACCAGAAGTACCACGATCTGGTCGCCCGGTACGGCGCCGAGCAGGTCGGCCTGCTCACCGGCGACAACGCGATCAACGGCGACGCGCCCGTGGTGGTGATGACCACCGAGGTGCTGCGCAACATGCTCTACGCGGGGTCCAGCACCCTGCAGGGGCTGGCGTACGTGGTGATGGACGAGGTGCACTACCTCGCCGACCGGTTCCGCGGCGGCGTGTGGGAAGAGGTGATCATCCACCTGCCCGCCTCGGTCACCCTGGTCTCGCTGTCGGCGACCGTGTCCAACGCCGAGGAGTTCGCCGACTGGTTGGTCACCGTGCGCGGCGAGACCGCCGTGGTGGTCAGCGAGCACCGGCCGGTGCCGCTGTGGCAGCACATGCTGGTCGGCAAGCGGATGTTCGACCTGTTCCACGACGCCGACGCCGCCCGCAAGCACGACGTGCACCCGGAGCTGCTGCGCTACACCCGCGACACCGTGCGCCGCCTGGAGCTGGGGGAGGGGCGCAGCGCCGGGCCGGGCGCCGGTCGGCGCGGCCCCCGCTGGCGTGGGCCGATGCGCCCGGACATCGTCGACCGGCTGGACCGCGAGGGGCTGCTGCCGGCGATCCTGTTCATCTTCAGCCGGGCGGGCTGCGCCGCCGCCGTGCAGCAGTGCCTGGCCGCCGGGCTGCGGCTCACCTCGCCCGAGGAGCGGGCCGAGATCCGCCGGGTGGTCGAGTCCCGGGTCACCGCCATCCCCGGCGAGGACCTGACGGTGCTGGGCTACTGGGAGTGGCTCGACGGGTTGGAGCGTGGCCTCGCGGCCCACCACGCCGGCATGCTGCCGGTGTTCAAGGAGATCGTCGAGGAGCTGTTCGTCCGGGGTCTGGTCAAGGCGGTCTTCGCCACCGAGACCCTGGCGTTGGGCATCAACATGCCGGCCCGCTGCGTGGTCCTGGAACGGCTGGTCAAGTACAACGGCGAGGCGCACGTCGACCTGACCCCGGGGGAGTACACCCAGCTCACCGGCCGTGCCGGTCGGCGTGGCATCGACGTCGAGGGGCACGCCGTCGTGGTGTGGTCCCCGGAGACCGACCCACGGCACGTGGCCGGGCTCGCCTCCACCCGCACCTATCCGCTGCGCTCCAGCTTCCGGCCCTCGTACAACATGGCGGTGAACCTGGTCGGCACGGTCGGCGCGGAGCCCGCCCGGGCGCTGCTGGAGTCCTCGTTCGCCCAGTTCCAGGCCGACCGGTCGGTGGTCGGCCTGGCCCGGCAGGTGCAGCGCAACACCGAGACCATCGAGGCGTACGGCGCGGAGGCCGCCTGCCACCACGGCGACTTCGACGAGTACTTCGCGCTGCGGGTGGCGATCGCCGACCGGGAGAAGGCCATCGCCCGGCAGGGGCAGACCCAGCGCAAGGCCGCCGCCGTGGCGTCGCTGGAGCGCCTGCGGGTCGGCGACGTGATCCGCGTGCCGTCGGGCCGGCGGGCCGGCCTGGCCGTCGTGCTCGACCCGGCCACCGGTGGTTTCGGCGAACCTCGTCCGCTGGTGCTCACTCAGGACCGCTGGGCGGGGCGGGTCAGCCCCGGCGACTTCACCACCCCGGCCGAGGTGCTGGCCCGCATCCGGGTGCCCAAGCACTTCAACCACCGCTCGCCGGGTGCCCGGCGGGACCTGGCCGCCGAGGTCAGCGGCACCGGCCTGGACCGGCACGGCGGTCGCCGCGGTGGCCGCTCCCGGCAGGCGCCCGGCGAGGACCACCGGCTCACCCAACTCCGCACCGAGCTGCGTAACCATCCCTGCCACGCCTGCCCGGAGCGCGAGGAGCACGCCCGCTGGGCGGAGCGGCGCCGTCGGCTGGAGCGGGACACCGAGGAGCTGCGCGAGCGGGTGTCCGGGCGCACCGGGTCCCTCGCGCGGACCTTCGACCGGATCGTCGCGCTGCTGACCGACCGTGGTTACCTCGCCCGCGACGGCGTGGTCACCGACGCCGGTCGGATGCTCGGCCGGATCTGGACGGAAGCGGATCTGCTGGTCGCCGAGTGTCTGCGCCGACGGGTGTGGGACGGGCTCTCCCCGGCCGAGCTGGCCGCCGCGGTGTCCGTGGTGGTCTTCGAGGCGCGTCGCGACGTCGACGAGCGGGCGTCGCTGCCGCGCGGCCCGGTGGCCGACGCCGTCGACGAGACGCTGAAGCTGTGGGGTGAGATCGAAGCCGACGAGGCGGCGCGCGGTCTGGCCGCGACCCGGGAGCCGGATCTGGGCTTCGCCTGGCCGGTCTACCGGTGGGCGCGGGGCGAGGCGCTGGCCAAGGTGCTCGGCAGCGGGCACGAGATCGACGGGGAGATGCCGGCCGGTGACTTCGTCCGGTGGGCCCGGCAGGTGGTCGACCTGCTCGGTCAACTTGCCGACTCCGGCGGCGCCTCGCCGGAGCTGCGCTCCACCGCCCGACAGGCGATAGCGGCCATCAACCGGGGCGTGCTGGCGTACCACACCTCCGCCTGATCATCATTTTCGGTCAGCGTCGCCCGCGAACCGACGCATCGGACGGTCACCGCGACGGCACCCCCCGAACAGCCCGGGGGGCGCTGTTGCGCCTGGTCGGGGCACCCCTGATCATTGCCCGAGCGCCGTACTTACGCGCCGGTAACGAATGGGGGAGAGGACCGCCGTGGCGGACATCAATCACTTTGAGTACGGGTGGATCACACCCGCGCTGAGCTACGCGCTGTCCGTGCTCGGCTCGATCCTCGGGCTCGTCTGCGCCGGTCGCATCCGTACCGCCCGTACCGCCGGTCAGCGCGCCTGGTGGGGCCTGCTGGCCGCCTGGGCGCTCGGCGGCACCGCGATCTGGGCGATGCACTTCATGGCCATGCTCGGCTTCGCCGTCGGCGGCACCCGCATCCGGTACGACGTGCCCCTCACCGCCGCCAGCACCGCCATCGCGGTGGTCGCGGTCGGTATCGGCCTGGCCATCGTCGGCACCGGCCGGCTGAATCCGGTACGCCTCGTCGCCGGTGGCGTCTTCACCGGCGTCGGCGTCGCCGCCATGCACTACACCGGCATGGCGGCGATGCGCCTCAACGGCAGCCTCGGCTACGACAGCACCCGCGTCATCCTCTCGGTGGTCGTCGCGGTCGTCGCCGCCACCGTCGCGCTGTGGCTCGCGATGACCGTCCGGCGCCCACTGGCGATCTTCGCGTCCGCGCTGGTCATGGGCGTCGCCGTGAACGGCATGCACTTCACCGGCATGAGCGCGCTCTCGGTGCACCTGCACGAACGTGCGGGTGGGGTGACCGGCACCAGGGTGAGCGCCTTGCTGGTGCCGATCATCGTGGCGGTGATCTTCGGGGTGGTCGGGCTGCTCTACGCTCTGCTCGCCGCGCCCACCGACGACGATCGGGCCGCCGCCGCGTACCTCGACGCGCGCCGGGGACCGGAGTCGGCCCCGGCTGCGCCGGTGGCCGCTCCGGACCCGGTCGGGCTGCGTGCGCGCTCCACCCTGGGGCAGCCCGGCACCCCGTTCCCGTCGCGTCGGGACACCCCGCCGCGCTGACGCCCAGCACCCGGGGAGGGAGTGATCAGGCCACCGGGACCCGGTCCAGGAAGCCGAGCACCTGGCTGAGCTGCCCGTTGCCGTCCAGCACGGCGACGTCGAAGCCCACGACCGGCGCCTCGACCCCGTCGGGCCCCAGCTCCCAGGTGAACCGGACCTGGTCGTGGTGGCCGTCGACCGGGCCGGCCAGCCGGAACGTCATGCCGGGAAACTGGCCCTGCACGGCCGCGATCGTCGCGTCGATCGCCTCCCGGCCCTCGGCGACGGTGAGCGGGTCGACGTAGCGGGCGTCGGGGGCCCACACGTCGGCGATCTGGGTGCGGCGACGGGCCGGGTCGGTCTCGTTCCAGATCGCGATGTACCGCTCGGCCAGCGCGTCGAAGCTCGTAGCCATGGCTCTCTCCTCATCGTCGGGTGACGAGCGGCGGTGGGCGCCGCTCTCGGGAGAGATGGTTGCGGCCCGCCCGGGGCGCTGTCGATTACGTCGGAGGTAATGGTCCGTGCGCCGGCGCGATCACTAGGGTCGGTCGCGTGACGACGACGACCAGGCCGGTACGACGGGTCGGCGAGCTGCTGCGCGACTGGCGCCAGAGCCGCCGGATGAGCCAACTCGACCTGTCGATCGAGACGGGGATCTCCGCTCGACATCTGAGCTTCGTGGAGACCGGGCGGTCCCGGCCGAGCCCCGAGCTGATCCTGCGGCTCGCCGAGCAGCTCGACGTACCGCTGGCGGACCGCAACACCATCCTGCTCGCCGGCGGGTACGCGCCCGCCTATCCCCGCCACGAGCTGGACGACCCGGAGCTGGCCCCGGTGCGTGCCGCCGTACGGCGGATCCTCGACGGCCACGGCCCGTACCCGGCGGCGCTCATCGACCGGCACTGGCAACTCGTCGAGGCCAACCCCGCCGTGGCGTTGTTCACCGACGGCGCGGCGCCGCACCTGCTCGTCCCTCCGGTCAACGTCCTGCGGCTCAGCCTGCACCCCGACGGCATGGCCCCGCGGATCGGCAACCTGCCCGAGTGGCGTACGCACCTGCTCACCCGGCTGCGCCAGACGGCCGCCGCCACCGGCGACGCGGCCCTGCACGACCTGTACGAGGAGCTGCGCGGCTATCCCGGCGACAACGGCCATTCGCAGGCTTTGGACGACCCGGTCTCGCGGGTCGCCGTCGGACTCCGGTACCGCCACCACGGCCGGGAACTGTCCTTCCTCAGCACCACCACCGTGTTCGGCACCCCGCTGGACGTCACCGTCGCCGGGCTGGCCGTCGAGTCGTTCTTCCCCGCCGACGCAGCGACGCTGCGCGCCCTCGGCGTACGGGGCGGCGACGAGGTCCCACCGAGCTGACCGAGGTGCTCCCGCTGTGCCGGTCGCGGGGCGTGTCGGTGTTGAATGCGGGGGTGTCCGCCACCCGTCAGTCAGCCCGGACACAGAGGAGAGTGAGATGAACTTCCAGCGCCTCGGCCCGAGCGGCCAGGAGATCCCGGTCGTCCAGCGCGACGGTGCGACCTTCGACCTGCGGCCGCTCACCGCAGACCTGGACGGGGCGTTCTGGGCGTCGGACGGGATCGCGCGGACGCGGGTCGCCCTCGACAGCGGCGAGCTGGCCGAGTTGCCCGACGCGGACAGCCTGCGGGTGGGTGCTCCCATCGCCCGACCTCACAAGATCGTCTGCATCGGACTCAACTACCGCGATCACGCGGCGGAGACGGGTGCGGCGCTGCCGGCCGAGCCGGTGGTCTTCATGAAGGACCCGATGACGATCGTCGGGCCGTACGACGACGTTCTCGTTCCGCGCGGCTCGACGAAGACCGACTGGGAGGTCGAACTCGCGGTCGTCGTCGGCACGACCATCCGCTACGCCGACTCCCCGCAGGAGGCCATGCGGCACATCGCGGGGTACGCGGTGTCGCACGACGTCTCCGAGCGGGCGTTCCAGTTGGAGCGCGGGGGCCAGTGGGACAAGGGCAAGAGCTGCGAGACCTTCAACCCGCTGGGGCCGAGCCTCGTGCCGGCCGACGAGGTCGACGACCCGCAGTCGCTGGCGCTGCGGTTGTGGGTCAACGGGGTTCTCCGCCAGGACGGGTCCACCAAGGACATGATCTTCCCGGTCGCGCACGTCGTCTGGTACCTCAGCCAGTTCATGGTCCTGTACCCCGGCGACGTCATCAACACGGGCACGCCCGCCGGGGTGGCGCTGGGCCTGCCGGACCACCCGTACCTGCGCGCCGGCGACGTGGTGGAGCTGGAGGTCGCCGGCCTGGGGCGGGCACGCCAGACGTTGGTGGCGGCATGAGCGCGGAGTTCGCCGGGCTGGCCGCGCTGGTCACGGGAGGCGCCTCCGGCATCGGCCGCGCCACCGCCGTGGAGCTGCGCGAGCGGGGGGCCCGGGTGGCCGTCCTCGACCTCGACCCGAGCGGCCTGCCGGAGGGCATCGCCGGCATCGCCGCCGACGTGTCGAGCCGCCCGTCGGTGCAACAGGCTGTCGCCGCGGCCGCCGACGCGCTCGGCGGCATCGACGTGGTGGTCAACAACGCCGGGATCGGCGCGACCGGGACCGTCGCCGACCAGACCGACGACGAGTGGCACCGCGTGCTCGACGTCAACGTGGTCGGCATGGCGCGCGTCGTCAGCGCGGCCCTGCCCTGGCTGCGCCGCTCGGAGCACGCGTCGGTCGTCAACCTCTCGTCCATCGCCGCGCTCAACGGATTGCCCGGCCGGGCGCTCTACTCGGCCAGCAAGGGCGCCGTGCTGTCGCTGACCCTCGCCATGGCCACCGACCACGTCCGCGAGGGCATCCGGTTCAACTGCGTCTGCCCCGGCACGGCCGACACGCCCTGGGTGGGACGACTGCTGGCGCAGGCGGACGACCCGGCCGCCGAGCGCCTGGCGTTGCAGGCCCGCCAGCCCATCGGACGACTGGTCACGCCGCAGGAGGTCGCGAACGCGATCGTCTACCTCGCGTCGCCGCTCTCGGCGTCGACCACGGGTACGGTGTTGGACGTCGACGGTGGCCTCACCCATCTGCGGGTCCGGCCGTGACGACGGGCGGGGGTGTGCGGTGCGGATCGCGCTGTTCGTGACCTGCCTGGCCGACACCATGTTCCCGCAGGCGGCCACCGCGACGGTGCGGCTGCTGGAGCGGCTCGGCCACGAGGTGGTCTTCCCGCCGGAGCAGACCTGCTGCGGGCAGATGCACGTCAACACCGGCTACCAGCGCGAGGCCGTTCCCCTGGTACGCCGGCACGTGCGGGTCTTCGACCCGTACGACGTGATCGTCGCGCCGTCGGGCTCCTGCGTCGGGTCGGTGCGCCACCAGCACGCGATGGTGGCCCGGCGGGCCGGCGACGTACGGCTGGCCAGCCGGGCCGAGTCGGTGGCCGAGCGGACGTACGAGCTGTCGGAGCTGCTCGTCGACGTGCTCGGGGTGACCGACGTGGGCGCGTACTACCCGCACCGGGTCACCTACCATCCGACCTGCCACTCGCTGCGGATGCTGCGGGTGGGTGACCGGCCGCGACAGTTGCTGCGCGCGGTGCGCGGCCTCGACCTGGTCGAGTTGCCGGCGGCGGAGCAGTGCTGCGGGTTCGGCGGCACGTTCGCGGTGAAGAACCCGGAGACGTCCACGGCGATGCTGGCGGACAAGATGCGCCACGTGCTCGCCACCGGCGCCGACGTGTGCGCCGCCGGGGACGTCTCGTGTCTCATGCACATCGGCGGCGGCCTGTCGCGACTGCGGACCGGGGTGCGCACCGTGCACCTCGCCGAGATCCTGGCCTCGACCGAGCAGAGCGGCACGGTCAGCGCCCGGTCGGCGGTCCGGTCGTGACCCGCCGGACGTTCCTCGGCATGCCGGCGACCACCCCACCGGTGACCGCGCCGGCGGGCGTGGGGCACCTGCGCGGCGACGAGTCGTTCCCGAGCGCCGCGCGGCGCAGCCTGGCCGACCCGCAACTGCGGCGCAACCTCCGCCACGCCACGTCGACGATCCGGGCCAAGTCCGCGGGTGTGATCGCCGAGCAGGCGGACTGGGAGCAGTTGCGCGCGGCGGGCGCGGCCATCAAGGCCGACACCCTGCACCGCCTGCCCGACCTGCTGGAACAGCTCGAAGAGAAGGTCACCGACGCCGGCGGCGTGGTGCACTGGGCGGCGGACGCGGTTGAGGCCAACCGGATCGTCACCGACCTCGTCCGCGCGGCCGGCGCGGACCGGGTCATCAAGGTCAAGTCCATGGCGACCCAGGAGATCGGCCTCAACGAGGCCCTCGAAGCGGCCGGGATCACCGCCGTCGAGACGGACCTGGCGGAGTTGATCGTGCAGCTCGGCGACGACCGGCCGAGCCACATCCTGGTGCCCGCGATCCACCGCAACCGGGCCGAGATCCGGGAGATCTTCCTCCGCGAGATGCCCGGCGTCGACCCGGCGCTCACCGACGACCCGGCGGCCCTCGCGGCCGCCGCGCGCCGGTTCCTGCGCGAGACGTTCCTGAGTACGCCGGTGGCGGTGTCCGGCGCGAACTTCGCCGTCGCCGAGACCGGCACCCTGGCCGTGGTCGAGTCCGAGGGCAACGGGCGGATGTGCCTGACCCTGCCGGAAACCCTCATCACCGTCATGGGCGTGGAGAAGGTGGTGCCGACCTGGCGGGACCTGGAGGTCTTCCTCCAGCTGCTGCCGCGGGCGTCGACGGGGGAGCGGATGAACCCGTACACCTCGATGTGGACGGGCGTGACCCCGGGCGACGGGCCGCAGGCGTTCCACCTGGTCCTGCTCGACAACGGGCGCAGCGCGGTGCTCGCCGACGAGGTCGGCCGGCAGGCGCTGCGGTGCATCCGCTGCTCGGCCTGCCTCAACGTGTGCCCGGTCTACGAGCGCGCCGGCGGCCACGCCTACGGGTCGGTGTACCCGGGGCCCATCGGGGCGGTGTTGTCGCCCCAGCTCACCGGCATCGAGGACAACGCCTCCCTGCCGTACGCGTCGACGCTCTGCGGCGCCTGCTACGACGCCTGCCCCGTCAAAATCAACATCCCGGAGCTGCTGGTGCACCTGCGTGCCGAGGCCGTCGAGTCGCGACCGCGGCCCACCGCCGAGTCGATCGCGATGGCCGCCGCCGCGTACACGATGGACCGACCCCGGCTGTACGCGGCCGGGCAGCGCGCCGCGCGGCTGAGCCGGCTCGCCGGTCGGCGTGGCCGAGGGCTGCCCCCACCGCTGAACGGCTGGACCGCCAGCCGGGACCTGCCGGACCCGCCGGCGCAGACGTTCCGCGAATGGTGGGCCGGGCGGTGACCTCCCGGGACCTCGTCCTCGGCCGGCTGCGGGCCGCGCTCGCCACCGGCAGCCCCGCGCCGGCGCCGGCGCCCCGCGACTACCGGCAGGCCGACACCGTCGACCTCGACCAGCTGGCGCAGCGGCTGACCGACTACCGGGCGCACGTGCACCGGGTCGCCGAGGCCGCCGTCGCCGACACGATCGCCGACCTCCTGCCGGTGGGGGGCACCGTCGTCGTACCGCCGGGTCTGCCGCCCGCCTGGCTGCCGCCGACGGTGACCGCGCTGACCGACGACGGCCTCGACCACGCGCGGATCGGCGCCGCGGACGCCGTCGTCACCGCCGCCGTCGTCGCCATCGCCCAGACCGGAACGATCGTCCTCGACGGCTCGCCCGACCAGGGCCGCCGGGTGCTCAGCCTCCTACCGGACCGGCACGTGTGCGTCCTCCGCGCCGACCAGGTGGTGGCCACCGTGCCCGAGGCCCTGGCCCGACTGACGCCGCACCGCCCGCTGACCTGGATCAGTGGGCCGTCGGCCACCAGCGACATCGAGTTGATCCGGGTGGAGGGGGTGCACGGCCCGCGCCGTCTGCACGTCGTCCTGCTGCCCTGACCCCGGCCGGCCTGAGCTCATCCCTCGGCTACGTAGACACCCTTGCCGGGATGTCCCTCGACCAACCTCGGTCGGCGTCAGCCGATCTCCGTGGGTCGCAGTTGGCTCAGCACGGTGGGGTCGGTGATCCGGTCGTCGGCGGCCAGCATGATCGCCTTGGACAGGATCGTGGACAGCATGGGGTCGTCGTCGAACGGCAGGTGCAGACGCCCGGTCTGTGCGCGCGCGGCGACGATGCACAGGTACGCGTCGTCGGGCTCCATCATGACGTTGCCCGACCCGAGGTGGATCCGGTACGCGCGCAGGGTCCCCCGGACCCGCAGATACCGGTCCGTGAGGTCCACCCGGTCGGCGATGGCCATCCGGGGCAGCAGCCGCGCGAGCGCGTCCCGGCGTACCTGCGCCGACGGGGTCAGCTCCGCGACCGCCGTGCGCTGCCAGTAGGCGGAGAACCGGTCCTCGCCGCGATCGGCCCACTGCGGGTCGGTGGCGATCGAGGTGACGCCGACGAACAGGTCCACGTCGCGCATGGCCTCGCTGAACACCAGCGGTGGCACGTCGATGACCGGCGCGGGCAGCCAGGTCGTCCCGTCGTGTCGGGCGAAGCGCACCTGGTCGGTGGAGCAGTACTCGACGTCGTAGTGGTGTGGATCCGGGTTGTCGACCAGCGCGTGGTGGAAGGACGCCCGCCACGCCCCGCCGCCGAAGACCTTCGTGGCCTCGCTGTCGTACCCGCCGTCCCAGGTGCCGAGGTAGCCGGCCTGCCAGCCACGGGCGCGCAGCAGGGCGTTGGCCTGCCGGTAGCGCAGGATGTGCCCGGCGTACCGGTTGGAGTAGGTGTGCGTCTTCTCCTCGGCCGGCGTGCGCGGGTAGACCTCCCGGAAGACCTGCTTGAACGGCTGCGTCAGGCTGGCGGCGACCAGGTGCCCACGCCAGGTGAGGACCTCGGCCGTGCTCGCGCGGACGGGATGCCACAGCCGGACCGACCCGTGCGTGAGGGACCCGCCGTCCCGGTCGACGATCGTCCACCCGTCGCTGTCCCGTCGGGGCAGGCCGGCCGTCCAGCGCTGGCCGTCGGTGCTGGTCTCCCACAGCAGGCGCCGCCCGTAGGTCGCCGTGACCGGGTGGTCGAGGAAGCGCGACGACCAGTCCGGGTACGACCAGGTGCGCTCCTCCGACAGCAGCCCCTCCACCCGCTGGCGCTCGCTGACCAGGGTCGCGCCGATCCGCTTGACGACGTCCCGCAGGTGCGTGAGCTCGTCGCCGTGCGCCTGCTTGACCTGGGCCGGGACGCCCTTGAGCGCAACGCCGTCGCGGGCGAAGACCAGGCGTGCCCGGTCGCCCACGATCTCGACCGTCGCCTCGTACGGGCCGACCGGTGTGCGCAGGCACCCGTCGGGCCCGAGCCCGTGGTCGTCGACGGTCAGCTCCATGACCTCGCTGAGCGTCCACCCGCGTCGCGCGCCGAGCTGGGTCAGCGCGGCCTGGACCCGGCTCCGCACGGCCTTGTTCCGGACCGTCACGGCCAGCCGGGCCAGCGTGCGCAGCGGCACGTCGCCGTCGCGGTCGGCCAGCAGTCGTACCGCCGCGATCGCCGTGCGCGGGGCGTACGGGAACCCGGCGGCCTGGCGCGGCGCTGCCGCCGCACCGGCGGTGACCCGCGCCAGCAGGTCCGTCGCTCTTTCGTCGCGCTCGCGCGACAGCGCCCAGACCAGCCCGCGCAGGAGGCGGTCCGAGTCGTCGTGGACGGTCCGGCCGTGGGCGGTGAACGCGTCGAGCAGCCGGCGTACGACCTGCCGGCCGCCGTGCGCGGCCGCGAGCAGTTCGTCGAGGCGGCGCAGCCACTTCGCGGTCGCCGCCGGTTTGTCCAGCGCGGCGCAGTGCTCCAGCAACTCCGGCACCCCCGGCGCGGCGAGGGCGGCGCCCAGGTCGGCGCGTGCGGCCGGCCCGAAGGTGTCCCCGCCGTGCAACAGCGACGACGGCAGGCGGCTGCCGGTGGCGCGGTCGATGGCCCGGCCGAGCAGCGTCACGGCACGTCGGCGGGGCCCCGCCGCGATGAAGTAGTCGTCGACCAGCTCACTGACGAGGGCGGACAGCGCCGGCACCAGGTCGGCCAGCTCGGCGGCCGGCAGGCGCGGAGCGATCAGGGCGGGCAGCTCCAGGTCGGCGCCGTTGTCGAAGCCGGCGCCGCGAGCGAGGACGTCCAGGCACCACACCAGGTCCGCCCGCGTGAACGGGACGTCCTCGGCGGCGAGGCTGCGTACGACGTCGTTCAGCGCGGTGGGGATCGAGCCGTTCGCCGACTCCCGGTGCACGGCCAGGGCGGCGCGGCGACGCTCCTCGGCCGGCCACGACTCGACGGTGGCCCACTCCGGCACGCTGGTCACCGAGGAGCCCCAGAAGTACGTGCTCGCGATCCTCAGCACCGCCCGGATCCGTTCGTCGGCCTCGGCGACGCCGGTCTCCACCTGTCGCCGGTCCGCATCGGTCAGGAGGGGCAGCAGTGCCGTCCAGTCGCCCATGTCAGCCACCCACCAGCGCGACGAGCCGGACGAACGCCACGTCCGGGTCGGTACGCAGGTCGATCTCCTCGTCGAGGTCCTCGATCTGGCGGTCGCCGACCAACAGCAGGAAACCGTTACGGGCGAACGCGGCGCAGGCCCGATCCGCCTGCGCCACCCAGTCGAGCCGCCTGCCCGGGGTGACCCGGTAGCCGTTCAGCGTCGCCTCCGTGTCGGTCGGCTGGACCAGGCCCCGGAAGTGCCGCGGCTGCTGGGCGTTGAACCGCGCCACCTCCTCGCGCACCCGCAGCCGGACCAGTTCCCGCGCCGAGATGCGCTCCGGCAGGCCCGCCAACGGCCAGCTCTCGATGGCTCTGCCGGTCGCTGTCTCATCCCGAACGATCACCGTGACCATGCCCTGTGCTCCCTGCTCTGAGATGAGCGGCAGCATGGCACGACCCTCCGACGAGAAGCGGCGTCGCAGCCCTGTGGGGACGCCGCGGAACGTGCCCCCCAGCACGTCACGCCAGCCGCTACTGTGCAGCGGATCGGATCATGGGAGAGGGCGGTTGTGAGCTACACCTTCCACGTTGACCTGCGCGGCATCGTCGACCTACTCAGTCACCACCTGTACGCCAGCCCCCGCGTCTACGTCCGCGAGCTGATGCAGAACGCCGTCGACGCCATCACCGCCCGCCGGGCGGACGAGCCCGGTGCGCCGGGCGCGATCCGCATCCTCCCGCCGGAGTCCACTGGAGACGGCACGCTGCGCGTGGAGGACACCGGCGTCGGCCTGACCGAGGCGCAGGTGCACGAGCTGCTCGCCACCATCGGGCGTAGCTCCAAGCGGGACGACCTGGGCTTCGCCCGGCACGAGTTCCTCGGCCAGTTCGGCATCGGTCTGCTCTCCTGCTTCCTGGTCGCCGACGAGATCCGGGTGCGCACCCGGGCCTCCGGCTCGCCGACGGTGGAGTGGATCGGCTACGCCGACGGGCGCTACGAACTGCACGTCGCCCCGGCGGGGCGGGAGCGCCCCGAGCAGGGCACCACCGTGACGCTGGTGCCCCGGCGCGGTGCGGAGCACTGGCTGCGCCGCGACGCCGTCATCGAGATCGCCTCGCTGTACGGTTCCATGCTGCCGATCCCCGTGCACGTCGACCACGAGGCGATCACCGCGGGGCTGGCACCCTGGGAGAACGACCCCGCGGAGCCGGCGGCGAGCCGGCGGGCCCGACTCGACGCGTACGCCCAGGAGGTCTTCGGTTTCACGCCCTTCGACGTGATCGACCTCGCGGTGCCCGCCGCGGGCCTGCGCGGGGTGGCGTTCGTGCTGCCCATGCCGGCGAACCCGACGTCGCGGGTGGCCCACCGGGTGTACCTCAAGCAGATGCTGCTCTCCGAGGACATCGAACGGCTGCTGCCCGAGTGGGCCTTCTTCGTCCGCTGCGTGGTCGACACCGGTGAGCTGCGCCCGACCGCGAGCCGCGAGGCGCTCTACGAGGACGCGCTGCTCGACCAGGTACGCGAGTCACTGGGCGACACCCTGCGCGGCTGGATGACCCGGCTCGGGCGCACCGACCCGCATCGCCTGCAGGCGTTCCTGCGGGTGCACCACCTCGGCGTCAAGGCGCTCGCTGTGCACGACGACGAGATGCTGCGCCTGGTCGAGCAGTGGTGGCCGTTCGAGACGAACATGGGCCCGCTGACCCTCGCCGAGTTCCGGGAGCGGCATCAGGTGGTGCGCTACACGCCCTCGGTGGACGAGTTCCGCCAGCTCGCCGCGGTCGCCGCGGCCCAGGGCATCGCCGTGGTCAACGCGGGCTACGTCTACGACGCCGAGCTGGTGGGCCGCCTGCCCGACCTGGACACCACCATCGTCACCGAGGTCCTCACGGCGAGCGACCTGGCGACCCGGCTGGAACCGCTCGATCCAGACGTCGAGTTGGCCGTGCGATCCTTCCTCGTGCTCGCGCAGCGGACCCTCGACCGGCTCGGCGTGCAGGTGCTGGTCCGTGCCTTCGAACCGGCCAGCATGCCGGCGCTGCACCTGCTCGACGGGGACACCGCCCTCGCGGTGGACCTGCGCCAGGGGCAGGAGCAGGCCGACGAGCTGTGGTCGTCGATCCTCGGCACCTTCACTCAGGGGCGCGACGAGCGGCCGCAGCTCGTGTTCAACCATCGCAACCCCCTCGTCCGGCAGGCCATCGCCACCGGTGACGAGGAGCTGACGACGCTCGCGATCGAGGGCCTGTACGTGCAAGCGCTGCTGCTGGGCCATCAGCCGCTGCGGCCCGCCGACACGGCCGCGTTGAACCAGTCGTTCCTCGGTCTGCTCGCCCGCGCCATGGGAGGGACCCGATGACCACCTCCGCGCACGAGCTGCGGGAGCGCCTCACCCAGGCGTACGCCCTACCGAGTGGTCCCGCCCGGTTCGCCGCGCTGGACGCGGTCTTCCGGCACGCCGACGCGGCCGGCGACGTGCCGTTCGCCTTCTCGGCACGGATGAGTGCGATCAGCGACTTCCACCACGGCGGTGACCCCACCCGGGCGTTCCTCGCCTTCTCCTGGTGCCTGGCGACGTTCGACCGGCAGCCGGAGGTGGTCGGCGCGCACCACGCGCGCTCGCTGCTGTGGGACTTCAAGTGGATCGTCTGGGCGCTGCCCCAGTTCCCGGACATTCCGCTGGAGCGCACCATGGCGGTGCTCGACGACATGCAGCGCCGCTACCAGCTCGCCGGGCACAGCCTGCACGCGGTTCACCAGCACCGCTGGCTGGTGGCGCATCACGTCGGGGACATGGCCGCCGCCCAGGAGTCGTACGACCGGATGGTGACCGCCAAGCGGGACTCGATGTCGGACTGCAGCGCGTGTGTCCCGTCGGGACAGGTCCGGCACCTCACGTCGCTGGGCAGGTTCGACGAGGCCATCACGATCGGCGAGCCGTTCAAGCGTGGCGGCTGCACCGAACAGCCCCAGTGGATGCTCAGTGAGCTGCTCACGCCGTACCTGCGGACCGGCCGGTTCGACGAGGCCGTCGAGGCGCACCGGGACGGCTACCGCCGCATCCGCGACGACCGTCACCACCTCGACAATCTCTCCCAGCACGTGCTGTTCTGCGGGCTGACCGGCAACGAGGCGCGCGGCTTGGAGCTGGTGGAACGGCACCTGAGCTGGCTGGAGCGCCCCTCGTCGCCGTACGCCGCGATGGAGTTCGCCGCCTCCGCCGCGCTGGTGCTCGGCCGGCTGCGCGCGGCGGGGCACGCGGACCTCGTGCTCTCCCGTCGCTCGGACGACGGCACCCGCCGCTGGGAGGCGACGGTGGCCGAGGTCCACGACGAGGTGGCCGGCCAGGCCCGCGCGATCGCCGCCCGGTTCGACGTCCGCAACGGCAACCGGCACCAGAGCGAGCGGGTCGAGGCGCGCATGGCCGCGACGCCGGTGGCGCAGCGGGTGCCGCTCACCGTCCTCGCCGGGCGCGTCACCACGCCCGCGCGGGCGGTGGACCCGGCGCTGGCCGCGCTCGTCGAACGGGTCGCCGGGCTCACCGCGACGGGCGACCAGGCCGGCGCCGCGCGGGCCCGTCTGGACGTGGCACACGCCCTGCGCAACGCGGGCCGGCAGGAGGACGCGATCGAGGCCGCCGAGGAGGCGGTCCGCAGCCTCGACCGGGCCGGTCTACGCGACGACGCGACTCGCTGCCGCCACCTGCTGTGGGAGCTGTACCGCCGGGCCTACCACCACCGCGACCCCGCGCGTGTGGTGCTGGCCGAGCTGACCCGGGTCGGGGACCTGCCCGACGGGATACCGCCGCTGGAGGTCATCCTGGAGGACGCGGCCGACGTGCTGCAGGACACGGAGGGGCTCACCCATCTGATCACCGCCGCCGACCGGCACCGGGCCAACGGCAGCGCCGACGCCGAGCTGCGGGTGCTGCGCAAGGCGCTCGTACAGCTGGCCAACCGGCGGCCGGACGATGTCGCCTGGGCGGTGCTGGCGCGGGTGGACGCCCTCGGCGCGGCAGAGCAGCCCACGCCCCCCGAGCAGGCGGGCCGGGATCAGGTGGCCGCCGCGCGGATGCTGGCCGCCGCCGACCGCACCGCCGAGGCGCTCGACCGGCTCGACGCGGCCGTCACCCGGTTCGACGGAGATGAGCTGGCGGCCCACCGTCGCTCGGCCCGACTGCACCGGGCGCGGTTGCGTCTGCGCGTCGGCGAGCCGGCCCGCGCCGAGGCGGAGGCGCGGGAGGTGTTGGCCGAGGATCCCGACGAGTACGGCTACGAGGCCACCGCGGTGCTGGCGTTGGCCCTGCGGGCGCAGGGCCGCGCCGACGAGGCCGACGAGGCGCTGGCCGTACGCGAGATGGACCAGGACGACGTCGATTTCTACACGGAAGAAGACCTCGGACCGTACGACGACGAGGATTGACGGGTCGTCGTCAGCGGCGGGTCGGCCGTGTGTCCTCGATGACGAGGGTGGCCAGCAGGGCGGGGTGGTCGGTCGCCCCGCCCATGCCCACCGACCGGGTGCAGCAGAGCACGATGTCGGTGCTCGTCAGGATGTGCTGCACCGCGCCGTCGCCGACGCGCAGGTAACCGGGCGGCGTGCAGGACCGTACGTCGGGGTCGTCGCCGAGGCGGAGGTTGAGGTCGCCGCTGAGCACGGTGGGCGCGTACCCGGTGCTTCGCGCGATGGCGGGCAGGATCTCGTCGAGCAGGTGGCCGCACTGGGTGAGCGCGACGGCGCGGCTGGTCGCCGCCAGGTGGGTGGTGCAGGCGTTGAGGGCGCCATCGACGTGGACGCAGAGCCAGGGTCGTTCCTCGGGGTCCGCGACGTCCTGTGCGGGGTGGATCCCACTGTGCACGGCGTACCGGCTGTCGGCCGCCGGCAGCCGGGTCAGCAACCCGATGCCGTACGCCTGGCCGTTGCGGCACCGGGTGTCGGCGCCGCTGGGCCGGTCGCCGGCGGCCTGGAAGGCGGACACGACCGCCGCGCCGCGGTGGGTGGCCGCGAACACCGCCTCCAGGGTGGGCACGTCGTCCCGGCAGATCTCGTTGAGGGTGACCAGGGCTGGTCGTTCGGCCCTGATCACCTCGGCGGCCCTGGTCAACGCCCGCCCGGTGTAGCAGCCGGCGCGACCGCTGTTGCACAGGTTCATCTGCAGCACCCGCACCGTCGTGGGCGCGGGAGCCCCGGCCACCGGCGATTGGGCCGGCACCCCGGCGACGGCGATGAGGCAGCCGACGGCGAGCGCTCGGCGGATCGCGCGATACGGGCCGGCGCCACGGCGGCCGAGGAGCGCGCCTCGGATTCGGGTGGTGTCGCCAGGCGGATCTGTCGACATGCGGGCTCCGGCAGGGCAGGCGACAGTCTTCGCCGAGGTGCCCGTGATCCTACTGCCGGCCGTCGCGCGGCAGGGCCCGGCGCGAGCCCTATGGTGGATCAATGATCACGTGCGTTGTGCACTACACCATCGATCCCGCGCAGATCGACGCGTTCGAGCGGTTCGCCCGCGCGTGGATGCGGCTCGTGGCCCGGCACGGCGGCGTGCACCACGGCTACTTCCTGCCCGCCGAGGGTGCCAGCGACCGGGCCGAGGCGCTGTTCAGCTTCGAGAGCCTGGCGGCGTACGAGCGGTACCGCGCACGGTTCGGCAACGACCCGGAGTTCGTCGCGGCCGACGCCATCCGCGACGAGTCCGGTTGTGTGGTGCGCTACGAGCGGACGTTCATGCGCCCGCTCCTGCCGGAGGACGACCTGGCCGTGCCGCGCTGACACGGGCCGTGCGGGGAGGGTGGACCCCGCACGACCCGTGCCGGTTCAGCGGTGCGGCCTGGGCGCGATGCGCGGCAGGACGTACGGCGGGCCGGCGAAGATCAGGTCTGACTTCAGCTCCTGGTACGCCCGCTTGGGCTGGTAGTTCTCGTCGTAGATGGTGGCCAGACCCTCGGGCGGGTCGTTGAACCAGTCCGGCACCCACGAGTACTTGTCACTGAAACCCCAGACGGTGTACGACAGGCAGGTGCGCACCGCGAGGCACGCCTTCATCAACACGCTGAAGTTGGCCGCCGACGCCTGCAACCGGGGGTTGATCTCGGCGGAGTTGCCGGCCCGGACCGCCTCGGTCATCTCGCTGCGGACGTCGACCTCGGTGAACGCGGTGGCCAGGCCGAGCGCGGCGAACCGCTTCAGGGCGGCGGTCACCTGCAGGGTGTCGAAGTTGCCGTACTGGGTGCCCAGGTGGCCCTGCGAGCCGACGCCGTCGATCGGGACGCCCCGCGCGCGCAGCCCCTTGGCCATGTCGTAGACGAACTGCGTCTTGTCGTCGGCCGGGTTGCCCGAGCCGAACGCCTCGATGTTGTAGTCGTTGTAGAACAGCAGCGCCGTGGGATCGGCGGCGCGGGCCCAGCGGAACGCGTCGGCGATGTAGTCGGGGCCGAGGTTCTGCGCCCAGAAGCCCTTGTAGTGCAACGTCGACGGGGTGTCCCAGGGGTCGCTGACCGCCTCGTTGACCACGTCCCACTGCCAGATCTTGCCCTTGTAGCGGTTGACGACCGTGGTGATGTGCTTGCGCAGCAGCTCACGCAGCTCCTGCTTGGAGATGCTGCCGTCGGCGACGCCGCTGGTCAGCCAGGCGGGCAGTTGGTTGTGCCAGACCAGCACGTGGCCGCGCACGGCCTGCCTGTTGCGCTTGGCGAACTCGACGAGCTGGTCGGCGGCCGTCCAGTCGTAGGTGCCCCGGGTGGGCTCCAGGCTCTCCCACTTCATCGCGTTCTCGGCCGTGACCGAGGAGAACTCGGAGGCGGCCAGCCGGCGGTACTGCGGGTCGTTGGCGTCGTTGAGGGCTGTCGCGTTCACCGCGGTGCCGATCTTCAGGCCGTGACGTTGGCCGAGGGTCGCGAGGCTCTGCGTGGTCGGGTCGTACGGCCGGCTCGCGGTGGCCGGCATCGCGTTCAACGCCGCAGCGGTCGCGACGGCGACGAGGCCGGCGCTGATCCACCGTCTTGGCTTCATCTGCCTTCCTTTCGAGCATGATCGACAAACGTCGATCTTTGAAGGGAGGGTGCGGCCCGGGGATGAGTGGGCGGGGTGCGGTCTCGGGTTCGGTGGCGCTCTCCGAAGCACCGGAAACTCGTTCGAAACATTATGGCCGTCGATGGGCCTCGTCAACTCTGAAAACTTCCGGAAAAAACTCGGGTGAGCTGCGCGACTGTGGAGAGTCATCAGATGAAAGTTTCGACGGGTGCGCGGTGCGGCCGGCCTGCCAACGGCAGTGGGGACGGCACCGACCGGGATGGGTCGGCGCCGTCCCCACCATGCGGGATCGGCAGCTGATCAGCCGCGCAGACGCGCCTCGATGGCCTCGATGACGCGCGGACGCAGCTCGGCGGCGCGGATGACGGCGTCCACCGAGCCCACCTCGACGGCGCGTTGGATGTTGTGCACCCGGTCGAACTCCGTGGCCACCTCGCCGAGCTTCTCCGCCCGCACCGACGAGCGCAGCTCGTCGAGCTCGGCGGCCAGCGCGGCGCGCTCGGTGCCGGCCGCGGCGGCGACGCGGGCCTCCAGGGCTCGCACCCGCTCGTCGGCGGCCGTACGGGCGTTGACGTCGGCGGAGAACACCACCGCCGCGGCGGGAGCGCCGCCGAGCACCGAGGCGAACGACCCCTCCAGCGCGAGCACCGTCATGCTCGGGTTCAACGCCTTCGAGAACACCACGAACGCGCCGCCGTGGTAGCGCGAGATCACGCAGAAGACGATCGGGCCCTGGAAGTTCACGATCGCCCGGCCGATCTCGGCGCCGTACTCCAGTTGCAGCTTGCGCATCGACTCGGGCGAGCCGTCGAAGCCGGACAGGTTCGCCAGCACGACCAGGGGCCGGTTGCCGCTGGCGGCGTTGATGGCCCGCGCGGCCTTCTTCGACGAGCGGGGGAACAACGTGCCCGCCGTGTAGGTGTCCGGGCCGTCGGTGGGCGGGAACCCGCGCCGCGGCACCGACCGGGACTCGATGCCGAGCAGGCATACCGGGATGCCGCCGAGGTGGGCGTCCTGCACGACCGCGGTGTCGGCGTCGGCCATGCCCGCCCACCGCTCCAGCACCGGGTGGTCCTGGTCGGCGAGGGCCCGCAGCACCGTCCGGATGTCGAACGGCTTCTTGCGGTCCGGATTGGCCTCGGCGGAGAAGATCTCACCGACCGTGCGGAAGGGGCTGCCCGCCACGTCGTGCGGGAACGTGGAGACGTCGCGGTCCACCGGGTCGGTGGTGCTCGCCCGCCGCGGCGCGGCCTCGCCGGGCGCGACGTACGTGTGCTCGTAGTGGGCCATCAGCACGTCCCGCGCGGCGGTCAGGTTCGGCGCCCAGTACTGCGCCTGCCCGTTCGGCCCCATCACCCGGTCGTAGCCGCCGATGCCGAAGTTGTCCTCGGCGGACACCCCGCCGGAGAAGTCGAGCGACTGCTTGCCGGTGAGCACCATCGCCGAGTCCGGCGTCATCACCAGGACGCCCTTGGTGTGCATGAGCATCGTGGCCTCGGCGTTCCAGTACGGCTGCGCGCCGACGTTGATGCCCGCCACCACAATGTTGATCTCGCCACCGGCCTGGGTGAACTCGACGATCCGCTTGAGGGCGGCGGCCACCCAGTCCATGTTCTCCGTACCCGAGGTCATCGAGATCCGGGCGCCGGCGGACAGCGCCCACCACTCCAGCGGCACCCGCATCCGCTCCGCGAGGTCCAGCGCGGCGATCACCCGCCGGCACTCCGGCTCGGACAGGGCGCCCAACGACTTCGTCGGGTCGCCGAGCAGCACGACCCGGGTGACACCCTCCGGATGCAGCGCGGCCGGCGTGGTGACGACCCCGGCGACGATCGCGGCGCGGTTGCGCCCCTTCGGCCGGTCCACCGGAATTAGCGCGTGCGCGTCGTCGAGGTCGTACTCGACGAAGTCACCGAGTCGGCTGGTCAACTCGTACGGGTACACCGTGTTGCGGCTGCTGGCCCGCAGCACCTTCAGCCGGTACTCGTCGAGCGGCTCGACCGGCTCGACCGGGGGCGTGCCGACGGCCAGCTCCGCGCCGCCCGCGGCGTCGAACGAGATCCGTACCGCGATCTTGGTCAGCTCGCCGGTGCGACGGTCGCGCTGCCGCGCGATGAACAGGATCTCCTCCAGCCCGGCGCCCACTGTCGTCGGGCGCACGCGCCCGGCGATCATCTCCATCTCCTCGCGGGTCAGCTCGCTCGGCGGCCAGACGTAGACGACGATCCGGTTGGTGGTGAAGCGGGTCTTCGACGGCCGCCGCGACTGGGCCCGGCGGATCGAGTCGAGGCAGGCCGCGATGGCGTCCTCGGTCGTCGGCAGCGCCACCAGCCGGCCGTCCTGCTCGCGCAGCTCGGTCAGGTCGCGCACCTGGGCGAACGCCACGAGACGCTCGTCCGCCGGGTTCTCCCGCGCCACGCACTGGAAGAGGTAGACCTCCTCGTCGGACGACGGCAGCCGGGTCAGGTCGAACTTGTGCAGCCGCTCCAGTTGCATCCGCTGCGCGATGTACGGGTGCAGACCGCGGATCAGCCGGTCCTCGACCATTCCGCCGTCCGACGGGCGGAAGGTGAAGTGGTGGTGCATGACCGCCCCGCCGCGACCCGCGACGGTGGCGGTGAGCCGGCGGACCTGCGCCGGAAGCGGATGTGCGGTGATCACCTGGAGCAGCGCGGCGGCCATCGCGTCGAAGTCCTCCGGCTGGTTCTCCCAGCCGAGGTAGATGTCGGCGTCGACGGAGTCCTCGTCGCCGGCCAGCTCGGCGAGCCCACGCAGCGCCCCGCCCAGCGCGTCGAAGCTCACCGCCGTGGAGACCACACTGGAGTCCGCGCGTTCGGCGACCACGAAGGCGCAGTCGGCGACCTCGCGGGTCCGCACCCGGGTGAGGGCCTTGTTGCCGTAGTAGCGGCGGGTGAGCACCTCCAGCATGATCGTGTTGTCCAGGTGGTCACGGACCAGGCGCTGGCCGAGCAGACGCACCAGCGGCTCGGTGCTGCGGACCATCTCGGCGATGCGCTCGGCGCGGTCGGGGGCGTCCGGGTGCGCGTCCAGGTGTCGCAGGTGCGCCCGGATCTGGGCGTAGACGCGGGCCCGGTTGCGGCGCAGCAGCGGCTGCGCGAACCAGGCGAACACCACGCCCCGGGCCAGGTCGGCGATGGCGGGGAAGCGGACCTGCGTCGCGGCGATCAACCGCTCCAGCGCCAGACCGGCCGGCTCGCGCAGCGACTCGTCCGGCGGGGTCTCCCGCAGCCACTCGCGCAGCAGCGACGCCACGACTGTGGCGTCGGCGGACGCGCGCTGCTGGGCCAGGAAGATCCGGAACACGGCGGCTTCCAGGCCGGGGGAGCGCTCCAGGTCGGTGACGCCGTAGTGGCTCAGTGCCTTGGCGAGCCTGGCCTGGAAGGCGTCGGGCAGCCCGGCCCGCTCCACGTCGAGGCTCTGCAGGTAGGTGTGGAAGTACTCCCGGGCGCTGCGGACGTGGGCGCCGCCGTCCTCGCCGGTCGGCCGGTTCCGGCTCAGCTCGGCCAGGTCGGCGAACACGTCGACGAGGTCCACCTCGGCGGCCAGCGGTCGGTGCCCGTCCTCGGCGGCCAACCGTCGCACCACGAGGTAGTCGTCGAGCACCCGGCGGTCGTCGTGCGGGTCCACGTCGAAACCGAGCAGTAGGCCGCGCAGATCCTCCTGACCGCGCCGGCTGCGCTCGTACGCCCCCGCGTTGTCGTCGGCGGCGGGCAGGTCCAGCTCGACGCTGGCGACGCTCGGGCCGGCCGCGGTCTCGGTGGCCTCGTCGGCGAGCGGCTCCAGCCGCAGCAGCGGCGCGCCCGCCTCCACCTGGCTGCCCACCGAGACGGCGCACTCCTTGAGCCGGGCCTTGAACGGCGCGCGCAGCACCGTCTCCATCTTCATGGCCTCCAGCACCAGCACCGGCGCCCCCGCCTCGACCTCGGCGCCGACCTCCAGCGGAGTGGCGACGACAAGCGCGGGCATGGGGGAGCGCAGGACGCCGCCCTCGTCGCGGCTGACCCGGTGCGTCACACCGTCGACCTCGACGAGGTGGGTCGGCCCGTGCGTGCCGGTGAGCAGGCGGTACCGGATGCCGTTGACGACGATCTGGCCGGTGTGCCGGTCGAAGCGGTCCAGCTCGACGTCGGCGGTGCGCTCGGCGCCGCCCGCCTCGATGCCGACGCGGAACCGGTGCGCCCCGATCCGCGCCACCCGCATCCGGTAGGTGACCCCGCGCAGCTTGAGGTCCAGCGGCCGGCCGCTGGCGTGCTGCACCTGCGGGCGGCCACCGGCGGCGGTCGACAGCAGCCGCTGCCGCTCGGCGCGCTCCTCCTCCTCGTACGACTCGATGGCGGCGGCGGCCAGGGCGACCGCGGAGTGCCGGTGCGTCACGAGTCGGCCTTCGCCCCGGACCCGGTCGATCCAGCCGGTGTCGGCGCTGGCGTCGATGATCTCGGGCTGGTCGAGCAGGTCGAGCACGAAGCTCTTGTTAGTCGCGCCACCCTCGATGATCACCGTGGTGTTGGCCATCGCCCGGCGCAGCTTGCCGAGCGCCTCGTCGCGGTCACGCCCGTACGCGATGATCTTCGCGATCATCGAGTCGAAGTCGGCCGGGATGGTGTCGCCCTCGCTCACGCCGGTGTCCACCCGGATGCCCGGGCCGGCGGGCAGGTCCAGCCGCGCGATGCGCCCCGGTGACGGCGCGAAGTCCCGGTCGGGGTCCTCGGCGTTGAGCCGGGCCTCGATGGCGTGCCCCCGCTCGGCCGGCGGCTCGCCGACGAGCCGGCCGCCGGACGCGACGTGCAGCTGCGCCTTGACCAGGTCGAATCCGGTGGTCAGCTCGGTGATCGGGTGCTCGACCTGCAGGCGGGTGTTGACCTCCAGGAACGCGAACAGCCGGTCGCCGGGGTGGTAGAGGAACTCGACGGTCGCCGCGCCCCGGTAGCCGACCGCCACGGCGAGCCGCTCCGCCGAGGTCTTCAGCTCGGCCGCCTGGGACGCGTCGAGCACCGGCGAGGCCGACTCCTCGATGACCTTCTGGTTGCGCCGCTGCACCGAGCAGTCGCGCACGCCGAGCGCCCACGCGGTGCCCTGGCCGTCGGCGATCACCTGGACCTCGACGTGCCGGGCGCCGGTGACCAGACGCTCCAGGAACACGATGCCGCTGCCGAACGCCCGCGCCGCCTCCTGGCTGGTGCGCTCGTACGCGTCGGCGAGTTCGGTCTCGTTCGTGATCACGCGGATGCCGCGCCCGCCGCCGCCGGCCGTCGCCTTCAGCATGAGCGGGTAGCCGATCTCGGCCGCCGCCGCCCGGGCGGCGTCCAGGGTCTCGACGGCGCCGCGGCTCCACGGCGCGACCGGCACGCCGACCTCCTCGGCGAGCAGCTTCGCACCGATCTTGTCGCCGAGCTGGCGCATGGCCTCCGGGCTCGGCCCGACGAACGTGACCCCGATCTTCTCGCACAGCTCCGCGAACGCCGGATCCTCGGCCACGAAGCCCCAACCGACCCACGCGGCGTCGGCGCCGGTCTCGGTCAGGGCGCGCTCCAGCGTCGCCAGGTTCAGGTACGGGCGGGCGGACGCCGGACCGAGGTCGTACGCGATGTCCGCCTCGCGCACGAAGGTGGCCGTGCGGTCGACGTCGGTGTGGAGGGCGACCGTCTCGATCCGGCTGCCCGTCTCCGCGGCCAGCTCTCGGACCGCGTGGATAAGCCGCATGGCGGCTTCACCACGGTTGACGATGGCGACACGGTTGAACACCCGACTGACCCCTTTGGTAGACCATGATGTGCGTGCCGGACGTCGACGGCTCCCGGCAGTGGTCACTTTTCCGGCTCCGGACGGACAGCGCCATGGCGCAACCGCCGAACCAACCGTCGCTGTGTTGTAGGAACCCAACAAAACTTTTTGGCTGTCGAGCCGCGGGCGTCGATCTCCGCCCGATCCTCGGCGTGAGTGCCCAGACGTCACCTTCGGGGTGTTTGCCACCTTTTCTCCATAGCCGCCGGGACGGCTCGGCTGGCCTGCATACGCCGTACCGCCCAGTCGTAGCGTGGAGGGGTGAGTCACCGGGATGACGTGCGAGAGTTCCTGCAGAGTCGTCGCGCACGGGCCGGCACGGAGCACATCGACCAGCGGGCGCGTGAGTCGCTCTCTGCCCAACCCACCTGATCCGGACCGAGCCGAAGCGCTCAATTCGCGGCGACCCCGCCCTTACATGCCGGCCCCTCTGAACGAACGGATCATCATGCGCGTACTCGTCGTCGGTGGCAGCGGCCACATCGGTACCTTTCTCGTTCCCCGCCTCGTACGCGCCGGCCATGACGTGACCAGCATGAGCCGGGGAACCCGTAAGGCGTACTCCGACAGCCCCGAGTGGCAACAGGTCACGCAGGTCGTGGTCGACCGCGAGCAGCAGGACATCGATGGCACCTTCGGAGCCACCGTCCTGGCGCAGCACCCCGACGTCGTCATCGACCTGCTCAGCTTCACCATCGAGAGCACCACCGCCCTGGTCGAAACGATCCGCGGCCAGGTCGGCCACCTCGTGCACTGCGGATCGCTGTGGCGGTACGGCCCCAGCATCAAGCTGCCCATCAGCGAAGGCGAAGGCACCCCCGCCATCGACGAGTACGGCACCCAGAAGGAAATGATCGCCCAGTACCTCAAACGGGAAACCGCGAGCGGCGGCCTGGTGACGACCTCCGTGCACCCGGGTCACATCGTCGGACCCGGATGGCACCCGACGGGTGTGCTCGGCAACACCAACCCCGAGACCTGGGCGGACATCTCCGCCGGTCGCACTCTGCGCATCCCCGGCAGCGGCGCCGAATCGATGCATCACGTGCACGCCGACGACGTCGCGCAGGTGTTCGAGCTCGCGGCCACCCACCGTGACGCCGCGGCAGGCGAAGACTTCCACGCCGTTGCCGCACACGCACTGAACGTGCGCGGTTACGCCACCATCGCGGCCGGCTGGTTCGGACAGCAGGCGACACTCGAATCAATCACCTGGGATGAGTTCCGCAGCATCACGACGCCCGAGTTCGCCGAAGACAGCTGGGGCCACCTGCAGCGCAACCACGTGCTGTCCATCGAGAAGTCCCGCGCCCTCCTCGGCTACGCACCCGCCTGGGAACCGGAAGACGCGATCCTCGAGTCCGTGAGCTGGCTTATCGATCAGGGCGAACTGTCGGTGGAGAACCCGCTCACCGGCAAGCTGTAGAGACGTCATGAGTACCCGATCGCGCACCTGAACCCCGCCAACGACGCCGCAGATCTTTCCTAGGACGCTTCAGGCGGTGTGTGGCCCGCCACGCACACCGGCTGCGGGCCACACCGGGGACCTAACCGGCCCGACGGCCGCGCGTCGAGACGAAGTGGTACGACATGACGGCGAACGCGGGGTCGCGCGTCAGTCGACGGAAGGCGTTCAGCTGCTGGGGCGTCAGGCCGGCCGCCAGCAGGTCCGGCTCCAACTGACGGGAGTTCGTCTCGTAGAGCGACGTGCCTGTCGACCCGCCCGCCCAGCTCTGCGAGTGGGTGATGGTGTCGACGTCGGTGAGGCCGGCGAGCGTCATCTCGGTGTGCACGTCCTGCGCCCACCCCAGGTCGGCGCCGTGGTCCTGCAGCACACCCATCATGGTGTCCATCACCTGCGCGAACAGCTTCGCCGCGTCGTCGCTCGGCGCGTTCAGCACCCGCACCGGCGTGGTGCAGTCGAACTCCTCGACGACCAGCCAGCCGCCGGGCGCCAGCGCGCCGGCGAGGGTGCGCAGGACCCGTCGGCGCTCGGGCAGGTGCAGCAGCACCAGACGGGCGTGGATCAGGTCGAACGCGTCCCCGGGCGAGGGCTCGGTGCGCACGTCGTGCCGGCGTACGCTCAGGTTGCCCTCCGCCCGCAGGTGCGTGGGGTCGATGTCGGTGGCCAGCACGCGGCCGTCGTCGCCGGCCGCGCGGGCGATCCGTCGGGCCATCGAGCCGCCACCGGCCCCGACCTCCCAGCAGGCCGACCCGAGGCGCAGGACCGGGCGGGCCAGGCGGCGCATCGTGATCGGGTCCAGGAAGGACTCCAGCGCCCGCATCTGCGGGACCGCGTCCGGTGCGCCGTTGTCGAAGGTGTACGCGGCATCGCCTGTGGGAGTCGCCATCGTCTTCTGCCTCTCCGAGAGGGATCGGGTGACCTACGGGGTGTCGGCCCAGAGCCGAGGGGTCGATCGGGTGGCCGGGGGCGGCCCGGTGGCGGCGATGCTGACCATCGCCTCCAGCGGGCCCGGGTCGCTGCGCGCCTCGGCGGTCGGCCGGTCGTAGACCACCCGGCCGTACTCCAGCACCGCGACCCGGTCGGCGATCTCCAGCGCGTGGCGGAGCTGCTGTTCGACGAGCAGCACCGTCAACCCGCCGGCGGCCAGGTGACCGATGAGGTCGCGGACCCGCGCGGCCAGGTCGGGGGCGAGCCCCTCACAGGGCTCGTCGAGCAGCAGCACCCGTGGTTGACCGAGCAGCGCGCGGGCGATGGCCAGCATCTGCTGCTCGCCGCCGGAGAGTTCGCAGCCACGGTGGCGCAGCCGGACCGCCAGCCGGGGCAGCAGTTCGAGGATCCGGGGCACCGTCCAGCCCTCGCCGCCGGGTGTCGCGGCCCGCCACGGCGCCGCCGCCAGGACGAGGTGCTCGGCCACCGTCAACCGGGAGAAGACCCGCCGGCCCTGCGGGACGAGACCGACGCCGGACTGGGCGACCCGGTGGGGTTGCCGCCCGGCCACGTGGACGCCGCCGATCTCGATGCGGCCGCTGGAGGCGCGCACCAGCCCGGCGATGGTGTGCACGAGGGTGCTCTTGCCGGCCCCGTTGCGGCCCACCACCGCCTGGATGCTGCCCGGCGGTACCCGCAGGGTCACCTCGTGCAGCACGATTCCCCCGGCGTAACCGGCGCAGAGCCGCTCCACGTACAGCATCAGGACACCCCGTCGGCGTAGGCCTGCCGCACCAGCGGCGAGGTACGGATCTCGTCCGGTGTGCCGGCGGCCAGTGTCCGGCCGTCGCGCAGCACGGTGACGGTGTCGCAGAGGGCGTACACCAGGTCGAGGTGGTGCTCGACCAGCAGCACGGCGACCTGCCGGGGCAGCGCCGCCAGCAGCTCGGCCAGCCGGCCGACCTCGGTGGCCGACAGCCCGGCCGCCGGTTCGTCGAGCAGCAGCAGGCGGGGACGGCCGGCGAGGGCCATCGCGATCTCCAACTGCCGACGTTGGCCGTGGGCGAGGTGACCGGCCGGCACCGTCGCGAGGTCGGACAGGCCCAGCTGGTCCAGCAACCCGGTGGCGCGCTGGCGGGCCGCGTCCCGAGTCCCACCGGGCCACCACCTGCGCCGCCGGATCGTTCGGGGCAGCGCGGCGACCTCGATGTTCTCGGTCGCGGTGAGCGTCGCGAAGACCGCGGGTCGTTGGTGGATCCGGTTGATGCCGCGGCGGGCCCGTGCCGCCGGCCCGAGCCGGCCGACGTCGCGGCCGGCGAAGCGCACCGTGCCGCGCTGTGGCCGCGTCGTGGCGCCGAGCACGTTGAGCAGGGTCGTCTTGCCGGCCCCGTTGGGCCCGATCAGGGCGTGTCGCTGACCGTCGTGCACGCACAGGTCGACGTCGGTGAGCGCGGCGAGTGAGCCGTACCGCACGCTGATCTTCTCGGCGCTGAGCAGGCAGTTCATACGCGCAGCTCCGACGTCGGGCCGCGGTCGCCTGTGGGTGCCGCGTCCGGGTGGCCCGGCGCGGGGATCGGTCGTCGTGGGCTGCCGTGCGGTCGGCGGACCCGGGTGACGCCGGTGGGCAGGAGGTAGACCGTCGCCACGAACAGGGCGCCCAGCACCAGCGGCGCGTGACCGGGCAGCACCCCGAACAACCAGTCGCGTACGGCGATGACGAGCGCCGCCCCGACCAGCGCGCCGCCGACCGAGGCGGTGCCGCCGATGACGACGCCGAGCAGGAGCAGCGCGGAGGTGTCGAAGCCGAAGTCGGCGGGGGAGATGTACCGCTGGGCGACGACGAGCAGGGAGCCGGCGGCGCCGGCGATCGCCCCGGCGGCGACGTGCGCGCCGGACAGGTACAGCCCCACCCGGTGCCCGCTGGCCCGCAGCCGCATCTCGTCGTCCCGGCCGGCGCGCAGCAGCAACCCGACCCGCGTCCGCAGCAGCAGGAGCACCGCGCCGACGA
The DNA here is from genome assembly GCF_040607775.1 of Micromonospora sp. NPDC005237. Lineage (NCBI taxonomy): Bacteria > Bacillati > Actinomycetota > Actinomycetes > Micromonosporales > Micromonosporaceae > Micromonospora > Micromonospora sp. NPDC005237. The sequence continues at coordinate 196,363 of NZ_JBEXHJ010000010.1, read as the reverse complement.
GCGCCGCCACGACGACCAGCGTGTAGAGATACCGGGCCTGGTCGGTGGCCAGGATCGGCAGGCCCCACAGTGGACGGATCGGATCGATGCCGGCCAGGCCGTCGGTGCCGCCGGTCACCGACCGCCAACGCCCGAGAACGGTCACGACGAGCTCACCGACGGCCAGGGTGATCATCAGCACGATGACGCCCCGGGCCGGGACGACAAGCGGCAGGGTCACGGCGGCCAGCGTCGCCCCGGCGAGCGCCGCCACGGTGACCTGCACGACGCCGACGTCGGAGACCTGGCTGCCGAGCACGGCGCTGGCGTACGCGCCTGCGGCGTACGGCGCGGTCTGGCCCAGGGTGGGCATGCCGGCGACACCGGTGAGCAGCGCCACGCTCACCCCGACCAGGCCCAGCGCCAGCGTCCGGGCGAGGATCGCCGCGGTGTAGTCGTCCACCACCCACGGCGCCACGACCAGGCCGGCCAGGACGACCGTCGCGACGGCGACGCGTACCCGGCGGATCACCTCGTCCCTCACGTCGCCGCCCACCGCAGGGCCAGGCCCCGTGCCCGCACGGCGAGTACGGCGGCCATGGCGGCGAACAGCAGGAACGGGGCGGCCGACGGCAGCAGCGCCACGCCCAGGGTCTGGATCTCCCCGATCGCCAGCGCCGCGAGCAGGGTGCCCACCATGGATCCGAGGCCGCCGAGGACGACGACCACCAGCGAGAGCAGCAGCACCGTGTCGGCGGTGTCCGCGCCGGGACCGATGATGGGGGCGCCCAGGACCCCGGCCGCGCCGGCCAGCGCGCCACCGGCGGCGAGCACACCCACCCTGATCCGCGCGGGGCTCACGCCCAGGCAGGCGACCATCTCCGCGTCGTCCACGGCGGCGCGGACCAGCATCCCGGCCCGGGTCCGCCGCACCGTCAGGTAGAGCCCGGCCGCGAGCGCCGCGGCCACCACGATGAACACCAGCCGGTACGCAGCGTAGCGGTGCCCGGCGACCGCCACCGACCCGTCGAGGGCGGCGGGCACCAGGACCTGCGGATCGTCGGGCCCGAAGCCGGCGACGAGCAGGCTGCCGCCGGCCAGCGCCACCCCGAAGGTCAGCAGCGCCTGGGTGAGATGGTTGCCGGTGGCGACCGGTGTGAGCAGGCCGGCGAGCAGCACCCCCGTCGCGGCGGCGGCCAGCACGCCGACACCCAGCGCCAGGGCCAGACTCGCCCAGCCGCCGTCGAACAGCGCCGCGGCGGTGTAGCCGCCGATCGCGTAGAGCATGCCGTGCGCCAGGTTGAGGATGTTGGCGACGCCGAAACAGAAGACCAGGCCCGCCGCCGCCACGAAGACGAGCAGCCCGTAGGCGACACCGTCCAGCGCCGGGATGACGTACGGGTCGATCCGGTTCGGGCCGGCCGCCACCGTGATCACCGGCCGATGGTCGCGAGGTCACCCACGACGGTGTTGGACAGCGCCCGGCCGTCCTGGCGGACCTGACGCAGGTACCACTTCTGCACCGGTGAGTGCGTGACCGTGGAGAACTGCCACGCGCCGCGCGGGCTGGCGACCTGCCCGAGTTTGCCGATCTGCGCGTTGATCGCCTCCGGGGTCGGGTCGCTCCCGGCGGCCCCGATGGCCCGGTCGAGCACCGCCGCCGCGTCGTACGACGCCAGGGCGTACGTCGTCGGCGACCCGTCGTGCTTGGCCTTCCACGCCGCGACGAAGCCCCGGTTCTCGGCGTTGTCGAGGTCGGGGGAGTAGTTGAGCACCGAGAAGATGTCCCGGGCCGCCTCGCCCTGCGCGTTGAGCACGCCGCCCTCGGTGAGGAAACCCGCCGCGTACAGCGGAACGTCCTTGATCTCGGACTGCGCGTACTGCTTGACGAAGTCGACGGCGGCGCTGCCGGCGTAGAAGGTGTAGACCGCCTGCGCGCCGGAGGCCTTGATGCGGGCGAAGTACGGCGTGAAGTTGGTGGTGGCCGGGAACGGGGTGAAGGTGGTCTTGCCGTCGGGGTTGGCGAGCGTTCCGCCGGCCTTGGCGAACGCCTCGGTGAAGCCGCGCAGCTCGTCCCAGCCGCCCTGGTAGTCGGGGCCGATGGCGTACACCGAGCCCTTGACGTTGTCCCGGACGTGCTGGGCGATCGCGGCGCCCGGCTCGTCGGAGAGGTACGAGGTGTGCCAGACCCGGGTGACGTCCTTGATCTCCGGTCGGCCGTTGGAGCCGACGAGGGGGACCTTGGTCTCCTGCAGCAGCGGGTAGACGCCGGCGACCGAACCGCCGCCGACGATGCCGGTGAGCGCGGCCACGCGGTCCTGCTTGAGCAGCTTGGTCGCCGCCGGCACGGCGGTCGCGGCGCCGTTGCCCTCGTCGGCGACGACGAGGTCGACCTGCCGGCCGCCGAGCTTGCCGTCGTGCGTGTCCAGGTACAGCTCGAAGCCGTCGCGGATCTCCTTGCCGACGGACTGGTACGTCCCGGACAGCGAGGCGAGCAGACCGATCTTGATGGATCCGCCGCCGGTCGTGCCGGGCTCGTCGTCGGCGCAGGCTGTGCTGACGGTCAGCACGAGCGCGAGCAGCACGGCGGCGAGGGCACGGCTGCGCGCAGGGGTGGTGAGGGACATGTCGTCTCCAGGGGAAGGGGAGGGGTCTGTCGGTGGGGTCAGCGGCTGCGGGCGAGCGCCGCACGGGCCGCGGGGGTCAGCGCGTCGCCGATCCGGTTGGCCAGCTCCGTCATCTCGTAGGAGACCTTGCCCACGTCGCACTCGGGCGCGGCGAGCACCAGCAGCGACGCCCCGTCGTTGAAGGCCATCGAGAACATGAAGCCGCCTTCGAGCTGGGTGACGTTGGAGATCACCGCCCCGGCGTCGAAGAAGGCCGCCGCGCCGCGCAGCAGGCTGACCAGGCCGCTGCCCGTCGCGGCGAGCTGGTCGGCCCGGTCCGGGGGCAGGTCGCGGGTGGCGGCCACCATCAGGCCGTCACTGGAGATGGCGATCGCATGGCTGACCTCGGTCGCGCGCTCGGCGAAGCTGTCCAGCAGCCAGCCGAGGTCCTGGTGGTCGGTCACGTGCTCTCCCTGTCGGTCATGAGTTGCCGAGGTTGATCGGGGTGCGCCGGCGGGCCGCCACTCCGCGCGCGTACGCGGCCATCGCGCTGGCGACCTGGGCCGGGTCCCGGTATTCGGAGCGTTGCTGTTGCTGCCCCACGGTGACGCCGCCGGGCACCAGGTGCCGTTGCGGCTGTCGTTTGGGCAGGCCGGAGTTGGTGGTCGCGGCCACGTCGGGCGTGTGCGCCTGCGCGGCGGTACGCCAGGCGTCGTCGGCGGGGCTGGACCACTGCCGGCCGTCGGAGGCGTCGACGACATCGGCGTGGAACCAGTGGTTGACCTGTTCGAAGATGAGCAGCTCCTCGGTCGGCGCGTCGCCGCGGTCCGCGCTGGGCGTCGGGCGGAACACGGGCGCCGCCGGCAGGGTCCGCGCCGCGGGGGCGTGCCCGGCGGTCGGCTCCGACCGCGGCCGGTACGGCGGGGGTGCGGACGTGCGGGCTGCCCGCCGCGACAGCCGGCCCGGCGCGAGCAGGAACTCCTCCGGCGGCAACGACCGGATCATCGCCGCGGGCAGCGTCGCCTCGGCGAGGGTGCCGCGGCGGGGGCCGCGACGCAGTTGGACGCTGGCTCCCAGGCGGGCGGCGAGCTGGCCCACGACGACCAGCCCCATGGCCCGCACGGCGGCGACGTCGATGGCGGGCGGCCGGGCCAGCAGCTCGTTGAGCTGCTGCAACCGCCGTGGGGGCAGGCCGACGCCCTCGTCGCTGATCTGGATGATGACCCGGTCGCCGAGGCTGCGGCCGCTCACCCAGGTCTCGCTGCCCGGCGGCGAGTACGCGGTCGCGTTGTCCATGAGTTCGGCGAGCAGGTGCACGACCTCGTCGACGGACTTGGCGGCCACGGCGACGTCGCCGTCGACCATGCCGAGCCGGATGCGCGCGTAGTGCTCGATCTGGGACAGGGCCGCCTGGAGCACCTGTTGCAGCGGCACGTCGTGTTGGCGTACCCGGCCGACGCCGACGCCGCCGAGCACGAGCAGGCTGGCGTTGATGCGGCCCATCCGGGTCGCCAGGTTGTCCAGGGTGTAGAGCTGGTCCAGGCGGTCGGGGTCGGTCTCGTCCCGCTCGACCCGGTCGACCTGAGCCAGGACGGCGTCGACCAGCCGCTGTTCGCGCCGGCTCAGGTGGATGAAGATGTCGGCGGTGTTGGCGCGCATCACGGCCTGTTCGGCGGCGGTCCGCACGGCGGCCTGGTGCACCGCGCTGAACGCCTGACCCAGCTCGCCGATCTCGTCGTCGCTGGAGGGTTCGAGGGCCGCGGTGGACTGTTGACGGGCCAGCTCGTCGGGGTCGACGCTCGCGCTGTCGGGGCGTTGCAACCGGGCCACCACGGCGGGAAGTTGTTCGAACGCGACGGCGTTGGCCGCGTCGCGCAGCCGTCGCAGCCGGCGGGTGATCTGCCGGGCGACGGCCCAGGTCACGAGCGCGGTGAGCAGCAGCGCCAGCAGCACGCCGACCGCCTCGGCCACGGCCCTGCGACGCTGGTCGGCGTGGGCGGCCCGGACGTCGTCGAGCACCGCGACGTCGACGCGCCCCCGCAGGTCGGCGAGGCGGGCGGCGCGCTGCTGCGTCGTGGCCACCCAGTCGGAGGTCTCCAGGCGCAGTGGCGTGCCCGGCTGGGCGCGGGACACCTCGTCCTGCATCCGTTGCAGGGCGAGCGCCTCCTTGCCGGTGCCGGCCTGCTCCCACCAGATGCTCCACTCGGTCGGGGCGAGGGCCAGGAACGACAGGCTGGACTCGGTGTAGCTGGTGCGGGCGGCGGTGATGTCCTGCTGGGTGGCGGGGGTCAACTCGCCGGCGGCGACGGCGCGGAGCACGGCGACCTGCTGTTGGCCGATCGCCTCGGCGGTCTTCGACAGGGCGGCCGAGGCCCGGATCCCGTCGGCGAGCCCGGCGTTGACGACGCCGTGCGAGACGTTCTCCCGGAAGGTGATCAGGTCGGCGATCGCGATGCGGTAGCTGAAGGTCATCGCGGACACCGAGGCGTGCTCGGCCGTGCGGACCTGGGTGCGCAGCGGGGGCAGGCCGTCCAACGCCGCGTCGACGCGGCGCAGGAGCGCCGCGTTGGCGTCGGCGGGCACCTTGTCGCGCTGTCGGCGGTACCGCTCGACGGCGGCGTCGGTGGCGGCCAGCTCCACGCCGAAGGCGTCCTGCTGCTCCGCGTCGGGGTGGGTGAGCAGGTCGGCGGCGGCGGCCCGTTCGCGTTGCAGCCGGTACGCCAGGTCGCCGGCCTCGGCGCCGAGGCGTGCCACGACCTCCAGGTCGCTGGCGCGGGTCGTCTGGCGTGCGCTCTCGGTCAGCGCGAGGCCGGCGAACCCGATCACGGCCACCAGTGGCGCCGCCACGATGAGGCGCATCCGGCCGGCGATCTTCCAGGCGCGTCGTTTCCTCGGGTAGGGTCGGGCCGCGTGGGACCTCGTGCTCGACGCCAAGATTGACTCCCGCGACTCGTCGATGACGGTCTATCCGCACCTTGCCGAATGCAAGTCCCATTCCGCCGGAACCCGCGCTCGGAGGCCAGACCTGGCGGTGGTACAAACTGGCCGTACCAGCATCTGTACCCAGAGTCAGCGGCCGGTGGCGCACGGCGGTCGGTCGGGGGCGCCCGCGCTCAGCGCTGGTCGTCGAGGTGCTCGGGCGCGCGGCGCGGCCCGGGATCGTCCGCTTCCGGTTGGCTGCTGAGCACCTGGCCGATCAGCTCGCGCAGCTCGTCGATGGCGTCCACCACGGCGCCCGGGTCGCGCGCGTCGCGCCGACTCCGCTGGCGCGGTACGGGCGGATCGAGTCGCGCCTGCTCCGGGGATCGTGGGCCCCGTCGGCCATCGGCCGCCAACTGCTCGGCCGCGACCTGCGGCCACAGGGAGGCCAGCAGGCCGCCGGTGTCGAGCACGTCGTCGCAGCGCACCGCGAACTCGTGGCTGCCGAAGCGGCGGCCCGACTCCACCGCGGCGACCGTCTCCCGGCTGAACCGCACCAGGTCCGCCAGGGCCCGCTGGGTCAGTCCCCGTCGGACCCGGCAGCTGCGCAGCTCCCAGCGGAACTGTTGGCTGGCCGCGGAGTGAGCTGCGCTCGGCGGGGGCGTGTGCTCCATGCGCTCACCTTCGTGGCACCCGCGAATCAGCAGCAGGTGTCAGATCGAGATTGGCCGGCGGGCTGAACATTCATAGGGGGCAATTCTTAACCCTGAACGCGATGGGTGTGAAGACATGCGCCGAGATGGATCGCCGCGAAAAGCGCGCGAGGCCACGCGCCGCGCGGCCGGGGCGTGTCGTGTCGGTCCGATCCGGCCGCGTCGGTCGGCCCGCAGGTCACCGCCGCCGGTGTCCTCGTCGTCAGACGGCGTGTGCCTCGGTGGCGGTGGCCGGAGCTTCCGTCGGGTCGTCGGCAGGCGCCAGAATATCGATTGTCGCGACGAGTGTGTGGTGCGCGCGAAATGAAACATTGGGCTTGAACGACCGGCGGTGCTCGGGTGCCAGTCGGAGGCCGGGAATGGCAGCGGCGAGTCGGGTGAGAGTCACGCCGGCCTCCAGTCGCGCCAATGCGGCGCCGATGCAGAAATGCGGGCCGTGGCCGAACGACAGGTGGTCGGCGGCGTCGAGGCGGCGTGGGTCGAACCGGTCCGGGTGGGCGAAGACCGCGGGGTCCCGGTTCGCCGCCCCGATCATCAGCAGACAGCGCGCGCCCGCCGGAATGGTGACCCCGCCCAGGGTGACGTCGCGGCGCGTCACCCGCAGCCAACCGTCGATGGCGGGCGCGAACCGGAGGGTCTCGGTCACGAAGTCGGGCACGGATCGCGGGTCGGCGACGAGCGCCTGCCATCGCTGCCGGTCGGACAGGGCCTCGTCGAGTGCGTGGGCGAGCAGGCCGGCGGTCGTCTCGTGCCCGGCGACCAGAAGGTTGAAGGCGAGGCTCGCCACCTCGGTCACCGTCAGCACCGCGTCGTCGTCGTCGCGGTAGGCCAGCGCCCGGCTGATGAAGTCGGCGCCGTCGTGTCCACTGTCGAGCCGCTGCCGGACCAGGTCCTGGCAGTAGTGCCAGAACTCCAGCAGACCCCGGGCCAGGCGTACCTGCTCCTGCGGGTCCGGCTGCCCCCAGATCAGGGCGAGCTGACCGTCCGCCCACCGCCGGATCTGGTCGACGTCGGCGTCCGGCACCCCGAGGATGTCCAGGATGACCAGCAGCGGAAGTTCGGTGGTGAACTCACCGACGAGATCCGCCCGCCGGCCCGCTCGGGCGACGAGCCGGGACACCAGGTCGTCGACGCGGCGACGGACGATCGCGCCGTACTCGGCCTCGGCCCGGTCCGCGGTGTTGGCGAAGGTGGCCCGCAGGGCGCGGCGGGTGCGGGGGTGCGTCGGCGGGTCGGCGGCGGCCGTCGTCGGTGGCGCGTCGATCTGCATGATGACGCTCATCGCCTCCGGGCAGACCTCGTAGATCGGGGCGAGGGTGAGGGCGTTGCCGAACGTCGCGGCGTCGGCGAGGGCGTGTCGGACGTCCGCGTGCCGGCTGATCAGCCACAGGTCCAGATCCTCGGCGTAGGGCACCCGGTCGGGATCGTCGAGAATGCGTCGCCAGGCGCTGGCGGGATCGGTGAGATAGACCCCGGAAAACGGATTCAACTGCATCGAACGCCTCCTGACGCACCGCGCGAAACCAGCGGCGCTCGCATTCCGTACGTCGCCGAAGGCGGGCCGACAATGGTGCGCATCTGCCGCGCGCCCTTCACGGTGCGCCGGCTCGATGCACAAGTCAAGATTGGTCGCTATCTATTTGATGGCGTGACAATTGTTCCTCGCGGAACCGTTCCGGGCCTGGCCGGCTGCACCTTGCACCCCGGTGTTTGCCAGCTCCATCCTCGGCGGCAAGCACGATCGCGTCTCGGCCGTCCACGGTGGTCGATGGGATTGCCGGATTGTGCAAATCCTCATTCCCGGCAACGATTCCGCAGGGACGAAGGTGACGCCCCAGCGACAGGCACAACCCGGGGAGGGCCCTCAGCCATCGGCGCGCTGAGCCGCCGGCTTGGTCAGGTGGGCCAGCCAACCGCCCAGGCGCCCCAGCGCGCCCGTCGATTCGAGCATCGAGATTCCGCCGCCCACCATCGCCACGCCCGCCGTGGCGGCAATCATGCCGACCGGGTACTCCCGGGCGTGGAACGCCAGCAGGCCCAGCACGGTGACCGCCGCCCCGCTGAGCGCCAGCAGCGCCCCGGCGAGGGCGTCGCGCCGCTCGGCGAACACGAAGACGAGCGTCACGCCCAGCCAGCACAGGCCGGCCACCGCGACCAGGGCGGCGGTCACCAGGGATCCCTCGCGAGCCAGACTCACGCTGGCGGGAACGCTGAGCACGCCCAACGCGCCGGCTCGGGACCACGACATGCGGGCCTCCCGCAGCAGCGCGAGGCCGGGGCTGTCCGCGCCGAAGAGGTGCCGGCGGTCGTGCAGGACGAGGAGGCCCAACACCACGGCGAAGGTCCCCAGGGTCACCCCGACGTACCGGGCGCCGGCCCGCTCGACGTGGACGGCGTCGGTGACGACGAACAGGCCCGCGGTGCAGACGCTGATCCCCGCCAGCGAGGTCAGGGCGGTCGCCCGGTCTCGGGCGACCAGCGCGGAGCAGGCGATCGCCACGACCGCCACCAGGGTGAGCGGCCCGGCCCACGACGACGGCGTCGTCACGGCCAGCGCGACACCGGCGACCGCGACGTAGAGCAGGATCCGGGGCAGCGCCTCGGCCAGCGGGGCGCGCTCGTCGAGTCGATTGTGGCCGTACACCACCGCCACCACCAGGATCACCGCGCCGACGGCGACCGGCGGGAGGACGGTGGCCAGCTGGTTCAGGGCCACGGCCGAACCCGCCGGGCCGAGCCACCCCACCAACCGCAGCCGCCACCGCGCGGTCCCGGCCCGCGGCGGGGAGGGCTGCGGTTCGCGTACGGACGACATGCCGCCAGCCTCGCACCCGGTCGCCAGTCGCCGCGAAGGCTCGCCGCCGGCCGAGGTGCGGCCGGCGGCGAGCGCGGGTGGACGGATCAGGAGTACGGAAGGCGCAGCACCGACTGGTTGCCGATGCCCAGCGAGGTGGGGTTGTTGCCGATGGCGGACCAGACCTCCACCCGTACCGTGCCGTTGCTCAACGTGCCCAACGTGCCGGTGGCCGAGGCCAGGCCGGCGTTCTGGGTGTAGTGCTCGTAGCCGGGGACCGGGTCGGTGGCGAAGTAGCGCCAGGTCTCCGTCCGGTCCCAGCTGCCGTTTCCGGTCAGGTCGTAGGAGACGCGCACCTGCACCCCGTTGCCGACGGCCGTGCCGGCGTCCAGGAACAGGTCGAACGTGGTCTGCGCCCCGGAGTAGGCGAGGTTGAGGCCGGTCGCCGTGAAGACCTGCGGGTTGGTCGGCGTACCGTCGTGGTTTCCGTTGGCGGCCGCGACCGTGGTCGTGCCCGCGCTGCCGGCGGCGCCCAGCCCGCCACCGGCGAGCAGGTACCGCGTGGGCGAGCCCGAGCTCGGCGGCGGCGTGGTCGGTGGCGCGGTGGTCGGCGGCGCGGTCGTCGGCGGCGCCGTGGTGGGCGGCGCGGTGGTCGGTGGGGTCGTGCTCGGCGGTACGCCGCCGGAGGCGTTGCCGCCGCTCCAGGTGTACGCCCCGGTGGTGGCCGTCCGACCGGCGGCCACGGTGAGCCGGGTGCCGGTGGAGAACGTGACGGTGATCGGGTTCGCCGTCGGGTTCGACGCCACGTAGGTGCGTGCCCCGTTGCGGGAGAAGACCGCGCTCAGCGGGTGGTTGGCGGTGACCGTCGTGTCGACGGTGCCCAGTGCCGCCAGGTTGCGGATCCAGTGGAAGGTGTGCGCCCGGCTCTCCCCCTCCTCGGGGGTGTAGCCCGGGTTGGCGCGCAGGTTCGCCAGGGCCGCGTCGGGGTCGCCGAGGGCCTGGAACTGCCAGAGGATGTCCTGCCACACCGTTGGCGGCCCGCCGTTGTTGCGGACCAGCTCGGCGTAGTTGGTGCGCACGTACGCCGGGTTGTTGCCGAGGTAGAGGTGCCCGCCGGTGACCGGCAGCAGGTTGATGCCCTGGATCATCTCCGGGTCGGCGCTGAACCAGGTGGCGTACGCGCCGCCGTCGCCCCAGACCATGCCGACCGTCGAGTGCCCGAAGGCGGCGGGGAAGTTCTGGTCGCTCGCGTCGAACCAGTACTCCTGGATGGCGGCGGCCTGCGTCGTGTAGAGGAAGATGCCGGCGTCACGCACGGCGGTGTCGCCGGTGACCTGACCCCACTGGATGAGGGCGTTGGCGAAGTTCATCCCCTCCGAGGACGACTCCTGGTTGTTGCCGGAGCCGAACGAGCCGTGCCCGGACGCCCAGTCGTGGCCGGCGTAGATGTCGAAGTCGCGCAGGTAGGGAAAACGGGTGTCGTCGCGGCGGTAGTTGTTGGCGTCGCGGATCAGCAGGTCCACCATGCCGCCGTAGCGGCTGGTCGCGGCCCAGGACGGGTCGAACTTGGCCAGTGTCGCGGCGGCGGCGATGAAGTAGCCGTAGTGGAAGTGGTGGTCGTTGAGTTCCTGGTCGGAGCCGTACGACGCCGGGTAGCCGATCAGGGTGCCCCAGTTGGCGTCGTAGTAGAAGAGCCGCTGGGTCTTGCCGCTGGACGCGGTGAACCAGTCGGTGAGGGTGCTGCGGATCGCGTTCAGCGCGCTGTCGCGGGTGGCCGTGTCGTTGACCAGGTCGGCGACCTCGGCGAGCCGGGCGGCCCGGCCGAGCCCCTTGCCGGTCCAGTACGTGTCGTTGCCCCGCTGGTCCATCGGGTTGCCGCGGGCGGCGGCCAGGTGACCGGTGAGCGTGGTCAGGTCCGCGCCGCTGCCGTCGCCGACGGCCGGCAGTTCGGGCAGGACTCCCTGGAACGCCATGGCGGTCCGGAACTGGTTGACGCCGGTGAGGACCTTCATCCGGCCGCGCGCCGACGGGTAGGTCGGCGTGATCGGCGTCGAGCCGGCGAGCGACTTCCACTGGTGCGGGTAGAGGCTGACCACGGTCTGCGTGGCGGTGCCCTCCCGGGCGGTGGTGGTGAACGCGTACGTCGTGCTCAGGCCGTTGGTCGACGGGTCGTAGGCGTAGGAGACGCGGGTGCCGGTGACGTGGGCGTGCGCGTACCGGCCGTAGGTGGTGGCCAGGTCGGCGCGTTCGGTGGCGTTCGCCGTCGGGGGCAGCAGGGCCACCGAGAAGTAGCCGCGACCCGCGAGGGTGGAGGAGATGCGGCCACCGCTGACGGTCCAGGTCGCGCCGCTGGGGGCGTACGCCGCGTAGTCGTGGCCGTTGACCCGGAAGCCGATGGTGGCGCCGTTGGTGGACCAGACGTCGGGGGTGCCGGACGTGCCGATCACCGCGTCGCCGCCGCTGGCCTGGAAGTACGCGAACGGCAGGCCGTGGCCGATGGTGGCGCGCAGGGTGCGGGTGCCGTCGCTCCAGTAGGGGCTGACCGTCCAGTCGGTCCAGCCGTCCACCTTCACCTGGGGCGCGGCGAGTCCGGCCACGCCGACGCGAATGTCCTGCACGTACGGGTAGTGGTACTCACCGACGCCGGTGGCCGTGCCGCTGATGGCGGGTGTGGAGTTGGCGGAGAAGCCGAGGCCGTCGGTGAACGTGTCGTAGGAGGTCGGGTGGGCGTGCAGGGGCTCGCTGAAGGCGCAGTCGGTGCGCTTCCACAGCAGCGAGGACCACCAGTCGTTGGTGGGCACGGCACCGGCGGGAGCGTTGGCGGTGGCGAACTGCCGGGGGTTGCTGGACATCGCGCCGCAGCCGGTGGGGAGCGCGCCGACGGGGGTGGTGGTGTAGCTGCCGGCGCCCACGGGCGCGGCCTCGGCGGCACGGGTGACGGGAATCGTGAGGCCACCGACGACCAGGGCCAGGGCGGTGGCGGCTGCCAGGGCCCAGCGGCGGTGGGGGACGGGAGGTTTCATGGTGCCTCCATCGCGCGTCCCGGTACGGACCGTGCCGACCCGGGCGCGTAGCGTCTGAATTGTGGAAAACGTCGATCGAGAGAGCGCTCTCTCAGCCGGCACGGTAATCGACCCCGGAGATCCCCGTCAATGTGTCAGTCCGGTTGCGTGCTGATGTCGCAAACTGATCGCCCACCGCGCCGCGGTGGCTAGCTGTCCGCCACGCCGAGCCCGTCCAGGTCGGCGTGCAGCGCGTCCGGCGCGCGCATCCGCCACGCGTCGGTCACGAGCTCGCTCAGGCGCTCGACGTCGACCGCCGCCAGGCGCAGCATCACCAGCGGCAGGCCGTCGTACCCAGACGTGGTGAAGAAGACCTCGGGCTCGCCGAGCAGGAGAGCCTGCTTCTCGGCCTCGTCCCCGACGAACAGCACCGCGATGTCGCGCCGGATCACCCGCGGCTTGCCCGGCCTGCGCTCGGGATAGGACCAGACGAAGCCCTTGTCGGCCACCCGGAAGTCGAAGCCCTCGCTCTCGATCTCGACCGTGTGGGGCAGGGCCAGGGCCAGGCGGCGTACGTCGTCGGCGTCAGCCACCGAGACCCCGCACCGCGCGTGCCATCCGCATGCGCCGAGATTACGCACCAGGACCGACAGGTGGCGGGCGGGCCGCCCACCGACGACGTCAGCCGGCCGTGGCGGACAGGTCGACGGCCGTGGCGCCGACGACCGCCCGATCGCCCTCGCGCTGGACGTAGCCGATCACCGTGGACTGGCCGGGGTCGAGATCCGGCGGCGTGACCAGCTCCACCTGTCCCTGCTCGGCGTCAAGGGGCACCGACGCGAAGGCGCGCACCACGTTGTCCTGCCGCAGCGTGCGGCCGGCGTTCTCTCCGCGGGCGATCTCGCTGTGCAGGCCGCGTTGCACGAGCGCCACGTTCACCACGGCGGGCTGCGACAGCCGCTGCGCGCGGTAGCCCAGCACCATCCGCTGCCCGCCGTCGGCGACCTCCGGAACGGACAGGGTGAGGGGCGCGGCGGCGGGCGACATCAGGGCGGACGCGACGGCGCTCGCCGCCCGGCCACGGTCGGAGCCGACGAACTCCACGGTGCCGTTGACGATCATCTGCGGGGTGTAGAGACGCCCCGAGCCGAAGCCACGGGCGTACGCCTCCTGCCGCGCCGTGTACGCCGCGTCCGCGAACTGGTCGGGCCAGCCCAGATCGTCCCAGTAGTCGACGTGGAAACCCAGGGCGAAGACGGGCTCGCGCCGCGCCCGGGAGTCGTGCTCGATCGCGGTCAGCAGCTCCTCGGCGGGAGGGCAGCTGTTGCAGCCCTGGGAGGTGAACAGTTCCACGACGGCGACGCCGCCGCCCTCCGGCGGCCGTTCCGGCTGACCGGCGGGGTCCGATCCATGCGGCGATGGCGTGGTCATGGCGTCTCCTCCCAGAGCCTGCTGGCGGCTCTGCGATTCCCGTTACCGCACCGACAACGCCTGGTCGGCGAGGCCGCGAGGGGGGATGGGGGCGTCCAGTGCCCGTCCGTGCCTGTCCACCCCGAATCCGCCGTTGCGCCCGGAGACGCCACTTCCGACCGGGACCAGCCGCGCGTCGGCATACCGGCCCGCTCATGACAATCGCGTGACAAATTGGCCGGTACGCCGATCACGGGTTTCGACGGTGCCCGAGCCGGGGCACCAGAGCGTCGCTGACGACAACATCTTCGAAGGGACGGCCCCCGTGGAAATCCAGGGCTTCTTCACCGCGATCATCATCGGCCTGGTCATCGGCGCCCTCGGGCGGCTCGTGGTGCCCGGCAAGCAGAACATCTCGATCGTGCTCACCCTGGCGATCGGCGTGCTCGCCGCGATCCTCGGCACCCTCGTGGCCGGTGGGCTCGGCGTGGACGAGACCGCCGGCATCGACTGGATCGAACTGCTCCTGCAGGTGGTGTTCGCCGCGATCGGCGTGGCCGGCACCGCCGCCGTGTTGGGCCGCCGACGCCCCTGACGCCCCGCTCCCTCGCCGGGCCCGCCGGCCCTCACGCGCCCGTGGCGACGACCTGTCGCCACGGGCGCTGTGCTTGGATGATTCGGTGGAGTTCACCGTGACAGACGTGCCCGCGCGGGAGCGGTTCGAGGCGCGCGACGAGACGGGCGCGGTCGCCGGGGTGGTCACCTACCAGCTGACCGGCGCCATCATCGCCTACACCCACACCGAGGTCGATCCGGCGTACGAGGGCCGGGGCGTCGGGTCGACCCTGGCCCGCGCGGTCATGGACGACGCGCGGGCCAGGAGGCGCACCGTGGTGCCGATCTGCCCGTTCCTCGCCGAGTGGCTGGTCAAGCACCCGGAGTACGAGGACATCGTGGTGCGGTCCACCCGGAAGGTGAAGTAGCGGCCGGGCTCAGTGCCAGTCGCTGATCTGGACGTCGTCCGGCGCCGGCCTGCCGCGCCCGGTCTCCACCAGCTCCTTGAGGCTCATCAGGAACGTCGCCCACTTGGTGCCGCAGTGGTGCATGAACTCGCCCGGCTCGCGCCAGCCCTCGTGGCTGAACAGGACGATGGTGTAGTCGCCCCGCTGGTCGAGGCGCCAGTCGATCTCGGTGCCGACCCATTCCCCGGGGCCGTCGGTGACCCGCCAGCGGACGTTGCCGGTGGGGTCCAGCTCCAGGACCTCCATGTCGAAGCCCCCGGCGTCGCCGAACCGGAAGGCCAACTGCCCGCCGACCTCGCTCTTGCCGACCGTGTCGGTCGTCCACCAGGCGGCGAGGCCCTCCGGGGTGGCCACCGCGCGGTAGACGTCGTCGAGCGGGGCGACGACGCCGACCCGGTGCAGGATGTCGACCATCTCATTCTCCCTGGTTGTCGGTACGGTGACGTTCGATCGTCTCGGCGATCCGCTTGATCCGGCGGAGTCGGGCATCCCAGGCGGTGCCGACGGCGGTCAGTTGGGCGACCGCACGCGCGAGCTGCGCCTCGTCGACCTGGTAGTGACGCTCGCGACCGGCCGGCGCCGAGTGGATCAGGCCGACCCGGTCCAGGACGGCCAGGTGCTTCGAGACGGCCTGGCGGGTGACGGGCAGTCGCTCGCTCAGCGACGTGGCGGTGCCGGGCCCGCCGGCGAGCAACAGGTCGATCATGCTGCGCCGGATCGGGTCGCCGATCGCCGACCACAGGGCGTCGTCGACGACCGTGCTCATGACGTGGCGACCAGCCGTGCGACGTACGTGCCGAGCGCGGGGATGTAGTGGTTCCACCCGCTGACGTGATCCTGGTACTGCTTCTCGAGCAGGGCGATCTCCCAGCCCATCTCGCGAAAACCGGTCTCCGTCATGCGGACGCGGGTCCCCGTCGCGATCGGGACGAGGTCGAAGGTGACCAGCAGCGACTGCCCGCCCCGGTCGGGCTCGGTGAAGGACCACCGGAAGGAGAACCGCTTCGGCGGGTCGACGTCCACGACGGCGAGGTCGACGGTCGTCGTCTCGCCGGTCTGCGCGTCGCGCCACACCAACTCGCCGGGAGCGCCCTCGACCGGTTCGAACCGGGCGTCGTCGGGCCACCACTCCCGCACGTGCTCGGGTTGGCTGATCACCTCGAAGACCACCTCCGGCGAGGCGTTGACGTCGATGTCGCGTTCGATGACTCCGTACTCCATGCGTACCACCCTTTCGCAACCTTTGGTTGCGTCAGGTTACAGCGCTCGGGGCGCCTCGCGCAACCGATGGTTGCGTATTGGTCCCGGGCACGGCACGACGCCTGGACCGGGCGATGACGGTACGGTCCATGGTGGGCAGTCGCCCTGCCCTCGCCATCGTCCCTCCACATCCCGTCGGGAGACCTGAACGATGACAGCCGCCACCTTCCGTGCCCTGCATCACGACCGCCCCGCCGGCGACCCGCTCGTCCTGCCGAATGCCTGGGACGCGGGCAGCGCCCGGGTCTTCGCCGACGCCGGCTTCGAAGCGCTCGCCACGCCGAGCGCCGGGGTCGCCGCCTCCCTCGGCTACGAAGACGGCGCCACCCCGCCCGCCGAGATGTTCGCCGCGGTGGCGAGGGTCGTCCGGGCCGTCTCCGTTCCGGTGTCCGCGGACGTGGAGGACGGCTACGGGCTCGCCCCCGCCGAGCTGGTCGAGCGGCTGCTGGAGGCGGGCGTCGTCGGCTGCAACCTGGAGGACTCCGAGGGGCACGCCACGCTCAAGGATCCGCAGCGGCACGCGGACTGGCTGGCCGAGGTGCGGGCGGCGGCAGGCGACGCGCTCGTCATCAACGCGCGCGTCGACACGTTCCTGTTCGGCTCGGGTGACCCGGCCGACGCCGTCGCCCGCGCGAAGCTGTACGTGGCGGCGGGCGTCGACTGCGTGTACCCGCTGCGGGCGCCGATTGAGGTCCTTGCGGTGCTGCGCGAGGGCATCACCGGCCCGATCAACATGGCCGCCGCGCCGAACCGGGAGTCCGTGACCGAGCTGGCCCGACACGGCGCCACGCGCATCACGTTCGGCCCGGGAATGCAGCGCTACGCGATGGCCGCGATCGGTGACCTGGCGGCCAACCTGCGCGCGTGAGGCACCGGCCGACCGGCGCGTCCTCAGCGGCGGCCGGTGCCGCGGGTGCGGGCGGCGCGCCTCGGTGAAGGGCGCCGCCCGGTCAGGCGTCGGCGCGGGCGGCCAGGGCGTCCACGAGGCGGCGGGCGGAGCCGGCCAGGTTCCACCGGCCGGCCAGCTCGAGCAGCCGCTCCGGGTCGGCGGGGGCGGTCGGCAGCGCGGTGGGCAGCTCCGGCAGGGCCACGTCCAGGGCGACCCGGACCACCGTCGGCGCGACGGCCAGGTAGTCGCGGGCGGCGGCCAGCTTGGTGCGCAGGCCCGGCGCGAAGGAAGAGTCGGAGTCGTCCAGCGCGGCCAGGATGCCGTCGATGCTGCCGTACCGCTCGATGAGTCGCGCGGCGGTCTTCTCGCCGACGCCCGGCACCCCGGGCAGTCCGTCGCTGGGGTCGCCGCGCAGGGCGGCGAAGTCGGCGTACCGGTCGGCGGGCACCCCGTAGCGGGCGCGCACCGCCGCGTCGTCGCAGTCGTCGAGCTTGGCCACGCCGCGCCCGACGTAGAGCAGCCGCACGTCCCGGGAGTCGTCGATGAGCTGGAACAGGTCCCGGTCGCCGGAGACCACCTCGACCGGGCCCGGCTGGGTCACCGACAGCGTGCCGAGCACGTCGTCGGCCTCGTAACCGGTCGCGCCGACGGCGGTGATGCCGACCGCGTCGAGGACCTCCAGGATCATCGGCACCTGCGGGGAGAGCGTGTCAGGCACGACCTCACCGCCCTGCGGGGCCACCCGGTGCGCCTTGTACGACGGCAGCAGCTCGACCCGCCACGCCGGCCGCCAGTCGTAGTCCAGAGCGCACACCATCCGGTCGGCGCCCCGACCCCGGATGAGCGTGGCGAGCATGTCGAGGAAGCCGCGCACCGCGTTGACGGGCGTGCCGTCCTCGGCGCGCGCGGCGGACTCCGGGATGCCGAAGTAGGCCCGGAAGTAGAGGCTGGGTGCGTCGATCAGCAGGATCGGGGATCGGTGTGCCACGCCCGACAGCCTGGCACAGCCCTGCGACGATCAGCGGTACGCCCGGCCGCCCGGCGGCGTCAGCGCTGCTCGTCGTGCCGGTAGACGGTGTCGCGGCGGGCGAGGTGCTGCACGACGTAGCTGGTCACCAGCAGCAGGATCGCGACCAGCACCTCGACCCAGGCGGCGACGCCGTCGGCCACGGTGAGCCCGATGACCAGCAGGACCAGGCCGACGAGCGCGAGGACCCCGGCCCACAGTTGCCAGCGACGGCGGGTCGCCGCCCGGTTCGCGTCGTTCGCTGCCACGTCGGCCCTCCCGGTCGGTGCCACCCATGCGGGCGTCCCGATCCCAGGCTATGGCCCCCGCCCCGGTCCTACCCGGAAAACCACAGTGCGGGCAGGCCCTGGAACGGCGCAGACTGCCGGGGTGGCGTTTCCGGCCGTTCCTGGTGCTGCGTGCCGAGCGCGTCGCCGCCGCACTACGCGCCGCGGTGACCGACCCGACGCTGCGCGACCGACCGCTGCTGGGCGCGGTCGACCAGTACGTGCACAGCGTCGATGTGCTCAGCGACGCGACCCGGGCTCGCCGCATGGCCGACGGACTGTGGTCGGGCGCGGCGGTCACCGACCAATGGTGACGGCCGGACGCCGGCCCTCGTCGCGGTCGTGGTCGGTGAGGTCGCGCAGGCGCCGGACGGGGGAGAGCAGCAGCACCAGGGGCGCGCAGATCAGGGTCGCCGCGAAGACGAACAGGGTGGCGCGGGCGCCGAGCGGGCCGGCGAGCCCGCCGGCGACCAGCCCGCCGACCGGGATGGCGCCCCAGGAGACGAACCGCACGGTCGCCATCACCCGGGAGAGGAGTTCGGGTGGGCTGGCGATCTGCCGGTACGTCCGGGTGGTCACGCTGAGCACGACCGTGCCGAGAGAGAAGACGATGCTGCCGGCGGCGAAGGCGACGTAAGCCGGCCAACCGGTGCCCCCGGGGATCAGGAACGCTCCGGCGACCGTCGTGAACCCGGCGGCGACCAGCGCGCGGGCGCTGCCGAGCCGGGTGGTGATCCACGTGGTGAGGGCAGCCCCGACCAGCGCGCCGACACCCTCGACGGCGAGCAGGACGCCGACCAGGCCGGCCGGCGCGTGCAGGTCGCGGACCAGGTAGAGCGGGTGCAGCGCGAACTGCGCGCCGCAGACGAAGTTCATGGCCGTCGCGGCCCACATGCACGGGCCCATGACCGGGTGGTACGCGACGTAGCGCCAGCCCTCGCGGATCAGCTCACCGACCGGCGGCCACTGCTCGGGCGCGTCGACGCGGCGCGCGGGCAGGGTACGCAGCAGAGCCGCCGAGACGAGGTAGCTGGCCGAGTCGACGAGCAGGGTGGGCACCGCGCCGAGCGCCTGCACGGCGAGCCCACCGAGCGATGGGCCGCTGAGCAGGGTCGCGGCGTGGGTGGCCGAGGTGAGGCTGTTGCGCGACTGCAACTGCTCGCGCTCGACGATGCTGGGCAGGAAGGTCGAGTTGGCCACGTCGAACACCACGTTGGCGAAGCTGACGACGAGCGCGGTGACCACCAGGTGGGTCACGGTGAGCTGCCCCCACCACCAGGCCAGCGGGATCGACGCGACGGCGAGGGCGCGGGCCAGGTCCGCGCCGACCTGGGTGCCGCGCAGCGGCAGGCGCTGCACGATCACACCGGCGGGCAGGCCGATCACGATCCAGGCGACGTAGCTGGCCGCGGCGATCAGACCCATCTGCCACGCGGAGGCGTCCAGGACGGTGAGCGCGGTCAGCGGCAGGGCCACCGCGCCGACCGCCGACCCGACCAGACTGGTCGTGCCGGCGGTCCACCAGCGCCAGAACACACCGGCTCGTTCGTCGACGTGCATGTCGTCGGCCCCCGTCCGTCGCGCCGATGCGTTCCCGGTGTCAGTGCGTGCCGGGGATTGTCCGTTCCAATCTGGAACGGACTATAGTCGTGCCGGGCGGAGGGAGGAAGCGGGTGCGACGAGAGGATCTCGCGGACGCGGACTGCGGCATCGCGCAGGCGCTCGGCGTGCTGGGGGACTGGTGGACGTTCCTCATCGTGCGCGACGTCGCCGGCGGCACGACCCGCTTCGACGCGCTCCAGCGCGAACTGGGTGTCAGTCGGCGGGCGCTTACCGAACGCCTCGCCGCCCTGGTCGAGCACGGCGTGCTGGAACGCCGCCCGTACTCGGCGCACCCGCCCCGGCACGACTATCTGCTGACCACGAAGGGCGAGGGCCTGCTGCCGGTGTTGATCGCCCTGCAGGACTGGGGAACGAGGCACCTGATGGGTGACGGAGAGCTGACCGCGACCGCCGACGACGCCTCGGCCGAGGCCCGGCGGGCACACGCGCTGGTGGGCCGACGGCTGCCGGAGGTCGCCCTGCCCGGCGCCGACGGCCGGCCGGTCGCGCTGACCGCGCCGGACGTCTGGAGCGTCCTCTACCTCTTCCCCGGGGCGTACGCGCCGGGGACGCACGGCTACCCGCCGGGCTGGGCGGAGATCCCCGGCGCCCGGGGCTGCACCCTCGAATCGACCACGTACGCCGACCGGCACCCGGCCTTCGAGGCGGCCGGGGTACGCGTGTGCGGGATCAGCACCCAGCGGCCGGACCAGCTCGCCGAGTTCGCCGCGTACGCGGGGCTGCCGTTTCCGTTGCTGTCCGATCAGGACGGTCGGCTCGCCGCGGGGCTGCTGCTGCCGGTCTTCTCCGCCGGCGGGGTGACCCGGTTCAAGCGACTGACGATGCTCGTCGACCCGACGTCGGTGGTGCGGGCGGTGCAGTTCCCGGTCACCGATCCGGCCGGATCGGTCGACGAGATGCTGGTGCTGGCCCGCGACCACGCGACGATCCCCGGCTGACGCGGGGCGTCGACCGGGGATCGCAGCGTCAGGTTCAGGTTCAGGCCGGGAGCGTCCAGCGCTGGTTGGCGCCGGCGAAGCAGTCCCAGATCTGCAACCGGGCGCCGTCGGCCGAGCTGTTGTCGGTGACGTCCAGGCACTTGTTGGACTGCGGGTTGCGCAGCGTGCCGTTGGACTGCGCCTGCCAGACCTGGGCGCCGCTGCCGTTGCAGTCGTACAGCTGCACCTTGGCGCCGTTGGCGGTGGAGCCGCTGGTGATGTCGGCGCACTTGCCGAGGGCGCGCAGCGTGCCGTCGCTGGCGACGGTCCAGGTCTGCGCGTTGGTGCCGTTGCAGCCCCAGAGCTGGATGGCGGTGCCGTTGGCGGTGCTCGCGGACGCCACGTCGACGCACTTGCCGCCGAGGCCGGTGATCTGGCCGGTACGACCGGACGGCGGCGGGGTGGTGCCGCCCATGATGGTGTCGTACATGGCGCTGACCAGCGAGGTGGAGCCGGTGGTGTCCTGCGACAGCTCCCAGTTCATGACGCCGCCGGCGTTGGCCAGCGCCCACTGCGTCTTGCGCTTGACGGTCGGGACGCCGTTGTAGCACTGCTGCGCGCCGCCGGCCGTGGTGCAGTCCCGGTTGGCGTTGGCCGGGTCCAGGGCGACGAGCGCCGAGTACGTGTAGTAGCCGGGGCGGCTGTAGAACGGGATGCCGAGGACGGCCTTGCTGGCCGGCAGGCCGCGGGACTTCCACAGGTTGATGCTGTTGATCGACCAGTCGTAGTTGGAGTGCGGGCTGCCGCCGTCGTACGCCATGATGTTGAGCCAGTCGACCTGGCCGAACACGGCCGTCGGCACGCCGTCGAGGTAGTAGCCCTCGGAGACGACGGCCGCGGTGAGCAGCTTGCCGCGGCTGTGCATGGCGCTGCCGAGCTGCGTCATGAGCTGGCTGTAGTTGTTCGCCGAGGCGCCCGGGTCCGGGTACTCCCAGTCGATGTCGACGCCGTCGAGGTTGTACTGGTTGACGAAGTTGACCAGGTTGTTGACGAAGGCGGTCCGGCTGCCGGAGTTGGCCGCGAGGGCCTCGAAGGCCGAGTCGTTGCCGTCGTTCCAGCCGCCGACGGCGATCGAGACCTTGACGTTGTTGGCGTGCGCCTGGGAGACCAGCGAGGAGAGTTTGCTCGGGTTCTCCACGGCGCGCAGGCTGCCGTCGTTGTTGGGCAGCACGAACGCGTAGTTGATGTGGGTGAGCTTGTTGTACTGGATGGTGTTGACGTTGCCTAGCCCACGAGGGCATGTAGCCGACGCTCTTGAAGTTGTTCGGCAGCACCACGGCCTGCGCGGCGGTGGGGACGAGGGTGACGGTGGCGGCGGCGGTGGCCAGGGCGAGCAGGCCGGCGGTGCGGGCGCGGCGCAGTGGTGAGGACATCGGGGGCCTTCCCGTGGGCGGGGGACGACGCCCGCCCGCGCAGGGTTGTCGCGGGCGGGAAATGCGGTACGCAGAAACGGGTGGCCTCGAGGCAGCCAAATCTTAAAGAGTGTTAACTGTCGGCGTCAATCAACGCCGATGGATTTCCTCGCTCGGGCGGATGCGGGGTTCTGGGGATGCCCAAACGACCGTTAAGCTCACGGGGTGGGAACCGATGAGTTGTACCCGCCGGACCGGCTGCTCGCCGCGCAGCGCGCCACCGCCGCGGCCGGCCTGGACGCGCTGCTGCTCACGCCCGGCTCCGACCTGCGCTACCTGACCGGGTACGACGCCCACGTGGGGGAGCGGCTGACCTGCCTGGTGCTGCCCGCCGAGGGTGCGCCCACGCTCATCGTGCCCAGGCTGGAGCGTCCGGCCGCGGAGGCGGCGCCGAACACCGGCGTCCGCATCGTCGACCACCCCGACGGCGTCGACCCGTACCCCCTGGTCGTCGCCGCCCTCGACGGCCCGCCGGCGGCCGTCGGGCTCGCCGACCGGATGTGGGCCGAGCAGGTCCTCGCCCTACGCGCGGCGCTGCCCGGCGCCGCGCAGCGGCTCGCTGGCGAGGTGCTGCGCGAGCTGCGGATCCGCAAGTCCCCGGCGGAGGTCGCGGCGCTCGCCGAGGCGGGCGCGGCCATCGACGAGCTGCACCTGCGGATGGGCCAGTGGCTGCGCCCCGGCCGCACCGAGGCCGAGGTGGCGGCCGACATCGCGGCGGCGATCCGCGACGCCGGGCACGCCACTGTCGACTTCGTCATCGTGGCCGCCGGCCCGAACGGGGCCAGCCCGCACCACGGCACCTCGGATCGGCCGATCGGCGCCGGCGAGCCGGTGGTGGTGGACATCGGCGGCACGATGCCGTCGGGCTACCGCTCGGACTGCACCCGCACCTACGTGGCGGGCGGGCCGGCGCCGGCCGACTTCGTGGACTACTACGCGGTGCTGCACGCCGCCCAGAGTGCGGCGGTGGCGGCGGTGCGGCCCGGGATCACCGGCGCGGCGGCCGACGCGGCGGCCCGGGAGCCGATCGCCGCCGCCGGTTACGGCGACGCGTTCCTGCACCGCACCGGGCACGGCATCGGCCTGGACGGTCACGAGGAGCCCTACCTGGTGGCCGGCAACGACCGGCCCCTGGAGGCCGGTATGGCGTTCTCCATCGAACCGGGCATCTACCTCGCGGGCCGGCACGGCGCCCGCATCGAGGACATCGTCGTCTGCACGACGGACGGCGTGCAGCGGCTCAACACCACCCCCACGGAGCTCATCGCGCTATGACTGTCGACCGGATCCTCCCCACCGACGAGGCCCATGACCTGCTGGACCTCGCCACCGAGCTGGCCGACCGCGAGCTCGCGCCGAAGGCCGCGAGCTTCGAGGAACGCGCCGAGTTCCCCCGCGAGGTGCTGCGCACCATCGGCCGCGCCGGCCTGCTCGGCCTGCCCTACGCCGAGGAACACGGCGGCGCGGCGCAGCCGTACGAGGTGTATCTGCAGGTGCTGGAGATCCTGGCCAGCCGGTGGCTGGCGGTCGCCGAGGCGGTCAGCGTGCACACCCTGAGCTGCTACCCGGTCGCCGCGTTCGGCAGCGCCGAGCAGCGCAAGCTCCTGCCCGACATGCTCGGCGGGGAGCTGCTCGGCGCGTACTGCCTCTCCGAGCCGCAGGGCGGCTCCGACGCGGCGGCGCTGAGCACCCGGGCGGTCCGCGACGGCGACGCGTACGTCGTCTCCGGCACCAAGGCGTGGATCACGCACGCCCAGGTGGCCGACTTCTACAACGTCTTCTGCCGCACCGGCGGGCCCGGCCCGAAGGGCATCTCCTGCCTGGTCGCCGACGCGGGCACCGCCGGCATCGCGCCGCAGGCCGCCGAGCGGACCATGGGGCTGCGGTCCTCGCCGGTGGCGCAGATCGCCTTCGAGGAGGCGCGGGTGCCGGCCGACCGGCTGGTCGGTGGCGAGGGGGCGGGCTTCACCATCGCGATGTCCGCGCTGGACTCGGGTCGACTGGGCATCGCCGCCTGCGCGGTCGGGCTGGCCCAGGCCGCGCTCGACTACGCCGTCGGCTACGCCCGGGAGCGACAGCAGTTCGGCCGGTCCATCATCGACTTCCAGGGCCTCGGCTTCATGCTCGCCGACGCGGCGACCCAGATCTCCGCCGCCCGCGCGCTGACCCTGGCGGCGGCCCGGCTGCGCGACGCCGGGCGTCCGTACTCGATCGAGGCGGCGAAGGCGAAGCTCTTCGCCACCGACGTGGCGATGCGGGTGACCACCGACGCCGTGCAGGTGCTCGGCGGCGCCGGCTACGTGGCCGACCACCCGGTCGAGCGGTACATGCGCGAGGCGAAGGTGCTGCAGATCGTGGAGGGCACCAACCAGATCCAGCGGTTGGTGATCTCCCGGGCGCTCGCCAAGAGCTGAGCCGGCGGCCCAGCGCGGCGTTCGTCGTCGCCGTCGCGCCGATTTCCCGGTAGGTTGCTCGCCGTGGAGGAGATCGACCGCGCCATCGTCGCCGCGCTGACCGCTGACGGCCGTCTGTCGTACACCGACCTGGCCGAGAAGGTGGGGCTGTCGGTGTCCGCCGTGCACCAGCGGGTGCGCCGGCTGGAGCAGCGCGGGGTGCTCAAGGGGTACGCCGCCCGGGTGTCGTTCGAGGCGCTGGACCTGCCGTTGACCGCGTTCGTGGCGATCCGGCCGTTCGACCCGTCGCAGCCGGACGACGCGCCGGAGCGGCTGGCCCACCTGCCGGAGATCGACTCGTGCTATTCGGTGGCGGGGGAGGACTTCTACCTGCTGCTGGTGCGGGTGGCCAGCCCGGCGGACCTGGAGCGGGTGCTGCAGGAGATCCGCACCTCGGCGAACGTGACGACCCGGACGACTGTGGTGCTGTCCACCCCGTACGAGAACCGCCCGCCGAAGATCAGTGCCGGGGCACCGAGTCGGTCGCGGTCCCGGGCGCCGGAGGAGCCGGCTGGTTCCACCGCAGGATGACCTGCCGGCCGTGCTCGTGACCCAGCGCGCTGACCGTGGCGGTGTCCAGGCGCAGCCGTCCGCCGGCGGACGGGGGCAGCCCGATCCAGCGGGCGCCGAGCACCCGCAGGCTGTGCGCGTGGCCGACCAGCGCCACGGTGCCCCGGTCGAGCAGCGGGGTGACGCGGGCCAGTACCCGGTCGAGCCGATCACCCACCTGGGCGGGTGACTCCCCGCCGGGGCAGCCGTCGGTCCAGATGTTCCAGTGCGGGTCGTCGTCGTGGATGTCGACGGTGGTGCGGCCCTCGTACTCGCCGTAGTTCCACTCGCTGAGGTCCTCGTCGACGTGGTCGACGGTGAGCCCGGCCAGCTGCGCGGTGCGCAGCGCCCGGGAGCGGGGACTGGCCAGGACGGTGACGAAGCGCCGGGCGGCCAGGAACGCGGCGAGGGTGCGGGCCTGTCGCTCGCCGTCGGGGGTCAGCTCCAGATCGGTGTACGAGGTGTGCCGCAGGCTGGCGCTCCAGGTGGTCTCGCCGTGCCGGATCAGCAGGAGCTCTCCCATGCGGCCAGTTAACCATCGCGCCGGGGCGGCCAGTGCCGCCCTCTCTCAACCTATCTTCCTAGGATGCCTTACAGGGTGTGCCGACCGGCACCACCGGTTTCGGCACCGGGAAACCGGGCAACCGAGCCTCGACAACCGCCAGACCGAGGAGGCGCGATGAGCTTCACCGAGAAGGCAAAGAACAAGGTCGAGCAGATGGCCGGCGCCGCGAGGGAGCGCGTCGGCGATATGACCGACAACGAGTCGATGCGTGGTGCGGGCGCGAGCCAGCAGGGTGACGCGCGCGCCAAGCAGGCCGGGCAGAACACGAAGGATGCCGGCAGCAAGATCAAGGACGCTTTCAACAAGTGACCTGAGCGGTCGTCGGGTCCCCGGGCAGGTGCTGCCCGGGGACCCGACGCGTGTGGGCCGTTAGGGTCGGCGGCGTGACTGTGCTCCGTTCCCTGGTGTTGTTCGTGCTGGCCGCCCTGGCCGAGATCGGCGGCGCGTGGCTGGTCTGGCAGGGTTGGCGGGAGCAGCGCGGCCTGTGGTGGATCGCCGCCGGCGTGGTCGCGTTGGGCTGTTACGGCTTCGTGGCCACGTTCCAGCCGGACGCCAACTTCGGCCGCATCCTGGCCGCGTACGGCGGGGTGTTCGTGGCGGGTTCGTTGGCCTGGGCGATGGTGGTGGACGGTTTCCGCCCGGACCGCTGGGACCTGACCGGCGCGGCCCTGTGCCTGCTCGGCGTCGCGGTCATCATGTACGCCCCGCGTGGGGGTTCCGCCTGACCCGCGCGCGGGTGACCTCGCGGGCGGTGTGTCCCTGGAAGGCGACATACCTCAGAGTCATATTCATACCTCTGAGGTATGTCGCTTACCGGAGCGGCACCGCCCAAGCGGGCCTGAGACGTGCCCCCACGAGCCCTCGTGGGGCGCATGCGGGGGACAGTGAGGTGCTTTCGCGTCTGCGATGATCTGCGGCGTGATCCGAGCTGGGCTTCGCCCGTTTCTTGGCGTCGTGGTCGTGGCGGCCGTCCTCGGCAGTGCCGGGTGTGAAGCGTCCCGGGTGCCGCCCGCGGACCAGCCGGTCTTCGTCGGCTCGGCCGCCTCGTCGAGCCCATCCACGCCGTCCGTCGCCTCGTCGGTCGGTGTCCCGTCGGCTGGTGTCCCGTCTGCGCCGGCGGTTGCCTCGGTGCCGGGCGCGACGCCGACCGGGACCAGGGCGCCGGTGGTGGACCACGGGCCGCGGACCGGTAACAAGGTCGCGTTGACCTTCGACGCGGACATGACCGACGGGATGCTCGCCAACCTGCGCAGCGGCAAGGTTCGGTCGTACGCCAACCTGCGCATTCTGGACCTGCTGGAGCGCGAGCAGGTGCCGGCGACGTTCTTCCTGACCGGTAAGTGGGTGCAGCGGTATCCGGAGGTCACCCGGCGCATCGCTGGCAATCCGCGTTTCGAGCTGGCGAACCACACGTACGGGCACGCGGCGTTCACCGGGAACTGCTACGACCTGCCCACGAAGCCGGTGAACGAGTTGCGCGGCGACGTGGCGAAGACGTTCGAGGTGATCGAACCGTACGGGGGTCGGCAGACCCGGTACTTCCGTTTTCCAGGGCTCTGTCACGACGCGGCGGCGCTGGACGCGCTGGCCCCGCTCGGCGTGACGGTCGTCGACGGGGACGTGGTCAGCGGCGATCCGTTCGCGACCGCGTGGAAGCCGTTGGTGCGGGCGGTGGTGGACCACGCCCGCCCCGGGTCGGTGGTGATCATGCATGTGACCGAGGCGAACGCGGCGATGACCGATGAGGCGTTGCCGCACATCCTGGCCGGGCTGGCCGAGCGGGGGCTGGTGCCGGCCCCGCTGTCCGAGGTGCTGGCCGCCGGGTGAGTCGGCGGCCAGCACCTACGGTGGGTCAATCGTCGCGGTGGTCGTTCCACCACTGCTGGCCGCCCTCGGGCAGGGTGTCGATCGGGTCGTAGTAGGCGTAGCGCTTGTTGAGCGCCTCCAGGTCGGCGGACTCGATGGAGGTGCGGTAGTTCTTGGTCCAGTAGGAGATGCCGCGGTCACGGTCGTAGTCGGTGAGCATGTGCACCCAGCGCTTGCCGACGAAGGGCACGTCGCAGACGATCCGTGGGGTGGCGTAGCCGGGCAGGTAGCCCATGATGTCGTGCTGGAGCTGCTGGGCGTGCCAGACCGGGACGCGCCAGTGTTCGGCGTTGGGGATCATGTCGCACATGTAGAAGTAGTACGGCAGGATCCCGGCTTCGCCCTGCAGCGCGAAGCAGAGGTCGAGCAGTTCCGGGGTGGTGGCGTTGACGCCGCGCATGAGGACGCCCTGGTTGCGGACGTCGCGGACGCCGACATCGAGGGCGGTCTGGGCGGCCTTGGCGACCAGTGGGGTGAGCGACTGGGCGTGGTTGACGTGGGTGTGGATGGCGAGGTTGACGCCGCGGCGGGCGGCGGTGCGGGCGACGCGCTCCAGGCCCTCGACGACGTCGGGCTGCAGCCAGTGCTGGGGCAGGCCCATGAGGGCCTTGGTGGCGAGGCGGATGTCGCGGACCGTCTCCAGTTCCAGCAGGCGCATGAGGTACGACTCGAGGTTGCGCCACGGGACGTTGGCCACGTCGCCGCCGGAGACGACTACGTCGCGTACGCCGGGGTGGGCCTTGAGGTAGGCGATGTGGGCGTCGTAGCGGTCGACGGGCTTGAGGGTGAGTTTGAGCTTGTCGACGGCGGGGGTGGAGTTGCCGACCAGGTCCATGCGGGTGCAGTGGCCGCAGTACTGGGGGCAGGTGGAGAGCAGCTCGGCGAGGACCTTGGTGGGGTAGCGGTGGGTGAGACCTTCGGCGACCCACATGTCGTGCTCGTGCAGGCTGTCGCGGCTGGCGTAGGGGTGTGAGGGCCAGTCGGTGCGTCGGTCGGAGGCGACCGGGATCATGTAGCGGCGGATGGGGTCGGCGAGCAGCGCCTCGGTGGTCAGCGGCGTGAACGGCACCATCGTGTTGATCATTTGTGGCGGCACCAGCATGGACATGGTGGCCAGGGCCTTCTGGTCGGCCTCGAGGTCGGTGTAGAAGCTGTCGTCGACGAGGTCGCCGAAGACGGCGCGGAGCTGCTTGATGTTCTTGACGCAGTTGACGCGTTGCCACTGGGCGGATTCCCACTGGTCGCGGGTGACGGTGCGCCAGCCGGGGAAGCGGGTCCAGTCGGGTTCGACCAGGGGGCGGCGGTGGTATTCGTACGGCTGCCCGGCGGTCGGTACGGCGACCGGGGCGTGACGGGGTTGCGGGATGGTCTGGGTCACGGCCCCTCCTCGGTGGATCATCGAAGCTCGAAGGCTACTGGAAAATATTCGGTACAGAAACTAGTCTGCCGTAAGTTTTCCCGCTACGCGAGCCTTGACCGGGGCTTCGAGCGGCCGGACAGGGGAGGTCGGCGTGACGTCACCGGTGGGACTGCACCGCGTCGTGGAACCGGCGGGGGTGCTGCCGCAGGCGGCCTGGCGGCTGGACGCGTCCGCGGCGATCGCGCCGAACGAGGTGCGGATCCGGGTGGAGCGGCTGAACCTGGACGCGGCGAGTTTCCGGCAGTTGTCGGAGAAGCACGGCGGCGACGGGGCTGCCGTGCGCGCCGAGGTGCTGGAGATCATTTCCGCGCGGGGGAAGATGCAGAACCCGGTGACCGGCTCCGGCGGGATGCTGATCGGCACTGTCGAGGAGGCCGGTCGGCGGTCCCCGCTGGGACTCAAGGCCGGTGAGCGGGTCGCCACGCTGGTGTCGTTGACGTTGACGCCCCTGGTGATCACCGACGGGTTGGCGCGCTGGGACGGCCGCAGCGAGCAGGTGCCGTGTGACGGGTGGGCGATCCTGTTCGCGCGGTCCATCGCGGCGGTGCTGCCCGACGACGAGGATCCGCAGTTGTCCCTGGCCGTGCTGGACGTGTGCGGGGCGCCCGCGCTGACCGCCCGGGTGGTGTCGCGCCACGTCGAGGAGCGTCGGCGTAGCGGTGATCCGACGCCGGTGCGGGTCGCGGTGATCGGCGGGGCCGGCAAGAGCGGGTCGCTGTCTCTGGCGGCGGCGCGACGTGCGGGCGCCGCGCGTACCGTCGGGGTGGTTCCGGTGGCGGCGGAGCGGGACGCGCTGACGGACGCCGGGCTGGCGTCGGTGGTGGCGTTGGCCGACGCGCGCGACCCGGTGGGGTTGTCCATGGCGGTGACCACCGCGCTGGGCGCTCCGGCGGACGTGACTGTGGTGTGCGTGGACGTGCCGGGCTGTGAGCACGGGGCGGTGCTTTCCACCGCGGACGGCGGCACGGTGATCTTCTTCTCGATGGCGACGAGCTTCTCCGCGGCGGCGTTGGGCGCGGAGGGGTTGGCGGCGGACGTGACGATGCTGGTGGGCAACGGGTACGTGCCGGGGCACGCGGAGTTGGCGTTGGGGCTGTTGCGCGCCGAGCCGGGGGTGCGTCGGCTGTTCGCGGCGCGGATCGCGGCAGACTGAGGTCATGACGAACCCCTCGACGTTGTACCGCGGCGGCGTGCTGCACTGCCCCGCCGACCCGAGCGCGACCGCGCTGTTGGTGTCCGGTGGGCGGATTGCCTGGTTGGGCACCGACGGTGACGCGCCGCCGGCCGACCGGGTGGTGGACCTGGACGGGGCGCTGGTGACGCCGGCGTTCGTGGACGCGCACGTGCACGCCACCGACACCGGGTTGGCGCTGTCCGGGCTGGAGCTGTCCGGGGTGCGCTCGGCGGGGCAGTTGCTCGACGCGGTGGCCGGGTTCGCGGCGGGGTTGCCGACGGACGCGGTGGTGCTGGGGCACGGCTGGGACGAGTCCGGCTGGTCGGACAAGACGTTGCCGGACGCGGCGGCGTTGGACCGGGCGGCCGGTGGCCGGCGGGTGTACCTGTCGCAGGCGTCGATCCATTCGGCGTTGGTGTCGTCGGCGTTGCTGGCGGCGTGTCCGCAGGCGGCGCAGGCGGCCGGGTACGACGCGTCGGGCTGGTTGCGGCGCGACGCCCACCATGTGGTGCGGGCGGCGGCGCAGGGGTCGGTGACGCGGGCGCAGCGGGTCGCCGCGCAGCGGGTGGCGCTCGCGCACGCGGCGTCGCTGGGCATCGCGGCGGTGCACGAGTGCGGCGGTCCGGAGATCTCCGACGAGGAGGACTTCACCGGCCTGCTGGGCATCTCCGGGGCGGGGGTGCCGGAGGTGTACGGGTACTGGGGTGAGCTGGGTGGCGCGGCGCGGGCCCGGGAGTTGGGCGCGGTGGGCGCCGGGGGTGACCTGTTCGCGGACGGGGCGTTGGGGTCGCGCACGGCGCACGTGTCGCAGCCGTACGGCGACGGTGACGGCTGCGGGCACGGGTATCTCAGCGCCGAGCAGGTGCGTGATCACTTGCTGGACTGTGCGGCGCAGGGCCTGCAGGGCGGGTTCCACGCGATCGGGGACACCGCGATCGACACGGTGCTCGACGGGTTCGCGGCGGCGGCGGCGACGCTGGGTGTGGAGCGGCTGCGCGCGGCCCGGCACCGCATCGAGCACGCGGAGATCATGAACAAGCGGATGATCGCGCGGTTCGTGGAGTACGGGATCGTGGCGAGCATGCAGCCGGCGTTCGACCGGTTGTGGGGTGGGGCGGGCCGGATGTACGAGGCGCGGTTGGGGTTGGACCGGTCGTTGGAGTCGAACCCGATGGGTGCGATGCACTCGGTGGGTGTGGCGTTGGCGTTCGGGTCGGATTCGCCGGTGACGCCGCTGGACCCGTGGGGGTCGGTGCGGGCGGCGGCGGCGCACCACAACCCGGCGCAGCGGATGAGTGTGCGTTCGGCGTTCGCGGCGCACACCCGCGGTGGGTGGCGGGCGGTGCACCTGGACGTCGAGGGTGTCCTGGCGCTGGGTGCGCCGGCGACGTTCGCGGTGTGGTCGACGCCGGCGGGGGTGGAGCGGGGTCTGCCGGTGCTGGTGGCCGAGGACCCGGAGGTGCGGGGTCCGGACGATCCGACGCCGCTGCCGGTGTGCCGGCGGCTGGTGCTGCGTGGTGAGGTCATCTATGAGGAAGGGTCGTCGTGACCGGGAAACTTGACCTTGATCCGGTGTTGGTGGCGCGGGCGCGGGAGTTGGCGCGGCGGGCCGGGCAGCCGGTGGTCGACCTGGCCCGCAGCCACACGACGGTGTCGGTGGAGCGGGCGGTGCTGCGGTTGGCCGGGGTGAGCGGCGCCGACCCGGACGGCATTCCGTGGGTGAACCGGCTCGTGGACGCGGTCGTCGCGGACGTGGGGTTGGGGCACGGGGTGGCGGTGCCGGTGTTCGACGCCCTCGCTCGCGAGGGGATCACGGATGTGACGTTGCTGGCGCAGAAGGCCGCCGCCGGGTCGGTGCGGTTCGCGCTGCCCAGCGGTCGGTCGGCGACGGCGGCCCGGTCGGCGGCCCGCAAGGCGGTCGGCGCGGGTATCCGGCGGATCGACCGGCGGCGCGCGGAGCGCGAGCGCCTCGTCAAGCGGCACGGGGACCCGAAGCAGCGGCCGTGGATCTACCTGATCGTGGCGACGGGCGACATCTACGAGGACATTCCGCAGGCGCAGGCGGCTGCACGCGCCGGTGCGGACGTCATCGCGGTGATCCGCTCGACGGGGCAGTCGTTGCTGGACTACGTGCCCGAGGGCGCCACCCGGGAGGGCTTCGCCGGCACGTACGCCACGCAGGAGAATTTCCGGTTGATGCGCGCGGCGCTGGACGAGTCGTCGAAGGAGCTGGGCCGCTACGTGCGGCTGACGAACTACGCGTCGGGGTTGTGCATGCCGGAGATGGCGACCCTGGCCGGGTTGGAACGGCTCGACATGATGCTCAACGACTCGATGTACGGGATCCTGTTCCGCGACATCAACCCGGTCCGTACGTTCGTCGACCAGCGGTTCTCCCGGCAGGTGCACGCCCGCGCCGGGATCATCATCAACACCGGTGAGGACAACTACCTGACCACCGCCGACGCGGTCGACGAGGCGCACACGGTGACGGTGTCGCAGCTGCTCAACGAGTTCTTCGCGCACGAGGCGGGCCTGGCGGACTGGCAGTTGGGCCTGGGGCACGCGTTCGAGATCAACCCGGAGGTGCCGGAGTCGTTCCGGTTGGAGTTGGCGCACGCGTTGCTGGCGCGGGAGTTGTTCCCGGACGCGCCGTTGAAGTGGATGCCGCCGACCAAGCACATGACCGGTGACGTGTTCCGGGGCAATCTGCTCGACGGGTTCTTCAACCTGGCGGGCGCGCTGACCGGTCAGGGCATCCTGCTGGTGGGGATGATGACCGAGGCGGTGGTGACGCCGTGGTTGTCCGACCGGGACATCGCCCTGCAGAACGTGCGCTACGTGCTGGGTGCGGCCGGTGGGCTGCACGAGGACTTCGTGCCGGCGGCGGGCGGGTTCATCCGCCGGCGCGCCAACCAGGTCCTCGGTGAGGCTCTGGACCTGTTGGAGCGCATCGGGGAGCAGACGCTGCTCACCGCGATCGCGGAGGGCACGTTCGGCATCATGAAGCGGCCGGCGGACCGCGGCAAGGGTCTGGACGGGGTCGCCGCGCACGAGGCCGACTACTGCAACCCGGCCACCGACATCCTGGAGGCGGCGGCGTCGTGAGCGAGCGCAGCGAGAGAACCGGCCAGCACAGCAGCCACGCGCTCGCGCCGTCGCGAAGCGACGGCGTGAGTAAGCAGATCGTGCGTCCGTACGGGGACACCACCGGCGACGGGATGGTGCAGGTGTCGTTCACCCTGCCGGTGGCCCACGACAAGCGGGCCGAGGGCGCGGCGGTGCAGCTGGCCAACAAGATGGGCATCGACCCGGCGATGGTGGTGCACGCCAAGCCGATGGGTGACGGATTCACGTTCTTCGTCGTGTACGGGCGGGTCAACCACCTCGTCGACGTCGACGCGGTGCAGGTGGTGGAACGGGACTTCCCGCTGCTGTCGGCCAAGGAGGTCAACACGGTCGTCAAGCAGCGGCTGCGCCGCAAGCTGTCGGTGGTCGGGGCGTGCATCGGCACCGACGCGCACACCGTGGGCATCGACGCGATCCTCAACGTCAAGGGCATCGCGGGCGAGAAGGGCCTGGAGTACTACCGGGAGTTGAAGGTCACCAACATGGGCGCGCAGGTCAGCGTGCCGGAGCTGGTGGAGGCCGCCCGGGTGGAGAAGGCCGACGCGGTGCTCGTGTCGCAGGTCGTCACCCAACGCGACGCGCACCTGCACAACACGCGGGAGATGTCGGCGGCGTTCCGGGAGGCCATGCCGGCGGGTAAACGGCCCCTGTTGATCGTCGGCGGCCCCCGGTTCGACGAGTCGATGACCGACGAGTTGGGCGTGGACCGGATCTTCGGTCGGGGGACCACGCCCGGCGAGGTGGCCAGCTACCTCGTGCACGCCCTGATCACGCAGCGGAAGGCGATGGCATGACCGACACCAGGCTCGGGTTGACGGTGACGCACCGGCGGTACGTGCCGTACGCGCACGCCCACTACGCCGGCAACCTCGTCGACGGGGCGTACGCCCTCGGGTTGTTCGGCGACGTCGCCACGGAGGTGTGTATCCGCACGGACGGCGACGAGGGCCTGTTCGCCGGGTACTCCGACGTGCGGTTCACCGCGCCGATCCGCGCCGGTGACGTGGTGGAGGTGACCGCCCAGGTGTCCCGGGTGGGCAGTCGCAGCCGCACCCTGGAGTTGAGCTGCACGGTGGTGTGTCGGGGTCGCCCGGACCGCTCCGCGTCCGCCGCCGAGGTCCTGGACCCGCCGATCGTCGCGGTCACGGCGACCGGCACCGTGGTCGTACCCGCCGCATCAGTGAGTCGCGAGGAGTGAGCCGGGGTTGCGAGCCCCGCAGTCGCGAACAGGGAAACTCGTGACCCTGGCGGTCTGCGCGGACGTCGGCTCGACGTACACCAAGGCGGCCGTGGTGGACCTGGCCGCGGGTGTCCTCGTCGGCGCGGCGGCCGCGCCCACCACGGTGGGCAGCGACGTGCTGCACGGCCTGGACGCCGCCGTCGCGGCGGCCACCGCCGGGCTCGGGGCGCGGGACGTGCCGTGGTACGTCTGCTCGTCGGCCGGTGGTGGGTTGCGGCTGGCCGTGCTCGGCTACGAGGCGTTGGTGACCGCGCAGGCGGGCCGGCGGGTCGGGTTGTCGGCCGGCGCGCACGTGGTGCACGTGGCGGCCGGTCGGCTCGGCGCCGCCGACCTGACGGCGTTGCGGGCGGCCCGGCCGGACGTGGTGCTGCTCGTGGGCGGCACCGACGGCGGCGACGCCGACACGATCACCCACAACGCCACCCGCCTGGCCCGGGCCCGCTGGCGGGTGCCGGTCGTCCTGGCCGGCAACACCGACGTCCGTGCCGAGTTGACCGGGCTGTTGGAGACCGCCGGGGTGCCGGTGACCGGTGCGGACAACGTGCTGCCCCGCATCGGGGTGCTCGCCCCGGCGTCGGCGCGCGCGGCGATCCGCGCGGTGTTCCTGCGCCACGTCATCGGCGGCAAACGACTGTCCAGGGGCACCCGGTTCGCGCGGCTGGTGCGGGCGGCCACGCCCGACGCGGTCCTCACCGGCGTGGAGGTGCTCGCCGACACCATCGGTGGGGACCTCGCCGTCGTCGACGTGGGTGGGGCCACCACCGACGTGTACTCGGTCCTCACGCCCGACGAGCGGGCCACCGGGCCGGGCCGGGAGGTCGCGGGCAGTCTGTGGCGGGCCCGCACCGTCGAGGGCGATCTGGGCATGCGGTGGAGCGCCCCCGGCGTGGTGCGCGCCGCCGCCGAGGAGCGGCTGCTCGGCGCCGACGAGGCCGACGGCCTGGCCGTCGCGGCCGACCGGCGGGCCGCCGACCCGGCGTTCCTGGCCGCCGACGACGTCGAGCGGGCCGTGGACGCGCGGATCGCCACGCTCGCGGCGACGGTGGCGTTGCGCCGGCACGCCCGGGGCGCCGCCACCGGCGAGCGGGCCGGGCGGGACCTGCGCGACGTGCGGCTGCTGGTGGGCTCCGGTGGGGTGCTGCGGCACGCGCCCGCCGACGCGTCCGGGCAGGTCCTGGCGGCGGTCCTGGCCGATCACGCGGGCGGGTGGGCGCTGCCGCGCGCCGCCCGCGCGGTCGTCGACGTCGACTACGTGCTGGCCGCCGGTGGGTTGCTCGCCGAGGAGCACCGGACGGCCGCGGGGGCGCTGCTGCGCCACCATCTGAGCACGCAGTGAGACACGCCGACCCGACACGCCGTGGCGCAACACACGACAGGCCGGGGGTGGGTTGACAGGAGGCGGGGTGCAGCACGTACCGTCTTTGAGTCCTACCACGGGAAGCGGCTGTTGTTCGCTTCGTCCCTTCGTCCGCTGGCCGAGCGACATTTTCAGCGTCATCGTCGCGGCGGCCAGGTCCAGCGGGCGGGGGTCGGCGGGGCGGCGCGAACCGGTCGCGGTTACCGGTGTACGGGCAGGGTGAGGTGCACGGCCAGTAGACAACGGCCCGGCGGGGGCAGCCAGTCAACCGCCTGGTCGGTCCGAAGGTCGGCGTGCCCCATCCTCGCCGCACCGGCCGGGGAGGGCCTGGGAGCATCGGGGCGCGGCGCAAGCCGCGCCCCGATTTCATACCCCCACTTCACTCGCGCGCCGATCTGGCAGGTTCGGTCGTCGACATGAGCGGGAACGCCCCTTGCGTCGACGACCGAAAGTGCAAGATCGCGGAGCAGGGGTCGGGCGGGCCCCTCATCGCGGGCCGATGCGGCCGGTGGGGGCGACGGCCGGGTAGCCTTCGCCGGGTGATCGAGGTGAAGCAGCGGTGACGACCCTGGACCGCGACGAGAGCCACGCCCCCACGGCGATCAGCGCGCCGGTCGCCGTGGCTCGGCCACTGCCGCTGCGCGTCGCCGCGCCGATGGCGGTCGCCGCCGGGCTGGCCCTGCTGCTGGCGTTCCCGCCGTACGGTGTGTGGCCCCTCGCGCCGGTCGGCGTGGCGCTGCTGGCCGCCGCCGCCCACCGACGCCGGTTGCGCGCCGGCGCCGGCGTGGGCTTCCTCACCGGAGTGGCACTGTTCGCGCCGCTGCTGGCCTGGACGAACCTGCACACCGGCTACCTGCCGTGGGTGCTGCTGTCGCTGCTGCAGGCCGGCTACCTGGCGCTGCTCGGGGCCGCCACCGCCTGGGTGTCACCACTGGCCGACCGGAGCCGCTGGGCGTTGCCGGCGCTGACCGGGCTGCTGTGGGTGGGGCAGGAGGCGCTGCGCGACCGTACGCCGTTCGGCGGGTTCCCGTGGGGCCGGCTCGCGTTCACCCAGGACGACTCGCCGCTGCTGCGCCTGGCCGCCCTCGGCGGCGCGCCGCTGGTCACCTTCGCGGTGGCGGTCGTCGGCGGGCTGCTGGTCACCGCCGGCTGGCACGCCTGGGCCACCCTGCGCCCCACCAGCCGCACCGACACCGACCCGACCGGTGCCCTCGGCGACACCGACGCGACCAGCCACCCCCGTGACACCAGCGACATCGAACCGGCCACCCGGCCCAGCGGCGCCGGGTCGGCGCGGCGGTGGACGCCGGTGGCCGTGCCGGCCGTCGCCGCAGTCGCGCTGGCCGGGGCGGGTCTGCTGGTGCCGCTGGCCGCCGCCGGGTCGGGCGCGCCCGTCACCGTGGCCATCGTGCAGGGCAACGTGCCGCGCCTCGGGCTGGACTTCAACGCCCAACGCCAGGCGGTGCTCAACAACCACGTCGACGCGACCCTGGAGCTGGCCGCGCGGGTCGCCTCCGGCGCGGAGCGGCAACCCGACCTGGTGGTGTGGCCGGAGAACTCCAGCGACATCGACCCGCTGCGCAACCCCGCCGCCGGGGCCCGCATCTCCCAGGCCGCCGACACGATCCGCGCGCCCATCCTGGTCGGCGCGGTGCTGCTCGGCCCCGGCCCGGGGCAGGTCCGCAACGCGGGCATCCTGTGGCGGCCCGACACCGGCGCGGACATGGCGCAGCTCTACACCAAACGCCACCCGGTGCCGTTCGCCGAGTACGTGCCGCTGCGCGACATCGCCCGCATGGTCAGCGACAAGGTCGACCTGATCCGCAGCGACTTCGTGCCCGGCAGCACACCGGGCGTGGTACGCGCCGGCCCGGCCGTGCTCGGCGACGTCATCTGCTTCGAGGTCGCCTACGACGAGGTGGTCCGCGACACCGTCACCGGCGGCGCGCAGCTGCTGGTGGTGCAGACCAACAACGCCACCTTCGACGAGGCGGAGGCCCGCCAGCAGCTGGCCATGGTGCGGCTGCGGGCGGTGGAGCACGGCCGGCCGGCGTTGATGGCCTCCACGGTCGGGGTGTCCGGGTTCGTCGCCCCCGATGGGCGGGTAAGCGACGCCACCGGGTTCAACACCCGGGAGGTCGTGGTGCGGCAGCTACGGCTCGACAGCGGGCGTACCCTCGCCACCCGCCTCGGCTGGTGGCCGGAGCTGGCCCTCGCCGGGCTGGCCGTGGCAGCCCTGGCCGGAGCGGGCGTGCTGCGCCGACGGCAGCGGGTCATGCCCGGATAGCAACAGCCGGTACGCCGGCGGGAGCGGAGGAACCGTGATCCAGGCGACCGATACGATCCGGCGTCCGGACGACGTGCCCGGCCTGGGTCGGGTGCTCGTGGTGATCCCCACCTACAACGAGGCCGACAACGTCGCGGCGATCGTGGGGCGGGTCCGCCGGGCCGCCCCCGCCGTGCAGATCCTCATCGCCGACGACAACAGCCCCGACGGCACCGGCGCGATCGCCGACGCGCTCGCCGACGGCGACCCGCACGTGCAGGTGCTGCACCGCGAGGGCAAGCAGGGCCTCGGCGCCGCGTACCTGGCCGGGTTCGGGTGGGCGCGCGAGCGCGGCTACCACGCGGTGGTGGAGATGGACGCCGACGGCTCACACGCCCCCGAGGACCTGCCGGCGCTGCTGGACGCCGCCCGCGACGCCGACGTGGTGATCGGGTCGCGGTGGACCAGCGGCGCGCAGGTCGTGAACTGGCCGCTGCGGCGGCTGCTGCTGTCGCGCTGCGGCAACCTGTACGCGCGCCTGGCGCTGGGCATGCCGGTGTCGGACGCCACCGGCGGGTACCGGGTGTACCGGATCAGCGCCCTGGACGCCATCGACCTGGAGTCGGTGTGCTCGCAGGGCTACTCGTTCCAGGTGGAGCTGTCGCGGCTCGCCCACCGGGCCGGGGTGCGGATCGTGGAGGTGCCGATCACGTTCGCCGAGCGGGAACGCGGCGACAGCAAGATGAGCCCGCGCATCGTCGCCGAGGCGCTGTGGCGGATCACCCGCTGGGGTGTGCAGGACCGGCGGCAGGCCGTACGCCGCGGCCTGCACGGCACCCCCACGGGTCAGGTGCGGTGGCCGTGAGCGCGGCCGTGTCATGCTGGATGTGCGGTACGTGTCGGTGTGCCGCGGATTGGCGATGAGGTGAGATGCGCCGAGGACTGAGGTTCGTGCCGATCGCCCTGCTGCTGGCGGTGGTGCTGGAGTTGGCGGTGTTCGTCCTGGTGGGGCGGGCGGTGGGGTTCGGCGCGGCGGTGCTGCTGGTGTTCGCCGCGTCGCTGCTGGGGCTGGTGCTGCTGCGCCGGGAGGGAATGCGCGCCTGGCGCGGGTTCCGCACCGCCGCGCAAGCCGGGCAGCCACCGGGGCGGCAGGTGACCG
The DNA here is from genome assembly GCF_040607775.1 of Micromonospora sp. NPDC005237. NCBI lineage: Bacteria > Bacillati > Actinomycetota > Actinomycetes > Micromonosporales > Micromonosporaceae > Micromonospora > Micromonospora sp. NPDC005237. The sequence continues at coordinate 157,286 of NZ_JBEXHJ010000010.1, read as the reverse complement.
ACGGGCTCGTCGGGTTGGCCGGCGCGCTGCTGCTGGCGGCGCCGGGTCTTCTCAGCGGTCTGGCCGGGTTGTTGCTGATGGTGCCGCCGGTGCGTCGCCTGGCCCGCTCCGGGGTGCAACGCACCGCCGAGCGGCGGGTGTCGTCGATGGTCGCCGGTGACCTGTTCGGGCCGCGTACGGTGCGGGTGCGCCAGGGCGCGCCGCAGCCGACGCCGCGTCCGGAGCCGGAGCAGCCGGTGGCCGTCGACGGTGGCCGGGCCATCGAGGGTGAGATCGTCGAGATCGTCGAGCCGGGCCGCAACTGAGCGCACACATGACGGCGCCCCCGGGGAATCCCCGGGGGCGCCGTGTCGTGCGGGTGCGGCTCAGGCGCGGCCGCGGCGGGTCCGAACCTCCTGGAGACGTTCGGCGAGGATGTCCTCGAGCTCAGCGATCGAGCGCCGCTCCAGCAGCATGTCCCAGTGGGTACGCGGCGGCTTGGCCTTCTTCTGCTCCGGCTCGCTGCCGTCGACGAGTCGGGCGACGCTGCCGTCGAACTTGCATTCCCAGGTCGTCGGGACCTCGGCGTCGACGGCGAACGGCACCTCGAACTGGTGGCCCTTGGCACAGAGGTACTCGCGGGTCTGACGCGGCGCGAGCTCCGTGTTGCGGTCGGATTCGTAGCTGACCGCGCCCAGGCGGCTTCCGCGCAGCATACGCTCGCCCATGATCGACTTCCCCTCGTTCGTGGTGCTGGTCTTCTGGGTGTAACGGTGCTTTCCCGTCGCCCCATTCCCGCCCGAGGGCGTGAGGCGTCCACGGGTGAGCCGGACCCAAGGGTAGCCGGCTGAGACGGTGACGCCACGGCGGTGGCGTGTCGCGACTGCCACCGGGGATGTTAACCGCCCGGACAAGGTCAAGGTTGCGCCGGCTGCGCACCCCGATCGGAAGCGCCCGCACCGCCGGGTGCGGCGGCGCCCAGGCGAGCCAGCGCCAACGCCAGGTCGCTGACCTGGTCGCCGAGCTGCGCCACCCGCCGCTGCGCCACGTCACGGTCGGCCTCGGCGGCGTCGAGCCGTACCGTCAGGGCGGTCAGCCGGCCCTCGGCGGTGGCCGCGGCCTGCCGCGCGGCGGTCAGGTCGGCGGTGAGGGCGTCGCGCTGCGCGGCCGTGGCGGTCAGCTCCGCGCGCAGCCGGGCGGCCAGCTCGGCGGCCTCCTGCCGGGCGTCGTCGGCTTCGGCGGCGGCGACCTGGGCGCGGTCACGGGCCCGGTCGGCCTGTTCCCGGGCCCGGGCCGCGTCGGCGGCCTCGGCGCGGGTCCGCGCGGCGTCGGCGCGGGCCTGGTCGATCTGGCGGCGTACGTCCTGCACCTCGGCCTGCCACCGTCCGGCCCGCTCGGTCGCCTCGGCGGCGGCCCGGCTGGCCCGCTCGGCGTCGGTGCGCGCCGCGTCCCGCTCGACGGTCAGGTCGGCCGCGCGCTGCCGCTCGGTGTCGCGCTGCGCCCGCAGGTCACGCACCTCGTTGCGGGCCTGGTCCCGGTCCCGTTCGGCCTGGGCGCGCAGCGCCTCGGCGGCGCTGACGTCGTGCCGCGCCTGATCACGGGCGGCCTCGGCGTGCTGCGCCCGTTCGTCGGCCGCGGTGGCCTGGCGCGCCGCCTGCTCGGCGCGCTGGCGGGCGTCGTCGGCCTCGGCGCGGGCCGCGCGGGCCTGCTCGCGGGCGCGCGCCGCGTCGGCCGCCGCAGCCTCGGCGTCGTCGCGGGCCTCGTCGCGTTCGGTCTGCGCCGCCGCGATCTCGGTGGCGGCCTCCGCGCGGGCCTGCGCGAGTTGCCGCTGCACACCCCCGGGGGACAGCTCGGCGTGCAACGCCTCGGTCAACGTCTCGACGATCTGGTCGAGACGGTCCACCGCCTCCCAGGTGCGGGCCACCTGACCGGGCAGGCCGGGCGCGTTGCGGTGGCGCATCCGGCTGTTGCGCGAGGCGCGCTGGCAGGCGCCGTCGTTGTCGCGGCAGTAGCGAAACGGCCGGCCCGCGCCGACACGCTGCGGCACCGGTCGTCCACAGTGGGCGCACGGGCGGGTTTCGGTGGGGGTGAGCGGGGCGTCCATCGAGGGCGAAGTCTAGTGCCGGCCGCTTAGCTCGCGGCCCGGGCGGTCGTGTCCAGGGTGTAGCGGCGTTGCAGCAGCAGCGCGGCGAGCATCGCCGCCGCGGGCAGCAGCCCGAAGCCGTAGCGGACCGCCGCGAGCGCCGCGTCCGGCTGCACCGGCGACTCGCCCGCCGACGACGCCACGAAACCACCCACGGCCAGGCACAGCGCGTACGCGTAGGGGCCGAGGGCCGCGCCGGTGGCCTCGGTGGCCGTCCACACCCCGGTGTAGGTCCCCGCGCCCGTCGCAGCACCGGCGCCGGTGTCAGCCGCGGCCGCGCGGATCACGTCGGGCAGCATCGAGAACGGCAGCAGCTGCATGCCGGCGAACGCCACCCCGAGCACCGCCACCGCCGCCACCAGCACCGGCAGGCCCGCCGGGCGACCCACCGCCAGCACCAGCGACCCGGCCGCGAACGCGCCCTGCGCGCCGAGCAGCGCCCGCTGCTTGCCGACACGGCGGGCCAGCAGCAGCCAACCGGGAGTGACCAGCAGCGCCGGCGCGACGAACGCGGCCACCAGCACCGTGGTCAGGCCGGGAGCGCGCAGCTCGTACTCGGCGTAGTAGGGCACCCCGGCCAGGACCAGGTGGGTGGTCGTGGACATGGCCAGGTAGGCGGCGACCAGCCAGCGGAACTGCGCGTCGCGCAGGGCGGTGCGCAACGCCCGCCACCCGCCGTGGCCTGCCGTCGTGGTGCTCGCCGCGGCGCCGCGCAGTCGGGCGATGCCGGCCACGCCGACGAGCATGGCGGCGAGCATCCCGACGGCCAGGACCACGCCCATGCGCTGGTAGCCGGCGCGGGTCGCGGCGTCGCCGCCGGTCACCAGTGGGGCCAGCAGCCCGGAGGCCAGGATGCCGAGGGTCAGCACGACCATCCGGAACGCCATCAGCCGGGTGCGTTCGTCGTAGCCGATGCGCAGGTCGGCCGGGGTAGCCAGGTAGGGGACCTGGTAGGCGGCGAAGAGCAGGTTGCCGGCGACGAAGAACACGGCCACCCACGCGGCGGCCGGCACGCCGGTCAGGCCGCCGGGCACGGCGAAGAGCGCGGCGAACGCGACCGGCAGGGCGCAGCCGAGCAGCAGCAGCCGCCGCCGGTCGCCCCGGCGGGCCTGCGCGACGTCGGCGCGGTGCCCGATCCAGGGGTGCAGCAGCACGTCGGCGATCTTCGGCAGCAGCAGCGCGAGGCCGGCCAGCCACGGCCCGACGGCCAGCACGTCGGTGAGGAAGTAGAGCAGCAGCAGGCCGGGCACGGTCACCCAGACGCCCATGCCGAGCGAGCCGGCCGCGAAGCCGGCCAGGGGGCCGCGGGGCAGTGTCGCGTCGGTGGCGGCCGCGGGCCGCCGGTCGAGCCCGGTCATCGCCGCATCCTCTCCGCAATCCAACAGTTGCTGGATTCTAGGGGCAGAATGGCGGCCATGACCATGCCCCGACGCCGTCCGGGCCGGCCCCGGCGCGACGAGACCCGACCGACCCGCGAGGTGGTGCTCACCGCAGCCACCGCGCTGTTCGCCGAACGCGGCTTCGACGCCGTCGGGCTGCGGGAGGTCGCCGCCGCCGCCGGGGTGGACGTCGCCACGGTCGCTCACCACACGGGTACGAAGGCGGCCCTGTACGAGGCGTGCTTCGCGCGGGTGTTCGCCGTCGAGCGGGAGGTCCTCACCGAGGCCGCCGCGCGGGCCCGCGCGGCCCTCGAATCCGGGCCGGACGCGGCGCGGCGGGCGCTGCACGACCTGGTGGACGCGTTCGTGGACTTCCTGGAGGACCATCCGGAGACCACCGCGCTGTGGCTGCGGCGCTGGTTGGAGCCACAGCGGCACGCCGAGCTGGACCAGCGCTACTCCGAGCCGCTCTACCGGCTGGTGGCGGAGCTGCTGACCGCCGCGGCGTCCGCCGGCGCGCTGGCCGAGCCGACCCCGCACATCACCGTGCGCAGCCTGGTCTGGGCGACGCACGGGCACGTCGTGGCGCTGGCCGCGGGCGCGCCGGGCGCTCGGGAACGGCGCGAGTTCCGGGCGTTCGTGCTCCGCCTCCTGGACGGGCTCTACGGACCCCCGGGCCCTTGACGGGCCGCCGCCACCCGACGATTATCCATCGGACGTTGGATTAATTGGGGGCAGCGATGCAGGCACCACCCAGGGTTGCGGTGATCGGCGCCGGCGCGGCCGGGCTCGCCGCCGTCAAGGCACTGCGCGACGCGGCCGTCGCGGTGGTCTGCTTCGAGGCCACCGACCAGGTCGGCGGCCTCTGGGTGTACGGGGCGCCCGACTCGCCCGCGTACCGCACGCTGCACCTGAACACCAGCCGCGGCCGCACCGAGTTCGCCGACCACCCGATGCCCGCCGACTGGCCCGACTACCCGGACCACACGCGGGTCGCCGGCTACCTGGCCGACTACGCCGACCGCTTCGGGCTGCACGACGCCATCCGCCTGCGGCACACCGTCGAGCGGGTCACCCGGCGACCCGACGGCACGTGGACGGTCGCCGCCAGCGGGCCGGACGGGCCGGTCGAGGTCACCGTCGAGGCCGTGGTCGTCGCCAACGGACACAACCGGGCGCCCCGGCTGCCCGACCCGGCGTACCCCGGGGCCAGCACCGCCGAGCAGCTGCACAGCCACGACTACCGGGGCCCCGAGCAGCTGACCGGGAAACGCGTCCTGGTCGTCGGGGGTGGCAACTCGGCGATGGACATCGCGGTGGACGCCTCGTACGCCGCCGAGCGGACCCTGCTGTCGCTGCGCCGGGGCGTCTGGGTGGTGCCCAAGTACCTGCTGGGCCGCCCGTCGGACACCCTCAACGGCGCGCTGGCCCGCCGGCTGCCGTGGCGGCTACGCCAGCGCATCAGCCAGGCGATGCTCACCGCCACCGTCGGCAGCCCCGCCCGCTACGGGCTCCCCGCGCCCACGCACGGCTTCCTGCAGGACCATCCGACACTCTCCGACGGGCTGCTGTCCCGGCTGACCCACGGCGACGTCGAGGCCCGCCCCGGCGTCGCCGCCCTCGACGGCGATCGGGTCGAGTTCACCGACGGCCGCGCCGACGAGGTCGACCTGATCGTCTGGTGCACCGGGTACCGGGTGGAGATCGGATTTCTCGACCCCGAGCTGCTCGGCGGCGGCGCCGACACCCTGCCGCTGTACCGGCACGTGTTCCACCCCGAGGCTCCCGGCCTGATGTTCGTCGGGCTGATGCAGTCCACCGGCTCCGCGTTCCCCCTGGTCGAGGCGCAGGCCAAGCTGATCGCCGCGCAGCTCGCCGGCCGGTACGCGCTGCCGGACCCGGCTCGGCAGCGGGCCTCCTGCCGGGCCGAGCTGCGGGCGGCGACGGCCCGCTGGGGGCAACGCCGCCCGGCGATGCGGGTGGACTTCGACGCCTACCTGGCCGAGCTGACCCGGGAACTGGCTTCGGGCGCCCGCCGCGCCCGCCCGGCCGGAGCGCGCCGGTGACGGGCCTGACCGGCCGGCGGGTCCTCGTCACCGGCGCGAGCGGCACCTTTGGCCGGCACCTCGGCGCCGCACTGCACGCCGCCGGCGCCCGGGTGGTCGGGCTCGACCTGCGCGCGGGAGGCGACGACGACCTGCCGGTGCTCGGCTGCGACCTGACCGACCCGGCCGCCGCCCCCGCCGCGGTGCACGCCGCCGTCGAACGCCTCGGCGGGCTCGACCTGCTGATCAACAACGCCGGGGTCGGTGGCCCCGCCCCGGCCGAGCTGCCACCCGACGAGGTGGTCCGCCAGCAGTTGGAGGTCAACCTGCTCGCCGCGTGGCGCACCACCGCCGCCGCGCTGCCCCCGCTGCTCGCCGCGCGCGGCCGGGTGATCTTCGTGGCCAGCCGGATGGCGGTGCTGCCGCTGCCGCTCGCCGCCGCGTACGGGGTCAGCAAGCGGGCCCTCGTCGCGTACGCCGACGCGCTGCGCCACGAGGTGGGCACCCACGTCGGGGTGAGCGTCGTCTACCCGAGCATGGTGGCCTCACCGATCCACGACAGCACCGCCGAGGCCGGGCTGTCCCTGCGGGGAGTGTCCCGCCCAGAGCCCGTCGAGGGTGTCGTCGCGGCGATCCTGCGCACCGCCACCGCCCGACGGGCGCCCCGGGACGTGGCGACCACCCGACGCGGCCGGCTGGAGATGGCAGTCGGCCGGCACGCGCCCGCGCTGGCCGACCGGCTGGTGCGCCGTACCCTCGCCGCCCGGCTCGCCGCCGGTGACCTGGACGCCGCGCCGCTGGCCGCCGGGATGCTGCGCCGCCACCGGGGGCGGTGACCGCCAGGTCAGGGCGTGGCGACCGCGGCGCGGGACCGGTCGGCGGCGATGCGCACGGCCAGCGCCGCGAGGGCCGTCCCGGTCACCCAGCGCTGCACCCGCAGCCACACCGGCCGGCGGGCGAAGAAACCGGCCAGCGCGCCGGCGCTGAGCACGATCAGCGCGTTGACGCTCAGCGCGACGGTGATCTGGGTCAGGCCCAGCAGCAGGCTCTGCGCCGCCACGTGCCCCCGCGCCGGGTCGATGAACTGGGGCAGCAGCGACACGTACAGGATGGCGATCTTCGGGTTGAGCAGGTTGGTGACCAGGCCCATGGTGAACAGCCGCCGTGGCGGGTCCGGTGGCAGCGGCGCGGGCGTGAACGGCGACCCGCCGCCCAGGCGCAGCGTGCGCCACGCCAGCCACAGCAGGTAGCCCGCGCCGGCCAGCTTCACCACCGCGTACAGCGTGGGGACCAGGACGAACACGGCGGCCAGGCCGGCGACCGCGGTGGCCAGGTAGACGCCGAACCCGGCGGCCACCCCGAGCAGCGAGATCAGCCCGGCGCGGCGGCCCTGCGCCACCGAGCGGGAGACCAGGTAGACCATGTTCGGGCCGGGCGTGAGCACCAGTCCCAGCGCCACCAGCGCGATCCCCAGCAGCGCACCCGTGCCGATCATGACGTTGCCCCCGTTCGCCGCCGCCTGGAGGAGAACCTAGACCGACCGGCGGCCCCGGCCCAGGACCACCTCACCGATGGTGGCCTGCGAATCGGTCGCGCGGGCGCAAACCACCTCGCGGGAATGGTCACGCGCCTGGGCGCGCTGACCTGTGGCACGTGTGTCGTCGCGAGCCGGAGGCGGCGCGTTACGGTGGCCAGGGAGGTGCCGCAGGGTGACCGAGGCGTGGGACGCGGCCGTGGAGGCGCAGATCCGGGGAGCCGTGCAACGCGGCGAGTTCGACAACCTGCCCGGCATGGGCAAGCCGATCCCCGGGCGCGGAATGCCGTACGACGAGTCGTGGTGGATCAAGAGTTTCCTGGAGCGCGAGAAGCTACCCAGCGACCTGCTGCTGCCCACCCCGCTGCAACTGCGCCGGCGCATCGAGCAGGTCCCCGACGAGATCCGTGGCCTGCCCACCGAGCAGTCCGTGCGGGACTTCGTGGGACAGCTCAACACGCAGATCGTCGCCTGGCTGCGCAACCCCGAGGGGCCTCGGGTGGCCGTGCGGCCGGTGAACGCCGACGAGGTCGTCCGTCGCTGGCGTGCCGAGCGCGCCGGACCCGAGGTAACGGTCGCCGCCACCGACCCGGCCGTCGCGCCGGCCCGCCGAGCCCGCCGGCGCTGGTGGCTGCGCTGGCGCCGCCGGGGCTGAGAACGGATCAGTCCACCGCCGCGCGCCACGTCCAGGACGTGCGCCGTGCCCGACCGGGCAGCTCGCCGCGACCGGTCATCCACAGCAGCACGTCGGGCGCGGCGCCGGCCGGGGCGTCCGGGAAGAGGCGCCGCAGCACCAGCGCGCTCAGTCGGGGCGACGGCCGCCACGGCACACCGAGGCCGAGGGTGATGTCGTGGGTGTGCAGCAACGTCTCGGCCACCCCCATCGCGGCGAAGCCGGCCGGGTCGCAGGGGCCGAAGTGCCAGGCCCGCGCGTCCGGTGCGGCGGCGTCGACGGCGACGGCGAGCAGCCCGGCGCAGGCGCGCGCCACGTCGAGCACCCGCGCCGGGTCCGCGGTAGGGGAGACCCGCAGGTCGTACGGCAGGTAGCCGTCCGATGCGAGGCCGGTGACCTGGCCGGCGTACGCGAGCAGGTCGTGCGCGATGTGCGCCGCGGTGGTCCAGCAGCTCCACGTCAGCGTGCCGGCGGGCACCGACCAGTCGCGTTCGCGGTGCGGCGTCAGCGCCCGTGTCATCTCGTCGGACGCCTCCCGCAGGTCGGCGCCGGTCACCGTGGACACCCGTGGCCCCGGTGGCCAGCACCGTGGAAGGTCGATCCGTGCAAGAATCCATCCTCGCAATCGGGGGAGGCGAACAGGATGTTGCCCAGCCTGGTGGTGGACACGACGGTACTGCCGCCGCCGGAGCGGTTCGATTTCTGGTACGCCCTGGTCGCCCAGGAGGCTGCGCCCGCGCACATCACCAGCGCACGGCTGGACAACTTCGTCGCGTACGCCCAGGCCATCGACCTCGGCCGGATCCGGTTGACCTCACTGCGGTACCCCTCGCTGCACGCCACCCGGCCCGCCGGGCTGGTCCGCCGAGCCGAGGCGGACATCTACCAGCTCGCGCTGCCACTGACGGGTCTCAGCACCCTGGTCCAGGACCGCACCGAGACCACGCTCGTCGCCGCCAGCCATTTCACCCTGCTGGACACCGCGCGCCCGTACATCGCCCGGCACCGCGCGGACGGCCCCGGTCTCGCCGCGACGATCACCGTGCAGATACCCCGCGCGGCGCTGCCGTTGGCACCGGACCGGCTGCGCCACCTGCTGGCCACGCCGCTGCCCGCACGCCTCGGCGTCGGCGGGCTGTTGACCCACCACCTGCGCAGCATCGCGGCCCACCCGGAGCAGTACGAGGCGGCGCAGGCCGAGGTCCTGGGCACCGTGACGCTGGACCTGCTCGCCGCCACGCTCGCTCAGCACCTCGACATCGAGGACACCCTCTCACCGGAGGCCCGGCACACCGCCCTGCGCGCCCGCGTCGTCGACTTCATCGACCGCCACCTCGACAGCGCCGAGCTCAGCCCGCGTAGCGTCGCCGCCGCCCACCACATCTCGCTGCGGTCGCTGCATCGCCTGTTCGAAGGGGAGGCGACGACGGCTGCCGAGCTCATCCGCGCCAAGCGCCTGGAGCGGTGCCGGCGTGATCTCAGCAACCCGCTGCACCTGCGCCAGCCGGTCCATGTCATCGCCGCACGCTGGGGGTTTGCGGACAAGGCTCACTTCAGCCGCCTCTTCCGTGCTCGCTACGGACGTTCACCGCAGGCGTACCGGATGGCCATCGCGCACCGAGAACGGTGACTGATTCCCCGGCCGCCCGTTCTTTCCTGCACCGTGGCGAGGCGGCCGGGTGTGCGGAACCGCTGGCGCCGCCGGCGATCGGTCGGGTCGTCCGCCACGAAGTCACGGACAGCGGCGCGGATGGTCTCGCCGTACGGGTCGTCCGGTAGCTGCGCCAGGTGTTCGCGGGCTCGGGCGAGGCATTCCCGGGCCGGGCCGGTGTTGCCCAGCCGCCGGTGGCAGTCGGCAAGGTTCAGGTACAGCGACGGCAGGAACGCCTGCACCTGGAGCGCGGGCAGGTAACGCTGGGCGCGTTCGGCGGTCAGCTCGGACACAGCGGCCAGGGCCCGTTCGTCCCAAGCCAGCTCCGCCTCGGTGGTGTCCTGCAGGTCGGCGAGGTGGTGGGCCAGGGTGCAACGGTGCAGGGCGTCACCGGCGGGGCCGATCTCGTCCCACAGCGTGGTGAGCAGCTCACGGGCCTGGGCGGGTGCGCCGGTCTGGCCGAGCTGCACCGCCTCGATGATGCGGGTCATGGTCGGATCGGGTGCCAGCTGGTCGTTCACGTCGCCGATGCTCGGGCCTCGACCGGGTCGAGGGTCAAGCGGATGGCGGCGCCGGTTCAAAGAACTGGACGCGATCATGTACGGGCTTGTAGCTTGCAGGGGACCGCGACACCGCCCGAGGAGGTGAGACCCATGAACGCTCGTTCGATGTGGGTGCTCCCCCTGCCGTCACGGTTTGGGCGACTGACGTAGGTGTCGCCGGGAGCGCCTCTCACAACAAGGCACTCCCGAAAGGCCACTCCTGTGCCCTCCGCGCACTTAACCGCCGAACCCCCGTCGACCGACACGGGCCGGCGCGACCCCATCGTGAACGACGCCTCCGAACTTTCATCGCCGAGCCCCATCTTCGATGTGATCATCGCCGGCTGTGGGCCGACGGGTGCGATGCTCGCCGCCGAGCTGCACCTGCACGACGTGCGGGTCCTCGTCCTGGAGAAGGAGACCGAGCCGACCTCGACCGTCCGGATCGTCGGCCTGCACATCCGCAGCCTCGAGTTGATGGCGATGCGCGGACTGCTGACCCGGTTGCTCGAGCATGGACGAAAGCGTCCGGCCGCCGGCTTCTTCGCCGCCATCAACAAGCCCGCGCCCACCGGGCTGGACTCCGCGTACGCCTATCTGCTGGGCATACCGCAGCCGGTCATCGAACGTCTGCTCGAACAGCACGCGATCGATCTGGGCGCGCAGGTCCGGCGCGGCCAGGCGGTCACCGGTCTCGCGCAGGACGACGAGGGTGTGACCGTCGAGCTGTCCGACGGGCAACAGCTGCGCACGCGCTACCTCGTCGGCTGTGACGGCGCGCGCAGCACGGTGCGCAAACTCCTGGGCGTCGGTTTCCCCGGCGAGCCCGCGCGCACCGAGACGCTGATGGGCGAGATGGAGGTGGGTGTGCCGCCGGAGGAGGTCGCCGCCACGGTGGCCACGATCCGCGAGACCCATAAGCGATTCTGGCTCCGTCCCGCAGGCGTCGGCGTCTACAGTGTCGTGGTCCCAGCGGCGGACGTCAGCGACCGCGCGCGACGGCCCACGCTTGAGGACTTCAGACAACGACTGCGGGCCGTGGCCGGAACCGATTTCGGCGTGCACTCCCCACGCTGGATGTCCCGCTTCGGCGACGCCACCCGGCTGGCCGAGCGGTATCGGGTCGGGCGGGTGCTGCTGGCCGGCGACGCCGCCCACATCCATCCGCCCATCGGCGGGCAGGGCCTCAACCTGGGTGTCCAGGACGCGGTCAACCTCGGCTGGAAACTGGCCGCGCAGGTCCGTGGCTGGGCACCGGAAACGCTGCTGGACACCTATCAGGCCGAACGTCATCCGGTCGCCGCGGACGTGCTGGACAACACCCGAGCCCAGACGGAACTGCTGTCCAGCGAACCGGGCGCGCAGGCCGTACGCCGGCTGCTCACCGAACTGATGGATTTCGACGAGGTGAACCGCCATCTCCTGGAGAAGATCACCGGGGTCGGGATCCGGTACGACGTCGGCGAGGGCCCCGACCTGCTCGGCCGCCGCCTGCGCGACGTCGACCTGCGGCACGGCAACCTCTACGCCCTGCTGCACCGCGGCCGCGGCCTGCTGCTGGACCGCACCGAACGCCTCAGCGTCGGCGGCTGGTCAGACCGGGTCGACCACCTCGCGGACCCGACCGCGGACCTGGACGTTCCGGGTGTGCTGATGCGCCCAGACGGTCACGTCGCCTGGATCGGCGACGACCAGCAGGACCTGGACGATCACCTGTCGCGCTGGTTCGGCGAGCCCGCCGACCAGGGTCGCCGACTCTGACGGAAGACCGGTGTTGCGCCACGCGGCGGGCGGCCGAGCGTCGGCGTCAGTCGAGGACTGGCGTCGATCGCCCCTCGTCCACGGTGTACGCGCCCGTGGAGATCACGCCGAGGGTCGTGGGCGTCAGAACAGGCGTTTCCCGGTTCCGACGACGACCGGGTACTGCGGTGTGTCACTGGAAGGGGATATACCTCAGAGTCATATTCATACCTCTGAGGTATATCGCTTACCGGCGCGGCAGCGCCCAGGCGGGCCTGAGACGCGCTTTCGCGCCTGCGATGATCTGCCTGGTGTAGCGCCTGCACGAGCCTCCAACTGCCGTGGACCTGGAGCTCTCGGCCGGGAAGCTCCTTGAGCCGGCGCGCGGCGTCGACGATGCCGGTGCGGCAGGCGGAGGCTAGCTGCCCGGCCGCGGGCCGGTCTTGTACAGGACGACATCGTCGGGTCGTCGCCCGCCCGTAGCCCTCGCGCGGTGCGCCCGACGTAGCGCCGCAGCGCATGTGCCAGGTGAGCCTGGTCGAAGTACCCCAGCGCCTCGACAACCGCGTACCAGTCGAGACCGTCGCGCAGCATCGTGGCCGCGGCGTTCGCACGGTCGATCTGGGTCACGGCGGTCCGCGGCAGGCCGGTGATCGCGCGGTGCTGCCGCTGGAGGGTCCGCGTTGACCGCGTCCGCATCGGTGTCGCGATGCGTGAATCGCAAGCCCAAGGCCCCTTCATAGCGTTCTGGCGTCGTCGGCTCCTGAGCGTAGAGGAGCGAGCAGCGGGCCAGTCGGCGCTCATTTTCGGTTTACCAGTAACGATAATCCGATAATCCACTCCCACAAAAAGGGCATACCGTGCGCACATCATAATGACAGTTATTGTGCGTAAGGGGTCAGGATGGTGTACGCGCGAGATCGCGGCTGCTGTCCAGCCTCGCGGAGCGCGGACAGCTGGTGCCCATCGGGCCTGACGAGGCTCTACCGCAGGAGGCCGCGGCATTAGTGTTCGACCGTGGATTGCTACGCCTGTGACCAGAATCGGCGGATCGACACCCTGCCGGCCCGTGAGCTCGTCGCCGCTGACGAGCACTGGCGGGTCGCCCACGCGTTCGACTCGACCTTGCCCGGGTGGCTGGTGCTCGTTCCGCGCCGGCACGTGACGTCGATCGCTGAGCTGTCCGACGCCGAGGCGGCCAGCCTCGGCACGTGGCAGGTCCGGCTGTCGCGCGCCCTGCACGCCGTGACGGGGTGCGCGAAGACCTACGTCATCCAGCTCGCCGAGAAGGAAGGTTTCGCCCACGTGCACTTCCACGTGGTGCCACGGATGCCAGATCTCCCGGCTGATCGCCGCGGCCCTGCGGTCTTCGGCTACCTGAACGCCGCCGAGGGTGACCGCCTTGACGAGGCGCAGCAGGATGACATCGCCGCCGCGCTCCGCGCACAGCTCGACCCGGCGCGATGAGGAGCTGGTGACGAAGCCCTATCCCGGGACGTACGCCGAGCGGGCCTGAGCCACCTCGGCTGCCTGGCGTTCGCGCCAGCGGCGCTGGCTGTCCCGGTTGCAGGCGCGGCACGTGCGGCGGTACCGGCCCGTCGACTCGTCGAGTTCGCGCTCGTGCCCGTTGCGGCAGGTCGGCGTCTGCGTTCTCGTGCGGCATTTGTCCGCGTGGCTGACCTGCCGCAGGTGGGTGGGCTCGACGCAGTCCTTCGCGGGGCAGAGGTGGTCGACCTCCAGGTCGGGGTCGTACCCGCCGACGAAGACGGCGTACGCCGCGATGTGCGCCCAGGCTCTGCCGGCGACCTTCTGGTAGACGCCGCGCTGTGAGCCGTAGCCGCGGATGATCAGGCAGCCGTCGGCCTGCCGGACCGAACGCTGCAGCAGATACTCACGCAGACTGTCCTCGGTGAAGTGTCGGGACAGGCCGTTGACCCCGCTGAGCACGCCGTCACCCTATCCGGGGAGGCGGGCCGCCTGCTCGGGCAGGTCCACGTCGGTGCCGTCGGCGACGTCGGCGCAGGGGACCAGCCGTACCTCGTCGTCCCGGGCCCGCAGGTAGTCCCGCGCGCCCCGGTCTCCGGTGGCCGCCTCGGACGCGCCGGCCCAGTGCCGTCGGCCGAGCAGCACCGGATGCCCGCGCCGACCGTCCGCATAGGTGGCCACGGCGAGGGAGTCGGCGGTGGCGTCGCGGGCGACGCGGCGTACCGCCTCGGGGGTGAGGCCGGGCATGTCGACCAGGGTGACCACGACGGCCACGGCCGGACTGGCCGTCAGGGCGGACAGCCCGGCCCGCAGGGACGAGCCCAGGCCCGTCGCCCAGTCGTCGTTGAGCACCACCACACCGGGCAGTCGCGTCCGGGAGCGGACCTGGTCGGCCTGCGCGCCGAGCACCACCATGACCGGTTGGCAGCCGGCGGCCGTGAGGATCGCCGCCGCGTGGTCCACCAGGAGTCGCCCCCGGTAGGGCAGGAGGGCCTTCGGCATGCCGAGTCGACGCCCGGCGCCGGCCGCGAGGAGCAGTCCCGCCGTCACCATGGGCCGAGCGTAGTCAGCCGCGCGCCCCTCGGCGTCGGATCGGGATGGGCTTCCGGGGGTGAACTGGTCGGCCGGGACCGCTAGCATGCATCTCGTATCTGCTGTCACGTATTTACGGTGAGGTGCCGGATGACACCGGACGAGACGTCGGCGTGGCAACGACTCTGCCCCCTGCCGATGGCCCAGGTCGACCCGCTGCCGGCGATCGCCCGTCACCTGGGTCACCCCGACACCGCCCGCCGGCTCGCGGCGGCCGACGCGGGGCGCACACCACCGGACGACGTCCTGGCCGAGCTGCGGGAGATCGGCGTCGCCGCCGTGTACGACCCCGACAGCGCCACCGCCGTGCACGTCAACGCCCTCAACGCGCAGGCCGCGCGGCACAGCGGGAGCCTCGCCATCACGCTCGGGGTCAACGCGCTGGCCCTGCTGCCGCTCTGCATCGCCGGCACGCCGGAGCAGCGCGATCGGGCGGGCGCGGTGCTGCGCGACGGTGGCGCCGCCGCCATGCTGCTCACCGAGCTGGCGCACGGCAGCAACCTGGCCCGCACCGGCACCCGCGCCGACCCGGTCGACGGCGGGTACCGGCTGACCGGGGAGAAGCAACTGATCAACGGCGGCACCCGGCACGACCTGCTGGTCACCCTGGCCCGGCTTGCCGACACCGACCGCTTCGGCCTGTTTCTCGCCGAACGCGACGACACGGTGACGGCCCTGCCCCGGTGGCGGACGCTGCCCGCCGTTGCCGCCGACATCTCCGGCGTACGGTTCGCCGGCACCCCGGCCCAGCCGATCGGCGCGCCCGGCGACGGGCTGACCATCCTGCAGCTGACCCTGGCGCTGTCGCGGGGTGGCATCGGCTCACTCGCCTCCGGCGCCGCCAGCGGCGCGCTCGCCCAGGCCGTGCGGTACGCCCGCGAGCGCGACGTCTACGGCGAACCGATCGTGCACCTCGGCGCGATCGCCGAACACCTCGTCCGGGCGGCGGCCCTCGACGTGCTGGTCGCGGCGACCGCCGTGAAGGCCACGTTCCTCATCAACGCGCTCGGGCCGGCCGCCGCGTACGCCGCCGCGGTGGCCAAGTACGCCTGCTGCGAGCTGGCCGAGCAGGCCGTCACCGAAGGCCGCGCGGTGCTGGGGTCGCGGGCACTCGTCGAGGAGTTCGGGTACGCGGCGCGGGTCCGTGACGTGCTGCTCTACGGCGTGTTCGACGGCACACGCCACATCCTGCTGGATCAGTTGCAGTGGCGGTTGGAACGCTTCGCCGCCGGCTCCGACCGCTCCGGTGACGGCTATCGGGTGCTGGCCGAGGCGTACTCCCGGACACCGCAACCGCTGGTGCGGGCCGCGCGGCTGCGGCTGCGGCCGTACGCCCCGGGCCCGGCGGCCCGCGCCGCGACGCTCGCCGTCCGGACCGGTCGTCCGGCGGTGGCCGCGCTCGGCGCGCTTCTCACCCGCCTGGTCGACCTGGTCGGGGAGGCCCGCCGCGACGGGCGGTGGGCCGCCGACCAGGCCTGGCGGTTCGCCGCCGCCGGCGTCCTCGCCGAGGCCGAGGCGCTGCTCGCCGCCGTCGAGCTGATCGACCCCGAGTGCCGTGCCGTCGCCGGCCTGCCCGGGCGGGCCGCCGCCCGGGACGAGGCGGCGCTGGGTTACGCGCTGGGCTGGCGCGGCGCCGACCTCGCCACCCGGGTCCAGGTGCTCGCCGCCGACCTGCGCGCCGACCGCCCGGCCGGCACGGCACACGGTCACCCGGACCTGGTCGGCGCGTTCGCGGGCGAGCTGGCGCCGGCCCGTGCCGCGCTGCGCCACTGGCTGACATCGCCACCCGCCGAGCGGGCGGCGACGGACGCGCTCGCAGGACCGCCGACACCGGACGGACCCGACGGCGACGGCGTGACCGGCAGATCCGCGACGGCGGACCGGCTCAGCGCCGGCATGCGGTGATGGCGCGTCAGGGCGCGTCACCGGACCGGCGGTTGCGGGTGGCGGGACAGGAAGCACCGCCGGAGCGGCGGCTGCGGGTGGCGGTCGACGTCGCCGGCGCGGATCTCGGGCCGGAGCCCGTCGTCGCCGGCGCGCTGGCCGCGGCCGCCACGGTGGACATCACGCTGGTCGGCCCGCAGGCGCTCATCCGGCCGCTGCTGCCCGGCGGTGTCGCGCCGGCGGGCGTACGAGTGGTGCACGCCCCGGACGTGGTCGGCATGGGTGAGGATCCGGTGGCCGCGACGTACGCCAAGCGGCGCTCCTCGCTCCTGGTCGCCGCCGGGGAGGTGGCGGCGGGTCGGGCGGATGCCATGGTGACCCCGGGCAACACCGGCGCGGCGGTGCTCGCGGCCGCCGTCCGGCTGGGTCGGGTGCCGGGGGTGAGCAATCCGGCCCTGGCGACGGTGCTGCCGGTGCCGGGCGCCGGTCCGACCGTGCTGCTGGACATCGGCGCGACGGCGGCGGCCGTACCGGAGTGGCTGGTCGAGTTCGCGGTGCTGGGCGCGGAGTACGCGCGGGGGCGGCTGGGGCTTGCCCGGCCGCGGATCGGCCTGCTGTCCAACGGGCACGAGGCGGTCAAGGGCGGGCCGGTCCGCCGCGACGCGCACCTCCTGCTGGCCACAATGCCCGGTTACAGCGGTCAGATCGAGGCGTACGACGTGCTCGGAGGCCGGGTCGACGTGGCGGTGACCGACGGGTTCACCGGCGACGTGGCGTTGAAGATGTACGAGCGGACGTTGGACGCCACCGTCGGCCTGGCGCTGGACGCGGTGCGGGCGTTCTCACCGATCGGGGCGCTGGCGCGTGAGCGGCGGCGGCGGGTGACCCGGGCGGTGCGCGACGGGCTCGCGGCCGAGCCGGGGGGAGCGCTGCTCGGGGTACGCGGTGTGTGCGTGATCTGCCACGGAACGGCCACCGCGGTCGACGTCGAGGCGAGCGTGCGCATCGCCGGGGAGTGCGTCCGCTCGGGTGTGGTCGAGCGGATCGCCGCCGCCTTCGCGGCCTCGTCGCGCCAGCGACTACGTAGCCGGCGCAGCCCTGTCGACGGGTGAGTTATCCGTTCTCGTATCTGGCTTTACACAGACAAGCGTTGATATGGTTCCGGGATTCCTGGCATGAGGGTGGTGCGATGTCACAACAGTTGATCCAGGTCAGCGATCTGCGCCGGTCGTTCGGCGCGACGGCGGCGGTCGACGGGGTGAGCTTCGAGGTGGACGCGGGCGAGGTGGTCGGCCTGCTCGGGCCCAATGGCGCGGGAAAGACCACCACGATCCACTGTCTCACCACGCTGCTGAAGCCGGACTCCGGCACCGCCCGCGTCGCCGGCTTCGACGTCGTCGCCCAGGGCGCCGAGGTGCGCCGCAGCATCGCGGTCACCGGCCAGTTCGCGGCCCTCGACGAGCTGCTGACCGGCCGGGAGAACCTGGTGCTGTTCGGCCGGCTGCTCGGGCTGGGCCGGCAGGCGGCTGCCGCCCGCGCGGACGCGCTGGTCGACCGCTTCGACCTGGGTGAGGTGGCGGGCAAGGCGGTGCGCACCTACTCCGGTGGCCTGCGCCGCCGCCTCGACCTGGCCGCGAGCCTGGTGGTCGACCGACCCGTGCTGATCCTCGACGAGCCGACCACCGGCCTCGACCCGCGCAGCCGGCGGGCCCTGTGGGAGGTCGTCCGGGAGTTGCGCGACGGCGGCACGGCCGTGCTGCTCACCACGCAGTACCTGGAGGAGGCCGACCAGTTGGCCGGGCGGGTCCTGCTCATCGACCACGGCCGGGTCGCTGCGGAGGGCACCCCCGACGAGCTCAAGCGTCAGCTCGGCGGCGCGGTCTGCGAGGTGCGGATCGAGGACCCGCGGGCCCGGGCGGTCGCGGCCGGGCAGCTACGAGTGGCGTTCGAGGGGCTGACCGAGGACGAGGACGTGCTGCGGCTGGCCGCCGGCTCCGGCACGCTGACCGAGGTGGTGCGGCGGCTGGAGTCGGCGGGTGTGGAGGCCGACGACGTCACCGTGCGGCGGCCCACCCTGGACGAGGTGTTCCTCTCCCTGACCGTGCCCGTCGACGCCGAGAAGGCGGTCGGGGCGGACGCGGCGGGAGCCGGCCGGTGAGCACCACGACGGCGGTGGCGGCCAGCGGGCCGCGGCAGTTCGCCGTCCTGGCCGCCCGCAACCTGCGGCAGGCTCGCGCGGGCCGGTCGGTCGGCCTGACCGTCGTGTTTCCGCTGACGTTCTTCGCCGGTTTCATGGTGGTCTTCCAGCGGCTGATGTCCGACTACGGGATCGCCTACGAGCAGTTCCTTCCGCCCGCGATCGTCGTGCAGACCACCGCCCTGGTCGCCATGTCGGCCTGCTACCTGATCGCCGGCGACGCGCGCAGCGGGCTGATCGCCCGGTACCGGACGCTGCCGATGAGCGCGGTCGTGGTGCCGCTGGCCCGGCTCGTGGTGGACGCGGCCCGCGCCGCCGTCGCGGTGGCGGTGATCCTCGTCGCCGCGGTGCTCGTCGGTTTCCGGTTCACCGCCGGGGCGGCCCGCGCCGCGGGCTTCGTCGCGCTGGCGGTCGGCTTCGCGGTGGTGCTCGCGGCGGGCTGCGCGGCCCTGGGGCTGGGCGCCCGCGACCCCGAGCAGGTGTACTCGGCGCTGACCCTGCCGTACCTGGTGCTCATCACGGTCTCCACCGCCTTCGTCCCGGTCGACGCGTTTCCGGGCTGGCTGCAGCCGGTGGTCGAGGTGTCACCGTTCTCCGCCCAGGTCGACGCGTTGCGCGCGCTGTCCACCGAGGGCGCCGACGAGAGGGTGTGGCCGGCGCTCGTCTGGCTGCTGGTCCTGGGGCTGCTGTTCGGCGCGGCCGCGGCACGTTCGTTTCGGAGGAGCCGATGAGTACCGTCACGCAGGCCTCGCTGTTCGCCGGGCGTAACCTTCGCCGGTTCTTCCGGGCGCCGCCCGCGCTGGTCTACGCGTTCGCGTTCCCGGTGCTGCTCCTGCTCACCCAGTACGCGGTCTTCGGCCGGATCGTCGGTGACGGCGACCGGCAGCACTACCTGGAGCGGTTGGCCCCGCTGGTGGTGCTGTCCACCGCCGCGTTCGGGTCGCCGTCGAGCGCCGTCGGTTTCCTGCGCGACCTGCGCGGCGGGCTGGTCGACCGGCTGCGCACCATGCCGGTGGCGCCGGGGGCGCTGCTGGCCGGTCGGGTCGTCGGTGACGTGCTGCGCATCGTCGGCATCGGAGCGCTCACCACGGGCGTGGCGATGCTGCTGGGTTTCCGGTTCCGGGAGGGGCCGCTGGCCGTCGTCGGCTTCTTCGCGGTGATCGCGCTGTTCGGCCTGCTGTGGGCGGCGATCGCGTTGTGGCGGGGCTCCGGTCCCGGTGACGAGGAGTCGCTGCCGCCGTCGCTGACCGGCCCGGCGACCCTGCTGTTCATCTTCTCCTCGGGGTTCGTGCCGGTGTCGGCGTTCCCCTCGGTGGTGCAGCCCGTGGTGCGGGCCAACCCGTTCTCGGTCGCCACCGAGGCGCTGGTCGGCCTGTCCAGTGGCGGGCCGGTGCTGTGGCCGGTGCTGCAGACCCTCGCGTGGGTGCTCGGGTTGGGCACGGTCTGCCTGCTGGTGGCGGTGCGCCGGTTCGGCCGCCGCGCCGACGGCTGAGCCCTCGTCAGACGGGGCTGGCCATCCGATAGAGCATCTGCTGCCCGCCGGTGGCCAGCAACAGCCCGCTGTCGGACCAGACGCGGGCGCGGGCGCCGAGCACCCCACCGGTGGCGGCGGCGGCCTCACCCTCCACCAGCAGCCAGCCCGTGCCGTCGTCGCCGCCCTGGAAGCCCACGTACAGGTCCATGCTCGGGGCCATGAACGTGGTCCGCTCGAACGCCTGCACCACCGCCGGGAACTGCACCACGTCGACGGCGAAGACCAGTCGGGCCGCCGCCAGCCAGGGGTCCGCGTCGGCCGGCAGCTCCTCGTGCAGCCGTAGCCAGCCCCGGATGGTGGGCACGCCGTCGCGTTGCGGCTGCCAGCCGCCGGCCGGCCAGCCGGCCAGGCGTACCTCGTAGCACCGCTCCCAGATCGGCAGCACCGGCAGGCCGTCGCGGCGCATCAGCTCGACCAGGGTGGGCAGCTCGTCGGGTTTGGGCAGGTCCGGTGGCGGCATCCAGCGCCGTTCGGGGCCGAGCAGGCCGGCGGCGATGGTCCAGACGTACGCGGCGAGCAGGATCCGGCCGCGCTGGCGCAGGGTGACGTGCAGGGCGGCGGCGCGTCGGGTGCCGTGCACGCGGGTGACCTCGACGTCGACCTCGCCGTAGCGCGGCGGCGCGAGAAACTGGCAGCTCAGGCTCACCGGCAGCATGGCGCCGGCCTCCTCGCCCGCCGCGCGCAGCGCGATCGCGGCCAGGTAACCGCCGTTGGGCCCCCAGACCGACCAGTCCTCCGACAGGTGGGCCTGGTAGTGACCGGGCGCGGTCTGCCGTACCGCGGCGTCGTCCGCGAGACTGGCCATCGAGGACCCCTTCCGGCGTCGGGACGCGTGAAAACAAGATACTGCAGATCAAAACCAGATACGAGTACGATGCGGCGCATGGATCTGCGTGACAGCGCCGAGGAGGCCGAGTTCCGGGCGGGCCTGCGTGCCTGGTTGGCGGACGCGGTGCCGGTGACCGCCGGCCCGGACGGGGCGCCGCCGCAGGGCCGGTGGGGCGACATCGAGGCGGTGCGGTCGTTCACCCGCGCGCTGCACGCCGCCGGGTACGCGGGCCTGACCTGGCCGGCCGAGCACGGCGGGCGCGGGTTGTCCCCGGCCTACCAGGCGATCTACCTGGAGGAGACAGCCCGGGCCGAGGCCGCCGAGCACATCGGAGTCATCGGCCTGGGCATGGTCGGGCCGACCATCATCGCCTGCGGGTCGCCCGAGCAGCGCGCCTGGTATCTACCGCGCATCCTCACCGGGGACATCATCTTCTGTCAGGGCTTCTCCGAGCCGGAGGCCGGCAGCGACCTGTCCGCCGTGCGGACGCTCGCGCGCCGCGACGGCGACGAGCTGGTGGTGACCGGGCGCAAGGTGTGGTCGTCGTACGCGCACCTCGCCGACCACTGCCTGCTGCTGGCGCGCACCGACCCCGAGCAGCGCCGCCACCGCGGGCTGACCTGCCTGCTGGTGGACCTGCGCTCGGCCGGCGTCACGGTGCGCCCGATCCGCCAGATGACCGGCGAGGCCGAGTTCGCCGAGATCGAGTTCGACGAGGTGCGGGTGCCGCTCGACGCGGTGGTCGGTGCGCTCGACGACGGGTGGCGGGTCGCGATGACCACCCTCGCCCACGAGCGGGGCACCTTCGGGTTCACCCTGACCGCTCGGCTGGACGTGGCGTTCCGCCGGCTGGTCGCGACCGCGAAGGCCCGCGGCCGCGACACCGACCCGGTCGTACGCGACCAGCTCGCCGCCCGCTACGTCGAGTTGGAGGGTCTGCGTTGGACCAACCGGCGGGGGTTGGCCGCGCTGGCGCGTACCGGGGTGCCCGGCCCGGAGACGTCGGTGATCAAGCTGCGCTGGTCGCAGGCGCACCAACGGCTCACCACCCTCGCCGTGCAGCTGCTCGGCGACGACGCCGAACCGGACGGCTGGGACCGCTACTGGCGGCACCAGATGTTGCGCAGCCGCGCCAACACCATCGAGGGCGGCACCTCCGAGGTGCTGCGCAACCTGGTCGCCGAGCGCGTACTGGGCCTGCCCCGGTCGTACTGACCGCCGACTCGCCCACGACGAGGGGAGACCTCATGGACTTCGCACTGACCGGTGAGCAGGAGGCGCTGCGGGACACCGCGGCGAAGTACCTCGCCGATGACCGGGCCGCCGACGACGGCCAGGCGTGGGCCGAGGTCACCGACCTGGGCTGGCTCGACGCGGAGCTGGGCACCGTCGAGTTGGCGCTGCTCGCCGAACGGATGGGCTGGGCGCGCAGCCCGGCACCCTGGTGGGCCACCGTGGGCCTGGCCGGCCCGGCGCTGCGGGCGGCGGGCCGGCCGATCGCGGCTCCCGCGACGCTGGCCTGGGCGTGGGCGAACGGCCCCGGCACCCTCGCCGAGGCGGTTGCCGCCGCCCGCCGACCAACAGGCGCTCGCTCGTCGACGGACGCCCCGCGGGTCGGCTGCGCCGCCGCAGCCGACGGGACGCTGACCGGCCGCGCGGTCCGCGTGCCACACGCGCTCGACGCGGTGGACCTGGTGGTGGCCGCGACCGGGGCGTCCGGCGTGGAGCTGCGCCTGGTCGACGCGTCGGCGGTGCAGGCGACGCCGGCCGGTGCCGGCGGGCAGGCGCTCGATGAGAGCCGCACCGTCTCGACGGTGGAGCTGACCGGCGTACCCTCGACGCTCCTCGTGGCCGCGGACGCCGCCGCCGACGTGCTCGCGCTGACCCGGCGGCGGGCCCTGGCGCTGCTCGCCGCCGAGGCCGTCGGCGTGGCGGCGAGGGCGCTGACCTGGGCCAGCGGGTACGCCGCCACCCGCACCCAGTTCGGAGCGCCGATCGGCGCCAACCAGGCGGTCGCGCACCCCCTCGCCGAGTGTTACGGCCAGGTCGAGACGGCCCGGTCGCTGGCCTACCGGGCCGCGTGGGCGGTCGACGCCGAGCCGGGCCGGGTCGCCGACCAGGCCGTGCTCACGGCCAGCGTGGCCGCCCGGGAGGCCGCGATGACCGCCTGCGAGGTGGCCATCCAGACCTACGGCGGCAGCGGCTTCACGTGGGAGCAGCCGCTGCACCACTGGTACCGCCGGGCGTGGTGGCTGGCGACCTTCGACGGCACGGTCGCCGACACCCGGGCCGAACTGGCCGGCCTGTTGCTGGACGACTGACCCGGCCGCAGGCGCGCGGGTCCGGCTCACGCCGCCCGCGCGTCGGGGATCAGCCGTCGGTGGTCAGGACGAGCCGGGTCGGTAGGAGCCGAAGCTCCACAGGTTGCCCTCGGCGTCGCGGACCGAATAGCCCTGGCCGCCGTAGTCCTCGTCGCGGAGCTTCTGCACGACCTCGGCGCCGGCGGCGACGACCCGTTCATAGTGCGCCGCCACGTCGTCGAGCACCACGTAGGTCGCGGCGGGCCCGGTGTCCAGAACGAGCCGGCCGTCGCTGCCGTCCGTCTGCGAACCGAGCATGACCATGCCGTTGCCCCAGGTCAGTTGCGCGTGACTGATGGAGTCGTCCGGGCCGGGGACGACCAGCTCCGCGCGGAAACCGAGGACGTCGACCAGCCACCGGATGGCGGCCGGCGCGTCTCGGTAGCGCAGGGTGGGGATGACTTCCGGGCCTCTGCTCATACCCGAGAGTCTAATGAAGAATCGCGGATAGCACATGTGATGCGTCCTGGCATGTCGTGTGTTCGGCTACGCTGAGCCCATGCTTCGCTACGATTTCGTGGTCGTCGGCGCGGGCGCGGCCGGCGCGGTGCTCGCGGCCCGCCTGAGCGAGGACCCGGGCCGCTCGGTGTTGCTGCTGGAGGCCGGCCCCGACCTCGTCGGGGCCGCGGTGCCCGAGGCGTTGCGGACCGGCTCGGTGGAGGCCGAGGACGGCTTCGACTGGCCCCTGCGGGCGACCGTCGCCGCCGGGCGGGAGGCGCCGCTGCGGCGCGGCCGGGTGGTCGGCGGCTCCACGCAGATCAACGACCGGGGCGCGATGCGGGCCCCGGCCGCCGACTTCGTCTCCTGGGGCGCCCGCGGCCTGCCGGAGTGGGACTGGCCGGCGGTGCTCCCGGCGTTTCGGCGCTTGGAGGCCGACCAGCAGTTCGGCGACCGTGACCACCACGGCGCCGACGGGCCCGTACCGATCACCCGGTGGCCGCGCGGTGAGCTGACGCCGGCGATGGACGGCTTCCTCCAGGCCACGCTCGGCCTGGGCCACGACTACCAGGAGGACATGAACGCCCCCGACGCCGTGGGCATCGGGATGTACCCGCAGAACCGGCGCGACCGGCTGCGGATGTCCACCGCCCTCACCCACCTCGACCCGGCCCGGTCGCGGTCCAATCTGGTCGTTCGCGGCGACGCCGAGGTCGAGCGGGTGCTGCTCGACGACGGGCGGGCGGTGGGTGTGCAGGTCGCGGGGGAGCGGATCGACGCCGGGGAGGTCATCCTCTGCGCCGGCTCGCCGTACACTCCGGCTCTGCTGCTGCGCTCGGGGATCGGCCCCGCCGACGAGCTGCGCGCCGCCGGCATCACGCCGCTCGTCGACCTGCCCGGCGTGGGCGCGGACGTGATCGATCAGCCCGGCGCGATCATCCTGGTGGTCCCCGAGCCGGAGACGATCGGCGGCGACTGGCCGCGTACGCAGCTCATCGCGCGGCTCGCCGGCATCCCGGGCCACGCGGCCGACCAGGCGTTCTACCTGAGCCTGTTCACTGGCATGAGCACGTCGCGGGGCGCCGGCGCGGGTCTGGACCGGATCATCGGCGTCGACCAGGTCAACACCGTGATGATCGGCGACATGGCGATGGCCTCGCGCGGACGCATCTCGGTGCGCGACGCCGACGGGGCGAGCCCACCCGTGGTCGACCTCGGGTTCTACACCGCCGAGGGTGACCTGGCCCGGATGCGCGACGCGTACCGGCACGCGTGGGAGATCGCCAACCAGGCCGCCTTCACCAAGACCGTCGCCCGGTTCGCGCTCGTCGACGACGCGGTGGTGGGCGACGACGAGCAGCTCAACCATCTGCTGCGCGCCACCACGTACAGCCGGTTGAACCTGGTCGGCGGCGCGCGGATGGGCGCGGCGGACGACCCGGGCGCGGTCGTCGACGGGCGGTGCCGGGTACGCGGCGTGGCCAACCTGCGGGTCGTCGACGCCAGCATCGTTCCGGTGCCGCTGCGCGCTCCGGCCGCGTTGACCAGCATCATGATCGGCGAACGCGGGGCCGAGCTGATCGCGGGCTAGCGTCGCGGCAGCGCCGACAGCGCGACGGCGGGGTTGCCCACCACCGCCCGCGCCACGGAGACGTAGCCGTCGAGCAGGCGTACGGCGTCGGCCGGGGCCAGCCGTGGCGTGTGGAACAGCACCACCCGCAGGCCGTCGCCGCGCGGGGCGAGCGCCAGCTCGGTGCCGAAGCGGCTTCCGATCGCCTCGGGGACGAGCAACTCGAACTCGGTGTCGCCGACGCGTACGCGGTGTGACAGCTCGGCCATCATCTGGAACACCACGTCGTCGACCCGGCCGCCCAGGTTGGCGCTGCCGGTGGCGACGGCCTGGTAGGGCTGCTCCTGGTTGGCGAACGCGGCGGCGGTGGTCGCGTGGGTCGCCTGGAGCAGGGCCGCGAAGGTGGCGAACGGCGGCAGCCGGGTGCGCAGCACCACCATGTTGGCGCAGAACCCGACGGTGCGTTGGCTCTCCGGCCGGGCACGGTTGGCGAACAGCGAGGCGACGGCGAGGTCACCCTGCCCGGTGACCCGGTGCAGGACGGCGTAGTAGACGGCCAGGGCCACGGTGAACAGCGTCGTGCGGTGTCGCCGGGCCAGGGCGCGCAGCCCGTCGGCGACGTCGGCGTCGAGGTCCCGGGCCAGCACGCCGGGGGTGGCGTCCGGGGGCGGCTCGCGATACGGCAGGCGCGGCAACCGCAGCCCGGTCAGCTGACCGCGCCAGAACTCGCGTTGCCGGTCCAGCTCCGTGCCGGCCAGCCGACCCTCCTGCCAGGCCACGAACTGCGGGTACTGCCAGCGCACCGGGGGCAGCGCGGCCTGCGCGTCGGCGTAGAGGGTGCGCAGCTCCTCGAAGAGCAGCCCGCACGACCACGCGTCGGTGACCAGATGGTGCATGGTGAAGCACACGGTCACCTCGCGGTCGCTGACCCGCCAGGCGGTGGCCCGGGTCGGCCACTGTGTCACGTCCACCCGGGTGGCCAGCTCGGTGGTGACGGCGTCGTCGGCGGCGGTGTGCGGATCCGGCTCGCCGCGCAGGTCGACCACCCGCAGCTCGACGGGTCGCGGATCGTGCACGAGCTGGGACAGCCGTGGTCCGCGTCCCACGACTGTGGTCCGCAGCGCCTCGTGCCGCGCGGTCAACGCGGTGAGCGCCCGTTCCAGCGCGGTCAGGTCGACCGCGCCGCCGCTGAGGCGGCACAGCAGCGGGCAGTTCAACGCCCCGTGGTCCGCCCGGTAGTGCTCGATGATGCCGAGCAGCCGCTGTCCCACGGAGGCCGGTACGGGTCGGGGGGCCACGCCACGACGGTACCGCTCGTCGTTGTATCTGTCATCAAGGGTCTGGCATCTTGTGTTTTCTCTCGGTACCTTGGGCGCATGTCTGGTCTGTCGGTGACCACCCCCGTGCGTGCGCAGCTGACGTGGCACTACGAGTCCGAGATGCCCCGGGTCCTCTCCCTGTACGAACGGGCCAAGAGCGCACAGTGGAACGCCAGCACGGATGTCGACTGGTCGATCGAGGTGCCGTTCGGTGAGCCGCTGCCCGACGACTCCGCGTTCGCCATGGCGTCGTTCGAGGCGTCCCCGCTGGCGCGGCGCGGCCGTGGAATGTGGGACACGTTCCGCTGGGAGCTCCAGTCGTGGATGGTGAGCCAGTTCCTGCACGGTGAGCAGGGCGCGCTGGTGGTCGCCGCGCGCCTGGTCGAGGTGGTGCCCGACCTCGACAGCAAGTACTACGCCGCGAGTCAGGCCGCCGACGAGGCCCGGCACGTCGAGGTGTTCTCCCGCTACCTGCGCGAGAAGGTGCCGCATCCGTACCCGATCAACCCGGCGCTGTCCGAGCTGATCGAGGACCTGCTCTCCGACTCCCGGTGGGACATCACCGCGCTGGGCATGCAGATCGTGGTCGAGGCCCTCGCGATGGCCGCGTTCCGGCTCGCCAACAGCACCTTCCACGACCGCCTCATCTGCGACATCACCCGCCTCGTAGCCCGCGACGAGGCCCGGCACGTGTCGTTCGGGGTGCTGTCGCTGGAGGGCATCTACCGCGAGATGACCAGCGCCGAACTGGCCGACCGCGAGGAGATGGTGCTCGACTCGGCGAGTCTCATGCGCCGTCGGTTCCTGCTCGAGGACGTCTGGGACCGCATCGAGGTCGACCGGGGCGAGGGCGTCGACTTCGCCGCGCACAACGAGCTGATGATCAAGTATCGGCAGGCCATCTTCGCCCGCGTGGTCACCGCGCTGGCCAACATCGGCCTGCTGACTCCCCGGGTCCGCGACGGCCTGCAGCGGCTGGACCTCATCGGGTTCGCCGACCGCTCGATCCGCGTTCCCCGCGCCTGAGGAGTCGGGAGGAGACATGCCAGTGCCGACCACGCTGACCCTCGACGGCATGTGCGACGACGTCGCGTCGCTGCTCGACGAGCCGGTGTCACCCGACGAGGATCTGCTGGAGCGCGGCCTCGACTCGATCGGGCTGATGCGGCTCGCCGCCCGCTGGGCCGGCGCGGGTCTCACCTTCGCCCAGCTCATCGAGCTGCGCACCGTCCGGCAGTGGCACGCCCTGGCCCACCCGGCGTCGCCGGGCGTCATCGCCGCCGACGACGGGACGACGGTCGACCCGGACGAGCCGTTCGCCCTGGCGACGATGCAGCACGCGTACTGGGTCGGGCGGGCCGGGGAGCAGGCCCTCGGCGGCGTGGGGGCGCACTTCTACAACGAGTTCGACGGCCGTCAGGTGGACCCGGACCGGCTGGACCGGGCCGTCCGAGCCCTGGTGCGCCGCCACGACATGCTGCGCGCCCGCTTCCTCGACGACGGCCGGCAGCAGATCACCCCGGACGGCGCCTGGCCCGGCCTGACCGTGCACGACCTGCGTGACCTGCCGGCGCACGAGCGGGACCGGCGGCTCGCCGACCTGCGCGCCACCCTCTCGCACCGCACCCTGCGGGTGGACCGGGGCGAGGTGTTCGACGTCCAGCTCTGCCTGCTGCCCGACGGGGCGAGCCGGGTGCACGTGGAGATCGAGATGCTGGTCGCCGACGCGCACAGCTTCCGGGTGCTCCTCGGCGACCTCGCCCATCTCTACCGCCGGCCCGACGAACCGCTGCCGCCCATCGGCTACAGCTATCCCCAGTACCTGGCCACCCACGAGCGGCGTCGGGCCGACGCCCGCGAGGCCGCGGCCGGCTACTGGCGCCAGCGGGTGCCCGACCTGCCCGGCGGGCCCGACCTGCCGGTGGCCGTGGCCCCGGAGCGGGTCAGCGGGCACCGGGTCATCCGCCACCACCACTGGCTCTCCGGCGCCGACCGGGACCGGCTCGCCGCCCGCGCGCGCGAGCACGGCGTCACCCTGTCGATGGTGTTCCTGACGGCCTTCGCCGAGGTCCTGGCCGCCTGGAGCAGCCGGCAACGCTTCCTGCTCAACCTGCCGCTGTACGACCGGACGCCGTACCACCCGGACGTGCCGTTGCTCAGTGGGGACTTCACCAACCTGCTGCTGCTGGAGGTCGACGCCACCGACGAGGTGCCGTTCGTCGACCGCGCGCGCCGCCTGGGCGAGCAGTTCGCCCGGGACGTGGCGCACAGCGCGTACTCCGGAGTGGACGTGCTGCGCGACCTGGCCCGCGCCCGCTCCGACCGGGCCGTGCTCGCCCCGGTGGTGTTCACCAGCGCGCTCAGCCTCGGCGACCTCTTCGGCGCGGACGTGCGGGAGTGCTTCGGCGACCCGGTGTGGACGTCGTCGCAGACCCCGCAGGTGTGGCTGGACAACCAGGTCACCGAGCGTGAGGGGGGCCTGTACCTCAACTGGGACGTGGTGGCGGAGCTGTTCGGACCGGGTGTGTCGGAGGCGATGTTCGCCGCGTACGTCCGGCTGCTGGCCGGCCTGATCGACGGCGACTGGGCCGCGTCGCCGGGCGACCTGCTGCCGCAGGAGCAGCGGGCGGTCCGGCCGCTGGCGAACGACACCGCCGCGCCGATCACGCCCGGCCTGCTGCACGACGGGTTCTTCGACACCGCGGCCCGGGAGCCGGCTCGGGTGGCGCTGTGCGGTGACGGGGTGGCGGTGTCCTACGGGGAGCTGGCGGGAAGAGCGTTGACGCTGGCGGGGGCGCTGGCGCGGGCCGGGGTCGCGTCGGGTGACGCGGTGGGCGTGTGCCTGCCCAAGGGCGTCGACCAGATCGTCGCGGTGCTGGGAGTGCTCGCCGCCGGTGGCGTGTACGTGCCGGTCGGCATCGACCAACCCGCCGCCCGGCGCGGCAGGATCTGGCAGCGGGCCGGCGTCAGGGCGGTCGTCGGCGCGGACGGGCTCGACCCGGCCGGCGACGGCGGCCCGGCCCTGGACGGCTGCGTCCCGGTGGAGCCGGCGTCGCTGGCGTACGTCATCTTCACCTCCGGCTCCACGGGCGAGCCCAAGGGCGTCGAGGTGCCGCACTCCGCCGCCGGCACCACCATCGAGGCCATCCGCCAGCGGTTCGACATCAGCGCGGACGACCGGGTCCTCGCCGTGTCGGCGCTGGACTTCGACCTGTCGGTGTTCGACATCTTCGCCCCGCTCGGCGTCGGCGGCGCGGTGGTGCTGATCGGCGAGGAGCAGCGACGCGACGCGAACGCCTGGCGTCGGCTCGTCGACACGCACCGGGTCACCGTCTGGCAGTCGGTCCCCGCGCTGCTGGACATGCTGCTGACCGCCGCCGAGGCCGACGGCGGGCTGGACCACCTCCGGCTCGCCCTGCTCGGCGGCGACTGGGTCGGCCTGGATCTGCGCGACCGCCTGGTGGCGCTGCGCCCGGACGCCCGGCTCGTCGCCCTGGGCGGCACCACCGAGACCGCCATCCACTCGACCGTCTTCGAGGTCGGTGCGGTGCCGGCGCACTGGCGGTCCATCCCGTACGGGGTTCCGCTGCCCAACCAGCGCTGTCGCGTGGTGGACGGGCGGGGGCGCGACTGCCCGGACTGGGTGGTGGGGGAGTTGTGGATCGGTGGCGCGGGGGTGGCGGCCGGCTACCGGGGAGATCCGGAGCGCACCGCGCAGCGGTTCGTGACCCATGACGGGGTGCGCTGGTATCGCACGGGTGACCTGGGCCGGTACTGGCCGGACGGGACGCTGGAGTTCCTGGGCCGGGCGGACTTCCAGGTCAAGATCCGGGGTCATCGCATCGAGTTGGGTGAGGTCGAGGCCGCGCTGACCGACTGCCCCGGCGTGCGCGAGGCCGTGGTGGTGGCCGTGGGCACCAGCACCCGCCGGCTCGCCGCCGCGGTCGTACCCGAGGCGTCCGACGTGGACCCGGAGGCCGTACGGGCGTTCGTCGTGGACCGGCTGCCCGCGTACATGGTGCCCGAGCACGTCGCCGTGCTCGACGCGCTGCCTTTGAGCGGCAACGGCAAGATCGACCGCCCGGCGTTGGCACGACGGCTCGCCGAGGGCGCCGGCCGGTCCACGGCTGTCGAGCCGCCCGTCGGACCGGTCGAGACGGCGTTGGCCACCCTCTGGGCCGAGCTGCTCGGCGTACCGACCGTCGGCCGCGCCGACAGCTTCTTCACCCTCGGCGGGGACAGCCTGCTCGCCACCCGCCTGCTCGGGCGGATGCGCTCGGCCGGCCTGGCCGGCGGACAACTGCGCCGCCTCTTCGCCGAGCCGACGCTCGCCGGGTTCGCCGCCGGGGTACGCCTCGACACGGGCGCCACGCTGACCGGGACCTTCGTGGCCGACCCGGCGCACCGCCACGAGCCGTTCCCGGCGACCGACGTGCAGCGGGCGTACTGGATGGGTCGCAGCGGCGACTTCGCCCTCGGTGAGGTCGGCTCCCACTGGTACTGGGAATTCGACGGCGAGGACGTGGACCTCGACCGGCTCACCGCGGCCTGGAACCGCCTCGTTCGCCGACACGAGATGCTGCGGGCCGTCTTCGACCCCGACGGACGCCAACGCGTCCAGCCCGAGGTGCCCGAGGTGACCATCGCAGTCGGCGAGGGCGAGACCGCGCTCGCCGACCTACGCGAACGGCTGTCACACCGGATCGCCGACCCGACCCGCTGGCCGCTGGTGGCCATCGAGGCCGTCCGGTACGGCGAGCGCCGCGTCCGGCTGGCGTTCAGCTTCGACTACATCGTGCTCGACGCGCTCAGCATCGTGACCGTCTTCGCCGAGCTGTCCGCCCTCTACGTCGACCTCGACGCGCCGCTGCGCCCGATCGGCGTGTCGTTTCGCGACTACGTCCTCACCGCCCGGCCCGACGAGGCGACAGTCGAGGCCGACAGGCGCTACTGGTCGGCGCAGGCCGCGGAGCTGCCCCCCGCGCCGCGGTTGCCGCTCGCCGTCGACCCGGACCGGGTGCGCGCCCCCCGCTTCGTCCGCCACGCGGCGCGGCTCGGTCCCGCCGAGTGGACCGCCCTGGTCGGCGCCGCCCGCGCCCACGGGGTGAGCCCGGCCGCCGTGCTCGCCACCGCGTACGCCGAGGTGCTGTCGGCCTTCAGCGCGCGGCCGGACCTCACCCTCAACCTGACCCTCTTCGACCGCCGCGAGGTGCACCCCGACATCGACCACGTGCTCGGCGACTTCACCTCGCTGCTGCTCGTCCCGCACCGCCCCGGCGCGGCCGACGACTTCCTGACCGTGGTACGCCGCCTGCAGGAGCGCATGTGGGACGGCATGGAGCACAACGCCGTCTCCGCCATCTGGGTGCTGCGGGAGATCGCGCGGCGCACCGGCGCCCCCGCCGCCATGCCTGTCGTCTTCACCAGCGCGCTGGGCATCAGCGACGAGCTGGTGAGCATGTCCCTGCCGTTCGGCGAGCAGATCTGGGGCGCCTCGCAGACCCCGCAGGTGTGGCTGGACAACCAGGTCATGGAACGTGACGGTGGCCTGAGCATCAACTGGGACGTGGTGGCGGAGCTGTTCCCGCCCGACGTGGTGGAGACGATGTTCGCCGCGTACGTCGAGCTGCTGACCGCCCTCGCGGCCGGGAACTGGGCGCGGCCCGTGCCGGTCGGGCTCCCCGCCGGGCAGCGGGCGGTGCGTGAGCGGGTGAACGCGACGGCCGCGCCGATCACGCCCGGTCTGCTGCACGACGGGTTCTTCGACACCGCGGCCAGGGAGCCGGCTCGGCTGGCGTTGTGCGGTGACGGTGTGGCGGTGTCCTACGGGGACCTGGCCGCTCGGGCGTTGACGCTGGCCGGGGCGCTGGCGCGGGCCGGGGTCGCGCCCGGTGACGCGGTGGGGGTGTGCCTGCCCAAGGGCGTCGACCAGATCGTCGCGGTGCTGGCGGTGCTGGCCGCCGGTGGCGTGTACGTGCCGGTCGGCGTCGACCAGCCGGTGGTCCGGCGGGAGCGGATCCTCACCCGCGCCGACGTGAAGACGGTCGTCGGCGCGGACGGGCTCGACCCGGCCGGCGACGGCGGCCCCGCCCTGGACCGCTGCGTCCCGGTGGAGCCGGCGTCGCTGGCGTACGTCATCTTCACCTCCGGCTCGACCGGCGAGCCCAAGGGCGTCGAGGTGTCCCACGCGGCGGCCGGGAACACCATCGCGGCGGTCAACGACCGGCTGCGCCTCGGCCCGGACGACCGGGTCCTCGCCGTGTCGGCGCTGGACTTCGACCTCTCGGTGTACGACATCTTCGCCCCGCTCGGCGTCGGCGGCGCGGTGGTGCTCGTCGAGGAGGGGCAGCGACGCGACGCCCGCGCCTGGCTGCGGCTCGTCCGCGAGCACGACGTCACCATCTGGAACACCGTGCCCGCCCTGCTCGACATGCTGCTCACCGCGGCCGGCGACGAACCGCTCGACGCGTTGCGGCACGCCCTGGTCTCCGGCGACTGGGTCGGCCTGGACCTGCGCGACCGGCTGGTCGCCCGCCGACCGGACGCCCGGCTGACCGCCCTCGGCGGCGCCACCGAGGCGGGCATCTGGTCCAACGCCTTCGAGGTCGGCGAGGTGCCGGCGCACTGGCGGTCCATCCCGTACGGCTTCCCGCTGCCCAACCAGCGCTACCGGGTCGTCGACGGGCGGGGGCGCGACTGCCCCGACTGGGTGGTCGGGGAGTTGTGGATCGGTGGCGCGGGGGTGGCGGCCGGCTACCGGGGAGATCCGGAGCGCACCGCGCAGCGGTTCGTGACGTATGACGGGGTGCGCTGGTATCGCACGGGTGACCTGGGCCGGTACTGGCCGGACGGGACGCTGGAGTTCCTGGGCCGGGCGGACTTCCAGGTCAAGATCCGCGGTCATCGCATCGAGTTGGGTGAGGTCGAGGCCGCGCTGACCGACTGCCCCGGCGTGCGCGAGGCAGTCGTGGTGGCCGTAGGCACCAGCACCCGCCGGCTCGCCGCAGCCGTCGTACCCGAGCCGGGCGTCACCCTCGACCCGGACGCCACCGGCGCGTTCGTCGTGGACCGGCTGCCCGCGTACATGGTGCCCGAGCACGTCGCCGTGCTCGACGCGCTGCCCCTGAGCGGCAACGGCAAGATCGACCGGGGAGCGGTGGCCACCCTGCTCGCCAGTGGGGACAGCGGACCGGCCGACGAGCCACCCCACGCCGGCCTGGAGAGCGACCTCGGCGCGCTCTGGGCGGAGCTGCTGAACTGCCCCGTTCCCGGCCGCACCCGCAACTTCTTCAGCCTCGGCGGGGACAGCCTGCTCGCCACCCGGCTGCTGGCCGCGCTGCGGGAACGCTACGGCGTCGACCTGCCGATGCGGGGGCTGCTCGACCGACCAACCATCGCGGACCTGGCCACCGCCGTGCAGCACGCCGCCGGCACGTACGAGGAAGGCGCGATATGAACGGGCAGGACCTCATCGCCGAGCTGGCGCAGGTCGGTGTGCAGCTCTGGGAGGAAGACGGCCAGCTCCGCTTCCGGGCCCCCACCGGCGTTCTCACCGACCAGCGCCGCGCCGCGTTACGCCAGCACAGGGAGCAGGTGCTGGCCGTGCTGCGCGACGCCGCCGCGCCCACCGCGGTGCCGCACCCCGAGCAGCGGTACGAGCCGTTCCCGCTCACCGACGTGCAGAGCGCGTACCTGCTCGGGCGGGGCGACTCGTTCGCCTACGGCGGGGTCGGCTGCCACGGCTACGGCGAGCTGACGTTTCCCGAGCTGGACGTGGACCGGCTGGAACGCGCCTGGCACGAGGTCGTCGCCCGGCACGACATGCTGCGGGCCGTCGTCAACCGCGACGGCTCCCAGCAGGTACGTCCCGACGTGCCGGCGTACCGCATCGAGGTGCGCGACGCCGACGCGGCCGGCTTCGCCGACGCGGTGGCCGCCACCCGGGCGGAGCTGGACCACCGCCGCTACGACCCGCAGCAGTGGCCGCTGTTCGCGTTGCGGGTGACCCGCGGCCCGCACCGCAGTGTCCTGCACTTCTCGATCGACTTCCTGATCTGCGACTTCGTCAGCATCAACATCCTGCTCGACGAGCTGGGCCGCCGCTACGCCGGTGAGCCGCCCACCGACGAGCTGACGCTGACGTTCCGCGACCACCTGCTGGCCACCGAACCGCTGCGCGGCGGCCCCCGCCACGACGCCGACCGGGACTGGTGGCTGGCCCGGCTCGACGACCTGCCTGCGGCACCGGAGCTGCCGCTGCGCGGTGACGCCACGGCCGCGCCGCCCCGCTTCCGTCGCCTCGACCTGCGGCTCGACCCGACCGAGTGGGCCGGATTGCGCCAGCGCGCCGGGCAGCACGGCGTCAGCCCGTCGGGCGCGGTGCTCGCCGCGTACGTCGAGGTGATCGCCGCGTGGAGCGTGCACCCGCGCTTCACCGTCGACGTCACCCTGCTCAACCGGACGCCGACGCACCCGCAGGTGGACCGGATCGTCGGCGACTTCACCTCGGTCAGCCTGCTCGCCGTGGAGCAGAGCCCGGACGCGCCGGTGCAGGAGCGGGCCAAGCGCATCCAGGCGCAGCTCTGGTCCGACCTGGACCACCGCCGGTTCTCCGGCGTCGACGTCGTCCGCGAGCTGGCCCGCCGTCGGGGCGCCGACGCCGCGCTGATGCCCATCGTCTTCACCAGCGCCATCGGGCTGGGCGGCGACACCGGCGTGGAGGGCTTCGGCGAGCTGGGGTACGGCATCAGCCAGACCCCGCAGGTCTGGATCGACTGCCAGAACATCGAACGCTCGGGTGGGCTGGCCACCAACTGGGACGTCCGCGAGGGCGTCTTCCCCGACGGTGTGGTCGACGAGATGTTCGCCGCGTACACCGCGTTGCTGCGCCGGCTGGCAGCCACCGACGAGGCGTGGGAGGAGCTGGCCCCGGTGGCGCTGCCCGAGGCGAGCGCCCGCCGCCGCGCCGAGGTCAACGACACCGCCGCGCCGCTGCCCGACGGGCAGCTGCACGAGGGGGTGCTCGCCCAGGCGCTGCGAACCCCGGACCGGGTGGCCGTGGTGGCCGCCGACGGCACCCTCACCTACCGGCAGCTCACCGGCCGTGCCACGGCCGTGGCCGCACGGCTGGCTGAGGCCGGCTGCCGGCCCGGTGACCTGGTCGCGGTGGTCGCCGACAAGGGCTGGCGGCAGGTGGTCGCGGTGTTCGGCGTCCTGCTGGCCGGTGGGGCGTACGTGCCGGTCGACACGAACCAGCCGCCCGTGCGCCGCGACCTGATCCTCGACGGCGCGGGTATCCGGCACGTCCTCACCGAGGCCGACCGGGTGGACGGCCACTGGCCGGCGCGGGTGACGCCGATCGCGGTGGACGACCTCGACGGGCCGGCGCCGACGGCCCTGCCGGCCCGCGCGGTCGGCCCGGACGACCGCGCGTACGTCATCCACACCTCCGGGTCGACCGGCACCCCGAAGGGCGTGGTGATCACCCACCGGGCGGCCCTGAACACCGTGGCGGACATCAACACCCGGTTCGACGTGACGCCGGACGACCGCGTCCTCGGCCTGGCCAGTCTGGGCTTCGACCTGTCGGTCTACGACCTGTTCGGCCCGCCGGCGGTCGGCGCGGCGCTGGTGCTGCCCGCGCCGCAGCGCCGGGGCGACCCGACCCACTGGGCGGAGCTGGTGGCCGAGAACGAGGTCACCATCTGGAACTCGGTGCCGGCGCAGGTGCAGATGCTCGCCGACTATCTCGCGGCCGCGCCGATGGTCCGGGTCCCCTCGTTGCGGCTGGCCCTGCTCAGCGGCGACTGGATCCCGGTCACCCTGCCGGACCAGATCCGCGACCTCGTCCCCGGTCTGGCGGTGGTCAGCCTCGGCGGCGCGACCGAGGCCGCCATCTGGTCGATCATCCACCCGATCGGCCGGGTCGACCCATCCTGGCGCAGCATCCCGTACGGGGTGCCGCTGACCAACCAGACCTGGCACGTCCGCGACGCGGCGCTGCGGCCTCGCCCGGACTGGGTCGCCGGGGAGCTGTACATCGGCGGGGCCGGGCTGGCGCTGGGCTACCTCGGCGACGAGGCGCGCACCGCCGAGCGGTTCGTCACCGACCCGTCCAGCGGCGAGCGGTTGTACCGCACCGGTGACCTGGGCCGCTACCTGCCCGACGGCACGATCGAGTTCCTCGGCCGGGAGGACTTCCAGGTCAAGATCCGCGGCCACCGGATCGAGCTGGCCGAGGTCGAGTCGGCGTTGCTGGCGCACCCGGGCGTGGGCGGGGCGATCGCGGTGGTCGACGGCGACCGTCCCCTGGAGCGGCGGCTGGCCGCCGTCGTGCAGCCTGCCGCCGTCGTGCAGCCCGCCGCCGTCGAGCCCGGCCCCGGGCAGCCGGTCGACCCGGCCGGGCCCACCGCGGCCGGGTCCGCGCTCGTCGCCGGCACCGACCTGGGCGCGTACGAGGCGTACCTGCACGAGCTGGACCAGCTCGGCCTCGCCGCCATGCTGGACGCCCTGCGCGCCGCGGGTCTCGCGCTCGACGACCGCCCGCACGGCCTGACCGAGGTGTACGCGGCCACCCGCGTCGCACCCCGGCACCGCCGGCTGCTGCGCCGCTGGCTGCGGGCGCTCACCGACAGCGGGGTGCTGCGCCACGACGACGACGGTTACCGGCTGGTCAGCGGGCCACCGCCGGCCGCGCGGGCCTGGGACGCGGTGGCCGAGCGGGCGGCGGCGGTCGGGGAGTCCCCCGAGCTGGTCCGCTACTTCCAGGCCAGCGCCGCGGCGCTGCCGGCGCTGCTGCGCGGCGACGAGGACCCCCTCGCGCTGCTCTTCCCCGGTGGTGAGCTGGAGGTGTCGGACAACCTCTACGCCGACGCCCTGTTCAACAGGTGGGCCAACGCGGTCGCGGCGGCGACCGTCCGGTCGCTGGCCGAGCGGCTGGACGGGCCGGCGCGGATCGTCGAGGTCGGCGCCGGGTCCGGCGGTACGACCGCTGCGGTGCTCGACGCACTGGACGGTCTCGACGTCGACTACCTCTACACCGACCTGTCGGCGTTCTTCCTCGGCGCCGGCCGGCAACGTTTCGCCGACCGGCCGGGGCTGCGTTTCGCGCAGCTCGACCTCGACGCCGACCTGGCCGGGCAGGGAATGGCGCCGAACAGCGCCGACATCGTGATCGCCGGCGACGTCCTGCACGCCACCCGGGACGTGCCGGCCACGCTGGCCCGGCTGCGCGGACTGCTCGCCCCCGGCGGCCACCTGGTGCTGCTGGAGATGACCCGGGAGCACTACCAGATCATGACGTCGCTGGAGCTGCTGGTGCGGCTCGACGACGACCTGGGTGACTTCGCCGACCTGCGTCACGGCACCGACCGCACGTTCCTCACCGGCGACGAGTGGCGCGGCCTGCTCGCCGCCGCCGGGGCGTCGCCCGTACTCGACCTGCCGCCGGCCGCCGACCCGATGGCCGGGCTCGGCATGCGCATCATCGCCGCGCGGGTGAAGGCCGACCGGCGGCGGGTGGTGCCCGACGAGCTGCGGGCACACCTGACCGACCGGCTGCCCGACTACATGATCCCGAGCGTGTTGCAGGTGGTCGACGAGCTGCCCCGCACGGCCAACGGCAAGCTCGACCGCACGGCCGTACGCCGGCTGGTGGCGGCCACGACTGCCGGTCCCGAGGCGACCGCAGCGGCCCCGCTCACCGAGTTGGAGGAGCAGATCGCGGCCGTCTGGGCCGACGTGCTGCGGGTGGAACGGGTCGGGCGGGACGCGGACTTCTTCGCCCTCGGCGGTGACTCGCTGCTCGCGGCGAAACTCGCCGGTCAACTCGCCGAGCGGGTGCCGGCCGCCGCCGACGTGTTCTTCGACGAGTTGCTGCGCCGGATCCTGGAGCACCCGACCGTCGCCGACCTGGCCGATCACCTGGCCGCCGTCGGCGGCGTCCGGCCCGACGAGGAGCCGGCCGTCAGCGACACCGGCGAGGTGGTGACGCTGGCCGGCGAGGGCCCACCCCGCTACGTGCTGGTGCACGACGGCAGCGGCAGCCTCGACGGGTACGCCGGGCTGGCCGAGCGGCTGGCCGCCAGCGGGGCCGTGTGCGGGATCGTCGATGGTGGCCTGCACCGCTACGCGGGTCTCGACCCGGCGCCGCTGGTGCAACGCCTCTCCGCCGACTACACGACCGCGCTGGCCGAGCACGTGTCGGCCGGGGAGCTGGTGCTGGTGGGGCGGGGTGCGGCCGGGGTGCTGGCGTTGGAGCTGGCCCGGCAGCTCACCGAGTCCGGGGTGGACGTCGCCACCCTGGTGATCGCCGACCCGGTCGACGGCGACGGCTACGGCAGTTCCCCGTACGCGGGTGACGTCACATTGCTGTGCGCGGCGGAGCCGGACCCGACGAGCGTCGACTGGTGGCGCGACGTGTGCCTGGGCGAGCTGACCGTGCGACGGGTGCCGGACGATCCGGGCGAGTGGGCCGGTCCGATCGCCGGGGACGGCTGACGTGGCCGCGACGGTCGCCCTGGTGGGCGCCACCGGCGGGGTGGGCCGGCACGCCCTGGCTCACCTGCTGGCCTGGGGCGTGGACGTCGTCCGCGCCGGCGCCCGCGACCCGGGCCGACTCGACGGCGACAACCCGCGGGTCCAGGTGCGCGCGGTGGACGTCACCGACCCGGCGAGCCTGGACGCGTTCTGCGCCGGCTGCCACACAGTCGTCAACTGCGCCGGGCCGGCGGCCTCGATCGGCGACACGGTGGCCCGCGCGGCGGCCCGCTGCGGCGCGGGCTACGTCGACGCGGCCGGTGACGACCCGCTGCACGCGGCGGTGTCCGCCCTGCCCGGGGCCGCCGACCGGGTCGCGGTGCTCTCCGCCGGTCTGATGCCCGGCCTGTCCGGGTTGCTCCCCGCCCACCTCGCCGCGCAGATCCCGGGGGCGCGGCGGATGACCGGGTACGTCGGGGGCCGCGACGGGTTCACGCCCGGCGCCGCCCTGGACTTCCTCGCCGCCGGCACCGCCGAGTACGGCGAGCCGTCGGCCGCGTGGCGCGACGGCGCGCGACGCAGCCGCGCCCTCGCCGCCCGGACGGATGTGCCGGTGCCGTTCTTCGACGAGCCGGTGCTGTTGCAGCCGTACCTCAGCACCGAGACCGAGCGGGTCGCCCGCCGGCTCGGCCTGACCGACGTCGACTGGTGGTCGGCGTTCGCCGGCAGCCGGCTGCCGGCGGCGCTCGCCGCGGGCGCCCGCCGAGCGCGCGACGGCGCGACGGCGGCGCAGCTCGCCGACGCGGCCGCCGAGCTGTGCCGGGCGGCCGAGCTGGACACCTTCGGTCGGCCGCGCTACCAGCTGCTGGTCGTCGAGCTGACCGGCCCGGCGGGCGCCCGCGTGCTGGCCTGCCGGGGAACCGGCGCGAACGCGCTCACCGGCGCGGCAGTCGCCCTCGGCGCCCTGGCGGTCGCCGCCGGCGACGTGCCACCGGGCGTGCACCACCTGGCCGAGGCGGTGGACCCGGCCTGGGCGGTGGACGTGCTGCGCACGAGTCCGGCGGTCACGTCGCTGCGCGTCGAGGACGGCCCGCTGGGGTCGTACGACCTGATCGAGGAGGGGGTGGCGTGAAACCGAGAGTGCTGGTCGCCGGCACCAAGTTCGGCCAGGTGTACCTGCAGGCGTTCCGGCAGCCGGACTTTCCGTTCGAGCTGGCCGGGATCCTCGCCGGGGGCAGCGCGCGGTCGGTGGCCTGTGCCCGGCACTACGGGGTGCCGCTGTGGACCGACGTAGCCCAGGTCCCCGAGGACGTGACGCTGGCCTGCGTGGTCATCCGTGGTGGCCTGCTGGGCGGGCCGGGCGGCGAGGTGGCCCGGGCGCTGATGCGGCGCGGCCTGCACGTGCTGCAGGAGCATCCGTTGCACCACGACGAGCTGGTCGAGTGCCTGCGCACCGCCGGCCGGGCCGGGGTCGTCTACCACCTGAACTCGTTCTACGTGCACACCGCGCCGGTGCGCCGGTTCCTCGCCGCCGCCCGGGCGCTCCTGGCCCGGCAGCCGGCCCGCTACGTCGACGCGGCCTGCGGCTTCCAGGTCGCGTACGCGCTGCTGGACATCCTCGGTCAGGCCCTCGGCGGCGTCCGACCGTGGGGCCTCGGCCCGGCGGTCGACCTGCCCGAGCAGGTACGCCGGCTGTCCCGGGTGGACGTGCCGTTCCGCAGCCTCGACGGGGTGCTCGCCGGTGTGCCGCTGACCCTGCGGGTGCAGAACCAGATGGACCCGGCGGACCCGGACAACTACGCGCACCTGCTGCACCGGGTGACCATCGGCACCGAGGCCGGCAACCTGACCCTGGTCGGCACGCACGGGCCCACGGTGTGGAGCCCTCGGCCGGACTTCCCGCAGCAGGTGCAGGACCGGGGTGTGGGCCGACCGCACTTCGCCGACGGCGACGGCGACGAGCCGGACCACCTGGACGTGCCGAGCGCGCAGCCGCTGGCCGACGCGGTCGCGCCCAGCTATCGCAGGGTTTTCGAGGAGGTCTGGCCGGCCGGTGTCGGGTACGCGTTGGGCAACCTGCACGCCGCGGCGCTGGGCGGGAGGAAGCTGGCCCGCCACGGCCAGTACCACCTGAGCCTGTGCCAGCTGTGGCAGGACGTCACCGCCCGGCTGGGGCCACCCGAGCTGGTGCACTCCGTACCGCCGCGGATGTTCGTGGCGTCCGACGTGGCCGAGCTGGCCGACGCCGCGACCGGGGCCGTCGACCCGCCGATCGGCGCGGAACCGCAGCGGATCGGAGCGCGCCCGTGACCCCCGTCGCGCGGACGTGGCTGCGCTGCTTCCGGCCGCTGCGCTGGCCCGGGCTGCGTCTGGTCTGCTTCCCGCACGCCGGCGGCAACGCCGCGTTCTACCGGTCGTGGTCGGCGCAGGTGCCCGACGACGTCGAGGTGCACAGCGTGCAGTACCCGGGCCGGATGGACCGGTCGGCGGAGCCGTTCGCGGCCGACCTGCCGAGCCTGGCCGAGGGTGTCGCGCAGGCGGTACGGGCGCTGCCGGCCGACGCGCCTGTCGTCCTGTTCGGGCACAGCCTCGGCGCGTCGGTGGCGTACGAGACGGCACGCCGGTTGGACGGGCCCGGCAGCGTGCTGCGGGCGCTGGTCGTCTCCGGTCGCCCCGGGCCGGGCCGGCTGCGCGCCACAAGCGTGCACCTGGCCGACGACGACACGCTGTGGGCGGAGACCGGCCGCCTCGGCGGCACCGGCCGCGAGGCTCTCGACCACGAGGGCGTACGCGCCATCGCGCTGCCGGTGCTGCGCGCCGACTACCGGATCGCCGAGACGTACCGCCCGCAGCCACCCGTGCCGCTGCGAGCGCCGGTGCTGGCCTGCGTCGGCGCGGACGACCCCGAGGTCACCGCCGACGAGGCCGGCGACTGGGCGACGCGCACCCGGGGCGGGTTCACCCTGCACACCTTCCCCGGCGGGCACTTCTACCTGCTGGCACGCCGCAACCAGCTCATCGACACCATCCTGCGGGCCACGCACCGCAGCCCGGTGCCCACCTGGTCGGCGGCCGGCCCGTGATCCCGGCGAGCGTGCACTACCACCGGGCCCGGGACCTCACCGAGGCGCTGGAGCTGCGCCAGGCGTACGGCGACCAGCTGCGGCCGCTGGCCGGCGGGCAGTCGCTGCTGCCGGCGCTCAAGCTGCGCCGGGACCGCGTCGACACCCTGCTGGACCTCGGCCGGGTCACCGAACTGTCGTACGTGGCGCACCGCGACGACCACCTGGCCGTCGGCGCGCTGACCCGCTACCACCGGCTGCTCGACGACCCGCTGGTCGACCGGCACGCCCCGCTGCTGGCGGTCGCGGCCGCGGCGGTCGGTGACCCGCAGGTGCGACACCTGGGCACCGTGGGTGGGGCGCTCGCGCAGGCCGACCCGGCCGCGGACGTGCCGCTGGCCCTGGTCGCGCTGGACGCCGTGGTGGTGCTGCGCAGCGCGACCGGCGTACGACAGGTGCCCGTCGCCGAGCTGGCCGTCGCGCCGGGTGTGACGGTCTGCCGGCCCGACGAACTCGTCACCGAGGTCCGGGTGCCGCTGCCCGGCCCGGCGCGGTGGCGCTACCGGACGTTCGCCCGGCCGGCGTTGGAGTGGTCCCTGGTGGCCGTCGCCGTCGCCGACTCCCGGGTGGCGCTGGCCGGGATGGGTCCGACCATCCGGCGGGCGTACGGGGTCGAGTCGGCCCTCGCGCAGGGCGCCGGTGTCACGGTCGCGGCGGCGCGGGCCGACGAGGGGTGCGACCCGCCCGACGACGGGCGGGCCTCGGTCGCGTACCGGCGGCACCTCAGCCGGGTGCTGGTGGCCCGTGCCCTGACCGATTCCGGCGCCACTGTGGAGGAACCACGATGAGCATCGACGCCCGGCCCGGTACGACGACCGTCGCCGTCACCGCCACCGTCAACGGCCGTCCGGAGAGCCGCCGGGTGCCGGCGCGCACCCTGCTGGTCCACCTGCTGCGCGAGGAGTTGGGGCTGACGGCCGCGACGGTGGGCTGCGACACCTCCTCCTGCGGTGCCTGCACCGTGCTGTTCGACGGTCGGTCGGTCAAGTCGTGCACTCTGCTGGCCGCGCAGGCCGACGGCGCCGACATCCGCACCGCCGAGGGGCTTGCCGACGGCGACCGGCTGCACCCGGTGCAGGAGGCGTTCCGGGAGCACCACGCCCTGCAGTGCGGCTTCTGCACCCCGGGAATGGTCCTCGCGGTGGTGAGCCTGCTCCAGGAGAACCCGGGGCCGCTCACCGAGCACGACGTGCGGCACGCCCTCAAGGGCAACCTGTGCCGCTGCACCGGCTACCACAACATCGTCCGCGCCGTGCTCGCCCTCGACGAGGCCCGACAGGCCGGATGACCGCCAGACACCGGAAGGGAGGCCGACCATGTCGGCGCGTTACGTACTCGGGGTGAACATCGGCTTCCACGACTCCAGCGCCGCGCTGGTCCGCGACGGCGCGCTCTGCGCCCTGGTCGAGCAGGAGCGGGTCAGCCGCCGCAAGCACGCGGTGGGCCAGCCGCCCGCCGAGGCGGTCGCCGCGTGCCTGGCGATGGCGGGCATCGCCCCGCAGGAGGTGGACACCGTCGCCATCGGCTGGGACTTCCGGGACATCCCGCTGGGCCGCAACCGGCGATTCACCACCGAGGGGCTGCGGGCGATGCTCTTCCCCGACGACGAGGACCTGAGCATGCCGGCGGTCCGCTGGGTGCCGCACCACGTCGCGCACGCGGCCAGCGCGGCGTACAGCTGCGACTGCGACGAGGCCGCGGTCCTGGTCCTCGACGGCGCCGGCGAGACGCAGTCGACCTCGTTCGGCCGGTACGCCGACGGCGAGATCGAGATCCTGCGGGAGTGGCCCGTGGAGCAGTCGCTGGGCTTCTACTACAACGCCGCCGCCGAGTGGGCCGGGCTGGGCTACTGGGGCACCGGCAAGCTGATGGGCCTCGCCGCCTACGGCAGACCCGGTCCCGGAGCGCCGGTGCGAGGAGTTCCCGGCGGGTACGAGCTGGTCCGCGGCACGCCCACCGCCGAGGTCCCCACCCGACGCGCCGCGACGCTCGGCCCGCTGATGGCCTACTACCCGGCGGTCGCCGAGTCGCTCAAACCCGAGTTCGGCAAGCTGTTCCCGTACGCGCCGCGCACCGGCGAGGAACCCATCGCGTACGCGGACTTCGCCGCGACGATCCAGCAGGGGCTGGAGGAGACGGTGCTGTCCCTGGCCGCCGATCTGCGTCGGCGGGTGGACACCCCGGTGCTGGCGCTCGCCGGCGGGGTGGCGATGAACTGCACGATGATCGGGGTGCTGGTCCGCAGTGGACTCTTCGACCGCGTCTACGTCCCGCCGGTGCCCACCGACGC
Organism: Micromonospora sp. NPDC005237; assembly: GCF_040607775.1. Classification (NCBI taxonomy): domain Bacteria; kingdom Bacillati; phylum Actinomycetota; class Actinomycetes; order Micromonosporales; family Micromonosporaceae; genus Micromonospora; species Micromonospora sp. NPDC005237. The sequence continues at coordinate 113,003 of NZ_JBEXHJ010000010.1, read as the reverse complement.
GGGGGTGTCCCTGGGGGCGGCGCTGGTCGCGGCGCGGGAGTGCGGGGAGTTCACGCCCACCCGCCTCGACCACGCGTACTGGGGTCAGCCGATCACCACGGAGGCCGGCGAGGCGGCGGCCGCGCGCGCCGGCATGGTGCACCGCCGCCTCGGCGACGACGAGTTGGCCCGCTGCGTCGCCGGTGAACTCGCCCGGGGTCGGATCGTGGGCTGGGCGCGCGGGCGGGGTGAGATCGGACAGCGGGCGCTCGGCGCGCGCAGCCTGCTGGCCGATCCGCGATCCCGGCGCAACCTGGAACGGCTCAACGTGCTCAAGGGCCGGGAGATGTGGCGTCCGGTGGCGCCCAGCATCCTCGCCGAGCACGTGTCGGAGCTGATCGAGGGGCCGGTCGGCGAACCGTCGAGGTTCATGCTGGCCGCCGCGTCGCTGCGCCCGGACGCCCGGCTGCGGGTTCCGGCGGTGACCCACGTGGACGGCTCCGCCCGCCCGCAGACCGTGCACCGCGACACCAACCCCGGCTACTGGGCGCTGATCGAGCAGTTCCGGCAGCTCACCGGAGTGCCGGCGGTGGTCAACACGTCCTTCAACCTGGCCGGTGACCCGATCGTGAACTCGGCCGCCGACGCGGTCGACACCTTCGTACGGGCCAAGGAGATCGACCTGTTGGTGCTCGGGGACGCGGTGGTGGCCCGCAGCGAGGCCGACCTCCCGGCCTGACCTGCGAGGGGGCCGCCCGGTCGGGCGGCCCCCTCGCGTCGAGCGCCTCAGACGCGGGTCGTTCGGCGGTCGCGCCGCCACACCTGGCGGAGCCGGTCGACGAAGAAGTCCCGGTTCACCCAGTAGAACTCCAGCCAGATGTTGTCCGGGTCGCGAAGCCAGATCTGCGAGCCCGCCTCGTGCTTGGAGGTGGTGATGCCGGAGTGCGTGACGCCGACGGCGTCCAGGTGGGTCACCCACTCGTCCAGGTCGGCGCGCTCGGGCACGTGGTAGGCCAGGTGGTGCAGCCCCGGGCGCCGCTCGTCGAAGCGGTCGGTGCCGCCGTCGGGCGGGTCCACGAGGCAGCCCAGCACCACCGAGGCGAACGACGCCGTGTGCAGCAGGGTGCGGAAGCGGAAGCCGGACTCGGGTGGCGTGACGTCGTTGACCACCACCATCTCGAACACCGAGCAGTAGAACGCGGTGCTGCGTTCCAGGTCGACGACGGTGAGGTTGATGTGGTTGCGACCGTCCAGGCGTGGCATCGCCGGTCTCCTCAGGCCGTCCGGCCGGCCGCCGCGACGGCCGGTCTGCCCAGGGGCTGGCCACCGTCGGGCGCGGGCACCGCCGGCACGGCCTCCAGGACCGACATCGACGAGGTCGGCGTGATCCGCGACAGCCGGAACCCGGCGTCGTCGAGCAGCGCCCGGAACTCCGGCTCGGTCCGGGTCCGCCCGCCGAACAGCGCGAGCGCCTTGACGTCCATCACCTTGCCGGTGTCGTCGTGGTTGCCGTAGCGGCTCACCGACTCGACGATGACCAGTCGACTGTCGGGCCGGGCGGCGGCGCGGACGTTGCGCAGGATCGCGGCGGCCTGCTCGTCCGGCCAGTCGTGGATGATCGTCTTGAGCAGGTACACGTCGGCGCCCTCGGGCAGCGGGTCGAAGAAGCTGCCGCCGCGGACCTCGCACCGGTCGGCGACACCCGCGCGGGCCAGCACGTCTGGCGCCTCGGTCACCACGTGCGGCAGGTCGAGCAGGATCGCGCGCAGCTCGCGGTGGCGGGCGAGCAGGCCGGCGACGAAGGTGCCGTGCCCGCTGCCCACGTCCACCAACGTCCGGGCCGTGCCCAGATCCAGCGCCGGCGCCGGCGCCACGGTACGCAGCACGAACGGGTTGACGCTCTCGGCCGACCGCTCGAACCGGACGCACTCGTAGGGGTGGTCGGCGAAGTGGTCGTAGTAGCGCGTGCCGCCGTGCACGTGCCCGAACGCGGTCTCGCCGGTGCGCAGGCTGTGCGTCAGCCGCGCCCACGAGTAGATGTCCGGCGGCATGAGGGGGAAGCACTCGCGGACCGAGAAGGGGTGGTCGCTGCGCAGCGGTTCGGCCAGCGGAGTGAGCCCGAAGACCTCGGGCGTGACCTCGGTGAAGATGCCCCGCCCGGCCAGCGCGCGCAGGCCACGGGTCAACGCGCCGGGGTCGGCGCCGACGCGCCGGGCCAGCACGTCCACCGGCAACGGACCCTTGATGAGCTGGTCGGCGACCGCGAGGTCACACATGACCCGGATGGTGAACGGAACGATGTAGTCGGCCAGTTCGGTGAGGCGGGTGACCGACGCGAGGTCGATGCGAGGCGTCACGGACATGTCCGTACCGTATCCGGTCGAGCGTTGCGATACCAGATAGCATACGAGACACTTGATACGTGCATCTCAACCTGTTCACCCAGTGCTCGCCGTCACCGCAGTTCAAGGGGTTCTGGCGACATCCCGCCGACCGAAGCGCCACCGGCTACCGCGATCTCGGCTACTGGGTCGAGCTGGGTCGCCGCCTGGAGGCCGCCTGCCTGGACGCGCTCTTCTTCGCCGACGTGCACGGCACCTACGACGTCTACCAGGGCTCCTGGCGGGCCGCCGTGCGGCACGCCGTGCAGATCCCGTCGATCGACCCGCTGCTCGTGCTGCCGGCGATCGCGGCCACCACCTCCCGGCTGGGCCTCGCCGTCACCTACTCGACGACCTACCACGCCCCGTACGAGTGCGCCCGGGTGTTCAGCTCGCTGGACCACCTCACCGGCGGACGGGTCGCCTGGAACATCGTCACCTCGTATCTGCGGTCCGCGTCGGCGAACGGGCTCGGCTCGTACCTGGACCACGACGAGCGCTACGACCGGGCCGACGAGTACGTCGAGGTGGCCCGGCGGCTGTGGGAGGAGAGCTGGGACGACGACGCGGTCCGGCGCGACGTCGCCGCGAACGTCTTCACCGACCCGGACCGGGTACGCGAGATCGGCCACGAGGGGCGCTGGTTCTCCGTGCGGGGCCCGCACCAGTGCGAGCCGTCGCCACAGCGCACCCCCGTGCTCTACCAGGCCGGGGCGTCCGGACGGGGGATGACCTTCGCGGCCCGGCACGCCGAGGTGGTCTTCCTGACCATGGCGGACCCGGCCAGCGGCGCGTCGCAGGTGGCCCGGCTGCGCGCCGAGGTGGCCGCACACGGGCGCGACCCGCGCTCGGTGAAGGCGTTGCAGGGCAGCATGGTGATGGTCGCCCCGACCCGGGCGGAGGCCCGCCGACGTGCCGAGGAGTACGTGGCGCTGTGGAGCGGCGAGGGCCAGCTCGCCAAGTGGTGCGGCTGGATGGACGTGGACCTCGCGGCGTACCCGGACGAGACGCCGGTGGCGGAGATCGCCGGGCAGGGCAGCCAGAGCTTCGTGGGTTTCCTGCGCCGGCTCGGACCCGAGCGCACCTGGACGGTCGGCGACGTGCGCTACCTGGTGGCGACCGCCCGCCGGCCCCGCACCGGAGCGCCGGTGACCCTCTTCGGCACGGTCGAGCAGGTCGCCGACCGGATGGAGGAGTGGTGCGCGGTGGCCGACGTGGACGGTTTCAACCTGATCCCCTGCCCGACGACCCAGGGCATCGACGACATCTGCGACCTGCTCGTGCCGGAGTTGCAGCGCCGTGGCCTGTTCCGCACCGCGTACGACCCGGCGGAGCGGACGCTGCGGGAGCGCTACTTCGGCGCCGGCGCGTCCGGGCCGGCCCGGGTGCCGGCCCGGGATACGCGGGCGCCGGCCGAACCCGCCGCCGCGCGCGGCTGACCCGCTGAGCCCACGGCCGGCTCGCACGGCTGGCTGAAATGCCGGCGCCGTGCGGTCAGAACATCGTGGTGTCGACGTCCGCGCCGGCCAGCAGCCCGCCGACCGTGGCGTAGCTGTCGCGGCTGTTGACGAAGTGCTGCGTCGCGGTGTTGATGTCGCGCAGCCGCCGTTGCAGAGGCGACGAGTCGAACACCGTCGACGCGCCGGCCAGCGCGTACGCCGTCTGCACGGCCTGCAGCGCGGTGGCCGTGACCTGCGTCGCGGTGGCCCGCAGGCAGGCGCGGTCCAGCGCGCTGAGCACCTCGCCACGCCGCGCGGTCTCCCAGGCGGTGGCCGCCTCGCGGTGCAGCAGCGCCCGGGCCGCGCGCAGGGCCACGTGGGCCTCGCCGAGCCGGTCGTGGAACACCGGGGAGTCCGCCAGTGAGCGGGTGCTGAACGTGCGCCGGCGGCCGGCGGCGGCGTGGGCCGCCGCGTCGTGCACGGCCCCCTGCGCGATGCCCAGGTCGACAGCGGCGATGAGCAGCCCGGCCTGGGCGATGCGAAAGACCGTGCGGCGCACGTCGTCGCCGTCGCCGACCAGGCTGAAGCCGCGGTGCTCGGGGCAAATTCGGCTGGCCGCCCGCACGTCCTGGCTGGCCGTGCCACGCAGGCCCAGCACCTGCCAGGTGTCGACCTGCTCCAGCTCACTGGCGGGGAAGAGCACCATCCGGGTCAGCGGAGCCCCGTTGGGCAGGGTGCGGGGGGTCCGGCCGTCGAGCACGATGCAGTTCAGGTAGATCCAGCTCGCCTGCGGGCTGCCGGTCACGAACGGCCACTGGCCGTTGACCCGCCAACCGCCCGCGCCGTCCGGGGCGGCCCGGCCCTTCGGCGCGACCGCGCCGGCGCCCAGCACGTCCGGGCCGTGCGCGTAGATCTCGTCGCGGGCGGCCTCGGGAAAGCAGGCGAACAGCAGGTGGGCCAGGCCGACCTGGCCGATCAGCCAGCCGGTGGAGGCGTCCGCCGTGGAGAGCTGCTCGATGACGCGCAGCGCCTCGCCCAGCGGCAGGTCCGTGCCACCGTACGCGGCCGGCACCAGCATCCGCAGGCAGCCCGCGGCGCTCAGCTCGGCGAGAACGTCCTCGGGGACCCGGCCCGCCCGGTCAATCTCGGCCGCCCGCTCGGCGAGCGCGGGGAGCAGTCCGTCGACGCGGGGAAGCGTACTGGTCACGGTTGGACTCTATCGCCTTCCTCGTATCTTGTTTAGCCTTGTATCTGCTATCAATCTCGGATAGACGTACTGGGGGAGGAGGTGACGGGCCGATGACCGAACGCGCCGTTGCGGAATCGCCGCTGCTGAGCTGGCTGGAGCATCCCCGGCAGGACCGGGGCGTGCACTTCGCCGCCGCGGGCGACGACTGGACCTTCCTGTCGTACGCGGAGCTGGCCGAGCGGACTCGGGTGATCCTGGCCGGCCTGCGGGCGGTCGGGGTGGTCCCGGGCGACGTGGTGTCCATCGTCGAGCCCGCCGGCCCCGAATTCGTCGCCACACTGTTCGCCGCGATGGCCGCCGGGGCGGCGCCCTCACCGATCGCCCCGCCGCTGAACTTCCAGGACCGCGCGGTCTACGGCGAGCACGTCCTGGGCCTCCTGCGCGCCGCCGCGCCACGGGTGGTGGTCTGCGCGTCCACCCTCACCGCGGCGATCGCGCCGCTGGCCGCCACCGCCGGGGTCCGGCGGGTGCTGAGCGCCGACGAGCTGGCCGACGCCGCCGGCGGCTCCCGGGGAACGGTCGCGGCGCCCGGCCCGCTCGCGCTGCTGCAGTTCACGTCCGGCTCCAGCGGCCGCGCCCGGGGCGTGCAGGTGCCGCACGCCGCGCTGGCCGCCAACGTCGCGGCGATCCGGCGGTGGCTGGCGATGACCCCCGACGACCCGACCGCGTCCTGGCTCCCGGTGCACCACGACATGGGCCTCATCGGCTGCCTCGTCACCCCGGTGGTCAACACCAGCGACCTGTGGCTGATGCCGCCGGAGGAGTTCGTCCGCAACCCCGGGCGCTACCTGCGCTGCTTCGGGGCACGCGGGGCGCGGCTGACCTCGATGCCGAACTTCGGGCTGGAGTACATCGCCCGCCGCGTCCGCCCGGAGGCGCTGACCGGGCTGGACTTCTCCGCCTGGCGCGCGGTCATCGTCGGCGCCGAACGCGTCGACGCCGAGGCGCTGCGCCGCTTCTGCGCGCTGCTCGGCCCGCACGGCTTCGACCCCCGCGCGCTGCTGCCCGCGTACGGGCTGGCGGAGGCGACCCTGGCCGTCACCGGGCTGCCGCTCGACGAGCTGTACCACGCCGTCGAGCTGCGCCCCGACCGGCTGCGGCTGGGCGCGCGGGCCGTCCCGGACCCGGCCGAGGGCGTCGACGGCGGCGTCGAGGCGTACCCGGTGGTGGGCTGCGGCCGGCCGCTGACCGGGGTACGGGTGCGGATCGTGGACGAGGCCGGCACACCCCTGCCGGACGGGGTGGTCGGCGAGATCGAGGTGCACGGCCCGTCCGTCGCCCAGGGGTACGTCAACGCCGACGACTCGGCGTCGCAGACCGCGCTGGGCGCAGGGGTGCTGCGCACCGCCGACGCCGGGTTCCTGCACGACGGGCAGTTGCACGTGCTGGGCCGGCTCGGCGACAGCATGAAGGTCCGCGGCCGGGCGGTCTTCGCCGAGGACCTCGAATGGGCCATCTGCCGCCCCGGCGTGCCGGCGCAGCGGATGGCCGCGCTGCTGGGCCACCGGGGCGGCACCGCGACAGTCGTGGCCGTGTTCGAGCAGGCCCAGCCGGAGTGGCTGGCCCAGGCGGAGCGCGAGCTGCGCCGCCGGGCGGAGGGCGCGCAGGTCGTCATCGTGGACGCCCCACGCGGCACCATCGCCCGCACCTCCAGCGGCAAACCCAAACGGCGCCAGCTGTGGCAGGCGTTCGTCGACGACCGGCTGCCCGGCACCGTGGTCACCACGGGAGCGGCCGGTCAGCGGGACCAGACCGAGCAGACGACGACGGCGTCCTGAGGGACGTTCGGACAGGAGGCGGGAATGACCGACGCGACCAGGTCGACGACAGCCGAGGTGCGGACCGAGGCGGAGGTGCGGGACTCGGTGACGGCGATCGTCACCGAACTGGCGCCCAACCCGGAGCAGACCGAGGGGGCGGGTGACTCGCGGCTGGTCGAGGACCTCGGCTTCCACTCCCTCGCGCTGCTGGAGTTGGCCTTCACCCTGGAGGACGAGTTCGAGCTGCCGCCGATCGACGAGACGACGGCCCGCAAGATCGTCACGATCGACGCGGTGGTGGAGCACGTGAAGGACATCCTGCGCTCGCGCGGCGAGCTGGCCAGTTGACCGGCCGCCCGGGGAACGCACCGGGCGCGGCGACACTGCGCGGCCCGACGCCCGGCGAGTCGGACCAGCGGGCCCGGGCGTTGTCGCTGCGGCTGTTCCTGGCCATGCTGCACACCCAGGAGCTGCTGGCCGGCTACCTCGGCGCCCGGCTGGGGCTGTACGAGGCGCTCGACCGGGGCCCGGCCGACGTGGCCGAGCTGTGCGCGCGTACCGGGATCGACAGCCGGTACGCGCGGGAGTGGCTGGAACAGCAGGCCGTCGCCGGGTTCATCGAGGTGGACGACGTGACGGCCGCCCCCGAGCGGCGGGTCTACCGGCTGCCGCCGGGGCACGCCGAGGTGCTGCTCGCCTCGGACAGCCCGCTGTCGCTGGTGTCGCTGACCATGCTGCCGCTGGGCGGGGTGGCCGGCGCGTTGCCGGCGCTGCTCGACGCGTACCGCACCGGCGCCGGGGTGCCCGACGAGGTGTACGGCGACGACTGGCGGCACGGGCACTCGGGCGCCAACCGGGCGCTGTTCACGTACTCCCTGCCCGGTTGGCTCTCCTCGGCGCTGCCGCACCTCCACCAGCGGCTCGCCGCCGCGCCGAGCCGGATCGCCGACGTCGGCTGCGGCGCGGGTTGGGCGGCGATCGCGCTGGCCGGGGCGTACCCCCTCGCCGAGGTCGACGGCTACGACCTGGACGCGCCGACGGTGGCCGCGGCGCAGGCGAACGCCGCGTCCGCCGGCATGGCCGACCGCGTGCGGTTTCACCGCCGCGACGCCGTGGACCCGGAGCTGGCCGGCCGGTACGACCTGGTCTGCGTCTTCGACGCACTGCACGAGATGAGCCAGCCGGTGTCGGTGCTGCGGGCGTGCCGGCGGCTGCGCGCCGACGCCGGCGCGGTGCTGGTGCTCGACGCCAAGGTGGCACAGCGGTTCGTCGCACCCGGCGACGAGATCGAGCGTTTCCAGTACGCCACAAGCGTGCTGCACTGCCTGCCGGCCGGTCTGGCCGGGCCCGACTCGACGGCCAGCGGCACGGTCCTGCGGCCCGCGCAGGTCCGCCGGTTCGCCACCGAGGCGGGCTTCGCCGACGTGCAGATCGTGCCGGTGGACGACAGGTTCCACCGGCTGTACCACCTGACCGGCTGAAAGGGGGGCGGGGGAGGGCGGCGGCGCCGTCCCCCGCGCCGGCTCAGCCCGCGAGCTCGGTGCCGAGCGCCCGCTTGTCCACCTTGCCCACCGGAGTGTGCGGCAGCGCCGTGCGCAGCTCCAACCGGTCCGGCAGCTTGTACGCGGCCAGCCCCCGCTCGGTGAGGAAGTCCCGCAACTGCCCCAGGGTGGGGGCGTCGGCGCGGGGCACCACCACCGCGCAGGTCTTCTCGCCCAGGACCCGGTCGGGGATGGCGAGCACGGCGACCTCGCGGACCCCCGGGTGGGCGAGCAGGTGCTCCTCGACCTCGCCGGTCGGGACCTTCTCGCCACCCCGGTTGACCACCTCCTTGATCCGGCCGACCACGACCAGCTCGCCGGTCGGGGTCCAGCGGACCAGGTCCCCGGTGCGCAGGAAGCCGTCCGGGGTGAAGGTGCGCGCGTTGTACTCCGGCACCCGGTAGTAGCCGCGCAGGGTGGTCGGGCCGCGCACGATCAACTCACCCACCTCGCCGGGCACGACCGGCCGGCCGGCGTCGTCGACCACCTGGAACTCGTCGGCGTCGGACAGCGGACGGCCCTGGGTGTGCGCGGCCAGCTCCGGCGGGTCGTCCGGGCGGGTGCAGCAGATCGGGCCCTCGGCCATGCCGAAGAAGTGCGCCAGTCGGATCCCCAGCTCCCGGGTCACCCGCTCGGCCACCGCCGGGCTGAGGTTGGCGCCACCGACCTCGACCACCAGGCCGTTCAGGTCCGCGCCGAGCATCGGCGCGAGGTCGGCCCACAGTGGCAGAAAGGGCGGCATCAGCGTGGTCAGGGTGACCCGCTCGCGGGCGATCAGCCGGAACGCCTCGTCGGGGCTGGGACTGCCGGCCAGCACGGCGGTGGCGCCGACCCGCAGCGCGCCGAGGACGCCGGGGCAGCCGAGCGCCGCGTTGTGGGCGACCGGCAGCGCGGCGAGATAGACCCCGTCCGGCCCGAAACCCATCGCCGCCGCGGTCGCCCGCAGCTGGTACGCGTAGTCGTCGTGGGTACGGGGGATCAGCTTCGGCAGGCCGGTCGAGCCGCCGGAGAGCAGGAAGAACGCGACGTCCGACGGGTCCGGAGCGGGCAGCGGCACCGGGTCTGCGTCCACGTCGGACAGGGCGGTGAACTCGCCGGGGTCGCCGACGACGAACACCTCCCGCAGCGACGGCGTCTCGGCCCGTACGTCGGCGGCGAGTTTGCGCAGGTCGTAGCCCTGGACCTGGTCGACGGTCACGTACGCGACCGCCTCGGTGTGCGCGCACAGGTGGCCGATCTCCGCGCGCCGGTGCGCCGGCAGGGCCAGGACGGGCAGCGCGCCCAGGCGGAACAGGGCCAGGCACAGCACCACGAACTCGACGCTGTTGGGCAGCTGGACCACCACCCGGTCGTGCCGGCCGATGCCGTGGGCGCGCAGCCCGGCGGCCATCCGGTCGGCCCGGCGGTCGAGGTCGCCGTAGCTCACCCGCTGCCCGTCGGTGACCAGCGCGGCCCGCTCCGGGTCGGTCCGTGCCCACTCCCGGCCCAGGTCAGCGAGGGATTCGCCGCGCCAGTAGCCCTGCGCGCGGTAGCGCTCGGCCAGCTCCCGCGGCCAGCTCACACATCCGTCCAGCATCCCGTGCCTCCCGTGAACGACGGTGACAGCGACCCGCTCACAAGCTAGTGTGCAGATACACGAGATACAAGACACGTGATAGTGGAGGCGGTTGATGCTGGCGGCGCGGCCCCGTACCGACCTCGGTGCGCTGACCCGGCTCACCGAACTCGCCGACTACATCGTGCCGTTCACCATCCGGGTGATCGCCCAGCTCGGCGTCGCCGACCAGCTCGTCGACGGGCCGCGCCCGGTGACCGAGCTGGCCGAGGCCACCGGCGCGCACGCCCCGTCGCTGCTGCGCGCCCTGCGGGCGCTCGCCGGCAAGGGCATCTTCACCGAGGTCGAACCCGAGGTGTTCGGCCTGACCAAGCTCGCCGAGCCGCTGCGCACCGACCACCCGCTGTCGCTGCGCGACGCGTACCCGCTGATGGCCGCGGACGTGCGCGCCTGGGCCGGGCTCACCCGGTGCCTGCGCACCGGGGAGGCCGCCTTCCCCCGCGTCCACGGCGCCGACTACTGGTCCTACCTGGCCGGGCACCCCGCCGACAGCCTCGCCGTCGACCGCTGGATGTCGAGCCTGACCCGGCTGCACCTGCGCACCGTGCTGCCGGCGTGGCCGTGGGCGCAGGCCGGCCACGTCGTCGACGTCGGCGGCGGTGACGGCGCGTTCCTGGCCGGCCTGCTCAGCCGCTGCCCGCAGCTGCACGGCACGCTGCTCGACCTGCCGCACGTGGTGGCCGCCGCGCCGGCCCTGCTCGCCCGGGCCGGGGTGGCCGACCGGTGCCGGATCGTGGCCGGCAGCTTCTTCGACCCGCTGCCGGCCGGCGCCGACCTGTACGTGCTCAAGACGATCCTGCCCGGCTGGGAGGACGCCGACGCCACGGCCATCCTGCGCCGCATCGCCGCGGCGATGGGCCCGCGGAGCCGGCTGTTGCTGCTGGAAGCGATCATCCCCACCGGCGACGTCTTCGACGTCGCGAAGCTCGTCGACCTGCACACCCTGGTGCTCACCGGCGGTCGGCACCGCACCCGCGACGACCTCGTCGACCTGTTGGCCGGCGCGGGCCTGCGGCTGGACCGGTTCGTCGCCACGCCCACGCTCACCGTGATCGCCGCCGGTCCCGCCGGGCCGCAGCTGACATCCCCCTAGGAGGTATCGATGGCCCCGAGCCGACCCCGGATCGACATCGAGTCGGTGTTCCGACTGACCGAGCTGGCCGACTACATCGTGCCGTTCACCGTGCGCGCGGTCGCCGAGCTGGGCGTCGCCGACCAGCTCGTCGACGGGCCGCGGCCGGTCAGCGAGCTGGCCGAGGCCACCGGCGCGCACGCCCCGTCGCTGCTGCGCGCCCTGCGGGCGCTCGCCGGCAAGGGCATCTTCACCGAGGTCGAGCCCGAGGTGTTCGGCCTGACCAAGCTCGCCGAGCCGCTGCGCACCGACCACCCGCTGTCGCTGCGCGACGCGTACCCGCTGTTGGAGCCCGACATCGAGGCGTGGGCCCACTTCGACCACAGCATCCGCACCGGAGAGGCGTCGTTCGACCAGGTCCACCCCGAGGGCTACTGGCCGTACATGGCCGCCCATCCGCACGACAGCGCCCGCTTCGACGCCTCGCAGCAGGCGGCCACGCGGCTGGAGCTGCGGGCCGCGCTGCCCGCGTACCCGTGGGGTGAGCTGACCACTGTGGTCGACGTCGGCGGCGGCAACGGCGCCTTCCTCGGCGGCATCATGACCCGCTTCCCGCAGCTGCGGGGCACCCTGTTCGACCTGCCGCACGTGGTCGCCGAGGCCGAACCGGTGCTGCAGAAGCTCGGCGTGGCCCAGCGGTGCACGGTGACCGGCGGCAGCTTCTTCGAGACCATCCCGGCCGGCGCGGACGCGTACCTGCTCAAGCGGATCCTCTACGGCTGGGACGACGACAACGCCGTACGACTGCTGAGCGCCGTGCGGGCGGCGATGCGGCCCGACAGCCGGCTCCTGGTGCTGGAGCCGGTGGTCGAGGCCGGCGACCGCTTCGACGTGGGCCGCCTCTACGACCTGCTCCTGCTGGCCATGGTCGGCGGCGGCGCCCGCTCCCGCGAGCACATCGAACGGCTGCTGGACGCCGCCGACCTGCGGCTGGCGCGCAGCGTGCCCACCATGATGTTCCCCATCCTCGAGATCGTCGCGAAGACGGAGGCGTAAGCGATGCGACTGGTCGTGGACTTCTCCCGCTGCGAGAGCAACGCGGTCTGTGTGGGGCAGGCGCCCGAGGTGTTCGACGTCGGTGAGGACGACCGTCTGCACATCACCGAACAGCCGCTGGAAGGCTCGCTGGCCAACCGGGTGCGCGAGGCCGCCCGCCGCTGCCCGAAGCAGGCGCTGTCCGTCGTGGACGACTGACGACGTACCCGATCCCGGCACGCCCGTGCCTGCACCGGGTCGAGGACGTAGGGGCTACGCCTGCGCATCGGATCCTTTGCTCTGCTTCAACGGAGGCAACACCCGGTGTCCGGATAACGGACGCGTGGTGTTGCGTGGGTTGAAGCAGAGCAAAGGACGGGCCTAAACATCCCCCGCCGCCCGCCGCCCGCCGCCCGCCGCCCGCCGCCCGCGGAGCGCGGTGGCGTCGGAGCTAGCGGACGGCGTACGCCTCCCGGATGGCCGTCCAGACCCGCTCGGCGGTCACCGGCATGTCGATGTGCCGCACGCCCAGGTGGCGGACGGCGTCGACCACGGCGTTCTGCACCGCCGGCGGAAGTCCCACCGCACCCGACTCGCCCAGGCCCTTGGCGCCCAGCGCGTTCACCGGAGTGGGGGTCTGCGTCGCCACCGTCTCGAACGAGGGCAGCTCGGCCGCGCCGATCATGGCGTACCGGTGCAGGTCACCGTGCAGGGGCATGCCGTCGGCGGCGAAACGGACCTCCTCCACCAGCGCCTGACCGGCGCCCTGCGCCAGGCCGCCGTGCACCTGCCCCTCGGCCAGCAGCGGGTTGAGCAGCACGCCCGCGTCGTCGACGGCCACCACCCGGCGCAGGGTCACCTGACCGGTCTCGGTGTCGACCAGCACCACCGCCAGGTGCGCGCCGAACGGGCAGGTCGCCGCCGTCGGCTGGAAGGTCGCCTCGGCCGACAGCCCACCGTCAGGCCCGTCGGCGGTGGCCAGCTCGGTCCAGTGGACGACGTGCCCGGTGGTCGAGCGGAACCGTCCCTCGGTGTACTCCACCTCGTCGCGGGCCACGCCCAGGTGTCCAGCCGCCGCGTCCCGGCCCCGCTCCACCAGGGCCAGGGCCGCTTCGCGGACCGCCATGCCGCCGGTCTGCAACGACCGGGACCCTCCGGTGCCGCCGCCTGCGGGGATCGTCGCGGTGTCGGAGTGGCGTACGTCGACGCGGTCCAGCGCCACGGCGAGCACGTCGGCGGCGAGCATCGCCCAGGCGGTGACGTGGCCCTGCCCGTGCGGGCAGGTGCCGGAGTGGACGGTGAACCGGCCGGTGGTGTCGACGCGGATCGAGGCGTACTCGCTGCGGGTGTCCGCGCCGGTGATCTCCACGAAGGTGGACAGGCCGATGCCGAGCTGCTGGACGTCGCCGCGCTCGCGGCGGGCCGCCTGCTCGGCGCGTAACGCCGGGTAGTCGGCCTCGGCGAGCACCCGATCCAGCGCCGCCGGGTAGTCGCCGGTGTCGTAGCGGGCGCGGGTCACCGTGGTGACCGGAAAGCTCTCCGGCGGCAGCAGGTTGCGCCGACGCACCTCGGCCGGGTCCAGGCCGATCTCCGCCGCGTACACGTCGACCATCCGCTCCAGCGCGGCGACGGCCTCCGGCTGCCCGGCGCCCCGGTACGACACCACGGGCGTGGTCGTGGTGGTGACGCTGGACGAGCTGAACTTCGCCCGGCTGATCGCGTACGGGCCGGTGAGCATCGTCCGGGTCCAGAACGGCAGGATCGCGCCGATGCGCGGGTACGCCCCGGCGTCCTGCACGACCTCCAGCGCGTACGACACGATCCGCCCGTCGCGGGTGCCGCCCAGCTCGGCGCTCTGGTGCTGGGCCCGGCCGTGCCCGGCGGCGGTCATGCTCTCGCTGCGGGTCTCCGCCCAGCGCACCGGGCGGCCGAGCCGACGGCTGGCCCAGGCGACGAGGACGTCCTCCCGGCTGGCGAACGCCTTGGAGCCGAACGCCCCGCCGACGTCGCCGTTGACCACCTGGACCCGGTCCTCCGGCTCACCGAGGGCCGCCGCGAGCTGGCCGCGCCACAGATGCACGGCCTGACTGCCGGCGCGGTAGCGCAGCCCGTCCGGCCCCCACTCGGCCTGCCCGGCGCGGGCCTCCAGGGGGCAGGGCGCGACCCGGGGGTTGCGCATCCGCTGCCGGACGACCACCTCGGCGCCCTCGTGCAGCTCGGCGCGTCCGGCCGGGCGCCGAAAGCCCAGTTTGAGCACCATGTTCGTGCCGGCCTCGGGGTGCAGCACCAGCTCGTCGGCGAGGGCCTCCTCGACGTCGACCAGGGCCGGCAGGGGCGCGATGTCGGCCGCGACGAGGGCTGCGGCGTCGACCGCCTCGGCGCGGCTGGTCGCCAGCACCGCGGCGACGGGTTCGCCGACGAAGCGCACCACGTCGTCGGCGAGCACCGGGGTGGTCATCTTCTGGTTCAGCACCCCGGCCTCGGGGGGCAGCGGCGGCAGGTCCACGTCCGCCGCGGTGAACACCGCGACCACGCCGGGGGCCCGGCGGGCGGCGTCGGTGTCCACGCCTCGCAACCGGCCGTGGGCCACGGTCGAGCGGACGACGACCAGCTCCAGCGAGTCGGGCACCCGTACGTCGTCGACGTACGTGCCGCCGGTGGTGAGCAGGGCGCGGTCCTCGGTACGCCGGACCGGTCGGCCGATCAGTGACATCTGCGACTCCTGGTTGCTGCGGCCCGGCGCCCGCTCAGGCGGGGGTGACGGCGAGCGGGATCGACGCGTACGACCGGAAGAGGGCGCTGGGCTCGCGGACCGGCTCGGCGGCCAGGTCGATGTCGGTGAGCCGGTGCGCGAGCCGCTCGAAGACGACAGCTCCCTCGATGCGGGCCAGCGAAGCGCCGAGGCAGCCGCGTACGCCCCCGCCGAAGCCGACGTGCGGGTTGGGGTGCCGGCCGATGTCGACGCGAGCGGGGTCGGCGAAGACGTCCTCGTCGTGGTTGGCGCAGCCGAGCAGGAGGAAGACCGACCGGCCGGGCCGGATCACCCGGTCGCCGACCGGGATCGGGGCCAACGCCAGCCGCGCGGTGTACTGGATCGGGGCGTCGAACCGGACGAACTCCTCGGCCGCGGTGGCGGCCAGCGACGGGTCGGCGCGCAGCCGACGCCACTCGTCGGGCCGGTCGGCCAGGGCGATGCTGCCGGTGCAGACCATGTTCATGGTCGTCTCGTAGCCGGTGAAGCAGAGGAAGACGATGTTGTCGACGACCTCGTCGATCCCCTCGGCGGGGTCCGCCACGGCGAGCATACGGTCGAGCAGGTCGCCGTTCGGATCGGCGTGCCGGTCGGCGAGCAGGTCGCGGACGTACCCGCGCAGCCACGCGAGGGCCTCGTCGGCCGCCGCGCGGTCGGCCTCGGGCAGGAACGGCGTGAAGGCCCGGCCCAGCGCCGCCGAGCGGGGCCAGACCTCGGCCCGGGTCCGCGCCGCCGGCAGGCCGATGAGTTCGCACACGACTGTCGCGGCGACCGGGAACGCCAGGTCGGCGACGGCGTCCAGGCGGCCGGCGTCCAGCGCCGGGGCGAGCAGCTCGTCGACGAGGTCACCGACGCGGCTCGCGGTGCGCCGGGCCACGCCGGGGCTGAACGCGCGGACGATCTGCTGGTGCAGCCGGCTGTGGTCGTCCGGATCGCGGGTGGGGATGATGCGGCGGAACACCTCGCGGGAGAGATCCTGCGCCATCCGGAACTGCGGGTCGTCCTCCGGGAAAGTGTTGCTCAGCCGGCGGTCGCGCAGCAGCGCGGCCACGTCCCGGTGCCGGGTCACACCCCAGCTCGCCGGCCCGAAGCGGCACAGCGGGCCGGCCGCCCGCATCCGCGCGTACGTCGGGTAGGGGTCGGCGACGACCTCGGGCGCGAGCGGGTCCATCCGCGCCGGCAGGACGCGGCCGGCGGGGCTCACGGCCGCACCGCCACGGGCACGCTGGCGTACGAGCGCAGCGTCCCGTCGGTCTGCCGGCGGGCCGGGCCGGCCGGGGTCAGCGTGCCGAAGGTGCGCAGCAGGGTCTCGAACGCGACCTGCGCCTCCACCCGGGCCAGGTAGCCGCCGAGGCAGTGGTGGATGCCGCCGCCGAAGGACAGGTGCGGGTTCTCCGCGCGGGTGATGTCGAGGCGGTCCGGAGCGGCGAACTGGTCGGGGTCGCGGTTGGCGCTGCCGAGCAGCAGGATCAGCACCCGGCCGGCGCGGATGGTGCGCTCGCCGACGTCCAGATCCTCCCGGGCGAGGCGGGCGACGCCCTGGATCGGGGCGTCGTAGCGCAGGAACTCCTCGACCGCCCGGGGGGTCAGGGTCGGGTCCGACCGGAGCAGGGCGAGCTGGTCGGGGTGATCGAGGAGGGCGGCCACCCCGGTGGCGATCAGGTTGGTGGTGGTCTCGAAGCCGGCGAAGAAGGCGAAGACCGCGTTGTCCACGATCTCGTCGTCGCCGAGCACGGCGCCGTCGTCGTCGGTCGCGGCCAGCATCCGGGACAGCAGGTCCTCACCGGGTTCGGCGCGACGCCGCTGAAGGATGTCGCCGAGGTAGCCGCGCAGCCACTCGACCGCCCGGTCGGCGGCTGGGCGGTCGTCGTCGGGCACGATCGCGGCGAACGCCTTGCTCAGGTCCAGCGCGTACGGGCGGATGCGCTCGTGGTCGGCCGGCGGGATGCCCATCAGGGCGCAGACCACCATCACCGGCAGGGGAAAAGCGAGATCCGAGACCGCGTCGAAACGTCCGGTGCGGGTCGCCGGGGCCAGCAGCTCGGTGACCATCTGCTCGATGCGGGGGCGCAGCCGGCGGACCAGGGCGGGGCTGAACGCCTTGGCCATCAGGCGCCGCAGCCGGCCGTGCTCGGGCGGGTCGCGGTAGAGGATGATGCTGCCGAAGAAGTCGCCGGCCGCGCCGTCGCCGGCCGACATCCGGTGGTAGGCGGCCGGGAACTCGCTGCCCAGGCGCGGGTCGCGGACCAGCCGGGCGACGTCGGCGTAGCGGGTGACACCCCAGCTGCCGGGGCCCATCCGGCACAGCGGGCCGGCCGCCCGCAGCGCCGCGTAGGTGGGATAGGGGTCGGCCACCACCGCGGGATCACGGGCGTCGAATCTCGGCGGCATGCCGGTACGGGCCGAGGTCATGCCCGCCAGTATGCTCAACCAAAGATACGAGAAACAAGTACTTCCGAGATACGCGAAACACTATTAGGCTTCCGAGCCATGACCGAGACCGTGGTGAGCGCTGACCCCCGGATCATCGCGATGGAGTTGCTGATGAAGGCCCCGGCCACCGTCAGCAGCCCGTACCCGCACTACCACGCGCTGCGGACCGCGGCGCCCAAGTACCGGATGGAACAGCCCGGTCAGGGTGTGGGTTGGGTTCTCACCGCGTACGACGACTGCCGGGCCGCGCTGCGCAACCCGTCGCTGGACAAGTCCGCGCAACGCCCCCGGATGGGCGACTCCCGTGGCCGCGAGGGCGCCCGCACCCTGCTGTTCCTCGACGGGCCGGAGCACACCCGGCTGCGCGGGCTGGTCAGCCGGGTGTTCACCCCGCGGCGTACCGAGACCCTGCGCCCCCGACTGACCGCCTTCGTCGACGGGCTGCTCGACGACATCACCGCCCGCATCGGCCCCGGTGGCGGCGAGGTCGACATCGTCGGCTCGTTCGGCTTCCCGCTGCCGGTCATGGTGATCGGCGAGCTGGTCGGCGTGCCGCCGGAGGACTGGCCGCTGCTGCGCCGGCTCACCCGCGCCGCGTCCGGCGGGCTGGAGATCTTCGCCCCGGAGGAGGTGCTCAAGGCATCCGATCAGGCGCTCGGCGAGATGGAGGAGTACTTCGCCGACCTGGTCCGCAAGCGCCGTGAGGATCCCCGCGACGACCTCGCCTCCGCGCTCGGCCAGGTCGAGATCGACGGTGACCGGCTCTCGGTCGACGAGCTGATCCAGGTGATCGTGCTGCTCTTCGGCGCCGGCTTCCAGACCATGACCGACCTGATCGGGCTCGGCACGCACGCGCTGTGCCGCAACCCCGACCAGTTGCAGCGGCTGCGCACCGAACCGGAGCTGACCCGCTCCGCGGTCGAGGAGCTGCTGCGTTTCGACTCCCCGGTGCACGTGCTGGGCCGGGCCGCCTTCGAGGACACCACCTTCGTCGACGGCACCCCGCTCGCCAGCGGCGAACACGTCATCACCCTGATCGGCGCGGCCAACCGTGACCCGGCCCGCTACGCCGACCCGGACCGGCTCGACATCGCCCGTTTCGCCGGCGCCGAACCGCCGGAGACGCCGCTGTCGTTCGCCTGGGGCCCGCACCACTGCCTCGGCGCGCAGCTCGCCCGCGCCGAGGGGCAGATCGCCTTCCGCCGCCTGGTGGACCGGTTCGCGGTCATCGAGCTGGCCGACCCGGACGCCGACGAGATCGACCTCGAATGGCGGCACAGCAGCACGTTCCGGGGCCTGGAGGAGCTGCGCGTCCGGCTCGTCCCGGCCTGAGCACCAGCGAACCACCACGCGCCGACCAGGAGGGGGAGTCCATGCCGGAGGCGGTGATCGTCGAGGCGGTGCGGACGCCGATCGGCCGGCGCGAGGGTGCGCTGTCCGGCCTCAAGGCCGTGCAGCTGCTGCGGCACGTGCAGGTCGAGGTGCTGCGCCGCTCCGGCATCGCACCCGGCGAGGTGGAGCAGATCATCGGCGGTTGCGTCACGCAGGTCGGCGAGCAGAGCCTCAACGTCACCCGCAACGCGTGGCTCAACAGTGGACTCGACTACGAGGTCGCGGCGAGCACCGTCGACGCCTCCTGCGGCTCGGCGCAGCAGGCCAACCACCTGATCGCGGCGCTCATCACCGCCGGCGCCATCGACGTGGGCATCGCCTGCGGCGTGGAATCGATGAGCCGGGTGCCCGTCGGCACCAACCTCTACCAGGGGCCCGGCCACTACAAGACACCCGACTACCCGTACGACGATCCGCCGAAGGCGCAGTTCGGCGGCGCCGAGCGGATCGCGGCCCGGCAGGGGCTGACCCGCGCGGACGCCGACGCCTACGGGCTGCGCTCGCAGCAGCGCGCGGCGCGGGCCCGCGACGAGGGCCGCTTCGACCGGGAGATCACGCCCGTGCCGCTGCCCGACGGCACGTCGGTCGACGCCGACGAGGGCATCCGCGACACCACCGCCGACGGGCTGGCCGCCCTGCGTCCGGTGCTCCCGGACGGCATCCACACCGCAGGCACCACCTCGCAGATCTCCGACGGCGCCGCGGCGATCCTGTGGATGTCGCGGGAGCGGGCCGACGCGCACGGCCTGCGGCCCCGGGCCCGGCTGGCGCACCAGGTCGTCACCGGCGCCGACCCCTACTACCTGCTCGACGGCCCCACGGTGGCCACCCGCAAGCTGCTCAAGCGCGCCGGCAGGACCCTCGACGACATCGACGTCGTGGAGGTCAACGAGGCGTTCGCCGCGGTCGTGCTGTCCTGGGCCGCGCACCACGACGCCGACCTGGACCGGGTCAACGTCAACGGCGGCGCCATCTCGCTCGGGCACCCGCTGGGCAGCAGCGGCACCCGGCTGCTGGTGACCGCCCTGCACGAGCTGGAACGCGCCGACGGCGAGGCCGCCCTGGTCACCATGTGCTGCGGCGGCTCGCTCGGCACGGCGTCGCTGCTGGTGCGGGAGTAGGCGGCATGGACACCGAGACGCGCACCGCGCCGGCCCGCGACGCCGCGGCCTTCTACGCCGACGCCCGCCACGACCTGACCGGGCCGTTGCACGGCGTACGGGTCCTGGACGTCACGAAGGTCTGGTCCGGCCCGATCGCCAGTTGCGTCCTGGCCGACCTCGGCGCGGACGTCCTGCGCGTGGAGATGCCCGGCAACCGGGAGGGGTTGATGCCCCCGGACATTCCCGGCACCGGCCTGTCCTGGTTCCGGCAGAGCGTGCACCGCAACAAGCGCAGCATCGGGCTCGACCTGCGCCGCCCCGGCGCGGCCGAGGTCTTCCTGCGGCTCGTCGCCACCGCGGACGTGGTGGTGGAGAACTACAAGCCCGGCACGCTGGACGCCTGGGGCGTCGGCTACCAGGCGTGCCGGGCAGTCCGGCCGGACGTGGTCCTGGTCTCCGTCTCCGGCTACGGCCAGTACGGCCCCGACGCGCAGCGACCCGGGTACGACCCGACCACCCAGGCGGCCGCCGGCTGGATGGCGCTCAACGGCGACCCCGACGGCGCTCCGCTGAAGGCGCCCACCTTCCTCGCCGACGACCTCGCCGGGCTGCACGCGGTGATCGGCGCGCTCGCCGCGCTGCGCCACCGCGACCGCACCGGCGAGGGTCAGCACGTCGACGTGAGCATGCTCGACTCGCTGCTGTTCTCCAGCAACGGCTACCTCACCCTCGGCGCGACCGGGGTGCCGCTGCGCCGCTGGGGCGACCAGGCCGACTTCGTGGTGCCGGCCGGCTGCTTCCGGTGCGCCGACGGCCACGTCTACGTGGCGGTCGCCCTGGACCGCTCCTGGCGTCGCCTGGCCGAGGTCGTCGGCCGCCCGGAACTGGCCCGCGCGCCCGGGTACGCGACGAACGAGGAACGCCGCGACAACCGCGCCACGGTCAACGCTGTCCTCGCCGACTGGTGCGCCGGGCGGAGTTGCGCCGAGGTGGTCGACACCCTCGACGCCAACGGGATCACCGCCGAGCGGGTGCGGACCTTCGCCGAGGCCGCGACCGACCCGCAGGTGCACGCCCGGGCCATGGTGCAGGAGACGGTGCTGTCCAACGGCAGCACCGCGCCACTGACCGGGCCGGCGGTCAAGTTCTCCCGGACACCGACCGCCGTCCGCTCCGGCGCCCCCGAGCCCGGCGCGGACACCGACCGGGTTCTCGACGAGGTGGGCGTCGACGCGGCCACGCGGGACCGGCTGCGCGCGCAACGGGCCATCGGATGAGCAGGGGGTGACATGACAACGGCAGGCGACGCGCCGCGCTGCGCGCTGGTGACCGGGGTGTCCCGGGGAATCGGCCGGGCCGTCGCGCTGCGGCTCGCGGCGCAGGGGTACGCGGTGGCGGGCTGCTACAGCGCGCCGAGCGAGGCCGCGGACAAGACCCGGGCGGAGGTCGAGGCGTACGGGGTCGGGTCGTGGTTCGGGCCGTGCGACGTGACCGACCCGAACGCGGTCGACGCGTTCGTCACCGCCGCCGAGCGGCACCTCGGGCCGCTCACCGCGCTGGTCAACAACGCCGGCATCACCCGGGACCGGCCGCTGGTGCTGATGGCCCCGGACGAGTGGCACGACGTGATCGGCACCAACCTCACCGGCACCTGGAACACCTGCCGGACCGTCGCGTTCCGCTTCCTCAAGCGACGCCGCGGCGCCATC
Organism: Micromonospora sp. NPDC005237; assembly: GCF_040607775.1. Lineage (NCBI taxonomy): Bacteria > Bacillati > Actinomycetota > Actinomycetes > Micromonosporales > Micromonosporaceae > Micromonospora > Micromonospora sp. NPDC005237. The sequence continues at coordinate 91,543 of NZ_JBEXHJ010000010.1, read as the reverse complement.
GTCAACCTGTCCTCGGTGGCCGGGATCACCGGCAACACCGGGCAGACCAACTACGCCGCCAGCAAGGCCGGCATCATCGGGCTCAGCCTGTCGCTGGCCAAGGAGGTCGCCGGGTACGGCGTACGGGTCAACGTCGTCGCCCCCGGTTTCATCGAGACCGACATGACCGCCGCGCTGCCGGCGAAGCTACGCGAGCAGGCGCTGGGGCAGATCCCGCTGGGCCGCTTCGGCGCGCCCGCCGACGTCGCCGACCTGGTCGAGTTCCTGCTCTCCGACCGCGCCGGCTACGTCACCGGCCAGGTGATCCGGGTGGACGGGGGGATCGTGCTGTGACCGCCGCACCCGCGTTCAGCGCCGCGACCCGCCCCGTCGACACGTACGAGGCCGCGGCGGCGCCTCTGCCGGCCATCGACTGGGTCGAGGTGTCCGCCGGGCCGCGCGGCGGGATCAGCCTGCGCGCCGGCACCACAGTCGACGCCGCCGACGTCTACCTGGCCGGGCACTTCCCCGAGCTGACCGTCTATCCGGGCGTGTTCACCCTGGAGACGATCGGGCAGGCCGTGACGTCGGCCGTCGGCTACTGCGCCGGCCGGCTGCCCCAGCTGCACCGGTTGCGCTCCGCCCGGTTCCTCGCCCCGCTGCTGGCCGGCGACACGCTCACCGTCGAGGCGTCGGTCGGCCCGGTCGGCGACGACCAGTCCTTCGACGTCGCCGCCCGGTGCGTACGCGGCGACGGGGTCCACGCGGCGACGGTGCGCGCCGTCTACCGCTGGCCGAGCGCGGACGGCGGGAACGCCTGATGAGACTCGACCACGGCGAGCTGCGGGCCCTGCTGCCGCACCGGTACCCGATGCTGCTGCTCGACCGGGTCGACAGCGTCGAGCCGGGAGTGCGCCTGGAGGCCGTGAAGGCGGTCACCGGCTGCGAGCCCTGCTATCGGGGGATCGCCGAGGGGCAGGCCCCCGACCGGTACGCCTACCCGGCCTCGCTGCTGATCGAGTCGTTCGGTCAGGGCGCGGCGGTGCTGTGGCTGCTGTCGCGCGGGCCGGGCACGACCGGGCTGCCGATGTTCACCGCGGCCCGGGACTGCGTGCTGCTGCGCCCGGTGTACCCGGGCGACGTGATCCGGCACCGGGTTCGACTGGAACAGGTCGTGCACGGCGCCGCGTTCGCCGCCGGATCCAGCTGGGTGGGGACCGACCAGGTGGCGGAGTTCGGCTCGATGATGGCTGTCGTCCGACCGGCCGACGCCATCGCGGAGCGGAAACGATGAGAGGAAGAGGGAACCCCGATGAGTGAACGCGACAAGCACATGGCGGAGCTGCGGGAGATCGTGGCGGAGGTGCTCGAGTTGGAACCCGAGGAGGTCGCCGACACCGCCGACTTCGTCGAGGAGTACGAGGCGGACTCGTTGCGGGCGATCGAGATCCTGGCCCGGATCGAGAAGAAGTACAAGGTGGAGATCCCGCAGGCCGAGTTGAACGAGATGCGCAGCCTCAAGGCCGTCCACGAGGTGGTGGCGCGACACGCCGGCTGGCAGGACTGACCGTGCACCGCGTGGTCGTCACCGGGCTCGGGCCGGTGTCCGGCATCGGCATCGGGGTGAACGAGTTCACCGCCGGGCTGCGCTCCGGCCGGTCGGCCGCCGCGCCCATCGCGAGCTTCGACGCGAGCGGATTCCCGCACCACTTCGCCGGTGAGGTGCCCGCGTTCCGGCCGGAGGCGCTGCTGCGGCGGCTGCGGGTCGCCGACTGGGGCCGCTCGGCGCTGTTCGCGGCGGCGGCTGCCCGGCTGGCCGCGATGGACGCGGGTCTGTCGCTGCCGGCCACCGACCCGGCGCGCGTCGGCGCGGTCGTCGGCACCACCAGCGGCGAGTCCACGGTGGTGGAGCAGCTGACCGCCGAGCTGGTGGCCGGCGGGTACCCGGCCATGTCCGCCGAGGCGCTGCGGCAGGCGCCGGCCGAGCGGCTGTCCTACGCGGTGAGCGCGGAGCTGGGGCTGGCCGGGGAGTCGGTCACCCTCACCACCGCCTGCTCGGCCAGCAACTACGCCATCGGGTACGCGTACGACCTGTTGTGCTGGGGTGAGGCGGACGTGATGGTGGCCGGCGGCGCCGATTCGGTGTGCCGGTGGGCGCACGCCGGCTTCTACCGGCTCGGCGCGCTGACCGAGCGGGCCTGCCGGCCGTTCGACCGGGACCGCTCCGGCATCCTCACCGGTGAGGGCGGCGCGGCTCTGGTGCTGGAGACCCTGGAGCACGCGCAGGACCGGGGCGCCCGGATCTACGCCGAGGTGCTCGGGTACGGCGTCAACTGCGACGCCCACCACATGGTCGCGCCCAACGAGGAGAGCGTCGCGGCGTGCATGCGGCTGGCCCAGGAGAACGCCGGGGTCAAACCGGAGGACATCGACTACATCAGTACGCACGGCACCGGCACGCCCGCCAACGACCTGTGCGAGGCGCGGGCCATCCGGGCGGTGTTCGGCGACCGGGTACCGCCGGTCAGCTCGATCAAGTCGATGCTCGGCCACACGATGGGCGCGGCGAGCGGGTTCGGCGCGATCGCCACCACGCTGGGCATCCGGCACGGGTTCCTGCCCCCGACCATCAACTGGGCCACCCCCGACCCGGAGCTGTCGTGGATCGACCCGGTGCCGAACACGGCCCGGCCGGCCACGGTGCGGGTCGCGCAGAACAACGGCTTCGCGTTCGGCGGCAACAACGCCATCACGATCTTCGGGGCGATCCGGTGACCGGGCTGGTGACCGGCTGGGGAGTGCTCAGCGCGGCCGGGGACTCGGTCACCGAGCTGCTGGCCGCCGTCCGCGCCGGCACGGTCGTCGGCGTCGACGTGCGCGACCGCTTCGACGAGCCGCTGCCCACCGAGCAGGCGCCGGCGATCGCCGACTTCGACGTACGCCGGCTGCTGGGCCGCAAGGGCACCAGCTTCCTGGACCGGGCGACCGCGCTGGCCATGGTGGCCTGCGGGCGGGCGCTGGCCGACGGGGGGCTCACCCCCGACGACGACAACCGGCACCGCGTCGGCGTGGTGCTGGGCACCACCACCGGCAGCCTGAAGTCGACGATGGACTTCTCCCGCGAGACGCTGGTGCAGGACAAGCCGTACCTGGTCAACCCGGTGTTGTTCCCGAACACGGTGATGAACTGCGCCAGCGGCCAGGCCGCGATCCGCTACGGGCTGCGCGGCGTCAACGCCACAGTGGCCGGCGGCCCGCTCGCCTTCCTGTACGCGCTGCGCTACGCGCTCAACGCCCTGCGCCGGGGGTACGTCGACGCCCTGCTGGTCGGCGGGGTCGAGGAGTACACGCCGAACACGGCGTGGGCGGCGCAGCTGACCGGCGCCGGCCCGGCCGGTGAGGCCGCGGCGGTCTACCTGCTCTGCCGCCCGACGCCCGGCCGCACCGGGGCGCCGCGCGCCCAGGTGCTCGCGGTGGCCACCGGTTTCCAGCCGGAGCCCAGCGTCGACGGGCTCGCCGGCTGCGTACGTCGGGCGCTGGCCACGGCGAAGGTCCGACCGGCCGACGTGTGGGCGATCGCGAGCGGCGATCTCGACGCCGACAGCCTGTCCGAGGTGGTGCCGACGGCCGCGCAGCGGTTGTCGGTGCGTCCGGCGCTCGGTGACTGTCAGTCCGCCACCGGCGCGCTGGCGCTGGGCGTGCTGCTGGGCCGCTACGCCGAGGACCCGGACGCGCGCGGTCGGCCCGCGCTGATCGTCGGGCGGTCCCGCGACGGCGCGGTCGCCGCGGCCGTGGTGCGGGGGTAGGACATGTCCGCCACCATCACCGCCACAGCGGTCCGTACCTGCTTCGGCGACGGCCCGGCCACCGTCGCGGCGCTGCTGCGCGGCGCGTGCGGCGCCGCCGGGCTGCGGCGGTCGGACCCGGCCCGGGTGGGGGTCGGCCACGGCTACCCGATCGACGACGACGCGCCGTTCGGCCCGAGCCGCTGGCTGACCGACTGCGTGGCCGAGGCCGTCGCCGCCGCCGGCCTCGATCCCCGTCGACAGCGGGTGGTCAGTCTCGTCGGCACCGGGCTGCGCGAGTCGGCCGAGGTGGAACGGGCGGCGCTGGCGGGCTCGGTGGACTTCCCCGCCGAGCGGCTGCACTTCGCCGCCGCCGTCGCCAGCGCGGCGCCCGGCGTGCGGCAGGTGGTCACCCTGGCCAACGCGTGCAGCGCCGGCGGTTCCGCCCTCGCCCTGGCACAGGACCTGGTGGAGACCGGCGAGGCGGACGCCGTGCTGGTCGGCGGCACCGACGGCAGCAGCGCCTCCATGCTCGCAATGATCGGCCGGGTGGCCGCCCGCCCGACCAGCCGGGTGCAGCCCTTCGACGCCGACCGGGCCGGTGTGCTGCTCGGCGACGGCGCGGCGGTGCTGGTGGTCGAGCCGGAACGACCCGGCGGGCTGGCCCGGCTGCTCGCCACCGGGCTGTCCTGCGACGCCGGACACGAGACGGCGCCCGACCCGGCGGGCATCCTGCGGGCGGTCCACGACGCTCACCACCGCGCCGCGCGCCGGCCCGACCAGGTCGACCTGGTGCTGGCGCACGGCACCGGCACGACGCTGAACGACGAGACCGAGGCGCGGGTCATCGCCGAGGTGTTCGCCGGTTGCGAGCCCGGCCCCCTGGTCACCGCCCTCAAGGGCGCCGTCGGCCACACGTCGGGAGGATCGGCGCTGCTCAGCGTCGCTGTCGCCGTCGAGATCCTGCGCACCGGCCGGGTGCCGCCGGTGGTCGGGCTGACCCGGCCGGCGTCCGAGGCGGCCGCGCTGCGGCTGGTCCGCGACGCGGCCGTGCGGGCGGACGTCCGGGTGGCTCAGGTGGACGCGTTCGGCTTCGGCGGTCTCAACGCCGTCACCCTCCTGGAGGCGGTGCGATGACCGGCCGCGCCCACGCCGGGCACCTCGCCCCGACGCCGGATCGCAGCGTGCCGCCGCCCGCGTCCCGCCGGCCGGGCCAGGTAACCCGGCCGGGACGGTCCACGGCGGACACGCCGCCCGGGGCCGACCCGGATCGACCGGTGGCCGCCGTTCTCGCGGCGGCACTGCACCTGCCGGGAGCAAGCCTGCGCGGAGTCGACCTGCCGGCGGGTGTCGGCGGGGCGTGGGTCGCCGACGAGGAACCCGCCTGCCCACCCGAGCGGGCCGCCGACCTGCTGGGACGCAAGGGTCTGCTGGCCAAGGAGCCGGCCACCCGGCTCGCCCTCTGCGCCGTGCACCGGGCGCTGGGCCGCGCGCCGAAGGCGCCCCGCCCGAGCGGGCCGGCGGATCCGCGTACCGCCGTGGTGGTCAGCTCCAACCTGGGCAACGTCGCCACCGTCGGCGACATCGCCCGCCGACTGCGCGAGGGCGGCCCGCGCGAGGTCGGCCCGTTGGAGGCGCCGAACGCCTCCAGCAACGTCATCGCCGGCGCGATCGCCATCTGGTTCCGCTTCGGAGGCCCCAACCTCACCGTCTGTTCCGGGGCCACCGCCGGCCTGGACGCGATCTGGCTGGCCGGGCTGCTGCTGCGTACCGGCCGCGCCGACCGGGCCGTCGTGGTCGGCACCGAGCCGGACGACCCGCAGGCCCAGGCCCTGCACGCCGCCCGGGACGGCGCCACCGCCGCCCGCCCGCTGCGCGCCGGGGCGGCCTGCCTGCTGCTCGGCCGGGTCGACGCCGAGCCGCACCCGTTGGCCCTGCTGGGGCCGGTGCGGTCGGGCGTACCCGTCGACGGCACACCACGCGGCCCGCTGGTCGACGCGGCCGCCGTGGCGGGCGACCACTACGGCGCCGCGGGGGTCGTGCACACGGCGCTGGCCGTACGCCTGGTCGGCGCCACCCCGAACGTCACGGTCCGCTGCGGCGACCCCGTCGACGGCATGCGCGAACTCGACGTCCGGGCGGCGCGGCGATGAGCGGCACGCCACCGGCGGTCGCCGTGCACCGGCTCGCCGGCCCGGACACCGGAACGCCGACCGTGCTGCTCGCGCACGGTATGTCCGACGCCTGGCGGAGCTGGCGACCCCTGGCGCAGCGGCTGCCCACCGGTTGGCGGCTGCTCGCGGCCGAGTTGCCGTGGAAAGCCGGCACCGATCACCGCTGGCGGCGTCGGGGCACCCCGGGCGCCTGGCTCGCCGCCGCCGTCCGTGCCATGGCCACGCCCCCCGACGTCGTGGTCGGCCACTCGCTCGGCGCGAACGCGGTGCTGGAGATGCTCGCCACCGAACCGGACGTCGCGCCGCGCGGGGCGATGCTCATCGCGCCGTTCTACTGCCCGCCCGACCTGGCGGTCACCTGGGCGGTGCACGAGCGGGCGCAGGCCAACTTCGTCCAGATCATCGACGAGGGGCTGCGCCACCGTCTCGGCCCCCGGCTGGCCGACCTGGACGCGGAGACCCTGACCGCCATGCGGGACATCATGGTGGACCGGATCGGGCCGGTCGGCTTCACCACGCTGTTCGATCACTTCACCGCGACCGCCGGCCTGCCGCTGCACGCGGTGACCGTGCCGACCATGGTGCTCACCGGTGGCCGGGACCCCGGCCTCGACGGCCCGCGCGTCGGCGCGCTGCGGGCCGAACTTCCCGACGCGCACGTCGTCGTGGAGCCGGACTTTCACCACTTCTGTCATCTCGACCGGGCGGCCGAGGTGGCCCGACACGTCGCGGGCTTCGTCGAGAAGGTCTGCCCCGACCCCGCGATCCGAGGAGGTACGCCGTGACCACGGCGGTTGAGAACGCATCCGTGACACTGTCGGCCCGGCCCGGGTTCGAGGGCGCGAACATCCGCACCTGGATCGGCTTCAAACACTTCGCGTACCTGGTGGAGCAGGGTGTGCTGCAGTGGTTCCGGGAGCGGGGGCACGGGCCCGGCCGGCTCTACCACGAGCACGGGGTGGGGCTGTCGATCCGGGACTGTTCGCTGCTGCTGCCCGCCGTCCTCGACGTCGACGACACCGCGACGGTGGTGGCGAGCACCGCCGCCAACGGTCGGTTCGCGGTGCGGATGGGTGTGCGCCGCGACGCCGACGTGACCGTGTGCCGGGCCCGGGTGCGGGTGGCCCTGGTGCGGGAGGCGGACGTACCGCAGGCGGCGCCGCTGCCGGCGGAGCTGGCCGGCCTGGTCGAGGAGCCGGCCCCCGGCGAGCCGGGCGCCCCCGCCGGCGCGGACCCGGCCGATGAGTTGCGCGCCGCCGGGGCGGGATTCGTCTGGCCGTGGCGGGTGCCCTACTTCTACTGCCAGTACTCGCAGCGGATGCAGCACTCCGGGTACGTCCGGCTGCTGGAGGAGGTGGTGGACCGCTACCTCGCCGACCGGGGTGTGTCGGTGGGCCGGATGCTGCGCGAGCGGGGCTGGATCCCGGTGGTCTCCCGCGCCCGCATCGAGGTGCTCGGCGACGCCCACCTCGACGAGCCCGTGTGGGTCAGCTTCACCGTCACCGACGTGCTCAAGGACGTCACGTACGACGCGCGGATGGACTGCCACGTCGTCCGCGACGGTCGCCTGGTCCGGGTGGCGACGGCCAGCATCCTGCACGGGTACGCGGTCAGCCGCGGCCCGGAGGCGGGCCGGCTCGCCACCCTCGACGGGGACACCGTGGCGGCGTTGACCGGTGGGCGGCGGTGATGGCCACCAAGCAGCCCCGCCTGTACTTCTCCTTCCGCAGCCCGTACAGCTGGCTGGCCGTGGAGCGGCTGACCCGGGCGCTGGGCCGGCCGCAGGAGGTGCTGGAGTTCATCCCCTACTGGGACCCGGACGCGCGGACGCAGGAGGCGCTGACCGCCCGTGGCGGCGCCTTCCACTACGTGCAGATGAGCAAGCCGAAGCACCTGTACCTGCTCCAGGACGCCAAGCGGCAGGCCCAGCGGCTGGGCCTGTCGATGCGCTGGCCGATCGACATCGACCCGTGGTGGGAGGTCCCGCACCTGGGCTGGCTGGCCGCCCGGGAACAGGGCGCGGGGGAGGCGTTCTACCGGGAGGTGATCGCCGCCCGCTGGCAGCGGGGCGAGAACGTGTGCACCCCCGAGGTGATCGCCGAGGTGGCCGAGCGGGCCGGGGTGGACCCGGCGGTGGTGCTCGGCGCGGTGGAGGACGAGACCGTCCGGGCGGCCGGGGCGCAGTGCCTGCTGCGGGCGTACGAGGAGGACATCTTCGGCATCCCCTACCTGCGGCTGGGTCCACACCGGTTCTGGGGCGTGGACCGGGTCGACGACTTCCTCGCCGCGTACGCCGAGCGGACCGGCACGCCGGTCGCGCCCCCCGCGGTGCCGGCGGGCGTGGGCGGGTACGACACCGACACCGGAGGCGGCTGTGGCTGAGCGACGAGACCCGGAACAGGAACGCGCCCACCGCCGCCGGCAGTTGGTCCTCACGCTGCGCGCGTTCGCCCTCGCGGGGTTCGACGAGGGCGCTGGCGGCCACGTCACCGCCCGGGACCCGATCGAGCCGGACACCTTCTGGATCAACCCGTTCGGCCGGCACTTCGCCCATGTGCGCGACGACGACCTGCTGCGCGTCGACCACACCGGCGACGTGGTCGACGGCTCCGGCCGGATCAACCCCGCCGGGTACGCCATCCACTCGGCCATCCACAAGGCCCGCCCGGACGTGGTGGCCGCCGCGCACACCCATTCGATCCACGGTCGGGCGTTCTCGGCGCTCGGCCGGCCGCTCGCGCCGATCACCCAGGACGCGTGCGCCTTCTTCGAGGACCACGAGGTCCACGACGAGTACGGCGGCGTCGTCCTCGACGGCGCGGAGGGTGACCGCATCGCGGCGACGCTGGGCACCGGCAAGGCCGTCGTCCTGCGCAACCACGGACTGCTCACCGTCGGCGGCTCGGTGGCCGAGGCGGCCTGGTGGTTCCTGGCGATGGACCGCTGCTGCCAGGTGCAGCTGCTCGCCCAGGCAGCCGGCGAGCTGGTGGTGATCCCCGCCGACGCGGCTCGGGCCGCGCGGGCGGACATCGGCACCGCGCAGATCGCCCGACTGAACTTCCGGCCGGTCGCGGAGCACGTCCTGGCCGTCAGCCCCGACCTCACGCACGGCACCACGCCCAGACAGGAGTGACGAGTGGCCGAGCTGCTGAAGACCATGGTCCGGGACCGGGCCGGCGACGTCGCGCTGACCGACGAGCGGACCACCCGGACGTGGGCGGAGCTGGACCGGTCGGTGGACCGGTGGATCGGCGTGCTGCGCGGGGCCGGCCTGGACGTCGGTGACCGGGTGGCGTTCGTGCTCGGCAACCGGCACGAGACGTTCGAGGCGCTGCTCGCCTGCGTACACGCGGGTCTGGTGGCGGTGCCCGTCAACTGGCACCTCACCGCGCCGGAGATCGCCCACATCCTGACCGACTGCGGGGCGCGGGCGGTGCTCACCGAGGCGGCGTACGCGCCGACGGTGCGCGACGCGGTGGCGCGTACGCCGGGCGGCCCCGACCGGCTGGTGACTGTCGACGGCGGGGACGGGTTCACGGCGGTGGACGACCTGCCGGCGGGCCCGGGCGTCCCGGCGTTCTCCGGCGGCGTGCTGCTCTACACCTCGGGCACCAGCGGACGCCCCAAGGGAGTGGTCAACCCGCTGCTCAAGGTGGGCGCCCCGATCGACCGGGTGGCCGCCACCACCGAGGCGCTCGGCGGCGGCCTGGGCATTCCGACGCAGGGGCAGGCGCTGCTGGTCGGTCCCTGGTACCACTCGGCGCAGCTGTTCTTCGCCCAGTTTCCGCTGCTGCGCGGCTGTGGGCTGGTGCTGCGCCGCGGGTTCGACCCGGTCGAGGTGCTGCGCGTGATCGACGACGAGAAGATCACCATCAGTCATCTGGTGCCGACCCAGTTCATCCGCCTGCTGCGGGTCGACGCGGGGACCCGGGCGGCGTTCTCCGGCGCCAGCCTCGCCCGGATCTGGCACGGCGGCGGCCCCTGCCCGCCGGAGACCAAGCGGGCGATGATCGAGTGGTGGGGGCCGGTGTTCGTGGAGTACTACGCCGCGACCGAGGCCGGCATCGTCACCCTGGCCGACTCGCACACCTGGCTGGCCCGGCCGGGCACGGTGGGCCGGCCGGCGCCGCCGACCGAGGTGGTGGTGGTCGACGACGAGGGCCGGCCGGTGCCCGCCGGGCAGGAGGGCCGGGTGGCCGTGCGGCGGCCCCCGGGCCGGGGGTTCCACTACCACAACGCTCCGGAGCAGACCGAGCAGGCGCACGTCGCCCCGCACACCTTCACCGTCGGCGACCTGGGCCACCTGGACGACGACGGTTACCTGTTCCTCACCGGCCGCTCGGCGGAGCTGATCGTCACCGGCGGCGTGAACGTCTATCCCGCCGAGGTGGAGGCGGTGCTGTCGACGCACCCGGCCGTGCAGGACAGCGTGGTCATCGGGGTGCCGGACGACGAGTTCGGCGAGCAGGTCCGGGCGGTGGTGCAGCTCGACCCGACGTGGCCGACCCGGGGCGTCGAGCAGGCCCTCGACGCGCACTGCCGGACCAGCCTGGCCGGCTTCAAGGTGCCGCGCTCGTACGAGGTGGTCGACCGGATCCCGCGCGAGCCCACCGGCAAGGTGCCCCGCCGGGCGTTGCGGGACCGCTACCGGCGGGCCACGGTGTCGCCGGGCCTGCTCGCGGACCCGGCGACCTTCCTGACCGGCGTGCCGCACGACGAGTTCGCCCGCCGCCGACGGGAGGCGCCGGTGGCCTGGGTCGAGGAGGTCGAGCTGACCCGCACCGACCAGGACCGGTCGGTGCGGTCCCGGGGGCCGGGTTTCTGGGCCGTCACCCGCCACGCCGCGGTGTCCGCGGTGTCCCGTGACCCGGCGACGTTCTCGTCGGCGGCCGGCGGGGCGTTCCTCGCCGACCCCCGGACCCCGGAGGATCTGCACCGCAACCGGCAGCTTCTGATCAACATGGACGCTCCGGAGCACGCCTGGGTGCGGCGGCTGGTGGCGGGGGCGTTCACACCCCGCGCGGTGGGTCGCCTCGGTGAGCTGGTGACCCAGCATGCCGAGGAGGTCATCGCCCGGGCGGTGGCCGCGCGCGACATCGACGTGGTGGCGGACCTCGCGGCCGAGCTGCCGCTGCTCGTCCTCACCGACCTGCTCGGTGTGCCCCGGGCGGACCGGCGGTTGCTGTTCGACTGGAGCAACAACCTGGTCGGGTTCGACGATCCCCGCTACGGCGGTGGCAGCGTGCAGCGCTACCGGGACACCTTCGCGGCGGCCTTCTCCTACGTCCGGCAGCTGGCGGCCCAGCGACGGGCCGCGCCCACCGACGACCTGCTGAGCCTCCTCGTGCACGCCGAGGCCGATGGCCGGGGCCTGACCGACGCGCAGCTGTGCCAGCTGTGGCTGCTGCTGGTCATCGCCGGCAACGAGACCACCCGGCACCTCATCTCCAACGGGGTGCAGGCGTTGCTGGAAAACCCCGAGCAGCGGGACCGGCTGATCACCGAGCCCGACCTGACCACGAGCGCGGTGGAGGAGCTGCTGCGCTGGGTCACGCCGATCATGCAGTTCCGCCGCACCGCCACCCGCGACACCGTCCTCGACGGAACCCGCATCGCCGCCGGGGACAAGGTCGTCATCTACTACATCTCGGCCAACCGGGACCCGGCCGCGTTCACCGATCCTGACCGGTTGGATCTCGCCCGCGATCCCAACCCGCACCTGGCGTTCGGTATCGGTCCGCACTTCTGCCTGGGCGCGCACCTGGCCCGGCTGGAGATGGCGGCCTTTCTCACCGCGATCCGTCCGCATCTGGGCCGGCTCCGACTGACCGGGCCGGTACGCCGGATGCGGACCAATTTCATGAACGCCGTCACCGCGATGCCCGCGCGCTTCGACGTCGCGCCGGAAGGGGAGTGACCCCATGCCATTGGACCTGCACTGGTTTCTGCCGACGCACGGAGACGGCCGTGACCTGGCCGAGCCCGCCCGCGGTGGCGGAATCCGGCCGGCCCGGATCACCCGCCGCTCGCCGGACATCGGCTATCTGGCGCAGGTGGCGCGCGCCGCCGACCGGTTGGGTTTCGCCAGTGTGCTCACGCCCGCCGGGCTGTTCTGCGAGGACCCGTGGGTGGTGGCGTCCGCGCTGGCCGCGCAGACGCAACGGCTGAAGTTCATGATCGCGTTACGGCCGGGGCTCGCCTCGCCCACGCTGGTCGCCCAGATGGCCGCGTCCCTGCAACGTGTCTCGGCGGGCCGGGTGCTGCTCAACATCGTGGCCGGCAGCGACCCGGACGAGCAGCGCCGCTACGGCGACTGGCTGGACCACGACGCCCGCTACGCCCGCGCGGAGGAGTTCCTCACCGTGCTGGGTGGACTGTGGACCGGCCAGCCGGTCGACCACAGCGGCGAGCACTACCGGGTGAAGGCCGCCCTGCTGGCCCGGCCACCGGCCACCGCTCCGGCCGTGTTCCTGGGCGGGTCCTCGCCGGCGGCGCAGCGGGCGGCCGCCCGGCACGCGGACGTGTACCTGGCCTGGGGTGAGACACCGGCCCAGCTCGGCGAGCTGCTGGGTCGGGCACGTGACCAGGCGGCGGAGGCCGGCCGCACGCTGCGCACCGGGAGTCGACTCCACGTGATCACCAGGGACACCGCGCGGGAGGCGTGGGCCGAGGCGGACCGTCTCCTCGCCGGCGTCGACCAGGCGCGGATCGCCGCCGCTCGGCAGCGCTTCGCGCGTACCGACTCGGAGGGCCAGCGGCGGGCGGCGGCGCTGCACGCGGACGGCAACGCCCGGATGGAGGTGTACCCGAACGTCTGGGCGGGCTACTCCCTGATCCGGCCCGGTGCCGGCGCGGCGCTGGTGGGCAGCCACGAGGAGGTCGCGGAGCGGATCGCCGAGTACCACGCCGCCGGGGTGGACCATCTGATCCTGTCCGGGCAGCCGCACCTGGAGGAGGCGTACTGGTTCGGCGAGGGCGTGCTGCCGCTGCTGCGCCACGACGGCCTCCTGAGTGGCGGGGCCGACGCGGACGACGGGGCCGGCACGCACGACGGGGCCGCCCGGCGGACCCCGGAGCTGGCGGTGGGCCGATGATCGGGCCGGTCGCGGAGCTGCCGATGACCGCGCTGATCGGCAACCCGAAACCCCATTCCCGTACGCGGACCGTCGCGTTGGCCACCGCGGCGGCACTGCACTCCCGACTGACCCACGGCCCGACCCCCGTCGGAGCGCCGACGGTGATCGACCTGGCCGAGCTGACGGCCGAGCTGGTCGGGCAGGGTAGCCGGCCGGAGACGCTCGACGAGGTGCTGGAGGCGGTACGCCGACCGGGCCTGCTGCTGGTGGCCAGCCCCACGTTCAAGGCGGCGTACAGCGGCCTGCTGAAGCTCTTCGTCGACGTGCTGCCCCGGGGTGCGCTCACCGGGGTGGTGGCGGTGCCGTTGATGACCGCCGCCCGGTCCGGTCACCGGCACATCGTCGACACCTACCTGGGCGCCCTGCTGGCCGAGGTGGGCGCGTGCGTGCCCACGGCGGGCCTGTGCGTGCTGGAGCGCGAGTTCGACACGGCGGAGGTCGGCATCGAGCGCTGGTTGGGCCGGGCGACGCCGGCGGTGGTGGACGCGCTGGCCGTGGTGCCCGGCGTGCCGGCCGAGCCCGGAGTCAGCCGGCGTTGACCTCGGTGTCGTGCTTGCGGCGCATCCGGCTGATCCAGCCCTGTGCCGTGTGCACCGGAACGTCGAAGTGCTCGGCGACGCGGCTGATCGTGCCGACCTGCTCGTAGACCGCCTCCAGGTCCGCCGGGTCGGGCGCCCGGCGGTACGCGCGACCGGCCTTGAGTCGGCTGAGCCGGTCCGGTTCGCCGGCCCGGCGTGCCGGTCGGGGCGGCTGCGGCCGGGGTGCGGCGGCGGTGGTCGCGGTGGTCGCGGGGACCGGCCCGACCGTCACGGCCGGACGGGGTGCGGCCTCGGCGCGACTCCGGTCGCGGTCCTGCGGGGGGATGAAGGCGCGCAGCAGGGCGTCGAAGTCGACGTACGGCAGCTCGCCGGTCAGACCGGCGCTCTGCGGCGCGCGGACGGTGAGCTCCCGCACGACCGGGTGGCCGTTGCCGGTCTCCAGACGCACGACGGTCTGGGCCACCGGGCCGGTGATCTCCTCACCGTCGTCCTCCACGGGCACGATGGTGATGATGTATTGACTCACGACGATGCCTTTCCTGCGCATCTCCGGGCGAGCCAGTGCGGCTTCCGGCCCCCCGGTCAGCCCTGTCGGGTTTGACCGGTGGTGGGAGACAAGATATCAGATTCCCGCAGGCAGAAGGCGAGATATCCGACACTCGCCACGGGACGCCTATCCTTCATCTCCGTTTTATTGTGGGCATCAACGCTCAAATCGGGCCCTGCGAGTCGCAGACCCTCGATCCTCGACAGCGGATCGCGGGTCGACAGCCCGGGACACCAGCAACGCGGCCAGCCCGGCCCGCGACGACACCCCCGTCTTGCGGAAGATCCGGGTCAGGTGAGCCTCCACCGTCTTGACTGTCACGTACACCTGGTCCGCCGCCTCGGCGTTGCTCGCACCGGCCGCCACCAGGCGGGCGATGTCCCACTCCCGCCGCGTCAGGGTCAGCTCCCCGCCCGCGGCCGCGGCCGGCAGACGGCCCGCGGCCCCGGCCGCGCGGCTCTGCTCGCCGGCCACCGAGCGGCGCAGCGGCGGGGAGTCGACCAACTCCGCGATGCGGCGGGTCTCGGCGAGTTCGACCTCCGCCGCCGACCACTCCCGGGCCTCGCACAGAGCCCGCGCCCGCACCAACCGCGCCGACGCCTCCTCCAGCCTCCACCCCAGACTCGCGAACGAGTCCGCAGCCGCGGCGGCCAGCTCGGCGGCGCAGCGCGGATCCGCCTCCAGGGTCAGCCGCGCCCGGGCCGTCCGGGTCAACGCGGTCTGCCCCCGCAGCCCCAGCCGCTCGGCGTACCCCTCCGCCACGTCCAACCAGCGCCTGGCCTCGTCGCACCGACCGGCCTTGTGGGCCATCTCGGCCAGGGCCGAGGCCCAGCAGGCCCGGTTGGTCAGCTCGACCTGGTCGAGACCATCCCCACCGCAGGCGCGCAGCAACGTCGACGTCGAGCCGGCCCGGTCCCCGGCCAGGAAGCGCAGACGCACCGACACGCGCTGACTCGCCCCGTCGTACCAGTTCTCGCGGCGGGTGCTGGCGTCCAGCACGGCGGTGTCAGCCAGGTGGCGGGCCGCCTTCGGGCCGCTGCGCCAGGCCACCGCGATGGCCCGGTACGCGCGCGCCAGCGCCACCATCGGGTCGATGCCCATGGCGACGGCCACCTCCTCGGCGTCCTCACCCTCGACCCGGGCCCGGTCCAGGCTGCCCAGTCGGGCGGTCACCGCGCAACGGCCGACCAGCAGCCAGGGAGTCAGCGCCACGAGACCCGCGCGGCAGCAGATGTCCAGCGCGCGGTCGAAGTGGTGCAGGGCCGAGCGTTCCCGCTCGTGGAAGTACTCGGCCCAGCCCAGCAGGGCCAGCAGGTCCGGGTGCCGGGCGAGGTCGGTGTCGGCGAACGCGTCCACCTCGGACGACGCCCGGTCCAGGGTCTCGGGCACCCGGATCCCGCAGTCGGTGTACGCGGCCACGAACGACTGCACCACCGCGGCAGTGGTCGAGCTGACCGCCGAGCCGGTCCGTTCCGCCAGCAGGCTCAGACTCCGGGCGTGCTCGGCCGCGTCGGGCGCTGCACAGAGGGCGCCGGCGATCGCCGCCTCGACGGTCAGCAGGAACTGACTGTGCGGCTCCACCCGCCCGTCCCGGTACGGCAGCAGCAGCGCGTACGCGTCGAACGGCCGACCCAGCAGGCGCTCCACCCGCGCCCGTGCGGCCACCGCCCGCAGCCGCTGGTCGCGGTCGGCGAGAGGGCGGCGGGTGAGTTCCTGTAACAGGGTGCGGGCCTGGCGCAGCTGACCCGCGCCGACCAGCGCGTCCGCCATCGCGAACTCCAGCCGCGTACGACGTGGCTCGGTGACCTCGGCGGCGGGCAGCAGCCGCTGGACGTTGGTCAACCACCGGATCGCGTCGAGCCGGGGCACGAGACCGCTCTCCGCCGCCTCGATCAGCGCGTCGGCGGTCGCCGGTTCGGCGCACTGCCCGCTGGCCGACAGGTGTTCGGCGTACCGGGTGACCGGATGCCCGAGCTCGCGCAGGACGCGGGCCGCCGTCGCGTGCAGGCGTCGCCGCCGGCCGGGGGACAACGCGCGGTACACCACGGTGCGGTCCACCTCGTGACGGAACCGCAGGGTCGACGCCTCGGTGGGGTCGGTCCGCAGCAGGTCGGCGGCCACCAGCGCGTCGAGCAGGTCGCTGGTGACCTCGGGGCCGCGATCGGCGAGCGCCGCGGCCAGCGCCGGCTCGAACCCGTTCGGGCACACCGAGACGGCCTCCAGCATCTGCCGTTGCTCGTCGGTCAGCGCGTCGAGATCGAGCTGAACCGCGCCGGTGACGTCGACGGGCAGCTCGGCGGGCAGGCCCCGCAGGGCGGCGACCGGGCCGTCCAGGGCGCCCGGGCGGTACGCGAGGACGTAGCGGGGGACGCCGCCGGAGAGCACGTGCACCCGCTGGGCGGCGCGTCCCTCCACCAGCCCGAGCAGCGCGGCGACGCTGGCCGGATCCAACGGTGTCAGGGTGACCGCCCGACGGCTCAGGTGGATGCCGGCGGCGAGCGCGGTGGTCACGCACGACGGCATCTGCCGCGGCCGGTACGCGGTGACCCACAGCAGGCCCGGGGGCGGCGCCTGCGCGAGCCGACGCAGCAGCGTGGCCGTCGCGGGTGACGCGCTGTGCAGGTCGTCCAGGAGCAGCAGCAGCGGCCCACCGGCGCGGACCGGCGCCGACGGCTCGTCGGTCAGCGCCGCGAGGGCCTGCCCGACCTGGTGGCCGTCGCGGCCGGCGGCGGCGAGCACCGGCACCCCGGCTCGTCGGGCTCGCGCGGCGACCTCGCGCAGCAGCCGCGTCTTGCCGGTGCCGGGGTCAGCCACGAACTCGATCATGGCGGGTTGGCCGTCGCGGACCCCGGCCAGGGCGCGGTCGAACAGGTCGAGCGCGCAGTTGCGCCCGACCAGGGGGTCGAGAGGGTCGCCCGACGGCGGCGGGGCGAACTCCTCCTCGCTGATGTTCATCGGCGCTCCACGACGGGCGCCCGCGCGCCGTGGTCCACCGGCGTACGCCATCGGTCGGTCGTGGTCGGACTCGGCCCGGCGGCGGCCCGACGGTCAGGTCGGACGCGAGAATGCGGCGAGTGTTGGCCCAGCTTCAACTGCCACCCCCAGGATCTGTCCCGTTCGGGCCTCTCGGCGTGCCCGATGCCAGCGGTGCCAATTGCCGGCGCTCGGGCGAGCGGCAGATGCAACTCTAGGTCCGCGCGACAAGAACTGCGATCGCGGGACCGGTTGGTCCTATTGCCGAAGAGAGCAAATGTTGCTGCCCAAAAACCGAAATAGGGGACTTGGTTCTTGACACAGCGCACACCGGCGGTTGCGTTGAGTTCACGACAATGTGGGGTTTCCCCTACTGTCGCATCGTTCCCCGTCGCTTAATGTCGACCCCGGCGGTGCGACGCCTTCTGGGGGGACTTCGGATGACCGTTCATTATCGATCCTATCTGGACAATTCGTCAGATGCGGAGGTGATGCTGAGCGAGCCGGAACGATGGCACGCATTTCAGTGTCTTTTGCCGCCGCGCGCCGCGGTGGCCGACGCGTTCCTCACCCGGGGCATCAGTCCGCTGCTGCACGGCCTGCAGGCTGCCGGTGAGCTGTCCGCCTGGTCGTTCACCCGACAGTCGCCACGGGTGGTCTGTCTGCACCTGCTCGGCAGCGCGCCGCGACTGCTGGCGGCCCGACTGGCGGGGCTCTGCGTGGCGGTCGGGGCGGAGGGGCCCGTGCACGTGCCGCACCTCGCCGCTCCGCCAGCGCGCGATCCACGGCTGGTCGACGTGGCGGTCGACCTGATCGGGATGACCCCGGGGCGGCAGGCCCGCCTCGGCGCCGCCGTGGACCTGGCGATGGTGGCGGCCATGCGCAACTGCCCCGCCCTGCGGGGCGACAGCGAGCTCGTCACGTCCGAGGCGGTGGCCGCCCTGCCGAGCGTCCGCTGGCAGCGGATCACCACCGCGCTCAAGACCGAACGCCACCCGCTGACCTGCTGGGCACACCTGCTGGAGGCGTTCCGTCGTGCACCGGGATACGAGGGCAGGATGACGTTCGACCTGGTCCACCTGCTGCACAATCAGCTCGGGCTCAGCACCCGTGACGAGCAGCGGGTGCACGCCGACCTGATCCGTTCGCTGTCGCGGCGCCGGGCCGGAGCGCGGCGGTCGCCCCGCTCGCACCTGGGCGTCCAGCATCCCGGGCCGGTCCGCCCGAAGAGGTGAACGACCGCGCGACCTGCCGGTCGGGGCCGCCGACCGACCGGCAAGGAGTCGACGTGATCGCGCAACGGCTGCGGGTCGCCGCCTACGCGGTGTGCACGCGGGACGAGCACGTGCTGCTCGCCCGCTTCGTGTCGGCGGACAGCTCGGCGTGCCACTGGACGCTGCCCGGCGGCGGGGTCGAGCACGCCGAGGACCCGTACGACGCCGTCGTCCGGGAGGTGGCCGAGGAGACCGGTTACCAGGTGCGGGTCGAGCATCTGCTCGGTGTGCACTCGCGGACGAGGTACGTGCCGTTGGGCGACGCCGATGCCGCCGAGCTGCACATGCTGGCCATCTATTACCGGGTGCGGATCACCGGCGGCGACCTTCGGCACGAGACGGGCGGCTCGACCGACCGGGCCCAGTGGACACCGCTGGCGAGCGTCGCCGAGCTGGAACGCTCCGTCGTCGTCGACGCGGGGCTCGCGTTGCATCGTGGCCTGCCGCCCAGCGGCCACGTGCCGCCGATCGAGATGAGCGAGCTCCTGCGGCACTGAGGTGTGCGGTGTTCCGGCGCGGGGCGTACGCCGGAACACCGCGGGTGGAAAGTCAGCGGGCCAGCCACTCCCGGTAGGACGTCGGCGCGAGCACCGCGCCCTCCGTGGCGATCAGCGCGTCGCCGGGAGCGGCCGCGAACATGCCGGCGCTGTCGTCGGTGGTGACGGTGCGCTGGTCGCCGTGCGCGGCGAGGGTGATCCGGCCCAGTTCGTCGAGCCCGAACACGTCGGGGCCGGCGACGTTGCGGACGCCCCGCAGGGGGGCGCCCACGCTGACGTCGGCGACGGCCTGGGCCACGTCGGCCGCGGCCATCGGCTGCAGGGGGGTGCTGGGCAGGCGGACGCCGTTGTCGTCGGCGGTCCAGGAGATGACCGCGTCGATGAACTCGAAGAACTGGGTGGCGCGGACGATCGAGTACGGCACCTTGCCGGCCTTGAGGATGTCCTCCTGGAGCACCTTCGCGCGGTAGTAGGCCAGGTCGGGCACCTGGTCGACGCCGACGATGGACAGGACGACCGCGTGGCCGACGCCGGCCCGCTCGGCGGCGGTCAGCAGGTTGTCCATGGTCGTCTGGAAGAAGGCGGGGGAGGCGTCGTCGAAGGTCGGCGAGTTGGTCAGGTTGACGACGACGTCGGCGTCCTTGAGCGCCTCGGGCAGACCCTGCCCGGTGAGGAGGTCGACTCCGGTCGACTGCGAGTGCGGTACCGCGTCGTGCCCGGCCGCCTGCAGGATCCGGACGACCTGGGACCCGATGAGGCCCGTCCCGCCCATCACGGCGATCTTCATATCCGTTCCACCTTCCCTGTCTGTTTTGTCCGCCATGCCGCTACGGCACTTAACTCGGACTTCCTATGGGTGGAGTGGGCGCTGCACTGCTGCGTCGTGCTCACGGCCAGCAGCAGGCCCGTCCCGGCGGCCCGGCTCGCTGAGCTGCACGACGTCTCCGGCAGCTACCTGGCCAAACAGCTCCAGTCGCTGGCCCGCGCCGGGCTCATCCACTCCGTGCAGGGCAAGTCGGGCGGCTACGCGTTGACCCGCGCTCCGGAGAGCATCAGCCTGCTCGACGTGGTCCACGCCGTCGACGGGCCCGGCCCCGCCTTCGTCTGCACCGAGATCCGCCAGCGCGGCCCGCTGGCCAGCCCACCCGAGTCCTGCACCCGCGCGTGTCCCATCGCCCGCGCCATGTCCACGGCGGAGAAGGCGTGGCGCGAGGCCCTGGCCGGGATCACGATCGCCGACCTCGCCCGCGACGTGGACGTCGACTCCGGCCCCGAGGCCCTGGCCGGCGTCAGTGCCTGGCTGACCGGCGACCGCAGCGGCTGACCGCGCTCAGCCGGTGTGGCGTACCTCGGTGTCCCAGATCTGCGCCCACGGACGCCGCAGCCCCCGGCACACGAGGATCGGGCCGCCGTTCTCGTCGTTGTCCACCTCGACCCGCTGGTCCACCCGACCGGCGGGCGTGCACTCCTGGAACCAGGCGTTCAGCGCGTCGGGGCGCTCCCAGCCGACCACGATCGCCACGTCCGCGTCGGCGGGTGGGCGGCCGAAATCCACCATGCTGTTGTGCCCGGAGTACGCCCGGGGGAGCCCCCGGGCCGGCCCGTAGCGGGCGATCGCCCCGGCCTCCCCGTAGTTGCCGGTGAGGATGACCGCCCGCGAACGTTCCTGCGGCGGTAGGCCACGATGGACGGCGGCCACCGAATCGGCGAACTCCGGCCAGCCGATGGTCTCGCCAGCGTCGTAGTTGACGTCGACCACGAAGCTGGGCAGCCGATCGGCCGGCAGCACCGGCAGCAACAGCACGACGGTGGGCAGCAGGAACGGCACCGCGAGCACCCCCCGACGCAGCCACGCCGACCCGCGCGAGGCCCGGGCGGCGCTCACCACCGCGCCCGCGGCGGTGAGCACGAGCAGCAGAGGCGCGTCGTAGTAACCCTTGCCGCCGGCCACCAGGACGATGCCGACCACGACCACCCAGGCCCACCCCACCGCGCGGTACGCCCGCCACGCCGGCCGGCGCAGCAGCGCGACGAGGCCGGCGATCCAGATCGGCACGGCGTACGGGCTGATGATGACGAACTGCAGGGTGAGCGCGTCGAGGCGACCGCTGTAGGAGCTGTCGCCACCGGAGATGGAAGCCGCCACACCGAGCTGCGGGAAGCCGTGCGCGGCCTGCCAGATCAGGTTCGGCGCGGCCAGCAGCACCGCGATCCCGGCGGCGGCGAGCACCCACTTGTCGCGCAGCAGCCGACGCGGCCCCGCGATCACCACCCCGGCGAGCAGACCCACGGCCAGCAACGCGGGCAGCAGCTTGTTGAGCATGCCCACGCCGAGCACCAGCCCGAGCGCGAGCGCCCACCGGCTGTCCCCGGTGCGCAGCAGCCGCACCGCGCACCACGCGACGCCGAGCCAGACCAGCAGGTCGACGGTCGTGGTGCTGAGCAGGTGCCCGCCGGCGAGCACGATGCCGGACAGCGCGGCCAGCACCGCGGCGAAGGTCTGCCCGCCCCGGCCACCGCCCAGCTCGCGGGCGATGGCGGCGACCAGCAGGACCGCGACGCCGGCCAGCAGCGCCGACGGCGTCCGCAGCACCACCAGGTTGCCCGGCGCGATCGTGTCCAGAAGTCGGGCCAGCGCCGGGACGAGCGGGCCCTGGTCGACGTAGCCCCAGGCCAGGTGCCGGCCGCAGAGCAGGAAGTACAGCTCGTCGCGGTGATAGCCGTAGCGGCCGGCGAGCAGCAGCAACGTCACGCTGGTCGCGGCGGCGACCAGCCACGGGCCGAGCGCACGGGGACCGGGCTGCGGCAGCTCGGCCGGCGCGGACGACCGCGCCGGCAGGTGCGGTCGATCGGTGTCGATGGCGGGCTCGCTCACCGACCAATCATCGCCCGCAAAGCGGCCGCGTGGGTGCCCCCGCGCCCGCGGATGCAGGTGGTCTGACCAGGTGCGAAGATCAGCTTCGTAACTCGGACCGAGAGGACGACATGCGATACCGCACTCTGGGCGCCACCGGCACGGTGGTGTCGACCCTGTGTCTGGGCACGATGACCTTCGGCGCGGAGACCGACGAGGAGGGCAGCTTCGCCCAGCTCGACCGGTTCGTCGAGGCCGGCGGCACCTTCCTCGACACCGCCGACGTCTACTCCACCGGCGTCTCCGAGGAGATCGTCGGTCGCTGGCTGCGCTCCCGCCCCGACCTGCGCGACCGCCTCGTCATCGCCACGAAGGGCCGATTCCCGATGGGCCCCGGGGCGAACGACGCCGGCCTGTCCCGCGTGCACCTCACCCGCGCCCTGGACGCCAGCCTCCGGCGGCTCGGAGTCGAGGCCGTCGACCTCTACCAGGCGCACGCGTGGGATCCGCTGACCCCGCTGCCGGAGACGCTGCGCTTCTTCGACGACGCGGTCCGCGCCGGCAAGATCCGTTACGCGGGGGTCAGCAACTTCACCGGTTGGCAGTTGCAGAAGGCCGCCCTGCTCACCCAGCACCTCAACCTCACCCCGATCGTGACCCTCCAGCCGCAGTACAACCTGCTGGCCCGGGAGATCGAATTCGAGCTGGTGCCGGTCTGCGAGAACGAGGGCATCGGCATCCTGCCGTGGTCGCCGCTGGGCGGCGGCTGGCTGACCGGCAAGTACCAGCGCGACACCACGCCCACCGGCGCCACCCGCCTCGGTGAGAACCCGCAGCGCGGCGTCGAGGCGTACGCCGGTCGCAACGCCGAGGAGCGCACCTGGCGGGTGCTCGACGCGGTCCGCCAGGTCGCCGGGGAACACGGCGCTTCCATGTCGGCGGTGTCGCTGGCCTGGCTGGCGGCCCGACCGGCGGTCACCTCGGTGATCCTCGGCGCGCGGACCACCGACCAGCTCGACGACAACCTGACCGCCGCCGACCTGGTCCTCGACGCCGAGCAGATGCGGCTGCTGGACGAGGCGAGCGCCCCGCTGGTGGGCGACTACCCGTACGGCGGCGCGGGTGTGCGCCAGCGCGGTCGTGACCTACCGACCGGCTCATGACGGCGTTCCCCGAACCCATCACCCCGGCCGGCAGCCGCACCGAGGTCTTCCTGCGCTACCTGGATTACTTCCGGGAGTCCGCGGTGGCCAAGGTGTCGGCGCTGGCGGAGCCGGAGCTGCGGCGCAGCCGGCTGCCGTCCGGATGGACCCCGCTGGAGCTGCTCACGCACCTGCGCCACGTCGAGCTGCGCTGGATCGAGTGGGGTTTCGAGGGTCGGGCGGTCGCCGAGCCGTGGGGCGACCGCCGCGGTGACCGGTGGTACGTCGCCCCCGAGGAGACCCTCGCCGACCTGGTGGCGGCGCTGCGCGCGCAGGGCGCGCACACCAGCGCGGTGGTCTCGGCGCACGACCTGGCGGAGATCGGCGCGCCGGGCCCGCGCTGGGACGGCGCCGACCCGGCGTCACTGGAACGGGTGCTGTTCCACCTGGTGCAGGAGTACGCCCGCCACCTCGGCCACCTCGACGTGGTCGCCGAGCTGGCGGGCGGCCCGACCGGAGAGTGAGGCCGCCTGCTCGATAATGGACCGATGCCGCTGCTCGTCGCGCCCGCGCTGCCCGCCGGAAGCCTCGCCGCCCAGGAACAACCCCACCTCCCGGTACGCCCCGGGCTGACGCTGCGGCCGTGGCGCGACGACGACGCCCCGCTCGTGCGGGCGGCGTTCGACTGCCCGGCGATCCAGCGCTGGCACGTTCGCAGGCTGGACAGCGACGACGAGGCGCGGGCGTGGACGGCGCAGTGGTCGGCCCGCTGGAGCGCCGAGACCGCCGTGAGCTGGGCGATCGTCGAGGACGACGACCGGCCGGTCGGTCAGGTGGGGTTGCGGCAGGTGTCACTCGCCGAGGCGTCGGCGGACGTGTCGTACTGGGTGCTGCCCGCCGCGCGTGGCGCGGGCGTCGCCACCGAGGCGCTGCTCGCACTGACCCGGTGGAGCTTCGCGGCGGGGCTGCACCGGCTGGCCCTGGAGCACTCCACCGCCAACGCGGCGTCGTGCCGGGTGGCCACGCGGGGCGGCTTCGCCCTGGAGGGGGTGACGCGCGAGTCGGTGCGCCACGCCGACGGCTGGCACGACATGCACCTGCACGCCCGCCTGGCTTAGCGGGCTTGCGCCCAGCCGACGAAACGCGGGGTCAGGTCGGGCAGCGCCACGCCGGGGTTGAGCGCGGTGAGGTCGGCTTCGGCCTCCTTCTGGATGGTCGCCAGGTGCGTCAACAGGCCGGGCCGATCCTCGCGGTACTCGCCGAGCAGGCGCAGCTTCGCGGTCGAGCACGGCCAGAGGATCCCGCAGACCGGGCAGCGCCACGACGGGCGCAACGGCGAGTGCGTCGACTTCCTGGCCTTTCCTTCGGTGTGTGGCACGGGTCCTCCTCCTGGGTCGGCTGCTGGAAGCGGGGCCGCTTCTGGTCGCGGAAGCGGCCCCGCCACGAACGCGTCCGCCGGGTTCGGGTCCCTGCCGGCCGCGCCGTCGATACCCCACTTTGCCGGGAGTCTCTGGACAACCACACAGCGTTACGTAATCTCCTTGGCGCAGCCCATTTGCTCCCAAGGAAGGGACGGCATGAACCACGCGTTTGTCGCAGCGCTCGCCGAAGCGGGTCACACCGCCGAGAGCCTCGCCGATCGGATCGGTGTGCATCCGAAGACCGTCGCCCGGTGGGCGAACCCGGGCCACGTTCCCCAGAGTCGACACCGCGCGACCGTCGCGGAGCTGCTGGCCCGCGACGCCGAGGCACTGTGGCCGGACGCCCTCCGGCGCCGCGAACCGGTGTGGTTCCGACCCTGGGTCGACCTCGAACGCGAGGCGCTGACGCTGCGGTCGTTCCAGCTGGCATGGGTGCCGGGTCTACTCCAGACCGAGGCGTACGCGCGGGCGACCCTGGCCGGCGGGGTCCTGACGCCGGACGCGGTCGACGAGTTCGCCGGGGCGCGGATCAGCCGGCAGTCGATTCTCGACCGGGAGAGCGACGGTCCGCTGCTCATCGCCCTGCTCGACGAGGGGGTGCTGCGCCGGCGCGTCGGCGACGACCGCGCGTTGATGGCGGCGCAGCTCACGCACCTGCTCGGGTACGTCGAGACGGACACCGTCCAGCTCCAGATCGTCCCGGCGGACGCGCCCAGCTACCCCGGGCTCGACGGGCCGTTCACCATTGCCGACCTGCCGGACGGCTCGCGGGTCGCGCACGTCGACAGCGCCGCGCAGGCGCAGATCCTCGACCAGACATCGGAGCTTGTTAGCCTGGAGCGGCGGTGGGAGCGCATTCGCGGCGAGGCGCTGCCCCGGGGGCGTTCCCTGGACCTTCTCAGAGAAGCGGCGGCATCATGGACCTGACCGACGCGCGGTGGCGCAAGAGCACGAAGAGCGGCGGCAACGGCGGTGACTGCGTCGAGGTCGCCGACAACCTCCCGGGCGTGGTCCTCGTCCGCGACACGAAGGATCGCGACGGCGCGACGCTCACGTTCAGCCCGCAGTCGTGGCGCAGCTTCGTCGCCATGGCACGCGACGCCCGCTGACCGTCCACATCGCACGCGGGGCTCCCGGCGGCGCCGGGAGCCCCGCGCACGGCCGGCCCGATCTGATCAGCGCACGCCGGCCGGTTCGGCCGGTTGCGGTTGTGGGGCCGCCGGCCAGGTGAGCCGGCGTACGCCGGGCACGAGCGCGGTGCCGGCGCAGGAGGCGAGGACCAGCAGGCCGGCGACCGCCAGGGGTACGGGCGCGCCGAAGGCGTCGGCGGCCAGCGGCGCCAGCGCGTAGCCAAGCGGCATCGCGGCCAGCGACACCAGCCAGTCGTACGAGGTGACCCGGGCCAGGACCTCCGGTGGGAAGTGGTGCTGCACGACGGTCTCCCAGACCGGGTTGAGGTAGCCGAGGGCGGTCAGCGCCACGGCGTACGTCACGATCACGGCCGGGGCGGGCGCGGCGACGGCGAGCAGGAACAGCGGCGCGGCGTAGCTGGCGAGCCCGAGGTTGGCCAGCAGCACCGGCCGGCGGAGCCGTACCCGCCCGGCCAGCAGCGAGCCGGTGAGCATGCCGACCGCGCCGGCCTGCAACAGCAGCACCCACGTCGCCTCCCCGCCGAGGCGGTTGATGGCGACGGCCGGGCCGAGGGTCATCAGCACGGCGGCGGCGCCGTTCCACGCGCCGTGCCCGAGCAGGCTGGTCCAGAACCAGTCGCGGGCGCGCACCTCGCCGAAGCCGTGCCGCAGGTCGGCGAGGACCGAGCGGCGGGGCACCGGCACGTGTCGGACCCGGACCAGCGCGAGCAGGGTGGCGCTGAGCGCGAACGACGCGCTGTCGATCACGAACGCCCAGCCGGGCCCGGCGGCCCAGATCAGCGCGCCGGCCAACGCCGGGCCGAGCAGCCGGCTGGCGTTGGCGGTGACTCCCATCAGGGCGTTGGCCCGTTGCCGGTCGGCGGGCGCGACGGTGCCGGCGACCAGGGGAGACGCGGTCGGGATGGCGAACGCCGACGCGGTGCCGCCGAGCGCGGAGGCCACCACGACGGTGGTCAGCGACACCTCGCCGCCGAGCAGTTCGACGCCGATCGCGAGTTGGGTCGCGCAGCGGACCAGGTCGGTCAGCAGGGCGACGCGTCGGGCGGCGAACCGGTCGGCGACGACGCCGCCGAGGGGCAGCAGGAGCAGCCGGGGCACCATCGCCGCGGCGAGGACGACGGCCAACGCCCCGGTGGAGCCGGTGGCCCGCAGCACGGCCAGCGCGAGCGCGGCGGGCACCACCGCGTCCCCGACGGCCGAGACGGTACGGCCGAGGAACAGCAGCCGGAAGGAGCGGGTGCGCAGGGGGTGAGCCATAGCCGCAACCTACTTCGACACCGAACCTTTCGGCAATGAATATTTCGCTGGTGAGCTAAGCTGGCGATCGTGACCGACACTCCGGACGCCGTCGACCGGCACGTCGAGCGGTGGCTGCCCGTGGTGCCCGACCTCGACGCGGACGTCGAGGGCACGGTGGTGCGGATGATCCGCCTGACCCGGCACCTGCGGGCGGTCAAGGAACGGGCCCTGGCCGACTTCGACCTGCCCGCGCACGAGTACGACACCCTGCACGCCCTGGCCGGCCGGCGCGGCCGGGCGGCTCCCTCGGACCTCGCCGCGGACCTGTCCGTGGCACCCGCCTCGATCACCGCGCGCGTCGACACCCTGCTCCGACGGGGCTTCGTGCGCCGGATTCCGTCCACCGTGGACCGCCGTCGGGTGGACGTGGAGCTCACCGACGCGGGCGAGGCCGCGTGGCGCGCAGCGATGGAGGTCCAGGGCGCCGAGGAGCACCGGCTGCTCGACGCGCTGACCCCGGCCGAACGGCGGCTGCTCTCCGACCTGCTGCGCCGGGTGCTGCGCGTCGCCGAGCAACCGTAGCCGCGTCCTACTCCTCTGGCTCCCAGGCGATCAGCTGGTCGAAGACGCGCCGGTCGCCCTCGACCTGCAGCGAGTCCATCTGAATGCGGCCGTAGCAGAACATGACCAGCTCACTGGCCGTACCCCGGGCCGAGACATAGGCCGTCCCCGGGCCCGCGTCGGCGACCGGCGCGACGAGCCGGGCGGTCCGTGCCCCGTCGGCGGAGAACCAGATCCGCCAGGAACGGCCCTCGGTGGCGTGGTAGTCGACGATTGCGGGCTCGTGCGGCCAGGTGGCTGTCGTCGCGACGCAGGTGGTCAGGAACTCGTCGACACCGTCGAGGGCCACCTCGTCCGGTAGCGGCTGCGAGGCGCCCACGGCGACCTGGGCGTCATAGGTGTGCACGGCGACCTGCTGAAGCTGGTGCCGGGCAACGGCACCGGCGGTCTGCGGCGCCTGCGATGAACCCCACCACGTCCAGCAACCACGATCCGGGCCGGCTTCCCGCAACGCGGCCAGCAGCTCTGCCGTCGACGCGGCGAACCAGGCCAGCAGGGCCTCGCGCTCGCGGGGCGGCGCCGGGGTGGAGATGGCCGGCGGGGCGTCGGCGGGCCCCGCGGCCACGATCGCCGCCCACCTGAAGCGTCCCTCGCCCAGGTGCTGCACCAGGTCGAACAGCGTCCACTCGGGACAGGTCGGCACCCGTACGTCGAGGCTGGGCGCCGCGGCGACCGCCGCCCGGAAGGCGGTGGACCGCTCGTCCATCAGCCGCAACAGGTCGGCGAACTCCAAGGTCTCTTTCACCGCGGCTTTGTACCACCGCCCCTCGACAACCGACAGCGGTTTTCCGCGCCCCCGACGGCGAGGCCACCCGGAAATCCGTTGCCCGGCAGCCACGGGTTGACCATGCTGACGGGCATGGATCAGTGACCAGCGGCGCACGTGCGCGATGAGGACGGGTTCGAGTCACCTCCCCGTCTGCCCCTCCGCGCCGAGACGCCGGCTACCCGCCACTGGATCCGGGAGGCCCCCAGTGCCTCCTGCCGAGAGCTTGGAATCGCCGAAACCATGAATGGTTCCCGCCGTATCCGTGTGCCAGCCTTCGCCCGCACGGATACTCCTGCCGTCGAATTCGACGCTTCAGTCGTCTTCTCGCCCCCACCGCTGCCACGCACCCCGCGCGGCGCCTGCGCGGTTCACTTCGCCGCGGTGAACCCGTCGCCAGGATCAATCCCACAGCTGACCGCTGAACCGATCTTCCTCAACCTCGAGGTGCGGACCAGCAGGCCGGCGACAGCTGGCGTGGGCGCGTACTCGGAAAATCGCCTGGCGGCGCTCGTACGCCGATGGGAGGGTGACCGGCATGACTGCGCACGCTCTGGCCGGGGCCCTGGCCGACGACGGACGGCGACGGGTCTTCGCGGCGGTCGCGTTGGGATCGACAAGCGTGGCCGAGGTCGTGCAGCGCTCCGGCTTGGCGGCGCGGGTCGTGCTCACCGGGCTCCGGCGGCTCGCCGACGCGGGTCTGGTCACCGGCGCTGACGGCGCGCTCGCGGTCGACGAGGCGTCGCTGCGGGCGGCGGCGCGCGACAGCCGCCCGGCCGACGACGCCGCGCCGGCCGACGATCCGGTGCTGCGCACGTTCCTGCGCGGCGGCGTCCTGACGGGCATGCCGGCGCAGCTCGGGCGGCGACGGGTGCTGCTGGCACACGTCGCCCGGCAGTCGTTCGAGCCGGGCACGCGCTATCCGGAGCGGGCCGTCGACGACGCGCTCAAACCGTGGTGCGCCGCCGGCGCGTCGGACCACGCCACCCTGCGCCGCTACCTGGTGGACGAGCGGTTGCTCACCCGTGAGCAGGGCGTCTACCAGCTGACGGAGGCCGAAAATCCGTTGACCGGGCAGTGACGATCGACGGGTGACCGCGACCGTTCGACCATCCTGGGTGACCTCCACCGTCCGTCCCGACCATCCGGACGCAACAGTCCTGCTGCGCGAGTACATGACCGAGATGGTGGTGCGCTACCACCGCCGCCCGGCCCGACCCGGCGAGGTCGACGCGGCGCTGGCCGAGATGCCCAGCGACGACCTGGCGTACCCCGGTGGTCTGCTCCTGCTCGCCCACCGCGGCACGGACCTGGCCGGTTGCGCCGGGCTGCGGTGGCGCCCGGACTGTGCCGAGCTGACCCGCGTGTACGTCCGGCCCGCGCACCGGGGCGCCGGCGGGGGCGCGGCGCTGCTGGCCGCCGTCGAGCAGCGGGCGCGGGCGGTCGGGGCGGACCGGATCCGGCTCGACACCCGATCCGACCTGGTCGAGGCCCGCGCCCTGTACGCCCGGCACGGCTACGCCGAGATCCCCGCGTACACGCACGGCCCGTACGCCGAGCACTGGTTCGAGAAGCAGTTGACGTCCGTCGCGGAAGGCGCTAAATAAGAAGAGGAAGTTGAGTCACCACGGCTCAACTCATCACCTTCGGCCAGGAGAACCGAGGAGGCACAGCGATGTTGATGCGTACCGACCCGTTCCGCGAGATCGACCGGCTCGCCGAGCAGTTCTTCGGTACGGCAGCCCGTCCCGCGATGATGCACCTGGACGCCTACCGCGACGGGGACCACTTCTACGCGGCGTTCGACCTGCCGGGCGTCGACCCGGACACCATCGACTGCACCGTCGAGCGCAACGTGCTCACCGTCCGCGCCGAGCGCCGCCGGCCCACCGGCGACGGTGTCGAGCTGGTCGCCGCCGAACGCCCGATGGGCACCTTCACCCGACGGCTGTTCCTGGGCGACACCCTGGACACCGACCGGCTGGAGGCCGGTTACGAGAACGGGGTGCTGACGCTGCGCATCCCCGTCGCCGAGCGGGCCAAGCCCCGCCGGGTGACCATCAGCGCCAACGGCGACGCGCGCCGGCAGATCAACGCCTGACCGCGACGACGCCCTCGACGGCCGGCACCCGCCCCGAGGTGCCGGCCGTCGGCGCGTCGCCGGACTCCCGCTCCCCGGCGGGCGCGTCGCCGCGCTTCGGCTCTGCGGCGGGCGCGTCGCCGCGCTTCGGCTCTGCGGCGGGCGCGTCGCGCTCCCCGGCGGGTCCGTCGCCGGGCGGTGGGTAGAGGGCGGCGAGCGCGTGGGCGGTGCTGGCGAGTAGCTCCCGCAGCTCGGGCGGGGCGAGCACCTCCACCTGTGCGCCGAGCTTGAGCATCTCGACGCAGCCGTGTCGGACCGACTCGATCGGCACGGTCGTGGTGACCCAGCCGTCGGCGTCCGGCGCACCGGCGTGCTCCTGCGCCGCGCGGCTCATCGCCGGTGGGAGCAGGTGCGTCGTGCGCGCCAGCGCCGCCACGGTCATCCGCACCCGGGCCTCGGCGCGATAGACGCCCCGCTCGTAGCGCTCGGCGTGCTCCTGCCAGCAGCCCGCCAGGTCGAACCCGTCCGGCCGCTCGGCCGGTTCTTCCAGCACGGTCAACTCCAGGATCGCGCCCACCCGGTAGGTGCGCACCTGCCCGGACGCGGCGGCGACCAGGTACCAGCGGCCCGCCTTGAGCACCACGCCGAGCGGGTCGAGGGTCCGGGTCACCTCCCGGGGCGCCTGCCACCGCCGGTAGCGCACCCGGACCCGACGGTCCTCCCACACCGCTGTGGCCAGCGCGGCCAGGTGGGGTGTGGGCTCGGGTTCGCGAAACCAGCTCGGCGCGTCCAGGTGGAACCGCTGCCGGATCCGGCCGCCGGGGTCGGCGAGGTCCGCCGGCAGCGCGGCGCGCAGCTTCAGCTCCGCCGTGGCCAGCACCGAGCCCAGGCCCAGCTCGGCGGCCGGGCCGGGCACACCGGCCAGGAACAACGCCTCGGCCTCACCGGCGGTCAGGCCGGTGAGCCGGGTGCGGTAGCCGTCGAGCAGGCGGTAACCGCCGGCCGGGCCACGCTCGGCGTACACCGGCACACCGGCGGCCCCCAGCGACTCCACGTCGCGATACACCGTGCGAACCGACACCTCCAGGGCGTCGGCCAGCTCGGCGGCGGTCATCCGCCCCCGGGCCTGCAGGAGCAGCAGCAGGGAGACCAGCCGGCTGGCACGCACCGTGCGACCGTAGCCGACACCGTCCGCGCCGCCGCGCGGGCCGGCGTCGGCGCGCCTGCGTGGTAATCCCATCCGCTGCTGAGAACCTTTTTCACATGGTGTCCTCCGACGCTCCCGTGCTCGCCCGCCCGACCGCCCGACCGGCCCTGCCGAGCGGACCGGTCGACGTCACCGAGGCGTGGCTGCGCAACCGCCGGCTGTCCGAGCACACCCGCGACGCCTACCGGCGCGACGTCACCGCGTGGCTCAGCTGGTGCGCCGGGCACGACCTGGATCCGCTGCGGGCCAGCTTCCTGCACGTCAACGAGTACGCCCGCGCGCTGGAGTCCACTCTCGTCGTCCGCAGCGGCCGACCGTTGACCCCGGCGACCGTGGCGCGGCGGCTGTCGGCGCTGTCCAGCTGGTACGACTTCCTCGTCAAGCTCGGGGGCGTGCCGGCCAACCCGGTCTCCGGCGCGGACCGGCCCCGCGTCGACCGGGACCACTCCGCCACCGTCGGGCTCACCCCGGAGGAGGTGGACGCGCTGCTCACCGCCGCCGACGCGGAGACCGGCCCGACGGCGGCCCGCAACCGGGCGACGATCGCGCTGCTGGCCGACCTGGGCCTGCGGGTCGGGGAGCTGGTCTCGCTGGACCTGACCGATCTCGGCACCGAACGCGGGCACCGCAGCGTGCGCTTCGTCGGCAAGGGCGGCAAGCAGCGCCGCCGCGCCCTCACCCCGGGCACCGCGTACGCGGTGGACGCGTACCTGGCGCAGCGGGCCGCCACCACCGGCGTGCCGGTGACCCACCTGACCGGGCCCCTGCTGGTCACCGCCAGCGGCGCCCGGCTCGACCGGCACTCGGTGTTCCGGATGGTCCGCCGACTCGCCCGCGCCGCGGGCATCCCGGCCTGGGCGCGGCTGTCCCCGCACTCGCTGCGACACGCGTTCGCCACCACCGCCCGCTCCGAGGGTGTTCCCCTCGAAGACGTGCAGGACGCCATGGGCCACGCCGACCCGCGTACCACCCGCCGCTACGACCGGGACCGGCACAACCTCGACCGCGACCCGGCGTACGCGGTGTGGGCCGCCCGGTCCCGTCGCCGCGGCTGACTGTCCCACCCCCGGCCTACGGTCGGCGGATGAGACACGGTCTGGAGATCCCCTGCGGTGGCGGCGCCGTCGCGGTGTCCACCCTGGTCGAGCTGGGTGAGCTGGCCGAGAACGCCGGATGGGACGGGGTGTTCCTGGAGGATTACCTGATCCACCACTGCGGCGACGACCCGTTCACCTACGACCCGTGGTTGGTGCTCACCGCGATCGCCGGGCGCACCGACCGGGTGCGGCTGGGCACCACGGTCACAGCGCTGCCCCGCCGCCGTCCGGCGAAGCTGGCCCGCGAGGTGCTGACCCTCGATCACCTGAGCGCGGGCCGGGCCACCGTGGCGGTCGGTGTCGGCGACCCCGGCGACCGTGGCCTGGCCGCGTTCGGCGAGCCGACCGAGGTGGCCGTGCGCGCCGCGATGCTCGACGAGGGTCTCGACCTGCTGACCGGCCTGCTCGGTGGTGAGCGGGTCGACCACCGGGGCGCCCACTACCGCGCCAACCGGGTGGCGCTGCGGCCACCGCCCGTGCAGTCGCCCCGGGTGCCGGTCTGGGTCGGCGGCAGCACCCAGGCCGGGGCGGTGCGACGCCGCGCGGCCCGCGCCGACGGCATCGTGCCGTACAAGCTCACCGACACCGACGGCTGGGCCGATTTCACCCCCAACGAGGTCCGCGACCTGGTAGCGGCCATGCCACCGACCCGGGCCGACGGCCAGCCGTTCGACGTGGCGATCGGCGGGCGACGCCGCCGCCCGGACGAGCGCGCCGAACGGGCCTACCTCCGCGAGCTGGCCGCCGCCGGGGCCACCTGGTGGCTGGAGTACGTCCCGGTCGGCGACCCGGCGGCGATGCGCGCCGCGGTGGCCCGAGGTCCGCTGCGCTGAGCGTCCCTCCCGCGCCCGCGGGTCAGCCCTGCGGGCGGGGGCAGATGCAGAACGGCTGCCCGATGGGGTCGAGAAGCACCACCCACCGGTCGCCGCCGGGTTGGAACTCCGGCTTCGAGGCGCCGGCGGCGACGAACTCCTTCTCGGCCACGGCCAGGTCGTCGACGTAGAGGTCCAGGTGGTAGCGCTTCTGCCCGGCCGGGTCCGGCCAGGACGGCGGCTGGTAGCCCTCGACCAGGCCGAAGCCGATGGACGCGCCACCGCCGCTGATCATCGCGTACTCGGCTTGGCTGTGGGTGATCTCCCAGCCCAACGCCCGGTGGTAGAAGGCGGCGTGCGCGGCCGGGTCGGAGCTGTCCAGGTTGACCATCGCGAGGTCGGCGGTTGTCGTCATGCGGGCAGTCTGCACCGGTGTACCTGCCAACCGATGTCAGGTACGTCGGGCGTTTCTCGACACCGACGACGCCCGGGTTCAGGGCGCGCCGAGTGGCCACACCGTCACCCGCGAGGCGCTCTCGCGGCAGGCCAGGCCACCGCCGGCAGTCGGTCACCCCCGCCGGGAGCGGTCCGCGCACCCGGTTCGGCGGCGCTGCGGACCTCGCTGACCGCCACCGCCGCCTCGCCGACCGCGTACACCCGCTCGGGTCGCCGCCACAGCGCCGCGCCGGTGCGCATCGACCGGGCGGTCGTCGCCACGGCCTGACGCACCTGATCGCGCTCGGTGAACAGCAGCACGTCACCGGCGGCCTCGGCGGACCACCCGGCGGCGGGCGGCACGGCGACCCGCCAGCGCGGGGCGCGGTACGGCGCCGCCACGTCGTACGCGCTCAGCGTCGGCGGGTCCACGACCAGCAGCAGCGGGCCCGCGCCCAGCAGTGTCGCGTCGCCGGACACCGGCGGCCCCACCCGCGCCGACAGGCGTACGGGAGCGGCGGCGCCGCCGAGCAGCGCGCACGCCGCCAGCAGCAGCGCCACCCGCCACCGCCGCGACGGCGCGCCCGACGCCCGACGGTGGGCCGGGGGAGCGCCCCGGTCAGGACGTCCACCGGCCGTCACCCCCGCTCGTGTCGACCGGTCAGCAGAGCAGCTCCAGGTGGTGGTGGGCGTCCTCGGCGATGTCCTCCTGCCGCAGCCACCGCCGCGCCCACAGCCGGGCGGCCAGCTCCGCCTGCTCGTCACCCCACGCGGCGTGCTCCACGAGCAGGGCGGCGGTCAGCGCGTACGCCAGGCGCAGCGCCAGGCCACGGGCGCCCGCGAGCACCGCCGCCGCGCCCGGCTCGGCCGTCACCGCCGCGATGGTGTCGCGCAGCTGCCCGGCGGCCGCGGCGAGGGTGTCGGCCAGCGCGGGCGACAGTGGCCGGGCCAGGTCGACGGCGGCGGTCAGCCGGCTCAGCAGCGGCGTCCCGGCGTCCTCCCGGGTCAGCGCGCGCAGCACGTCCAGGGCCAGCACGTTGGTGGTGCCCTCCCAGATCGGCAGCACCTGCGCATCGCGCAGCAGCCGGGGAACACCGGTGTCCTCCACGTAGCCGGCGCCGCCGAAGCTCTCCACGTACTCGCTGGCGGAGCTGACGGCGAGCCGACCGGTGGCGAGCTTCGCCAGCGGCGCCACGATGCGCAGCTCGGCGGCGGCCTCCGGGTCGGCGCCGACCTCGACCCGCCCGAGCAGCGCGAACGCGTGCCCCGCGAGGGCGAACGCGCCCGCCGCGTCGACCGCGAGGGTGCCCAGCGTCGCGCGGTGCAGCGGCGAGGACGCCAACGCGCCGCCCGCGACGTGCCGCGCGTCGGCGAACGCGCGGGCGTACGCGAGCCCGCGTCGCATCCCGCCGGCCGCGGCGGCGGCGTTGTGCACCCGGGTCACCACGACCAGGGTCATCGCCCGGACCAGGCCGGGCACCGCCGGGTCGCCCAACGGCAGGGCGTACGCGTCGCGCAGCCCGATCTCGGCGGTCGGCAGCGCCCGGGTGCCGAGCTTGTCCTTGAGCCGGTGCACGGTGACCCCGGGGGCGGGCGCGTCCGGCGCCGCGCCGGTGGCCAGCGGCGAGTCGACCGCGTAGCGGGGTACGAGGAACGGGGCGAGCACCCGGCTGCCCCGCCCGGCGCCCTCGGGGCGGGCCAACGCCACCGCCATCGCCGCGTCGGCTGCGGAGCAGAACCACTTCTCCCCGGTCAGCCGCCACGAACCGTCGGCGGCGGGACGGCCGACGGTGCCGGAGCGGCCCAGGTCGGAGCCGCCCTGCGACTCGGTCATCCACTGGCCGCTGGTGATCGCCGTGGCCGGGTCGGTGGAGATCAGCCGGGGCAGCCACGCGTCACGGACACCCGCGTCGACGTCGGGGAGGCTGAGCAGCGCCGCCGCCCCGTCGGCCATCGCCACCGGGCAGGAGAACGTCGCCGACTCCGGCCCGTACAGGTGCAGCAGCGCGTGTTGCACGACCCGTGCGGCGGCGCCCCAGGTGCCGCGCGCGTCGGGCAGGTAGGGCAGCGCCACCACGGCGTGCCGGGCGGCGGCGGCCCGCTGCGCCTGCCAGCCGGCGGACGTGTCGATCCGGTCGATCCGCGCGCCCCACGGGTCGTAGCGGACCAGCGTTGGCGGGTGCGCCTCGGCGTCGGCGTGCGCCGCGCGCAGCGGCCCGGTGACGTCGGCGGCCAGCTCGGCGAGGCGACCCTTGGCGGCCGCGTGTCCGGCCGGGCCGAGGTGACGCTCCAGCCAGGACCGCAGCAGGGCGTCACCGGCGTACGGGTCGGCGGGGGGTGGTACCGGCTGCACGAAGCGGCTCATCGATCGACTCCTGGCGCTGCTGGGGGTGTGCGCCGACGGTAGACGATGCGTCGCCGCCGCGAACAGGGCCTCGGGCACACCCGATTTCCCGCTTGTCCTGCCTCACCGCGATGGCGTTCTCTACGGTCGGTAGTCGTGGGTGCCGGCCAGTCGTGGAGCCGACCGGCCCGGCGGCACCGCCCGATGCGCACCGGGCTGGCCTTCGCCGGGTTCGGCATGGCGCTGTGCTGCGTCGGGGTGGCCGGGCTGGGGGCGTGGAACCTGCAGACGGTGCGGCAGGCATCCGGCCCGATCCGGGAGACCGCCGACGGTTTCCTCAGCGAGGTGGCCCTCGGCGACAGCGACCAGGCGTACGAGCGGCTGTGCGCGGACGCGCGTACCCGGTGGAGCGCGATCGGGTTCACCAGCTGGGTGCGGACGCCACCGATGGTGACCGACTACGAGATCACCGACGTGTCGGTGGCCACCAAGGGCGGGCGTCCCCGTGGCACGGTGACGGTGCGCTTGACCCGCGACGGCGGCATCAGTGAGGAACGCCGCCTGCCGGTGGTCCGTGAGAACGGCGACTGGCGGGTGTGCGGTGACCCGTTCTGAGCCGCCGGCCGTCGACCTGGTGACCAACTGGCTGCAACCGGATCAGGGCCCGGTGCGGGCGATGCTGATCGGGGTGACGCTGGGCAGCCTGCTGTTGTCGGCGGCGATCCCGCAGGCGTTCGCCGGGACCGGCCTGCTCTTCGCGGTGGTCTACGCGGGCGTGCAGGTGGGCCGGACCATGTTCGCGTTGTGGGCGACGCAGGGCAGTCCGTGGCTGGTCGACGGGTTTCAGAAGTCGCTGCCGTGGATCGGCGCCACGTCGGTGCTCGTGGTGGTCGGCGGCCTGGTGGACACGCCGGCCCGGGAGGTGGTGTGGGCGGCGGTGATCGAGCTGGAGGTGGTTGGCCTGTCGATCGGCTACCCGCTGCCGGGTCGGGAGCGCAGCCGCCCCGAGCGGTGGATGGTGGAGGGTGGGCACCTGGCCGAACGCAGCGCGGCGTTCGTCCTGATCGCGCTCGGCGAGTCGATCCTGGTCACCGGCAGCACCCTCACGTCGCACGTGGACCTGGTGACGTCGGGGGCGTTCCTGGGGGCCTCAGTCGCGGGGGCCGAGGTCGCCGCTGCGGTAGTGCCGGCGGCAGAGCACCTGGTAGCGCACGTCGGCGGTGTCGACGGTGTCGCCGATGACGACCTGCGCGCCCTCGCGCACCACCCGGCCGTCGACGACGCGGGCGTTGAGCAGCCCCTCCCGGCCGCACCAGCAGAGCACCTCGACCTGGATGCGGGCCACCTCGTCGGCCAGCTCGAACAGGCGCTGCGCGGCGGGGAACAGGCAGGACCGGAAGTCGGTGGCGAGGCCGAACGCGAACACGTCCACGTCGTAGCTGTCGACCAGCTCGGCCATCTGCTCGACGTGTTCGACTGTGTAGAAGCAGGCCTCGTCGCAGATCAGGTAGTCGACGCGGACCCCGTCGGCCCAGCGGCCGCGCACCAACGCCCGCAGGTCCAGGTCGTCGGTGACCTCGATGGCCTCGTGGGCCAGGCCGATGCGGGTGGTGACCTGGGGGCCCAGCGACCTGTCGATGCGGGTGGTGACCAGCCCACGGCGACCCTGCCGGGCGTGGTTGTAGTTCATCTGCAACGCCATGGTGGACTTGCCGCAGTCCATCGGCCCCCAGAAGAACTTCAACGCCGCGGCGTGCACCGGACGCCCGTCGAGGCCACGCGCCGCCGCGCACCCCGCCGGAGCGTGCGGCTGGCCAGGGAACGGGTGGGCCAGGCAGGTCGGGGCGGCAGCGTCGTCGTCGGTCACGGTCGGGCAGCCTAGCCGATCGACCGCCCCTGATCCGTCGGGTGCGGGATGCGTGCTCAGAGCACCCGGGGTGGCGTGTTGCCGGCGGCGACGATGGCCCGACGGATCGGCACGGCGGCCAGGAGCAGGAACCCGACCACGAAGAAGATCAGCAGTGAGACCAGGCCCACGCGGTAGGAGGCGGTGAGTTGGAACACGAGGCCGAACGCGAGCGGGCCGAGCCAGCTGGTGCCCTTGTCGCTGATCTCGTAGAAGCCGTAGTACTCGCCCTCCTTGCCGGCCGGGATGAGCTGGCTGAACAGGGAACGGCTCAGCGCCTGGCTGCCGCCGAGGACCAGACCGATGGCCGCGCCGAGGATCATGAACGGCACCGGCGCCTCGGCGGGCAGCCGGAACGCGCCGAGGATCACACCGGTCCACAGCACCAGGCTGAGCAGCACGGTCTTCCACGCGCCGATGCGCCGGGCCAGCGCGCCGAGGCTCAACGCCCCGCCGAAGGCGAGGAACTGCACCAGCAGGATGGTGATGATCAGGGTGCTCTGCTCCAGGCGCAGCTCCTCGGTGCCGTACTGGCTGGCCAGGGTGATGACGGTCTGGATGCCGTCGTTGTAGACCAGGAACGCGAGCAGGAAGAACAACGTCAGCGGGTACGCCTTGACCTCGCGCAGGGTGCGGCCGAGCTGCCGGAACCCGTCGGTGAGCACGTTGCCGCGCGCCGCGAGGGCCGCCGCGCTGGGGCGTTCGCGCAGCCAGCGCAGCGGCACCAGCGTGAACGCCGCCCACCACACCCCGGCCGACACGATCGACCAGCGGGCCAGGTCCAGGGTGCGCTGCGGGTTGTCGTCCTCGCTGAGCAGGGTGACCGCGACCAGGTTGAGCGCCAGCAGCAGGCCACCGCCGAGGTAGCCCAGCGCCCAGCCGCGGCTGGAGATACCGTCGCGTTCGTCGGGGCCGCCGAGCTGCGGCAGGAACGAGTTGTAGACGACGATGGCCGCGCCGAAGGAGATGTTGGCGACCAGGAACAGCGCCCCGCCGAGCAGGTAGCGGTCGCCGGTGACGAAGGCCATCGCGATGGTCGCGCCGGCGCCGGTGAACGCGGCCCCGCCGAGCAGCCGCTTCTTGTGCGCCGACCGGTCGGCGATCGCCCCGATGACGGGCAGCACGAACACGGTGAGGAACACCGACAGCGAGATCAGGTACGGGTAGTAGGACCCGGCCGCCACCCGGATGCCCAGCGGGTGCACGTACCCGTCGCAGGTGTCGGCGCCCAGCTCGCAGCCGGCGGCCAGCTCGGCGACGGTGGTGATGAACGGTCCCAGGAACACGGTGATCACCGTGGTCTGGAACGCCGAGTTGGCCCAGTCGTAGATGTACCAGCCGCGCCGCTCCCGGCGAGTGCTCGCCGGAGGCGGGGTGTCGTCCACCGTGGGGGTCACGGTCTCGGCCATCGGGGGTCCTTCGACGCTCAGGCGGCCCAGTGGCCGCGGCTGCGGTAGACGTCGCGCAGCACGCCGACGTGATCGGTCATGATGCCATCCACGCCACGATCCAGTAACTCGTGCATCTGGGCGGGTTCGTCGATCGTCCAGACGTGCACCTGCAGGCCGAGTCGGTGGCAGTAGTCGAGGAACCGGCGGTCCACCACCGGCACCCGCCCGTAGCGCGGCGGCACCTGCGCGGCGACCACCGACGGCGGCAGCCGCAGCGGGCGCCCGTGCAGCGAGGCGAGCCGCAGCCGGGCCACCCCGCGCATGCCGAGGCTGGTGGCGACGCGTCCCTCGGTCAGCGCCCGCAGCCGGGTCAGTCGGGCGTCGCTGAACGAGGCGAGCAGCACCCGGTCGGCGGCGCCGACCCGGGTCACGGTCGCGACCGTCGGCGCGACGCCGCCGTCGGCCTTCACGTCGATGTTGAATCGGACCTGCGGCCAGGCGCTGAGCACCTCGTCGAGCCGGGGTACGACGGCGGCGCCGCCGACGCGTACCGAGGCGAGGTCGGCCCAGCTCATCTCGGCGATGCGTCCCGCCTCGCCGGTGAGCCGCGCGAGCGTCGGGTCGTGGAAGATCACCGCGACGCCGTCGGCGGTGGCGTGCACGTCGGTCTCCACGTACCGGTAGCCGAGCCCGATGGCCCGGGCGAACGCCTCGGTGGTGTTCTCGTCGCCGTCGGCCGCGCCGCCACGGTGGGCGAACGCCAGCGGCGCGGGCGCGTCCAGGTAGCCGAATCGGTTCAGCACGGGACGCAGTATGCCTGCCGCTGGTGGACCCCCGGTGGCCTGCCGGCAACATTCGTCGCCCGGCGGCGAGGGTCAGGCCAGCCAGCCGCCGGTCAGCCGGGCCACCGCGGCGCCGTCGAGGTCGGCGAGCTTGACGGCGGCGAACTGCCGGGCCCCGTCGGAGGTCTGCACCCGCACCGGCGGCGTCGGGTCCATCAGCGTCGCCACCACGACCGCCGCGGCGTCGGCGGAGGACTGCGCGGCGGCGAACGCCTGCCCGGTGCGGGCCAGGTACGCGCGCAGAGCCGGCCCGTACACCCCGGCGGCGTCGCTGGCGGCGTCGGGATCGATGCCGATGCTGGAGACGAACTCGCTGGCCACCGCGCCCGGCTCGACGACGGTGACCCGCACCCCGGTGGTCGCGGCGAGCGGGGCGAGCGATTCCATGTACCCCTCGACGGCGAATTTCGCCGCGCAGTACGCCTCGTTGAACGGCTGCCCGACGATCCCGCCGACGCTGGAGACGGTGATCAGGCGGCCCCGGCTGGCCCGCAGGTGGGCCAGGGCGGCGCGGCTGACGTGCAGCACGCCGAAGAAGTTGACCTCCATGACGGCCCGGACGTCGTCGACGCTGTCGACTT
The DNA here is from genome assembly GCF_040607775.1 of Micromonospora sp. NPDC005237. Classification (NCBI taxonomy): domain Bacteria; kingdom Bacillati; phylum Actinomycetota; class Actinomycetes; order Micromonosporales; family Micromonosporaceae; genus Micromonospora; species Micromonospora sp. NPDC005237. The sequence continues at coordinate 50,750 of NZ_JBEXHJ010000010.1, read as the reverse complement.
CCAGGGTGCCGACGTGCCCGGCGCCGGCGTTGTTGACGACCGCGTCGAGCCGGCCGTAGGTGTCGACCACCTCGTCGACGCAGGCGCTCACCGAGTCGGGGTCGGTGACGTCGAGGCGGCGTACGTCGATCAGGTCGGCGACGCCCGCGGTGTCGGCGGCGGCGCGCAGCCGCTCGGCGCGGCCGAGGTCGCGCATGGTGGCCACCGTCCGCCAGCCGGCGCGGGCGCAGCCGAGCGCGATCTCCAGGCCGATGCCGGAGGACGTGCCGGTGATCAGCACGGTCTGCTCGCTCATGATCTCCTGCCCTTCGTGCCAGGGCGGCTGGCGCGAACGGAAGCCGGTCCCCGCCGGCCGCCCCCGTACGCACCCAACCCGCGGTGAACGTCACCGCATGTTACGGCCGGGACTGGTGTCCGGTGCCCGTTCGGCTCGGCTCAGCGCCATGCACCGCGTATCCGCCGGCGAGGATCGGGTACCGGGGCCGCTGGGGGTTGCCCGGGGGCAGGTCGGTCTCGGGGTCGAGGCAGTGCGTGGGTGGCGGCTCGTCCCCGTTCTGCGCCTGCGCGTCGACGATCACATCCGGCAGCCTCCCGCCGTCGATGATCTTCACGTAGTAGCCGTGGTTCCGTACCGCGCCTTCGCCCTCGGGCACGATCGCGGTCAACAGGGCGACGTTTCCGGTGACCCGCAGACAGGTCACGTCGGCCCGTCCCTGCTCGGCCAGGGTGCCGTCCGCCCGTTCGTGCCGGTAGAGGAACTGGCCGTACGTCGATCCGTCGGCGGTCGAGAACGCCGAGACGCCGAACCAGATCCGGTGCCCCACCATGTTGGGTTCGTCGTACACGAAATGCCCCAGCCCGGTGACCGTCGACCACCGGGTCGCCGCGGCGGACCTCGTCTCGGGCTGCTGAGCCCATGCCGCCGCGGGCGATGCCGCGACCACCACGGCCGCCACCACCACCAACGCCGCCACACGTGAACCAGACATGACCATTCCTCCTCGGTCGGTTGCTCGGTTGACACGTTCCAGCATCAGCGCGGGCCGAGGCGACCTCATCCCTCCACCGAGCCAGCCTGCTCCCTCGGCCAAGGAACGGACGCCGGCGGTGATCGACTCGGTTTCCTTGAAGGCGGGGCGTCCGAGGCACGGCAAGCCCCGGTTTGCCGAAAGCCGGGTCGACCTCGGCGTCGGCGGCGGCCGCTAGCTCGACCGGCGGTGGGCGCGGCTGGGGTCGGTGGGGCGGCCGGGGTCGACGTGTCGGGGCAGGTCGGGTTCGTCGGGGCGCAGCGGGGCGAGGGTGTCGGTGAGCGCGTCGATGATCCGGCCGGTGGCCCGGCGGGCGGCGCCGGGGTTGGCGGCGTTCGCCTCGCCCAGGTCGACGGGCGGCCCGAAGTGCACCCGGATCACCGGGCGGCGCCACAGCGCGCGGGCGATGCCGCGCAGCATCCCCTTCGGCGCCCGGTAGGGCAGCACCTCGTGCGCGCCCCACTGGGCGACCGGGATGACGGGGGCGCCGCAGGCCAGGGCGAGTCGGGCCACGCCGGTCTTGCCGCGTTCGGGCCACATGCCGGGGTCCAGGCCGATGCGTCCCTCGGGGTAGATGAGGATCACCGAGCCCGCCGCGACGGCGGTGGCGGCGTCGTCGAGGGCCCGGTGCACGGCGCTGGTGCCCCGGTCGACCCGGATGTGTCCGGCGTGGCGCATGGCGGCTCCGAGCACCGGGGCGCGGAACAGCCCGGCGGTCGCCATGATCCGCGGGGCGATGCCGCGGGTCTGGCAGGCGGCGATCATCACCGCGGGGTCGAACGGGCTGATGTGGTTGGCGGCCAGCACGAGCGGGCCGCGGCGCAGGTGCGCGGGGACGTCGCCGGTGACCTCGAGGCGGGCGAGCAGACCGACCAGGACGCGGGCCAGCACGAGGGCCGCACGCCAGATCAGTGGTGGCTGCCAGGTCGTCGTGTTCATCAGCGCGCCATCCTCGCATGAAGTGGCGGGGCCGCGAGGGCGAGTGGCCCGAGTGATCAGGGTCATTGGTCCCGGGCCGGTTCGGGCCGCCCGGCCCTGCCGCATTCTCTACGACGAGCAGTAGTATTTACTACGTCTCGTAGTACGCATAGCTGGGGGTAACAGGTGGACGCGTTGGACGTCGCCCGGTGGCAGTTCGGTGTCACGACCGTCTACCACTTTCTCTTCGTGCCGCTGACCATCGGCCTGTCCGTGCTGGTGGCCATCCTGCAGACGATGTGGCACCGCACCGGCAACGAGCGCTACCTCAAGCTCACCAAGTTCTACGGCAAGCTCTTCCTGATCAACTTCGCCATGGGCGTGGTCACCGGCATCGTGCAGGAGTTCCAGTTCGGCATGAACTGGAGCGACTACTCCCGCTTCGTCGGCGACATCTTCGGCGCGCCCCTGGCCATCGAGGCGCTCGTCGCGTTCTTCCTCGAATCCACCTTCATCGGCCTGTGGATCTTCGGCTGGGACCGGCTGCCCAAGCGGGCGCACCTGGCCAGCATCTGGGCCGCCGCGATCGGCACCAACCTGTCCGCGTACTTCATCCTCGCGGCGAACTCGTTCATGCAGAACCCGGTCGGCTTCCGGATCAACCCGGACAGCGGGCGTGCCGAGCTGACCGACTTCCCGGCCGTGCTGACCAACAAGGTCGCCCTGATCACCTTCCCGCACACCCTGGCCGGCTCGTTCCTGGTCGCCGGGTCGCTGGTCGTGGCCGTCGGCCTGTACCACGTGATCCGTAACCGCGACTCCGCCGACGCCGGCGCGTACCGCTTCGCCACCAGGTTCGGCTCCTGGGTGGTCCTGGTCGCCTCCGCTGCCGTGCTGTTCACCGGTGACATCCAGGGCAAGATCATGACCGACGTGCAGCCGATGAAGATGGCCGCCGCCGAGGGCCTCTACACCACCGAGAGCCCCGCCTCGTTCTCCGTGCTCACCATCGGCAGCCTCGACGGCAGCCGCGAGGTGTTCGCCCTCAAGATCCCGTACCTGCTGTCGTACCTGGGCACCGGTGACCCGCACGGCACCGTGCACGGCATCAACGACCTGCAGGCCCAGTACGCCACCCAGTACGGCGCGGGCAGCTACACCCCGATCATCCCGGTCACCTACTGGAGCTTCCGTTTCATGATCGCCTTCGGGATGGCGGCCGCCGCGATCGCCCTGCTGGTCCTCTGGAGCCAGCGCAAGGGCCGCACCCCGCGCAGCAAGTGGCTGCTGCGCGCCGGGCTGGCCATGCCGGTGCTGCCGCTGCTGGCCAACTCCTTCGGCTGGATCTTCACCGAGATGGGTCGCCAGCCGTGGATCGTCTTCGGCGAGATGCTCACCCGCAACGGCGTGTCCCGCAGCGTCTCGCTGGCCGAGGTGCTCACCTCGTTCACCGCCTTCACGCTGATCTACGCCACCCTCGCCGTGATCGAGGTCAAGCTGCTGCTGCGCTACGCCAAGGCCGGCGTGCCCGACGTCAACGACGAGCACCCCATCGACGACACCCCTGACGACGCCGAGCGCCCGCTCGCCTTCGCCTACTGATCCCCGGAGCCCATCGTGGACCTGACCACCATCTGGTTTCTCCTCGTCGCCGTGCTGTTCACCGGCTACTTCATCCTGGAGGGCTTCGACTTCGGCGTCGGCATGCTGCTGCCCGTGCTCGGCCGCGACGACCGGGAACGCCGCGTCCTGATCAACACCATCGGCCCGGTCTGGGACGGCAACGAGGTCTGGCTGATCACCGCCGGTGGCGCCATGTTCGCCGCGTTCCCCGAGTGGTACGCCACCCTGTTCTCCGGGTTCTACCTGCCGTTGCTGCTGATCCTGCTGGCCCTGATCGCCCGCGGGGTGGCCTTCGAGTACCGGCACAAGCGTCCCGAGGCGTCCTGGAAACGCCGCTGGGACGCCGCGATCGTGGTCGGCTCGCTGCTGCCGGCGATCCTGTGGGGCGTCGCCTTCGCCAACATCCTGCGCGGCGTGCCGCTGGACGCCGACCACGAGTACGTCGGCGGCCTGCTCGACCTGCTCAACCCGTACGCCCTGCTCGGAGGCGCGACCACCCTCGCGCTGTTCCTCACCCACGGCGCGGTGTTCCTCGCCCTGAAGACCACCGGCGACATCCGCGAGCGCGCGGGCGCCCTCGCGGTGCGCCTGGGTGTCGGCGCCGCCGTGCTCGCGGTCGGGTTCCTGACCTGGACGTTGAGCATCCGCTCCAGCGCGGCCGCCGTCGTGCTCGCCGTCGGCGCGGCCCTCGCCCTGCTCGGTGGCGTGGCCGCCGCTCGGGTACGCCGGGAGGGCTGGGCGTTCACCGGCACCGCCGTGGCGATCGGCCTGGCCGTGGCGACCCTGTTCGCGGCGCTGTTCCCGAACGTGCTGCCCTCCACCCTGGACGCGGCCGGCACGCTGACGGCCACCAACGCCGCCTCCACCCCGTACACCCTGAAGATCATGACGTGGGTGGCGGTGATCTTCACGCCGGTGGTGCTTGCCTACCAGGGGTGGACGTACTGGGTGTTCCGCAAGCGCATCGGCGTGGCCAACATCCCGCAGCACTGACCGGCGGGGCGGGGTCGCATGGTGCCCAGGAGTGAGAGGCCGCTGGAAAGCTCGTCGCCATGTGGAGCCGGGATCTCGACGTACTGGTGCCGATGTGGCAGGGCGCGGATGACCTCCGGGTGCGCGAGGGCCCGGCCGCGCTGGCTGCCCTCACCGTGCCGGGGACGCGGCGGGTCACGGTGCCGGTCCCGGCCGGCGGATCGGAGCGCGAGGGCGGTGTCCGGCACCGGGCTGCGGTTGTCGACGCGTACCGCGCGCATCGTGACGTGCTCGCGCGGCACCGTCCGCGGCGGCTGCTGACCCTGGGTGGGGACTGCGCGGTCGAGGTCGCGTCGGTGGCCCACCTCGCGGGTCGGTACGCGCAACGGCTGTTCGTGCTGTGGATCGACGCGCACGGCGACCTCAACACGCCCGCGAGCTCGCCGAGCGCAACCGCGCACGGCATGCCCCTGCGGCTGCTGCTCGACGACGACGCGCAGGGCGTGCTGCCGGCGCCCCGCTGCCTCTCGCCGGGGCAGGTCGCCCTGGTGGGGGTCCGGGATCTCGACCCCGCCGAGGTCGGGTACGTGCACCGGCACGACCTGACGGTCCTGGACGCCCCGACGCTGGGCGCGCAGCCGACCCGGCTGGCCGCGCTGCCCCCGCCCGGCGCCGCGGTGTACGTGCACCTCGACCTGGACGTGCTGGACCCGTCCGCGTTGCCGGCCGTGGCCGTCCCCACCCCCGGTGGCGTGACAGCCGCCGCGCTGGCGCGGTCGCTGACCGCGCTGCGCGCCCACCACGAGGTGGTCGGAGTGGGAATCACCGAGTACGTTCCGCAGCTCGCGCACGACCGGCAGGCGCTCATCGAGGTGCTGGACGCACTCGGGCTGACCGATGCGCTTGCCTGATCCGGTCCACGCGGGCACGGCTCGGACACCGAACACGCGGCCCCGGCCAGCCGGCATCGCACCCGCCAGAAAATCGGCGGTCGGCGCGGATCCGGCCCGCTAGGGTGTGCCGATGCCCGACGCCGTGCACGTTCGTGAGCTCACCACCGATGACCTCGACGCCGCCTGGGAGTTGGGGCGGTTCGCGTTCGGCTCCAACCCGCAGCGGCCCGCGCACGCGAGCGTCGAGGTGCCCGGCATGATCCGCTACGGCGCGTTCGACGGCAGCGGTCGGCTCGTCGGCAAGGCCGTCGACCTGCACCACGACCAGTGGTGGTCCGGGCGGGCGGTCCCGGCGGCCGACGTTGGCGGTGTGGCGGTCGCACCCGAGTCCCGCGGCCGGGGGGTGGCCCGTGCCCTGCTCACCGCTCTGCTGGGCGGCGCCCACGAGCGCGGCGCGGCGGTCAGCGCCCTGTACCCGACCGTCGCCGCCCCCTACCGCTCCTGCGGCTGGGAGGCCGCCGGTGTGCTGCGCACCGTCGACCTGAGCACCGTCGCGCTGCCCCGGCGCCGGCCCGCCGCGCACCTGAGCGTACGGGCCGGCACGCCCGCCGACCTGGACGCCGTCGCCGACCTGTACGAGCGGGTCTCCCGCCACCGCAACGGCATGCTCACCCGCCAGGGCGCGCTGTTCGACCACTTCAACGCCAAGGGAGACCTGCCCGGCGACGGTCTCACCCTCGTCGAGGCCGACGGCGACCTGGTCGGCTACGCCACCTGGCAGCGGGGCCGCGGCTACGGCGCCGATTCGGTGCTCACCGTCGACGAGGTGCTGGCCGTCACCGCCGACGCGGCCCGGGAACTCGTCGGTGTGCTGGGCAGTTGGGCCAGCGTCGCGCCGACGCTGCGGCTGTGCCCGCTCGACGGCGACGCCGTCAGCGCCCACCTGCCGCTGGAGGCGGCTCGCGACCACGCGCGGGACCTGTGGATGCACCGGCCGGTGGACGTGGCCCGGGCGGTGAGCGGGCGTGGCTGGCCCGTGCACGCCCGGGGCGCCGTCGACTTCCACCTCACCGATCCGCTCGCCGACTGGAACACCGGCGCCTGGCGGTTGGCTGTCGCCGACGGCGCCGCCGAGTTGACCCGGATCAGCGGCGAGGCGGACCTGCGCCTGGACGTGCGCGGTTTCGCGCTGCTCTACGCCGGGGCGGCCCGCGCCCGCTCGGTCGCGCAGGCCGGCCTGCTGGACTGTGCCGGTGACGCGGACCCGTCCGCCCTGGACCTGTTGGGCGCCGGCGGCCCGGCACAACTGCTCGACTACTTCTGACGGCCCGTGCGGCGTGCGCTCGGGCAAGGACCGTCCCCGGCGGGGACGGGTGGCCGTCCGCCTCGCCATTAAGGTGTGCCGGTGGAAATCCTGGCTCGTGTCCGGTCTGGAGCGACGGTGCAGCGGCTGCTGTCCCATCCGCGCCTTCCGTTGGTGGCGGCTTGGGACGACGACCGTCCGGCGATCCGGATCTGGGAGTACGGGGACGGACATCTGCGGGAGTGCGGAGCCCTCGGCGTGGGTTCGGCCGTCTACGTCGAGGACATCGGCTATGAACGGTTCGAGCGGACACCCTCCGCCGGCACCGCCGAGGCGTCGGTTGTCGACATGGACCAACTTGACCTCACCGACGGGACGCGGGTCTGGCAGTCGGGCGACCTGAACGCGGTCAGTGAAACCTCCGCGACCGACCCGTCCTGGCTGAAGATCCGGGCGGCCACGAACCGACTCACCTGAGCCCCTGTCGGTTCAGGCGACGCCCGCCAGTTCGTTGTTGGCCCGCTCGGTGATGAGCGAGAGGACGCGGGCGGCCGCGTCGGCCTCGGCGGGCGGGATGTCTCCGTACAGCCGGGCGGTGATGCCCTCGACGGCGTCGGCGATGTGGGCCTGGGTGGCGTGGCCGGCGTCGGTGAGCCGTACCTGCGGCTCGGCGGTGTCGTCGAGCCGCGCCAGCCCGGCGGCGACGAGGCCGGTGATCATCTCGTGCACGGCCGACTCGTCGACCTTGCGGGTGCTGGTGATGCGCTGCACGAGACGCGTGCGGGCGACGGGGCCGGCGGCGAGGGCGTTGAGGGTGAGGACCTGGCCGAAGTCGACGCCCAGGGGCGCGACGGCGCGTTCGAGCAGGGCCCGGGTGGCGAAGTGGGCCTGACCGATGACCTGACCGTTGAGAGTGGACACGATGCCTCCTTCAGAAACGTTGGCTTCACCAACGTTGGTGGAACCAACGTAACACGGTTTGTGGGTCACGCCAACGATTACTGTTAGGCTGCCGCCATGGACGCCACCGCCCCGCAGTCACCCGCCGGGCTGCGGACCACCCCGAGCTGGCTGCTCAACCAGGCCGCCACCCACGCCGGACGACTCATCAGCGCCGGCTTCGCCGCGCACGACCTGCGCGGCTACCACTACCGGCTGCTCGCCGCACTGGCCGAGAGCGGACCCGCGAGCCAGGCCGACCTGGGACGTCGCTGCGCCATCGACCGTAGCGACGTCGTGGCCGCCGTCAACGACCTGACCGGTCGGGGACTCGTGGTACGCGCCCCCGACCCGGCCGACCGTCGCCGCAACGTCATCAGCCTCACCGAGGCCGGCGCCGACGAGGCCCACCGGATGGCCGACACCGTCGCCCGCGTGCAGGACGACCTGCTCGCACCCCTGTCGAGCGCCGAACGCGACCAGCTGACCCGCCTGCTCACCCGACTGCTCGAGCACCACAGCGGCCACTGACGCCGACACCGCCACGGCGGGCCCACCCCACCGGGGCAGACCCGCCGCGACCAGCGAAAACCCGACGCGCGCAGCGCTCAGCGGGCCTCGCGCAGCTCCGCCAGCCGGGCCTCGATCTCGGCCAGCTCCGCGCGCAGCTTCTCCGCCTGCTGCTCGGCCTCGGCCCGCTCGGTGCCCAGGATCTGCTCCACCGCCTCCTGCACACCGGGCACGTCGACAAGCGCCACCATCTTCAACGCCTCGGCCGGCTTCACCACGTACGGCTTCGCGAGGGCCTTGCTGCCCTGCTGCGCGGCGACGGTCCACTCGCCGTCGGCGTACGCCAGGGTGACCGTGAGACCGGCGGGGCTCTTCGGCTTGGCGGCCTTGACCACCCGCCGGGCCGGCGTGGCCTTCTCGGTCTGCTCCACCTTCGGCTCCTCCTGTCGCGGCGCGGGCACCCGCGGCGTGTCCAACACGAACTCCGGCGCGGGCGCCGCCGCCGGCTCCGGCTCGGGCTCCGGTTTCGGCTCCGCCACCCGACGACCCGCGCCCTTGGGCGCCACCGCCAGGTCGGCGGGGGAGAACGGCAACTCGTCGCGGCCGAAACGCACCACCACGAACTCGTCGGACACCTCGGGATCGGTCAGCTCGACCACCTGGCCGACCTGACCGGCGATCTGCCCCGCCGACGCGGTGAACACCACCCGCGGCTTACGACCGGCCGCCAACGCCTCCCGGATGCTCTGCACCTCGTCAGTGGACAAACCCTGGCCGGCATCCATCACAACCCTCTTCCGTACACCTGTTTGATTGCTGTCTTGATACCAGTCGGCTGCGACAGCCGCCGCAAGGGGGTTCAGCCGCCCAGCGCCCGCAGCGCCCGGTCCGCGTGGTCGTTCATGCTGACCTCACTGTGGATCACCTCGATGACCCGCCGGTCGGCGGCGATGACGAACGTCATCCGCTTCGTGCTCAGCGGCCCCAGCGGCACCCGCCGCTTGACCCCGAACGCCTGCGCCACCGTCCCGTCGGCATCCGACAGCAACGGATAATCGAAACCGTGCAGCGTCGAGAACTCCGCCTGCTTCGCCACCGGATCACGGCTGATGCCCACCCGCGACGCGCCCAACGCCGTGAACTCCGCGCCCAGGTCCCGGAAGTGACAGCTCTCCGCCGTGCACCCCCGGGTCATCGCCGCCGGGTAGAAGAACAGCACCACCGGCCCGGTCGCCAGGAACTCCGACAGCCGCCGCGGCGTGCCCGTCTCATCCGGCAGCTCGAAGTCCTGCACCACATCGCCGACACCCACACCCGCCACCGCGCACCTCCGTTGTCCGATCGAACGCGCGGTGAGCGTAAGCGATCACACCCAGAGCGCCATCACCTCGTCGGCCACCGTCGCCGCCTGCGCCCACCCGGCCCGCGCCGCGCCGGCCCGCCGCGCCGGGTCCAGCACGTTGCGGCCGATCGCCGTACGCGCCCCCGCGTCCGGCGTCACCACCACCACCTGCGACCCGGCCGCCCGCAGCTCGGCCACCTGCGCCGCCAACCGTGGCATCGGCCCGAACGCCGCCGACGTCGGCGCGAGGACCAGCACCCGCTGCGCGCCCGCCGCCAGATCCGCGTTCACCGACGAGCGCATCCCACCGTCGACGAAACGACGCGCCCCGATCGTCACCGGCGGCCACACCCCGGGCACCGCGCAGCTCGCGCCCACCGCGTCCACCAACGACACCCCGTCAGCGCCGTCGAACACCACGAACTCACCCGACGCCGCGTCGACCGCTGTCACCAGCAGCCGCCGCGCCGGCCACTCCCGCGCCGGCAACCGCGCCTCGATCACCGCCCGCCGCGACGCCTCCGACGGGGTACGCGCCGCCACCGCCATCGCCCCGATACGCGCCCTCGACCGCACCGCGTCCCGCGTACGACCACCTGCCCACACCAGCCGTGCCACCGCCAGAAAGCCCAGCCGCGCCGCCAGCTCACCCGTCGGCGGGGCCAACTGCTCCTCGTACAACCGCCGCAGCGGCACCCCTGAGCGCACCTGCGCGCCGACCACCGAACCCGCCGACGTGCCCACCACCAGATCGGCCTCGGTGAGGGCCGCACCCCGCTCGGCCAACCCGGCCAGCAGGCCCAACTCCCACGCCACCCCGGTCACCCCGCCACCGCCGAGCACCAACGCCCGCCGCATGTGACCCTCCTCTCGACGATCGACCCGCGCCGGTCACGGTAGCGTCGGCTCACTCGACCCGACAGCCCCGGGGGCATCGTGGCACCACCCGTCACCGTCATCACCGGCGGCGGTCGCGGCATCGGCGCGGCCACCGCCCGCCGACTCGCCGCCGCCGGGCACCACCTCGCCCTGTGCTACCGCCGCGACCACGCCGCCGCCGAGACCGTCCTGGCCGACCTGCACGCCGCCGGCGCGCAGGCCATCGCGGTACGCGCCGACACCACCGACCCCGACCAGGTCGCCGCCCTGTTCGACGCCGCCGCCCAGCTCGGCCCGCTCACCGGGCTGGTCAACAACGCCGGCGTCACCAGCCCCATCGGCCCGTTCACCGAGCTGCGCGTCGACGACCTGCGCCGGGTCGTCGACATCAACCTCATCGGGTACGTCCTCAGCGCGCAACAGGCCGCCCGCCGCCTCACCGACGGCGGCGCCATCGTCAACGTGTCCTCGGCCGCCGCGACCCTCGGCAGCCCGGGGGAGTACGTGCACTACGCCGCCGTGAAGGCCGCCACCGACACCCTCACCGTGGGCCTGGCCAAGGAACTCGCCCCGCGCGGCATCCGGGTCAACGGCGTCGCCCCCGGCATCGTGCGCACCGACATCCACGCCGACTCCGGCGTACCCGACCGCGCCGACCGCGCCGCCGGCCGCATCCCGTTGGGCCGCGCCGGCGAACCCGACGAGGTCGCCGCCGCCATCGCCTGGCTGCTCAGCCCGGACGCCTCCTACGCCACCGGCACCGTCCTGCGCGTCTCCGGCGGCCTGTGAGCCGGGGCGCCGCGCGCCCCGGCTCACCGCTCAGTGAGTGAACAGCTTCGCCGCCGTGATCACCGTCTGCACGACCCCGTAGCCGAGCAGCACCGCCACCACCAGCCAGGAAATCCACAACCGGGCCTGCTGCCCGTGCCGACCGTCGTCACTCATCGCGTACCACTCCTCTCGACCGTCGTGTCGTCGTCCACGCCCTGCTCCGCCGCTGGTTCGTGGTAGCGCTGCGGCACCGGCCGCACCAGCAGGTTCGCCACGAAGCCCACCGCGAGGACACCCACCATCGTGAACAGCGCCGGCCGGTACGCCGCCGCCGTCAACGTGCCCGGCTTGCCCTGCGCGTCGAGGAACCCGTTCACGATCAGCGGCCCCGCGATCCCCGCCGCCGACCAGGCGGTCAGCAGCCGCCCGTGGATCGCACCCACCTGGTACGTCCCGAACAGGTCCCGCAGGTACGCCGGCACGGTCGCGAACCCACCGCCGTAGAACGACAGGATCACGCACGCGAACAGCACGAACAGCGCCGTCGCCGTCTGCCCGAACACGGCCAGCAGCGCGTACAGCACCATGCCCACACCCAGGTACACCAGGTAGATCGGCTTGCGGCCGATCACGTCCGACGTCGACGACCAGACGAACCGGCCCGCCATGTTGAACAGCGACAGCAGACCCACGAACCCGCCGGCCGCCGCCACCGACACCGCCGACGTCCCGTTTTCCCGGAAGAAGTCCTGAATCATCGGGCTGGCCTGCTCCAGGATGCCGATCCCGGCCGTGACGTTGCAGAACAGCACCACCCACAGCAGCCAGAACGAGCGGGTCTTCACCGCGTTGGCCGCCGACACGTTCGCCGTGGTCACCAGCGGCTTCGCCGCCACCGCCGCCGGGTCGAAGCCGGCCGGACGCCACCCGTCGGCCGGCACCCGCACGTTCGCCACCCCGAACATCATGATCACGAAGTAGCCCAGGCCGAGCGTCACGAACAGCCACACCAGCGCGCTGCCCGACGCCGTCGAGCCCGCGTTGGACGGGTCGTAACCGGGGTCGTAGAACGACAGGAGCTGACGCGACAGGGGAGAGGCCACCATCGCGCCACCACCGAACCCCATGATCGCCAGACCGGTGGCCAGACCCGGCCGGTCCGGGAACCACTTGATCAGCGTCGAGACGGGGGAGATGTACCCGATGCCCAGACCGATGCCGCCGAGCAGGCCGTAGCCCAGGTACAGCAGCCACAGCTGCTTCGTGGCGATGCCCAGCGACCCGACCAGGAAGCCCGTCGCCCAGAAACAGGCCGAGACGAACATGGCCTTACGCGGCCCGTTCGCCTCCACCCACGTCCCCGCCACCGCCGCGGACAACCCCAGCATCACGATCGCGATGCTGAAGATCACCCCGATCGCGGTCTGACCGGTGTCGAAGTGGGCGATCAACGAGTTCTTGTAGACGCTTGTGGCGTAAACCTGGCCGATGCAGAGATGGATGGCCAACGCCGCCGGGGGAATGAGCCACCGGCTGTAGCCGGGCGGCGCGACGGTGTGCCGACGATCGAGTGCGGAAAGCATGCGCTGCTTCCTCTCCGAAGAGGACGTGAGACACCCCCACATGCCCACACCCCACGCCCGCGGCAAACCTCACCGTCGCCGGACGGTCCCTCCGGTGAGCTGAGCGGTCACTCAGCCCATCCCCGCCGGCTACCCCAGGTCGGGCACGTGCCAGCCGCCGGCCAACGCGTCGGCCTCCGCCGGACCCCAACTACCCCTGTCGTACGGCCGCACCGGGGTCGCCAGATCCAGGATCGGCTCGACGATGCGCCACTCCTGCCGAATCGTCTCCGCCCGCGCGAACCGCAGATGCTGCCCGTCCATCGCATCGTCGAGCAACCGCTCGTACGCCTCCTGACGGCGACCCAGCGCCGCCCCGAAGTCCACCGACAGGTCCACCGGACGGCTCGCCACCTCCGCACCCGGGCTCTTCGCCTGAATCGACATCGTGATGCCGTCCCCACGACCCAGCCGGAACCGCAGCAGATTCGCCGGCGCCGCCGCCCCACCCGCGGCAGGGATCAACGCACGCTGCGGCTGCTTGAACTCGACCACCACCTCGGTCGCCGTCCCCGCCAGGGACTTGCCCGTCCGCAGATAGAACGGCACACCCGCCCAGCGGGGAGAGTCGACAGTCAACCGGGTCGCCACGAACGTCTCCGTGTTCGAATCCGGCGCGACACCCGGCTCGTCGCGGTAGCCCGCGTACTGCCCCCGCACCGTCAACTCCGGCGACAACGCCTCGATCTGCCGCAGAACCGCGGCCTCCGCCTCACGAAACGCGTCCATGTCGTCACCCGCCGGCGCGTCCATCGCGATCAACGCGACCACCTGGAGAATGTGGTTCTGCAACACGTCACGGGTCGCGCCCACGGTGTCATAGAACCCGGCACGACCCTGCGTGCCAAAACCCTCGGCCAGAGTGACCTGCACGTTGTCGATGTGCTCGCTGTTCCACAACGGCTCGAACAGCCGATTGGCGAACCGGAACGCGTACAGACTCTCCACGGCCTCCTTGCCCAGGTAGTGGTCGATCCGGAACACCCGCGTCGGATCGAAGGCCCCCCGCAACGTCCGATCCAACTCCGCGGACGACGCCAGGTCACGCCCGAACGGCTTCTCCACGATCACCCGACCACGATCGGCCAGCCCGACCGCCGCCAGCCCCCGCACGACCGCACCGAACACCATCGGCGGAATCGCCAGATAGAAGACCGGACGCTCGGCGTCGCGCAGACGCTCCGCCAGCCGCTCGTACGTCACCGGGTCCGCGTAGTCGCCCGAGATCATCGACAGGTTGCCCGCCAGGGCGTCGAACGCCTCGTCGTCCACCTCGTCACTCGCCTCGGCCACCGACTTGCGGGCGGTCGCAATCAACTGCTGATCGTCCCAGGGGGAGCGGGCCACCCCGATCACCGGGACATCGAGCCGACCACGTCGGGTCAACTCGTACAGCGCCGGAAACAGCTTCTTCGAAACGAGATCACCTGTCACGCCGAACAGCACTACCGCGTCTGAGCGCACGTGCATGGCACTTCCATCCGATCATGTGGAAACCTGATCTTCCGAACGGACAACCGCGAGCCCACAGGAGGAATTCCCCGGCAACGACACACGTGAGGTCGGCGACAGCGACGGCGCACACCCTGAGAAGTCCACCGATCAGAGTGTGACGCGGGCGACACCCAACCCTGATCGACGAATCTCGATCATCCTAAGGCCCGCCAACCCCGACGCTCCACCCCCTCCCGCGTATCCGCCACGACCGAAGACGGGCAGCAACGCTCCGCGCGACAGGGGAGGACCCCAGAATGAACCTGGCAGTCGACCGATCCGCCGCAGCCGACCCCGAGGTGGTGTGCCTGCCGATGTTCGGCATGACCCGCACCGCCACGGCCACCGCCTTCAGCCCCGCCCTCGCCGGCGCCGACCTGCGCGAGACATACCTGGACCTGCCCGGCCACGGCGACAGCCCCGCCACCTGCCCACCCACCTCCCAGGCCCTGCTGGACACCGTCTGCGCATGGCTCGACCACCACGTCGACGCACCGGTCCTGATCGCCGGCGCCTCCTACGGCGCCTACCTCGCCGCCGGCATCGCCCGCCAACGCCCCGACCTGGTCCGCGGCCTGCTCCTCGTCTGCCCCGGAATCACCATCGCACCGGCCAGCCGCACCCTGCCCGACCACCGCCCACCCCCGGGACCCGCCGGCTGGCTCGACAACGCCCCCACCGAACTGCGCACCCACCTCGACACCGCGCTCGGCCACCGCACCCCGGCCGTCGTCGCCACCGTGCTCGCCGCCCTGCACGCCGGCGGCCCCGGCGACGACACCTTCCTCCAGAAACTGCGCACCGACCCCGGGTACGCGCTACCCGACGAGGCCACCGACACCCCCTACGACGGCCCCGTCAGCGTCCTCACCGGCCGCCAGGACGGCATCGTCGGCTACACCGACCAGTTCCACGCCATGCGCCGCTACCCCCGAGGCACCTTCACCACGATCGACGCCGCCGGGCACTACCTGCCCTTCGAACAACCAGCACTGCTGCGCGCGCTCACCCAGGACTGGCTACACCGGACGCTGACCTCACCCATGCCACGGCACACGACGGCGCAGCGCCTGCGCGACAATGGCCGGCATGGCTGACCTGAGCGATACGAAAGCCGCGCTGCACCACTACCTGCGGCGGACGCGCGACGACCTCATCTGGAAGCTCGACGGTCTGAGCGAACGCGAGGCCAGAACACCCCGCACCGTGACCGGCAACAACCTGCTCGGCATCGTCAAACACTGCCTCAACGTCGAAGCCGGCTACTTCGGGCCCACCTTCGGCCGGCAGTTCCCGACGCCCGAGGAACTGGTTCCCCTGCCGGCATTCGACGACGACCCGCAGGCCGACTGGTACGCGCGCGAGGACGAGACGAAGAACGGCCTGATCGACCTGTACCGCCGGGTCGCGCTGTTCGCGGACGAGACGATCGACCAACTGCCGCTCGACGCGCCCGGGCAGGTGCCCTGGTGGCGGCCAGGGCACCAGGACGTGACCCTGGACCGGATCATCATGCACGTGACCGGCGACCTCGCCCGGCACGCCGGGCAGGCGGACATCATGCGCGAGCAGCACGACGGCGGAATCGGCTGGCACCAGGACGGCACCAGCATCCCCGACGGGTACGACTGGCCGGCGTACGTCAGCAAACTGCAGAAGCTGGCCGACCACTTCGAGTGACCGACCGCGCACGGCACCCCCGCACAGGCGATCATGGCCGATCCGGGCTGGGGGAGAGGCGACGCGGAAACGGGCAGTGCCCGGCCGACGAGAACCCTCGCCGACCGGGCACTCTCGCGGCTGCGGTCAGCTGCCGGCACCCAGGTTCTTCAACCCCTGCAGCATCTCGGCGAAGTCGCTGGTCTCCGCCGGCGGCGGCGTCTCGATGGTCACCGCCTTGCCGTAGTCGGTGTAGTCGACCACCATGTCGCCCATCGCGCCCATGACGGTGCCCGCACGGCGCGGCCGGTACTGCTCGTCGACCCAGAGGTCGACCTTGATCTCCTTGACGCCCGCCGCGGCGAACTGCTTCTCGACACCGGCCCGCAGCTTGGCGTCCACCTGAGCCAGTTGCGTCGCCACCGGAGTGGTGACGGTGTAGTGGACGGTACGCGCCCCGTTCACCGTCTCCGCACCGATGACCGTCACGCCCTCGGCGGCGAGCAGCGTCTTGACCTGCTTGGTCGGGTCAATGTCCTCGAACTGCTTGCTGAAGTCCATCCCCGCCTGCTGGCCGATGCTGATCATGTCCATCTTCATCCAGCGCTTACCGCCCATGCTCGCGCGGTCCTTCGTCGGCACCTCGACGTAGAACACGGTGCCGATCAACCGGATGGTCGTCGTGTCGCCGTCCGGGTCCGCCGTCGTCATCTCGGCCTTGACCGGGTCACCCAGGTCCATGACACCCTGCATGGAGATCTTCTCGCCGCCGACCGTGCCCGTCATCGTCATCGTCACCGAGTCGCTCTTGTCGGTGACGTCCATCGTCTTCTGCAGCGATCCCTTGAGGTCGCTGGCGAGCAGCTCAAGGACGCTGGGCTGCTTCGGCGCCTCGGACGAGCCGGACGCCACGCCGCAGGCTGAGGCGCTGAGTGCGGTGATCGCCGAGAGCGTCACCACCGCGGTCTTCTTCCACAGTGACACGTGTGCTTCTTTCCCCGAAGGATGCTGGGAATCTCCCCAGTAGATCGACGACACGCTAGCCCACCCGGTCGACTCCCGGGTGCCGCCCAAACCCCTTCGATAATGCACATTATGTAAAGTAAGTCGGGTTGCCGGGTCCCCTCGTAGTCCTCAGTCGCGGGTCAGGCCCGGCGGGCAGGCATCCTCATCGGGTTGGACGAGGCGCGCGTTGACCATCGGGTTGCGATGCAGGCCCCCGAGCACGAGCGCGCTGCCGCCGATGTCGGTCCAGGTGTCGTCCCACAAGGCGGAGACAAGCCAGGAGCGATCCGCCGGAAAGAACAGATCGGGCAGCGCCCCGCCGCCGCGCATGTGACCGGTCCGCCAAGTGAGCGCCTGATCCGGCCCGGCCTGCACCAACACGTAAGGCCAGCCGCAGTAGAGCGACACCCGCGGAGCGCACGGAAAGACGACGTCGTGGGCGCCGGTGTCGAGAAAGCCCAGCCACCAGGGCTGGTCCGGGGTGCACGCCGTCAGTTCGTCGATGACGGCGTGTTCGTGTGCGTCGAAGCCGACACCGTCGGGCGGGTGGAAGGTGGCGTACGCGTCGAACACCGGCGGGATCGCGGCGGTGACCGAGTGACCCGGTGTCGTGTGCCCGGCGAGCCAGGCGACGTCGCTGGCCGTGCCGATCCGCCAACTCCGCCCGTCCTTGCTGACGTCCAGGGGCACTGTCCACGCCGTTGCGCCTCCCGCATCGCCGCCCACGGAGGCTGGGGACGCATGTGGAGCCCACCCGGGGCGACCTGCGACCCGCCACAGGTGCCCCTCGGAACAGGCCAGGCCTATCGGTCCGTCCGCGTCCCTGTACACGGCGGGCACGCCTTGTCGACCGCAGGTGGGACAGGTGGCGGCGGACGACGTCATGCCACGCAGGGTACGTGGCTGTCAACCAACCCCAGCCCGTTCTCGCGGTGGGCCGGGCTGCGGCGCCTGCCGGCCATGTGTGGCCAGCCTGGATAAAGTCCGCCTCTCCCCTCGCTCACCCTTTCCGGGAACGCGAAAATGCTGCATAATATCCCTTATGCATGACAAAAAGGGCGAATCGCTCTTGGTGTTGATCGAGGAGTTCCTGACCGCCCGGGCGACCCGCAAGCCCTCCCCGCACACCCTGGCGGCCTACCGGCGGGACCTGTACACGGTGGCCGCGCTGGTGGCCGAGGATGACGTCACTCCCCTCCCCCTCGACGCGCTGTCGATCATCGACCTCTCCCCCCGCGTGCTGCGGGCGGCCTTCGCCCGGTTCGCCGCGCCCCGGGCGCCCGCGTCGGTGCACCGCGCCTGGTCCACCTGGAACAGCTTCTTCACGTTCCTGGTCACCGATCAGGTGGTGGCGGGCAATCCGATGCCGGCGGTCGGTCGGCCCCGGGCGCTGCTCCCCCAGCCGAAGCCGTTGCGCGGTGCGGACACCCCCGAGGTGCTGCTCGCGTCGGTTGCCCGTGATGACGGCCGGCAGCGTGATCCGTGGCCGGAGCGGGATGTGGCGGTGGTGGCGGTGGCGTTGTGCGCAGGGCTGCGCCTGTCGGAGTTGTTGGCGCTGCGGGTCGGTTCGCTGGCGGGTCGGCCGGGTGAGCGGCGGATCGAGGTCGCCGGCAAGGGCGGGCGTCCGCGGGTGGTGCCGATCGAGGCCGACCTGGACCGGGTGGTGGCGGACTACCTGGACAGTCGCCGTCGGCGTTTCGGGTCGCGGTCGGTACGCCCCGACTCGGCGTTGCTGGTGGACCGGCACGGTGAGCCGCTGCGCCGTGGTGGGCTGCAGTATCTGGTGGAGTCGTGTTATCGGCGGGCAGGGATCGGTGACCGGGTGCCGCGTGGGGCGCGGTTGCACGCGTTGCGGCACACGTTCGCGACCCGGTTGGCGGAGGACGGGGCGAGCGCGGCGGAGATCATGCGGTTGCTGGGGCATGCGTCGTTGGCGTCGTCGCAGACCTACATCGAGGTGACGGCCGGGCAGCAGCGTGATGCGATCCGTGCCAGCCGCACCAACCGGGCGTTGGGGGCTCTGGCCCCGGTGCGGGGCGCCACACGGTGACCAGGGTCAGCTGGCGCAGGCCGGGAGGTCAGCCGAGGTCGACCAGCAGGGGCCGGTGGTCGGAGATGGTGGACGGTGGTGCGGTGACGGCCCGTACGGGTGGGAGCTGGTTGAGGGCGTGCCGGTCGGCGAGGACGTGGTCGAGTTGGACGCGGGGCTGCCCGGAGGGGTAGGTGGGGAGTCGGCCCAGGGGGCGCCAGCCGGAGATGAACCGGGCCGGGCCGGCGGGCAGGTTGAGGTCGCCGAGCAGGACGCGGGGGCCGGGTAGCGCGCGGAGGGCGCGCACGGTCTGGCGGAGTTGGCGGGCGTTCCAGCCGGGCACGAACGACAGGTGGGTCGCGGCGGCGGTGAGGGGGCCGTGTGGGGTGTCGAGGACGGCGGCGAGGACGACGCGGGGTTCGTCGTGCAGCAGGATGAGGCCGCCGCCGGGGCCGGGGACGTAGACCGGTGAGCGGACGGGGGCGGGCTTGAGTCGGGTGACGTGCCAGCTGCGTACGGGGTGGCGGCTGATGAGGCCGATGCCGTAGCAGGGTTCGCCGTGGCCGTCGTCGTCGTGGCGCAGGGGTCGGAACTGTTCGCCGGGGGTGCCGACGACTGCGGCGGCGAAGCGGTGGTGTGGCGCGTCGAGGGCTCGGGCGGCGATGGCGGTCAGGTCGAGGTTGCCGCTGCGGTGTTGGTCGCGGTCGACCTCCTGCAGGGCGAGGACGTCGGCGTCGAGGGCGCGGACGGCGGCGGCGAGTCGGTCGGGGTTGACGAGTCCGTCGGTGAGGGATCGTCCGTGCAGCAGGTTGAAGGTGGCCAGGCGCACTCCTGCACCCTACGTCCCCGTGGCAGGGTTGCCGTGTGGTGAAGGTGCTGCTGTGTTCGATGCTGGTGTTCGTGGCGGTTGGCATGTTGGGGGTGTGGTTGCGGCGTTCGCGGGGTCGTTGACGGGTGAGGCTGGCCACTTCGGGCGTCGGTGGGTCGGGTGGGGTGGGGAGAATTGCCGCCCGTGGACGCCGTATCGCTGAGTACGTTGCTGGTCGCCGCGGCGATGGCCGGGTGGGTGGACGCTGTGGTCGGCGGTGGTGGGTTGTTGCTGTTGCCGGCGTTGCTGGTGGCCGCGCCGGGGTTGCCGGTGGCCACGGCGTTGGGCACGAACAAGTTGGCGGCGATCTTCGGTACGGCGACGGCGGCGGCGACGTACGCGCGGCGGACGAAGCTCGACTGGCGGGTGGTGGGGCCGGCGGCGGGGTTGGCGGTGGTCAGCGCGGGGGTGGGTGCGGTGCTGGCCGGGGCGGTGCCGGCGTCGGCGTACCGGCCGGTGGTGTTGGTGGTGTTGGTGGCGGTGGCGGTGTTCGTGCTGCTGCGTCCCCGGCTGGGGGTGGTGGCGGTGCCGGCGCGGCGGACGCCGGCGCGGGTGGCGGTGGCGATCGGCGTGGCCGGGTTGGGCATCGCCCTGTACGACGGGTTGATCGGTCCGGGTACGGGCACGTTCCTGGTGTTGGCGTTCACGGCGCTGATCGGTGCGGACTTCGTGCACGGGTCGGCGATGGCGAAGGTGGTCAACGCGGGCACGAACCTGGGTGCGTTGGTGGTGTTCGGGGTGACCGGGCACGTGTGGTGGTTGCTGGGCGCGGGGATGGCGGTGTGCAACATCGCGGGCGCGGTGCTGGGTGCGCGGATGGCGTTGCGCCGTGGTTCGGGTTTCGTGCGGGTGGTGCTGCTGGTGGTGGTGCTGGCGTTGGTCGCGAAGTTGGGTCACGACCAGTGGGTGGCCCGCTGACGGAGGCGGGTGGGCCCGCCCTAGGCGCGGCGGCTGGGTGAGTCGAAGCGGCCGGCGCGGATCTCGCGCAGGGCCCGGCGGCGGGTGTCGCCGCGCAGGGTGTCGACGTAGAGGGTGCCGCGCAGGTGGTCGGTTTCGTGTTGCAGGGCGCGGGCGAGGAAACCGGTGCCGCTGATGGTGAGCGGTTCGCCGTGCTGGTCGACGCCGTGGGCGGTGGCGTGCAGGGCCCGTACGGTCGGGAAGTACAGCCCGGGGATGGACAGGCAGCCTTCCTCGTCGTCCTGGAGTTCGTCGGACAGTTCCAGGGTGGGGTTGATGAGGTGGCCGCGGTGTCCGTCGGCGTCGTAGACGAACACCTGGGCGCTGACGCCGATCTGCGGTGCGGCGACGCCGGCGCGGCCGGGCTCGCCGAGCAGGGTGTCCATGAGGTCGGTGACCAGGGCGCGTAGCTCGGCGTCGAAGGTGGTGACCGGCTCGCATTCGGTGCGCAGGACGGGGTCGCCGATGATCCGGATGGGCCGCATGGTCATGCGGGTCAGCGTATCGCCGTCGGTGGTGGGGTCAGCGTCCGGCCAGGGTGGCGCGGATCGGGGTGGTCTTCGCGGCGGCTTCGGCGACCTCGGCGGCGGGGTCGCTGTCCCAGGTGATGCCGCCGCCGGCCCAGGTGTGCAGCAACTCGCCGTCGGCGGCGGCGGTGCGGATGGTCAGGCCGAGGTCGACGCGGCCGGGTGCGACCCAGCCCAGCGCGCCCATGCTGGCGCCGCGGCCGACGGGTTCGAGGCCGGCGATGTGGGTCAGGGCGGCGAGTTTCGGTGCGCCGGTGACGGAGCCGCCGGGGCAGGTGGCGCGCAGCAGGTCGGCGAGGCCGAGGCCGTCGGCGGCGGCTGCCCGTACGGTCGACTCGGCCTGCCACAGGTCGCACCAGCGGCGCACGGTGAACAGGTCGTCGACGGTGACGGTGCCGGTGCGGGCGATGCGGGCGAGGTCGTTGCGTTCCAGGTCGACGATCATGATGTGTTCGGCGCGTTCCTTGGCGCTGGTGAGCAGTTCGGCGCGGCCGGCGGCGGTGGCGGGGCGGGTGCCCTTGATGGGTCGGGTGATCAGGTGCCCGTCGCGGACCTCGATGAGGGTTTCCGGGGAGGCGCAGCCGATGGCCCAGTCGTCGCCGGTGAGGACGCCGCCGTAGCGGGCGCCGGGCAGCGCGCCGAGGCGGAGCAGGGCGGGCAGCGGGTCGCCGGTGTAGGGGGCGGCGGCGTGGCCGACGAGGTTGGCCTGGTAGACGTCGCCGCGGCCGATGGCGGCGCGGATGGCGTCGACGGCGGCGGCGTGCTGCTCGGGTGTCCAGCTGTCGGTCCAGTCGCCGAGCCACCAGGGTGTCGCCGCGCGGGCGGGGGCGCGTCGGGTGGGGCCGTGGTCGTAGACGACGACGGCGAGGTCGGGCAGGGCCGGGGCGGGTTCGGGCGCCGCGGTGGGGGCGCCGGCCAGGTGTGCTCCGGCGGCGGCGGACAGGTAGAGCGCGGCGCCGCAGGCCCCGGTGTCGTGGTGGGTGGGGGTGGGTCGGGTGAGGTCGCGCAGGTTCAGGCCGTGCGCGGCGAGGAACTCCTCGGCGAGGGCGGCGGGGTCGCCGCCCTCGGTGCGGCGCCAGTGCAGGCGGGCGCGTTCAGCGAGCGTGTCGCGACACGCGGTGGGCGCGGCCGGCACATCGACCAGCACCTGTGGGAGCGTTTCCACGCCGTATGGTCCGACCTTCCTCATCCGTTCAGTGGATTTCCCGTACGCCAGGCCGGCACCTGCTCGATGCTGGACACTTTCGCTTGGTACTGTGCGTCACTGGTCATGTGAACCATGACACAGTGCCCCCACAGTCCGGAGAACCCGATGTGCCAGCACCAACCGACCTGCCCCTTAGCTGAAGCCACCGACCGGGAAGCCGCCCGGGTCCTCGCCTGCTTCCCTGAGCAGGGCTGGAGCCTGCTCTGCAACGGTGTCATCGTCTTCGAGGACACCGGCGAGTTGCTCCCCGACGGCAGCAGCATCGCACCGCACCGCGGCCCCGCCCGCCACGCTCTCGTGGCCTGAACGACCACCCAGCGTAACCACACCGCCGCCGTCGACCCAGGCTAGTCCCCCGGTACGGGACGTCTCCGCCCAGGTCGCGGCGCAGCCGGGGCGGCCAGAACCGCCCGCCCCGGCCCGCCGACGTCAGTCCTCGAACGCCTCCGGCGACGGGCACGAGCAGACCAGGTTCCGGTCGCCGTAGGCGCCGTCGATGCGCCGCACCGGCGGCCAGTACTTCCCCGCCCGGTCGGTCCCGCCCGGGTACGCGCCCACCGACCGCGGGTACGGGTGCGGCCACTCGTCGCCGCTGACCATCGCCGCGGTGTGCGGCGCGTTCGCCAGGGGGTTGTCCCCCGCCGGCCACTGCCCCGACCCCACCTGCTCGATCTCCGCCCGGATCGCGATCATCGCGTCGCAGAACCGGTCCAGCTCGGCCAGGTCCTCGCTCTCGGTCGGCTCCACCATCAGCGTCCCGGCGACGGGGAACGACATCGTCGGCGCGTGGAAGCCGTAGTCGATGAGCCGCTTCGCCACGTCGTCGACGCTCACGCCGGTGGCCTTCGTCAACGGCCGCAGGTCGAGGATGCACTCGTGCGCCACCAGGCCCTTGTTGCCGGCGTACAGCACGCCGAAGTGCCCGCGCAGCCGCGCCGCCACGTAGTTCGCGGCGAGGACGGCCACGCCGGTCGCCCGGGTCAGGCCCTCGGCGCCCATCATCCGCAGGTACGCCCACGGGATCGGCAGGATCCCCGCCGATCCGTACTTCGCCGCCGAGATCGCGGGGGTGGCGTCGGCGTGCGCGCCGAGCGGGTCACCGGGCAGGAACGGCGCCAGGTGCGCGCGCACCGCCACCGGACCCACACCGGGGCCACCGCCGCCGTGCGGGATGCAGAACGTCTTGTGCAGGTTCAGGTGCGACACGTCCGCGCCGAACGTGCCCGGCTTGGCGAACCCGACGAGGGCGTTGAGGTTCGCCCCGTCGACGTACACCTGACCGCCGGCGTCGTGGACCTTCGCGCACAGCGACGCGATGCCCGTCTCGTACACGCCGTGCGTCGACGGGTACGTCACCATGATCGCGGCGAGCGCGTCCCGGTGCTTGTCGATCTTCGCGTCCAGGTCGACGAGGTCGACGTTGCCGTCGTCGTCGCAGGCCACCACGACGACCCGCATGCCGGCCATCACCGCCGACGCGGCGTTGGTGCCGTGCGCCGACGACGGGATCAGGCACACGTCGCGGTGCGTCTCGCCCCGCGACGCGTGGTAGGAGCGGATGGCCAGCAGGCCGGCCAGCTCACCCTGGGAGCCGGCGTTGGGCTGCACGCTGACCGCGTCGTAGCCGGTCACCTCGGCCAGCCACGACTCCAGCTGCCCGATCATCTCCCGGTACCCGGCGGTCTGGTCGTCCGGCGCGAAGGGGTGGATGTGCGCGAACTCCGCCCAGCTGACCGGCTCCATCTCGGTGGTCGCGTTCAACTTCATCGTGCACGACCCGAGGGGGATCATGCCCCGGTCCAGGGCGTAGTCGAAGTCCGACAGCCGCCGCAGGTAGCGCAGCATCGCCGTCTCCGAGTGGTGACTGCGGAACACCGGGTGGGTCAGGAAGTCCGAGGTCCGGGCCAGGTCGACGGGCAGGGCCGCGTCGGCGTCGCCGTCGAACGCGTCCACACCGAAGGCCGCCCACACCGCGCGCAGGTGCGCGTCGGTGGTCGTCTCGTCGCAGGACATGCCCACCCGGTCGGCGTCGACCAGCCGCAGGTTCACCCCACGCTCGGCCGCCGCCGCCGCGACGACAGACGCCGCGCCGCCCGGCACGCGGGCGGTGATCGTGTCGAAGAACGCGACGTCCGCGACGTCGACGCCGCCGGCGCGCAGCCCGGCCGCGAGCCGCGCCGCCATGGCGTGGGTACGCGCCGCGATGGCGCGCAGCCCGTCCGGGCCGTGGTAGACGGCGTACATGCCGGCCATCACGGCGAGCAGCACCTGCGCGGTGCAGATGTTGCTGGTCGCCTTCTCCCGCCGGATGTGCTGCTCGCGGGTCTGCAACGCCAGCCGGTACGCCGGGTTGCCGTCCGCGTCGCGGGACACCCCGACCAGGCGCCCGGGCAGCATCCGCTCCAGGCCCGAGCGGACCGCCAGGTAGCCGGCGTGCGGCCCACCGAAGCCCATGGGTACGCCGAAACGCTGGGTGGTGCCGGCGGCGATGTCCGCGCCGATCTCCCCCGGCGCGCGCAGCAGCGTCAATGCCAGCAGGTCCGCGGCGACGGTCACCAGGGCCCCGACCGCGTGGGCCGCCTCGGCGAGCCGCGCGTGGTCCCGCACCGCCCCGGACGCGCCCGGGTACTGCAGGTGCAGTCCGAAGAACTCCGCCGGCAGCTCGTCGCGCTCGACGTCGAGGACCCGCACGTCGATGCCGAGGGGCACCGCCCGGCTGGTGATCACCGCGATGGTCTGCGGCAGGGCGTCGGCGTCGACGACGTACACCCCGCTCTTGCTCTTGGACGCCCGCCGCGCCAGGGTCATGGCCTCCGCGGCGGCGGTGCCCTCGTCGAGCATGGAGGCGTTCGCGGTGGCCAGGCCGGTCAGGTCGGTGACCATGGTCTGGAAGTTCAGCAGCGCCTCGAGGCGGCCCTGGCTGATCTCCGGCTGGTACGGCGTGTACGCCGTGTACCAGGCCGGGTCCTCCAGGACGTTGCGGCGGATCACCGCCGGGGTGTGCGTGCCGTGGTAGCCCAGGCCGATCATGGAGACGGCGACGGTGTTGCGGGCCGCGAGGGCCCGCAGCTCGGCGATCGCCTCGGCCTCGGTGGCGGGATCGGGCAGGTCGAGGGTGCCGTGCCAGCGGATCACCTCGGGGATCGCGGCGTCCATCAGCTCGTCGATGGAGTCGTGCCCGACGACCTCCAGCATCCGACGCTCATCGTCGGGGCCGGGACCGATGTGACGGGTGGCGAACTGCTCTACGGACATCAGGGGCGCTCCCGGGCGAGGTCGACGGATCGGCCTCCCCCTCTGTCGCGCCCGCACAGCGCTCCACAGTGCCTGCCCACGAGGTCCTTTTGCCTGAGAGGTTCCGGGGAGGATTTGCCCCTTCGGCGCCGCCCCTGCTGCTGTCGGGCGGTCTCTCCCACGTGGGTGGTACCGGCATGGTCAACGCTACCAGCGCCGGTGTTTCCGGCAGATGTCCTACCCCTTGAACGTCACACGCCGGCCGGCGCGGCCAGCGGCGCGGCCCCGCCGACGACCCGGTCGGCCAGCACCGGCAGCAGCGCCCCCAAGGGCGCGTCGACGCACACCGTGGCGTACCCGTCACCCCGGGTCGGCCCCTGGTTGACGATCGCGACCGGAATGCCGCGTTTCGCGGCGCGAATCACGAACCGGCGCCCCGACATGACCGTCAACGACGACCCGAGCACCACCACCGCCCGCGCCTGCTCCACCAGCGCGAAACACCGCGCCACCCGCTCGGGCGGCACCGTCTCGCCAAAGAACACCACGTCCGGTTTCAGCATGCCCGTCCCGCAGATCCCGCAGTCCACCGGCCGGAACCCGGCGACCTGCTCGTCGGGGAGATCCACATCACCGTCCGGGTTGACGGCGGCGACGCGGGCCACGAAGTCCGGGTTGGCCTCGCGCAGCCGCCGGTCCACCTCCTCCCGGGAGGTCAGGTTGCCGCAGTCCAGGCAGACCACCTCGTCGAGACGGCCGTGCAACTCGACCACCCGGTCGCTGCCCGCGGCGCCGTGCAACCCGTCGACGTTCTGCGTGATCACCGCGTCGACCAGGCCCGGCGCGTTGCAGCCGCGCCACCGCGCGGTGCCCGGCGTTCGGCGCCGCCCGCGCGATCAACCGCCACCCCAGGTGGCTGCGCGCCCAGTACCGCCGCCGGGCGAGGGGATCCCGGGTGAACGCCTGGAAGGTCATCGGGGTGTGCCGGCGGGCCACCCCGCTGGGCCCCCGATAGTCCGGGATACCCGACTCGGTGGACAGGCCCGCCCCGCTGAGCACCACCACCCCACCACCGGCCAGCAGCGAGGTCAACGCCTCCAGGCTCTTCGTCACCCCTTCATGCTGCCTCAGCGCACCCGCCGACGCCGAACACCCGGCGGCGGTCACGTGGCGGCGGTCACGTGGCGGTGCCGCACACCCGCTCGACGGCCAGTCCGTCGCCGTCTACACCGCGACGACGTCAGCGACGACGCAGGCGATGTTGTCCGGCGCCCCCGCGTCCCGCGCCGCGGCGACCAGGTCCCGCACCGCGTGTTCCGGATCGGCGGCCGCGCTCAGCGTCGAGAACAGGGCGGCCCGGTCGACGACCGCCCACAGTCCGTCGGAGCACAGCAGGTACCGGTCACCGGGCAGCGCCGCCCGCAGCGCCAGGTCGGCCTCGACCTGCTGACCGCCGCCCAGCGCGCGCACCAGCAGCGCCCGCTGGGGGTGCGCGCCCGCCTCGTCGCGGTCGAGGCGGCCCTGATCCACCTGGGCCTGCACCCACGTGTGGTCCTGCGTCAACAGGGGACAGCTCACCGTCGCGCAGGAGGTACGCCCGGGTGTCACCGACGTGCACCAGCGCCAGGTGGGTGCCGCTGCGCAGCAGCGCGGTCAGCGTGGTGGCCGGCTGGTGGTCGTCGGTCGCCAATTCGCGTACGACCCGGTCGGCGTCGGTGACCGCCCCCGCCAGCGTCGTCAGCAGGTCGACGGCCGGCCCGTCGGTGAGATCCAACGCGGTGAGGGCGTCGACGGCGGCGGCGCTGGCGGCCCCGCCGCCGGGCCCTCGCACCCCGTCGGCGACCGCCAGCAACCGGTCACTGGCGTACGCGACGTCCTCGTTGCTGTCCCGCACGGTTCCGGTGTCACAACCGGCGGCGTAGCGGACGGCGACGGTGCGGTTCGTTCTCGACATGGTGGCGCTCCCTTCGGACAGGTGATCCACGAGGAGGCTGGCGAGCCGGGCGCGAGCCGCGGTGTCGACCGACACCTGCCGCCAGTACGCGGTGACCGCCTCCGCCGCCGCCGCGGGCTCCAGGTCGCACACGGCGCGGATCTGCGCCAGCGGCATGCCGATGCGACGCAACTGGGCCACCAGCCGGGCCAGCGGCACCTGCCGCGGGTCGTAGAGCCGGTATCCCGACTCGGGATCCACCGCGGCCGGCGCCAGCACCCCCACCCGTCCGTACAGGCGCAACGCCTTCGGCGTCAGTCCCGCCGCCCGGGCGAACGCCCCGATGGTCAGCAACCCCACGTCGGCATCCTCCTCGCGCCGGTCACGGCGACCGGCACGCACCACCCTGGGGGTTGCCCACAGGTCAAGGTCAAGCCCGGCGACACCGCCGCCGGTAGGTTGGGCCCATGCGTGTTGTCATCGCCGGAGGCCACGGCAAGATCGCCCTGCTGCTCCAGCGGCACCTCGCCGGCCGCGGCGACACCGCCGTCGGCCTGATCCGCAACCCCGACCAGGCCGACGACCTGCGCGCCGCCGGCGCCACCGCGGTCGTCTGCGACCTCGAACACGCCGACGTCGACGAGGTCGCCGCGCACCTGCGCGACGCCGACGCGGTGGTCTTCGCCGCCGGCGCCGGCCCCGGCAGCGGCGCCGCCCGCAAGGACACCGTCGACCGGGCCGCCGCCGCGCTGCTCGCCGACGCCGCCACCCGCGCCGGCGTCCACCGCTACCTGCTGGTCTCCTCCATGGGCGTGGACAACCCACCCGCCGCCGGCACCGACGACGTGTGGGCCGCCTACCTACGCGCCAAACGAGCCGCCGAGGACGACCTGCGCGCCCGCGACCTGGCCTGGACGGTGCTGCGCCCCGGCCGGCTCACCGACGACGAACCCACCGGGCACGTCACCCTCACCCGACACGCCGGCCGAGGCGACATCAGCCGCGCCGACGTCGCCATGGTCCTCGCCGCGCTCCTGGACGAACCCCGCACCGCCGGCACGACCCTGGAACTCGTCGGCGGAACGACACCGATCGCCGACGCCGTCCGCGCCGCCGCGAGATGACCCCCGGGCTGGGGTCGCGGTACGTGACCCCAACCCGGGCCGGTCAACGCTGGTGGTGACGCGGCAACGCCGCCTGCCCCACCACGCCACCCACGAAGGGCGCCCCCGGCGTCTCCTTCGCGATCCGGTCCATCGTGCGCGCCAACTGCTCACTGCCGTCGTCGAGATGCCGCGCCGCCGCCTGCATGTGCGACACCATCATCTCGCCGAAGATCCGCAACGCCTCCCGGGTCGCCACCGTGTCGTCGAAGCTCGGCCCGGCCGTACTGCGGTACTCCGCCACCGCCCGCTCGGCCTCCTGCTTCGCCTCCTCCGCCGCCGCCCGCATGTAACTCTCGTACTGCAACCGGGCGTACTCGGCGACCCGCCGCGCGTAGTCGTGCGCCTGCGCGATGATCTGCTCGGCCTCCCGCTGCGCCGCCGACAGCAGATTCACCTCCTTGGCCGCCGGCACCTTCACCGCCGCGCCCGTGCTCGGGATCACCCCGTGGCGGTGCAACTCCACCCGGTCGGTGAGCCGCTCGTTCTCCGCCCGCAGGTTCGCGATCTGCGTCGCCAACAGATCCAACTCGTCGGCGACCTGCACCCGGAACCGGTCCACGTCCGCGTTGTCGTAGCCACGCCGCGCGAACGGCGCCGTCCCGAACTCCCACCGCCGAACCCGGTCGGAGGTCATCCGCACCTGCACACCGCCGGACACCTGAATCCCGTCGTACCGGCTGATCGGGGTCGCGCTCACCTCTCACCCCCCTCACTCGACTGCTGGACCGCCGTACGCCACGCCGGGCCGTACCACTGCTTGCCCAGACCCTCGTGATGCACCTGACCCTCGTGGTAACCCGCCCGAGCCAACGTCTGCACCGCGTGCGACACCATCTCGTCCGACCCGCACACGTACACGTGCCGCGAACGCCAGTCACCATCGGCCAACGCCCGGTCCACCGCGTACACGAACTCGCCCGGCCGGTTCGCGTCCGCGCCCACCACGTACGTCACCGTCAACCACGGACACGACGACGCCAACTTGTCGATCGCGTCGCTGTCGTAGAACTCGCTGCGCGACCGCGCACCCACGTACAGATCCACGCGACGACCGGAACCCTCCGCGGCGACCTGCTCCACCAGCGCCTTCACCGGCGCCCAGCCGGTGCCCGACGCCAGCAGCAACAGGTCACTGGAACCCGCCGCCCACAACGCCAGGCGCTCCCCCACCGGCGCGGCCAGATGCACGCGGTCCCCCACCGCCGAGCCGTACACCAGCCGCGACGACACCGCGCCACCCGGAGCGGCCCGCACATGCAACTCCAGCGTGCCGTCCGCGCGCGGCGCGTTCGCCGGCGAGTAGTACCGCCACGACCGCACCGACGGATGCGACACCCCGATCGACTGACCCGGAGTGAACGGCAACAGGTACTGCGGACGCACCGTCAACACCGCCACGTCGAACGCCCGCCGCTCATGGGACACGATCTCCGCCACCCACCACGGCGGGTTCACCGCCTCCGCGGCCTGCGCCGCCTCCGTCATCACCTGCGCGATCAGCCCGTACGCCGCCGCCCAGTCCTGGGCCAGCTCATCGG
The DNA here is from genome assembly GCF_040607775.1 of Micromonospora sp. NPDC005237. Classification (NCBI taxonomy): domain Bacteria; kingdom Bacillati; phylum Actinomycetota; class Actinomycetes; order Micromonosporales; family Micromonosporaceae; genus Micromonospora; species Micromonospora sp. NPDC005237. Next base: position 20,333 of record NZ_JBEXHJ010000010.1, on the reverse strand, counting down.
TCCACTGCTCGGCGAGAAAATGCTGCAACGTCGCCAACAGCGCCTCACCGACCGCCGGATAGTGCTCCGCGCGGACCGCGAACTTACGGTGATCCGCGCCGAGGTCCTGCAGGAAACCCACCAGCCGATCGACCTGATCCACGTGGGACACGATGTGGCCCAGCGCGGTGACCAGGCGGTCCCGCTGCCCCGCCATGTTCGTGGGGAACATCTGCCGCGTCTCGGGATGCGCCAGAAACAACGTCGAATAGAAGTAGAGCGGCACCTCGTCGCCGTGCCCGGCGACGAGGGACCAACTCTGCTTGAGTCGGGCCGCGTCCACGCTCAGACGCCCGGACGCTCTCCGGTGGCCACCACCTGGTCCTGCACCTGCGCCAGCACCGCCCGCACGTCGTCCTGCACGTCGGCCGGAACACCCAACTCGGTCAGCGTCGCGATCAGGTACTCACCGACCTTGGCGTAGTGCGCCACCGGAATGCCCAACGGCTGGTGCGCCTCGGCCAACCCGCGACCGGTGTACTCGTTCGGGCCGCCCAGCACCACCGTCAACATCAACGCCAGGTGCCGACGCTGGCCCGCCATGTCCACAGTGGCGAAATAACCCGCCAACTCCGGATCGGCGAGCACCTTGTCGTAGAACAGCTCCACGGCCGCCTTCACCGAACCCGCTCCGCCGATGCGGTCGTAATTCGAGGCGGGAGCGGTCTCTTCCGTAACCGTCACGGTCGTTCCTTCCGGGGTGACAGGTCGCGCGCGCGGTGACGCGCAGGGGCAACGGCCACCGACGCCACACCGTCAAGCCGCTGCGGCACACCGGGGACCGTGACGGACCATAGCGTGCCCGCAACCTCCGGTCAGGGCCCCCCTATCGGTTTCCCGACAGTCGACGCACACGCATCGTCACCACAGTGGACCCCGAAAATCCACCCACGGCAACCAGAAGATCACCCACGGTATCCACTGTGGAAAACGTCACCCGGGGAAACCGTCACCCGGACGCCACGACCTGACCCACAGTCACCAGACGGCCGCAGCCAAAAGAGTCACCCGTATCGCCGGACCGGGCACCAGCGGACGCGCAGCGCGACTCAGCCGGCCCGCCGCCGCGCCCGCCGCGCCGCCAACTCGTCACCCACCGGATCCGACGAGGGCCCCACCACCGGCTCCGCCGGACCGCTCGCCGCCGGCTCCGCCGGCAGATGCGACAACGACCCCTGGATCTCCTTGAACGCCCCACCGATCGCGATCCCGAAGACGCCCTGCCCACCCTGCAACAGGTCGACCACCTCCTCCGGGGACCGACACTCGTACACCGTCGTCCCGTCGGAGATCAGCGTGATTCCCGCCAGATCCTCCACACCACGCGACCGCAACGCCTCGATCGCCTTGCGGATGTTCTGCAGGGACACCCCCGCGTCCAACAACCGCTTCACGACCTTCAACACCACCAGATCGCGGAACGAGTACAACCGCTGCGTCCCCGAACCCGACGCGTCCCGGACGCTCGGCACCACAAGCGTCGTGCGCGCCCAGTAATCCAACTGCCGATAACTGATGCCCACCGCGTGACACGCCGTCACACCTCGGTAGCCCACCGAGCCGTCACCCTCAGTCGCCACACCCGGCGACGACGCACCCGGCTCACCCAACTGTGTACCCGGATCAGGATCCTGCGGCTCGTGCATCCGGACAACCTCCCCGTCAGTGCGGCGACGCGTCGTTTCCGGGACGCGCACCCCTCGACACGGCAACCCTAACGCCACCTTCAGGGGTTACCACGGAGGAACCGACGCGACACGCCGCGCAGCCACCGAGAAAGATCACCAACCACACGCCGACGTCACCCACCGTGACACCAGCGCGGAACCGAGCCACTCAGCCCGCGAAATCCTCCGGACGCACCTGCTCCAGGAACTCGCGGAACTTCTCCACCTCGTCCTCCTGCTCGTCGGGGATGACGATCCCCGCCTCGCTGAGGACCTGCTCCGCACAACGAATCGGCGCACCGACCCGCAACGCCAACGCGATCGAATCGCTCGGCCGCGCCGACACCCGCACCCCATCGCCGATCAGGAGATCCGCGTAGAACACGTTCTCCTTCAGCTCGGTGATCTCCACCGCCTGCAACGGCGCCTGCAACGCCGCCAACACATCCCGCAAAAGATCATGCGTCAACGGACGGGCCGGCTTGACCCCCTGCTGCTCATAAGCGATAGCCGTGGCCTCGACCGCGCCGATCCAGATCGGCAGATAGCGGTCGCCCTCGACCTCCCTGAGCAGGACGATCGGCTGGTTGCTCGGCAGCTCCACCCGAACTCCGACCACGCTCAGCTCGCGCACCGCCGCCTCCGTGTCGTTGTCACCTACGCCGCACCGCGCCCTTCCCTGCACGGTACACGGACCGCAACACGGTCGTCCGATGCGCTACAGCACCACGCCCGCGCCAGAGAGGGGTTACCCCGGCAAGCCTACGGCACGCTTCGGAGAAGAGATCTTTCCGCTCCACCGCCGCCTGCCGGGCACCCTCACCGACCCAACGTCGACCGAAGCCCCACCCGCACCAACGCCGCGTGCAACTGCTCCGACAACGCCACCAACTCCCGCGCCGTCTCCGCCGCCCGCGCCCGCGCCGCCGGATCACTCTGCCGCGCCAACGGCGCCACCAACTGCGCGAACAACCCGACCTCACGATCGGCCGCGCTCCGGTAACCCCGCAGATGCCGCGGCTCCAACCCGTACGCCGCCAAACCCGCCACCGCCGACGCGATGATCAACGCATCCGCGTCGTACCACCCCGGCGGATCCGACACCAGCACACCGAGCCGCTCCAACTCCACAAGCGTCGACTCGTCGATCCCACTGCGAGCCACCAGCTCAGCCCGGCCGAGCCGCACCTGCGACGACTCGGCCGGCTCCGCCGACTCCCGACCCGGCACCGCACCATCGGGCCCCACCGCGACCAACGCCGGCCGCGACCGCTCCGGCTGCTCGCCGGACGAATCCCACTGGGCCAACTGCTCACGGATCACCCGCAACGGCAGGTACCGGTCCCGCTGCGCGGTCAGCACGAACCGCAACCGCGCCACATCGTCCCAGCTGTACTTCCGGTAACCCGCCGCCGTCCGCTGCGGCTCAACCAGCCCCTCGGCCTCAAGGAACCGCAGCTTCGAAATCGTCGTGTCCGGGAAATCCACCCGCAACTGCCCCAGCACCTCACCGATGCTCATCAGCGGCTGGGACCGGGCCGCCCCGGGTGGCGTGGAGGCCGCAGGCTCGTTCACCCCCGGCCGGCCTCCTCCTCCGGGCGCGGACCGGCGATGAACACCACCCGGAACTTACCGATCTGTACCTCGTCACCATTGCTCAACGTGGCCGCCTCGACCCGCTCACGATTCACGTACGTGCCGTTCAGGCTACCCACGTCCCGCACCGTGAACGTCCCACCATCACGGTGGAACTCCGCGTGCCGGCGCGACACCGTCACATCGTCGAGGAAGATGTCACTGTCCGGGTGCCGGCCACTGGTCGTCACATCGTGGTCCAACAGGAACCGGGCACCCGCATTCGGGCCGCGACGAACCACCAGCAGCGCCATACCCGGCGGCAACGAACCGGACATCCGGCTCGGCACCACATCGGTGTCCGGCCCTTCCAGCACTTCGTCGAGCGAGCCGAGATTGAGCGTCGAGGTGACGTCGAGTGGGGGGAACTCGTCGTCTGGGCGCGTCATGGGACCACCTCACGGATCTGTTCGGTCGGCGTCGGGTAATGGCGGGTCTGGCCGCCGGGCGCTCGTCCACCCGGCGGCTGGCTCCCCGTGCCCGGGAAGGCAATTCCACAACGCTCAACTAATGGATTCTTCTCGGTCGACTGGGCGAGCCTAGCCAGCGCCGAAATGCAGGGCAACCGGACGCGCGCAGACATCCCGCACACCGGATCAAGCACACTCAGCCTTCGGTGATCTTCTGGTACGCGCCCGCCGTCAGCAACCCGTCCGTCGCCGTCGGATCGTTCGGAGTGATCTCCACCAGCCAACCCGCACCGTACGGATCCGTGTTGATCAGCTCAGGGGTGTCACCCAGCGCGTCGTTGCGCGCCGCCACCGTGCCCGCGACCGGCGCGTAGATCTCCGACACACTCTTGGTCGACTCGATCTCACCCAGCGAGTCACCGGCCGCGACTACCGCACCCGCCTCCGGCAACTGCACGTACACGATGTCACCCAACGCGTCCTGCGCGAAGTGCGTAATGCCGACCCGCACCGAGCCGGTACCGTCACCCGCCACCCACTCATGCTCGGCGGTGTATCGCAGATCCTCGGGAATCACCAGACGCGTCCTCATCCATCGGTGCCCCGGACCACCCGGGCCCGGCGCGGCCGCGCCGGTCAGGAGACCGGACGGGCGTGTTCCTACTTGGTCGGCGCGTGCAGCGCCGAAACCTCGGCAACCTCACGCTCCCCAAACGCCACGTTACCGCCGTCACCCCGGACCGACGCGACCACCCCACCAGGAATGTTCAACGCCGTACGCATCGTCGCCGGATCACCGATCACCGTGATGGTGTACGGCCCCGTCAACCGACGCCCCTCCACCATCAACGACCCGTTGTCCCCATCGAGGAAGTACGTCGATGCGATCACCCGCACCGTCGCCCGGTCACCACCGGAGATCTGCATCGCCTCCGCGCCCGCGCCCCGCAACTCCTGCACCGCGTCCAACACCCGGTCCGCCGTGATCGGCTTGACCCCGTTGCTGGAGAACTGCACCGTCAACCCCGGACCCACCGCCGGCAACGTGCCCGCCAGAATCCCCAGCTCGTCCGCCCGACGAGTCGCCTCGTCCAACGCCGCCTGCCGACCCTGCGCACCCGAGGCCAACTGCCGCTGGCTCTCCTCCAACGCCCGAATGTCCTGCTGGAGACGGTTCTCGCGCGCATCCAGATCCGACAGGATCCGCACCAGATCCTCCTGACGCGTCGCCCCCAACGTCGGATCCGTCGACGTCGTCCGCAACTGCACGACAAGCGTGAACCCCAGCAACGCCAACAACGCCGCGATCATCACCCCGGCCGCGCTGAACCGCGACCGACCCGCCGCCACCGCAGGGGCCGACTCCGCCACCGGCTCGTCCACCGGCTCACCTGCCCGCGCCACCGCGCTCAGGTCCACCGTCGCGCCGTCATCGACCGGGGCCACCCCGGGCTCCGCATCCGGAGACTCCGGCTCCTTCGTCGGACCGTGCGGCGCCAACGGACTCAACTCGTCCGGATCCGGCGCGTCCGGCCGCGGATCCGGCTCACCCGCCGGCTCACCCGGCCGCCCCGGCACCGCCGGCTGCGGCCAGCCCGTCCCCGTCTCCGCCTGCTCGTCGCTCATCGCTGTCAAACCTACGCCCGGAACAGGTGCCGACGGATCGCCGCCACATTCCCGAAGATCCGCACACCCAGAACGACCACCACACCGGTGGACAACTGCCCGCCCACGCCCAACTGATCCCCCAGATACACGATCAGACCCGCCACCAGCACGTTCGAGATGAACGACACCACGAACTGCTTGTCGTCGAAGATGCGGTCCAACTTCGCCCGGACCCCACCGAACACCGCGTCCAACGCGGCGACCACCGCGATCGGCAGGTACGGCTGCAACGCCGCTGGCACCGTGGGATCAAGCCACACGCCCAGCACCACACCGGCGAGCAACGCCAGCACCGCGATCATCCGCCACCTCCGGAAGGACTAGCGGTCCCCGGCGAACCCGACGACCCAGGACTGCCGGACCGGACACCCGACCCCGAAGGGCTCGGACTGACCGACGGCTTGGCGTAGCGTAGCTGCGGCTCCGGAGCCGCCGGCAGGGTGAGGTCCTCCGCCTTGCGCACACCGAACGACAGGCCGGTCTTCTGCGCGACCTCCTGCATCACCGCCGCGCTGCGACTGTCCTCGAACTTGCGCCGCATCGACCCCGGCCCGATCGCCGACACCTCGTACGGCCCCGTCACCGGCCGGAAATCCACCAGGATCGCCTCGCCCGCCGTACGGATCGTCGACGTCGACGTCAACCGCTGCCCATTGATCGCGATCGCCTCGGCACCGGCGCTCCACAACGCGTTCGCCACACCCTGCAGATCGCTGTACAGCACCTGCGGCGGCCCCGCGCCCTTACCGGTCACCGCGTCCGCGTTGCCCGGGGCGTCCGCCAGGCGCACCACCACACCGTCACCCCGCACCCGGCCGAGCCCGGTGACCGCCTCCAGGTCCCGCAGACGTGCCGCGGTCGACCCGCTCAACGCCGCGTCCCGCTGCCGGCTGACCTCCTCCCGCAGCTGATCCGCGCGCGCCGACAACCGGTCGGTCTGGCTCTCCCGCTCCTTGATCTGCGCCACCAACCCGGAGCGGGCCTGAGCACGCCCCGGCTCGTCCGCCATCGTCTGGCGATACGCCACCGCGAACAGGAAACCCAGCACCACCACCACGACCAGGCTGACCGACCGCGCCGGCCAACCCCGGGACGCGTCCTGCGACGACGCCACCCGCTCGCGCGCGGCCGCCGCGTCCGCGTACCCCGGATCCAGGGGGTTGCGGAACAGCTCGGTGAGGAAGTCCGGGGCGTACACCCGATCCGGGCGGGGACGCTCCGGCGGCGTCGCGCTCACGCGCCCGCTCCCGGGCCGCGCGCCGCGCGCACCAGCCTCGACGCCTGCACCACGTACATGGCGCCGGCCACCCAGTAGAGCACCAGCCCCCACCAGGCCAGCCCCCAGCCGATCGCGGCCGTCGCCGTCGCCGCCTGACTCCACTCGGTGGCCAACAGCAGCACCGGGAACGCCGCGAGCAGCAGGAACGTGGCGGTCTTGCCCACGTAGTGCACCGGTGGCGGCCCGTACCCGTAGCGGCGCAACACCGCCAGTGAGCCGAGCAGCAACGCCTCCCGGGCCAGCAGCGCCGCCGTGAACTGCCACGGCACGATCTCCCGGGCGGTGAAGGCAAGCAGCGTGGCGAGGATGTAGAGCCGGTCGGCGAGGGGGTCGAGCAGCTCCCCGAGCCGGCTCACCTGACTCAGCCGGCGCGCGATCCAACCGTCGACCCAGTCGGTGGTGCCGCCGATGGCCAGCACCACCACCGCCGCCACGTCCGCGCGGGCCACCAGGAACAGGTAGAGGAACAGGGGTACGCCCAGCAGGCGCCCGAAGCTGATCAGGTTGGGCAGGGTGAGCACCTGGTCGCCGGGAGCCTGGTCACCGGTGTCCCGCGGATGCTCTGCCCGAGCCGGCCGACGCGACACCCGAACCTCCTCCACCGCACGCCCCGACGCCAGACCGAGATCGGGCGCGGCGGAGGTCGTACGCGCTGTCGGGCCGGCAACCGCCGGCTCCCCTGCGGCCCCGGGATGGGACCTCTGCCCTGATGCGGCCCGCGATCTCGATGATCACGGGCCGGCTGAGTGCGCTGCCACTATATCGGGCTTCCCGCGCTCCTCGGCCGCCGCCGCGTGCTGTCGGTGCGGCTGTGCCGCACTGTGGCGTGGATCACCACGCGTAGAGCGTCCTAGGATACTAGTGGAAGGGGGACGGCGGTTCAGGCCGTCTGGACCGCTTGATCGGTCTGCTGCTCCGGCACCGTCTGCGTGGCCGCCCGACCGAAGGCGAGCAACGACAGCAACAGATCGTGCTGCATCCGGGGCGGCATCCGGTCCAACACGGCCTGCACCGCGCGCTGGCGCCGCTCCGCCAGCTCCCGCAGCAGGGTCAGGGCGGCGGCGGTCGGCACCAACCGCACCTCCCGCCGGTCGCGCGGGTCGGCCACCCGGCGCAACAGACCGGTCGCCTCCAGCCGGTCGCAGAGGCGGCTGGCCGAGGAGGGCACCACGTCCAGCAGCTCCGCGAGACCGTTGACGTTGGTCTCCCGTCGGCCGCTGATCAGCATCAGCACCCGCAGCTGGGTCGGTGGCACCTGATGCCGCGACGCCGCCGAGTCGAGCACGGCGATCAGCGTCTCGGCGGCCGCGTCGATCGCCGAGGCGAGATCCGCAGGTCGCTCCACCCGATGTCCCCTGCCGTCGTCACGCTGGTGCCCGCCCGGCGCGGCGGCGGCAACCCTCATCCGCCGTCCCGCTCACGCGGACCATGCCAGTCGAGGCAGACGACGACGGCGTCGTCGCGCAAATCGGAATCCGCGTGATAGGCGTGTAGTTCGCGCATCACCGTACCAACCGCCTCGGTCGCCGGCTGCAACCGTGTGGCCCGCAGGGATCGGGCCATCATCCGCTGCCCGTACGGCTCCCGCCCCGCCGGCTCGGCCGCCCACACGCCGTCGCTGACGACGAAGACACGGTCACCCGGCGCGAGCTGGAACTCCTGCAGCTCGTAGCGGGTCTCGGCGAACATGCCCAGCGGCAGTTGCTGCTCCAGCTCCACCGGCTCGACCGTCGCGCCACGCATCCGCAGCAGGTGCGGCGAACCGGCGTCGACCGCCCGCACCCGCCCGGTGCGGATGTCCAGCTCGAGCAGCAGCGTGGCCACGTACCGACGGCCACGGTGCTGGTAGTAGACCGTGTCCGAGGCCAGCTCCGCCTGCTCCACCAGGCCACCGCCGGAGCGGCGGGCGTTGCGCATCGCGTTCACGGTGACCGCCGTCAGCAGCGACGCGGCCAGGCCCGTGCCCTCGCCGTTGAGCACCGTCAGGGTCAGCCGGTCACCGTCCAGCGACCAGTCGAAGTGGTCGCCACCGACGGTGTACGCCGGTTCCAACTGCCCGGCCAGGTGAAAGGCGCGGTGCGCCACGCTACGACCGGGCAGCAGGTCCCACTGCATCTCGGCGGCCATGCTGAGCCGCTCCCGGCGACGGGCCCGCCGATAACGGTCGGTCTCCCGGTCCGCGGCCCGCATCGCCACCGCCAGGTCGCCGGCGATGTCGGTGGCGCGGCCGGTCATCGCCGGGCCCGGGACGGTCGGCAGTTCGATGAGCAGCACACCCAGCCGCTCCCCCCAGACCGTCAGGGGCAGGTAGAGCCGGCAGACTCCGTCGTCCAGCCCGTCGCGCACCGGCTGCTGGCTGGAGAAGCAGCGCTGCGCCACGGTGTGCTGGGCCAGGGCTCCGGCCGCCGGCAGGTCCGGATCCAGCACCGGCCAGAGCCCGCTGATCCGGTAGTCGGCGACGAACACGTCGGTGCGTAACGCGCCCAACGCCGACCGGATCGCCCGGTCCGCCGCTTCCGCCAACTGGTCGGGCGCGGCCTCGCGCAGCGCGCGCGACACCCCGTCCGGCGCGTCCACCATGGTTGGTCGTCCCTCCAGAAACTTGCTACAGGGCAAGCATCATACGGACGCCACCGGGCAGCCGGTCGTCGCGGGTCAGTCGGCGTCCCGTGTCGCCAGTACGCCGTGAAAGGCGTCCGGCACGTCGGCGGGCGGGCCGGCGGGCCGCCACCGGTGGACCGGGACGATCCCGTCCGACGTCGGCGTCCACCGGCCCAGCAGTGGGGCGAAGGCCGCCGGGGGACGCATCCGGAATTCCGGACCCATCATCGCCAGCGCCTGCGGGTGGGCGGCCAGCTCCTCGGTGTCGAAGTCCACGGCCAGCAGGCTGCCCGGCGCCGCGGCGGCGAACAGCTCGTCGAGGGTGCGCGTGAGCGTGGCGTCGTCGAGGAACGCGGCGAGCCCGAGGAAGACCACCCCCACCGGCCGCCGCCCCCACCCGGGTACGAATCGATGCAGCTGGGCCGGGTCGATCGTGCCGATGTCGGTGGCGTCGCCGTAGCCGTAGCCCGCCCGGTCGCTGTCGGCGAGGATCCGCTGCCCCAGCCGGATGGTGACCGGGTCGACGTCGGTGTAGAGCACGGTGGCCTCGGCGGCGACCTCGTGCACGTTGCCCATCGTGGGCACCCCCGCGCCGAACACCAGGAACCCGTCCACGCCCTGCTCGACCATCGCCCGCACCGCCCGGCGCAGGAACGCCCGCAACTCCCGGAAGACCGGCGCGCACGGCCCGTACGCCTGCTCGAAGGCGGTCGCCGCGGCCACGTCGACGTCGAAGTGGTGTTCCCCGCCGAGCCAGAAGTCGATCATGCGAGCGGTGCTCGGCTCGTCCGGTTCATCCATCGACGACGCTCCTCCCCGTCCGGTCGCCGCCAGCGTACCGACCCGGGCCCGACCGGCGGTATCGCTCCGTCGCGCCGCCACGCCCGCGATACTGGCTCGGCGGGAGGTGAGACGGGTGAACTCGGCGGACAGCGCGGCGGTGGTGGTCGGCGTGGACGGCTCGGAGCCGTCCCTGCGCGCGGTGCGCCTGGCCGCCGCCGAGGCCGTCCGCCGGCACCGGCCGCTGCGGGTGGTGCACGGCTTCATCTGGCCGCTGCTGCACGTGCCGGTCTCCCCCGCTCCCGACGCGCCGCCCGGCGCCGGACTGCGCCAGCGGGCCGAGGAGCTGGTCGCCGCCGCGGTGGCCGAGGCCGAGGCGACCGCGCCCGGGCTGACGGTCTCCGGCGAGATCATCGACGGCGAGGCGTCCGCGGTGCTGGTGGGTGAGTCCCCCACCGCCGCGCTCATCGTGCTCGGCGACCGCGGGCTGGGCGGCTTCTCCGCGCTTGTCGTCGGCTCGGTGGCGGTGCAGGTCTGCGCGTACGCCGACTGCCCGGTGCTCGTCGCCCGCGGCGACCAACGCCCCGACGAGCCGGTGCTGGTGGCGATGGACGGCTCGGCGGCGTCCCGGCTCGCCGCCGACTTCGCCGCCGAGACCGCCGTGGCGCGCGGCGTGCCGCTGCGCGCGGTGCACGCCTACCGGCACCCCGGCAGCAGCGGCCCCGGTGACATGCAACCCCTGGTGTACGACGAGGCGCAGCTGCACGCCGAGCAGGAGCGGATGCTCACCGGCTGGCTGGACGGGCTGACCGACCGCCACCCGGGGCTGCGGCTGACCTGGCGGGCGGCGCACGGCCGCGCCGGCGCGGTGCTCGCCGAGGCGTCCCGGTCCGCCCAACTGTTGGTCGTCGGGGGGCAGGGGCGTGGCGAGGTGACCGGCTTGCTGCTGGGGTCGGTGAGTCAGTCGGTGCTGCACCACGCCCGCTGCCCGGTCGCCGTGGTCCGCGGCCCCCGCTGACACCCCGGGGTTGGCCCCCCGCCAGACGGGTAGACGGCCGCGGTACGCCAACGGCGACGAAGGAGGCAGCAGATGCCAGGACCACGGCCGGGCAGCAACGCGTACGACAAGCAGCGGGCGCGGTTGCGCAACGCGATCGACGACTCCGGACGCCGGGTGCCCGACGGCAAGGCCAACCAGGTCGCGAACCGGATCCTGCAGGAGGATCGCGGCCAACGGGGCGTCGTACGCGGCGAGCGCACCTACGGCCCCAAGAGTGAACGCGAACCGGGCGACCCGAAGTGAGGGGGGTCGACCTGGCCGACGGCGCCATCGCGGGCGCCGTCGGCAGCACCGCGCTCAACGTGGTCAGCTACCTGGACATCGCTCTGCGGGCACGGCCGGCGAGCAGCACACCGGAGCAGACCGTCGACCGGCTGGCCGGCATCGCGCACGTGGACCTGGGGTCGGGGCCCCGGGCGGCGAACCGCCGCTCGGGGCTCGGGCCCCTGATCGGCTACGGGCTGGGTATCGCCGCCGGCGTGGCGTTCGCGCTCTACGCCGGTGGTCGGCGCCAGCCACTGCCGATGGCCACCGGCGTGCTCTGCGCCGGCGTCATGGCGATGACCGACGGGTCCATCACCGCGCTGGGGATCAGCGATCCGCGCACCTGGCGGCGCTCCGACTGGATGTCCGACATCATCCCGCACCTGGCATACGGACTGACGGCCGCCGCCACCTGGAACAGGTTGCGGCGGCCGTCCGGTCACGGTCGTTAGGCGCGGGCGTCGCTGTCGTCCTCGGCGACCGGCTCACCCGCCGGGCCGTACGGCGACACCTGGCCCTTGGGCACCGGCCGACCGGCGTCTCCGCGCGACGTGCCGCGGTTGAGCGGATGCCCGGTCGGCTGGGGCCCCTTGCTGTCCTGACTCGTCGCTCCCTTGGCGTTGCGCCGGAACTCCTCCTGCTGCGGGTTGACCACGAGTGTCTCCCTCCGGGTACGGCAGGCGGCATCGACCGCCTCCACCGGCGGCATACCCGTCCGGCCGGGCGGCATTCCGGTCCCGCCCCGCGCCCGCAGGGCTAGCCGCGCCCAGGGTGGGTACCCACCCGGTGTGGGTGACGATCGAGCGGTGGTGCGGGTCCTGCTGGACCGGCGCAGCCACACGTACGCCGAGGAGGCCGGTATCCGGCTCGCCGACCGCCCCGGTCCGCTCTACCAGCTGCTGGTGCTGGCCACCCTGCTGAGCACCCGGATCCGGGCGTGCGTGGCGGTCGACGCCGCGCGGGAGCTGTTCGCGGCCGGCTACCGCACGCCGCAGGCGATGGAGGCGGCGAGCTGGCAGCAGCGGGTCGACGCGCTGGGCCGCGGTCACTACCGCCGCTACGACGAGCGCACCGCCACCATGCTCGGCACCGGCGCGCGGCTGTGTCTGGACCGCTGGCACGGCGACCTGCGGCGGCTGCACCGGGACGCCCAGGGCGACCCGGCCGGGCTGCGCCGACGGCTCACCGAGTTCCCCGGCATCGGGCCCACCGGCGCGGACATCTACCTGCGCGAGGCCCAGACGGTCTGGTCCGACCTGCGCCCGTACGCCGACCGTCGGGCCCTCGCCGGCGCGAAGCGGCTGGGCCTGCCGGGCTCACCGGACCGGCTGGCGGGGCTGGTCGCCGAACCGGACTTCGGCCGGCTCGCCTCGGCGCTGGTCCGGGTGGCGCTCGGCGAGGAGTCCGCGGGCGAGGTCACCCGTGTCGCCGCCGGCTGAGGCGCTCACTTGACCGGCTTGTCTCCCGGCGGTCGGGTCAGGTGCCACACGCCGAGCGCGGCGAGCAGCGCCAGGACGATGACCCCGCCGGAGATGCCACGGCCCTCCTCGGGGCTGCGGCCCGCGCTGCCGAAGTAGATCACCGCGAGACCGGCGAGCACGGTGACGAACGTACGCAACCCTCGGTCCTTCACGTACCGCACCGTAGGCGAGGAGCATCCGCTAGGGGGTGTTTCGCCCGTGTTGTCCCTCTTCTGGGCGACGCGCTCAGCGCTCGGCGACGAACCCGCGCAGCCGCACCCGCCGCACCGCCCGGTCGGCGACCTCCACCACCTCGATGGTCAACCCGGGCAACCGCACCGTCTCGCCCGGCTCACCCGGCAGGTGACCCAACCGGGCCAGCACCAGCCCGGCCACCGTCGTGTACTCCCGCGACAGCGGGAAGCTCAGTCGCACCCCCAGATCGGGCAGGTCGTGCAGGGGGAAGTCACCGGGCACCAGCAGCGCCCCCTCCGGCTCCCGGGCCACGCCGCGCACGTCGCGGTCGGTCTCGTCGTACAACTCGCCGACGACCTCGGCCAGCAGGTCCTCCAGCGTGACGATGCCGTCGATGCCGCCGTGCTCGTCGACGACGAGGGCCAGTTGCTGGTGTTCCTGGCGCAACCGGCGCAACGCGTCGGCCACCGGCAGGGTGACCGGCAGCAGCAACGGTGACCGGACCCGCTCCCCCACCGTCCCGGTGCCGGCCCGCACCAGATCGCGGATGTGCACCACGCCGACCACCTCGTCCAGACCGCCGGGGCCGGTCACCGGGGCGCGGGACCGGCCTGCGGCGGCCAGCAGGCGTACCCCCTCGTCGGCGGCCACGTCGGTCGGCAGCGTGGTCACCTCCCGGCGGGCCACCAGGATCTCCCGCAGTGTCCGACCGGCGATGTCGAACGCGCCGGTCAGGATCTCCCGCTGCTGCGCCGACAGGCCACGCTGACTGACCAGCATCTCCCGCAACTCCTCCTCGGTCATCTCCTCCCGACTGGCCCGGGGGTCCCCGCCGGCCAGCCGGACCACCATGTCGGTGGCCCGACTGAGCAGCCACACCGCCGGGCGGGACACCCGGGCGAGCAGGTCCAGCGGCCCGGCGCTGAGCAACGCCCACCGCTCGGCCCGCTGCATGGCCAGCCGCTTGGGCGCCAACTCGCCCAGCACCAACGTGACGAAGGTCAGCGCCACGGTCACCAGCAGCACCGAGGCCGGGCGGGCCGCCGCGCCGAGGAAGCCCAACGGGCCGACCAGCGGCTGGGCGAGCGACACCGCCGCGGCAGCCGAGGCGAGGAACCCGGCCAGGGTGATGCCGAGCTGGATGGTGGCCAGATAGCGGTTCGGGTCCCGCGAGAGCCGGACCAGCCGGTCACCGGCGCGGGTCCGCCGACCCAACCGGCGCAACTGCCCCTCCCGCAGCGTCACCAGCGCCATCTCGCTGCCGGAGAGCGCGGCGTTGACCAGCACCAGCACGGCCACCAGCGCCAACTGCCCCAGCTGACCGCCCACCGCCCACCCCCGTTGACCGCCTGAGGTCACCTAACCGCAGCGCGCCCGGCTCCGGGCCCCGTTTCCGGCCGGCGGGGCGCTCAGTCGACCTCCAGGTCGTCCAGCGAGATGGAGTGGGTCATCAGCCACCGGGCCAGCGCCGACATGCCGAACAGCCAGAGCGGCACCGACTCGGTGGGGCCGTTGGTCGCGTAGATGGCGAACCGCAGATCCGGCGCGCGGTACGCCTCGATCCGCCATTGGTGCTGCCGGTCCCGCCAGACCGCCGAAGGGTCCATGGCGTCACCGTAGGTGACCGCCGACGGTCGAGGGGCCGGTTAGCCCGGCACCACCGCGACGCCGAGCACGGCACGCGCGGCGGACACCAGCAGGACGATGCCGATCCCGCCGAGCAGCAGCCAACCGACGCCGCGCCACCCCGAGGCGCGAACGGGCGGCGGCACCGGCGGCGGCCGCCAGATCTCCCGGTACGACCAGGCCAGCACGCCCACCCCGAACGGCAGGAGCCCGATCCAGTACCAGAACCACCGGGTGCCGACCAACGGCGGGGCGCCGCCGACCAGCCGGACCAGCCACAGCAGGGTCACCGCGCCGGCGAGCAGCCCGGCGGCGTCGGCGATCCGGTGCGCGGCAGCGCCGGCGCTCTGCCACAGGTCCGCCGACGCGGCCAGTCTCGCGTCCAACCCGGCGGGCCGGTCCGTCGACTGCGGCCCGGCGGGCTCCGCCTGTGCGTCGGGCGGCTCGACGAAGGCGTACCGGACCCGGCCACTCGGCACGCTCCAGGCGATCATCGCGCCCTGCGGGTCGTACCGCGGCTGCGGCCGGCTGCCCCAGTACGCGTCGTCGTCGGCCCAGCCCGACGCCCGTTGGAAGCTCACCACCCGGCCCGCCGCCAGATCCCGGTCGAGCTGGCCCGCCGTCGCCTCGCGCGGCGCCACCCACCAAGCCAGCGAAGCCCACAGCACCCACAGCACCCACAGCAGCGGCAACCCCCAGCGCAGCGCGACCGAGACGACACCACGCCACCGGTCAGCGAACGGCCGCGACGGGGACAGGGACGGGGACAGCTCGGCCATCTGTTCACCCTGGCAGCCCGCCGCAATCCTGTCCGCCCCGGATCATCGCGGTGGCACGCTCAGGTGACGACGACCCGGGCGTCGTCGGGCAGCCGGCGGGTGACGCCGCGGCGGTCCAGCAGCTCCAGCAGCGGCACCGCCACCCGGCGGGTGGTGTCCAACGCCTGCCGGGCCGCCGACAGGGTGAACGGCTGCGGCAGCCCCGCCAGCACGGTGACCGCCGCGTCGAGGGCGTCGGGCAGCAGCACCACCGTGTCGGCCAGCCGCAGCAGCGCGCCCGCGCGTACCGCCGCACCGATCTCCCGGGGGCCCAGGCCCAAATCGACGAGGCGGTCCGCCTCGGGGGCGCGAAACGGCCGGTCGGCGTACTCGGCGCGGACCCGCTGCACGGCTCGGGCCACCGGTTCCGGCAGGGTGTCGACGGCGGCCGTGCCGATCCGCCCACCGTGGACCCGCAGCGGCGGGCGGATCAGCGCCTCGACCAGCGCCCGGTCGGGCAGGGCGAGGTGTTGACGCAGCGCGTCCACCGGCATGCCCGGCTCCAACGGGTGCTCCCGGGCGTACCGGCCGACCTCCTCGGTGAGTTGCTCGCCGAGCCGCTGCCAGTGCGCGGGGTCGGCCAGCCAGTCACCGGCCACCGGCGTGGCCTGCACCGGCACGCCCATCCGGCGCAGCGTGCCGACCCGCACCAGCCGACGGCGGCGCAGCTCACCGGCCAGGTCGGGTCGACCGTCGAGGTCGGCCAGGACCGTCGCGCGGGCGGCAGCCGCGCCCCGCCGCGACAGCGGTGGCGGCGCCACGTCGAGGACCCGTACGCCGCCGGCCACGTGGTGTCGGCCGGGATCACGCAGCAGCGCCCGGTCGCCGACCAGCAGCGGCAACGGGCGGGCCAGCCGCAGCCGGACGGTGTCCGCGCCGAGCGGCCGGACCCGCACCGGCACCGCCGCCGACCCCACGTGCAGGGTGAGGGTGGCGGGCAGGTCGGCGGCCGGGTCGCCGGTGAGCCGTACGTCGATGACGTCGGTGTGATGGAACCGGCCCGGGGTGAGCAGCGCGTCGCCGCGGCCGAGCCGGTCACGGGGCGTACCGCGCAGGTTGACCGCCACCCGGGCCACGGCCGCCGCCTGCGGACGGGCCTCGCCGAGGGAGTGCAGGCCCCGAACCCGAACCAGTTCGTCGGCCCCGGCCAGCTCCAACTCGTCGCCGACGCGCAACCGGCCGGCGCCCAGCGTGCCGGTGACGACGGTGCCACTGCCCCGCACGGTGAAGCTGCGGTCCACCCAGAGGCGCACCGGGGCGTCCACTGTGGGGGCGGGCAGCCGGGCGGTGAGCCGCTCCAGCGCGGCCCGCAGCTCCGGCAGGCCGGCACCGGTCAGCCCACTGACCGCCACCGTCTCCACCGCGCCGAGGCTGCTCGCCCCGATCTCGGCGCGGGCTCGCTCCGCCGCCGGCGCGGGGTCGGCCAGGTCCGCGCGGGTCACCACCAGCAGGCCGTACCCGACGCCGAGCGCGTCGAGCGCGGCCAGGTGCTCGGCGGACTGCGGCATCCACCCCTCGTCGGCGGCGACCACGAGCAACGCGGCCGGCACCGGGCCGACCCCCGCGAGCATGTTCGGCACGAACCGCTCGTGCCCGGGCACGTCGACGAAGGCGATGGTGGCGCCGGACGGCAGCGTCGTCCAGGCGAAACCCAGGTCGATGGTCATGCCCCGGCGGCGTTCCTCGGCCCATCGGTCGGGTTCCATCCCGGTCAACGCCCGGACCAGGGTCGACTTGCCGTGGTCGACGTGCCCGGCGGTGGCGACGACGAACATGATCAGTCGTCCCCTCCGACGCGCAGCACGGCCGCCAGGACCGCCTCGTCGGCGTCGACGGGAACACAGCGCAGGTCGAGCAGGAGCCGGCCCCGCACCACCCGGCCGAGCACCGGCTGGTCACCGGTGCGCAGCGGCACGGCGTACCGCTCGGGCAGGCTCAGCGCCCACGAGTCCAGCTCGACGCCGGGGGCGCCGCCGCCGCCGACCACGGCGACCGCCGGGACGACCTCCGCCTTGCGTCCCTCCGCGCCGAGCCGGTCACGCAGCAGCTCCACCCGGCTGCGCAGAGCGGCCGGGTCGGCGTGCAGCGCGGTCCGCGTCGGCGTGTCCGGGCGGTGCAGGGTGGCGGCCAGCGCGGCCAGGGTCAGCTTGTCCACGCGCAGCGCCCGGGCCAGCGGGTGGCGGCGTAGCCGTTCGACAAGCGCGGCGTCGCCGAGCAGCAGTCCGGCCTGGGGGCCGCCGAGCAGCTTGTCGCCGCTCGCGGTGACCAGGGCCGCGCCGGCGCGCAGGGTGCCGGCCGCGTCCGGCTCGTCGGGCAGCAGTGGATCCGGCGCGAGCAGCCCGGAGCCGATGTCGGCGACCACCGGCACGTCGAGCGTGGCCAGTTGGCGTACCGGTGTGGCCGAGGTGAAGCCGGTGATCTGGAAGTTCGACGGGTGCACCTTGAGCACGAACCCGGTCTGCGGTCCGACGGCCGCGGCGTAGTCGTCGAGCGTGGTGCGGTTGGTGGTGCCCACCTCGCGCAGGCGGGCGCCGGTGCTCTCCAGCAGGTCCGGCAGGCGGAAACCGTCGCCGATCTCGACCAGTTCGCCTCGGCTGACGACGATCTCCCGGCCGGCGGCCAGCGCGGTGGCGGCCAGCACCAGCGCGGCGGCGCCGTTGTTGACCACGTGTACGGCGGCGGCGTCCGGCACGGCGGCGGCCAGCGCGTCCATCGCGTCCCGGCCACGACGCGCGCGTCGCCCCGTGCGCAGGTCCAGCTCGACGTCGGTGTGGCCGGCGGCCGCCACGACCGCGGCGACGGCGGCGGGTGACAGCGGCGCCCGACCCAGATTGGTGTGCAGCACGACGCCGGTGGCGTTGAGCACCGTCCGCGGACCCGGGGCGGGCAGCCCGGCGACCACGGCGTCGGGGACCTCGTCGGGCTCGATCTCACCGCGGCGGGCCCGCTCCTGCGCCTGGACGACGGCGGCCTTGACCCGGTCCCGGCCGAGGGTCGCGACGGCCTCGGCCAGCCGCGAATCGGCGAGCAGCGTATCGGTGCGGGGCACCCGGCGTCGCGGGTCCACGCTGCCGTCGCGCATCACGTCACTCCTGCCGCCGTTGGCGGAGACGGACGGGAATCGAACCCGCCTGGCCCGGGTCCCGGACCACACCGGTTTTGAAGACCGGGAGGGGCACCAGCCGCCTGAACGCCTCCGTCGGACATTCGATCACAACGCCCAAGCGGCCGCTCAGTCAGCCGCCGGATCCACCCCGGTCCGTCGAGCATTCACCCGCTCGCGTTGCGGCACCACCGTGTAGCGCGGGTCGCGCGCCGACGCGACGCCACCGTAGAAGATGCCGAACCGGGTGGCCACCGACGCGCCCAGCAACGCGACCCCGGACAACGCGCCCGCCGCGCGGCTGCGCCGGCCGAGCAGCGCCCCGGCCACCCCGGCGACGGTCAGCAGCCGACCGGCGCGCAGCAGCCGACCGGGCCGCCCCGACCGGTAGGGCTCGCTGAGCAACCCCAGGCGGGTCTCCACCCGGTGCGCGCCGTACAGCTCCAGGGCCGCGCCGGCCACCGCCATCCGGCGGGCCGGCCCCGCCTGCGCCGGTGACGCGGCGAGCAGACCCACGCCGGCCCCGCTGGCCAGCGCGCTGCCCGCGAAGATGACCGGCAACTCGGGGTACGCCTCATGCCACGACGGCACCGCCGTGTCGGCGAGCAGCACCCCGGTGTACGTGGCCAGCGCCGGCGCGGTGGCGGCGGCGACGAGCCCGGCGGCGTGCCCGACCGGCGGCAGTGCCCGGCCGGCCAACCCGAGCAGCCCGCGGCGGGGCAGCAGGCCGGCGCCCTCGGCGATCGCGGCGACCCCGGCGGCCGGCCCGAACGCGGTGAGGATCCAGGTGCCCACCGACATCGGCGAGGTCGGTTTGGCCACCCGCAGCATGTGGTGGAACCGCTCCGGCCGGCCCAGGTCCCGGATCAGGAAGACGGCGCTGGCGCTGACGGCGCCCAGCGCGGTGACCCGACCGGCGCGGCGCAGCACCGGCCGGCCGGTGAGCTGCCCTCCCGCGGCGAGCAGCGACGAGCCGGCGGCCAGCCCGCCGGTGAACAGGTACGCGGCGATGTCCCACTTCCAGACCGGCGCCTTCAGGATGGGCCGCCCGTAGTACGACGTGAACTCGGCCTCCGGAACCCGCAGCTCCTCGCCGCCGCCCCGACCGCGCCGCCGGCCCGCCCGCCGGGCCGGGTCGCCGCCGGGCTGCCGTGCGACCGAGTCACCACCGGGCTGCCGTGCGGCCATCTCGTCGCGGGCGTTGGTGAACCGGCGGAACCGATCGCCCACCCGGGGGCGCTCTGTGCTCACGAGGATCCTCCGACGACGAACGCGGCGACGGTCGCCGCCGTCATGGCCAGCGCGGCGAGGCCGGCGCGTTTCCACATCGCCGGCAGATCCCGCGTCGTCACCACCGGATCCGGCGGCAACCCGTACACCTCCGGCTCATCCAACAACAGGAAGAACGCCCCGTCACCACCCACACCGTCGTTCGGATCCTCCCCGTACAGACGCGCCTCCGACACCCCCCGCTCCCGCAGAGTCGCCACCCGCTGCGCCGCCCGCTCCCGCAACTCGTCCAGGGGCCCGTACTGAATCGACTCCGTCGGACACGCCTGCGCACACGCCGGCGTCATCCCCGCACCCAACCGGTCATAACACAGCGTGCACTTCCACGCCCGACCATCACCCCTACGCTGATCGATCACCCCATACGGACACGCCGAAATGCAGTACCCACACCCATTACAGATGTCCTCCTGCACCACCACCGTCCCGAACTCCGTC